>CAZDGV010000001.1:0-9551 GCA_964505195.1 uncultured Chitinophagaceae bacterium
CCCTTACTGAGCTTCTGCACCGGTGCTTCGTGCGGAAAACGAATCCTGCCCCACAAATACAATACCGTTGCAATGCCAATTACAATCCAAATGGCGACAAATACTTCGCGCTTTAATAGCCCCCAGTGTTTTACTAAATCGGCATTCGATAAAAACTTAAATGCCAGTGCAAGTTCTAAAAAGCCCAACACCACTTTCACCGTGGTAAGCCAACCGCCCGATTTGGGCAAACGGTTGAGCCAGTGCGGGAAAAGAGCAAACAATGCAAAAGGCAATGCAAGTGCCAGTCCGAAACCTGCCATGCCGGAGGTGAGCTGCATGGCACCACCATCGCTCGACAAAGAACCTGCCAACAGCGAACCCAATATGGGACCAGTGCAGGAAAAAGAAACCAGCGCCAGCGTCAGCGCCATAAAAAAGATCCCTGAAAGATTGCCCACGCCTGATTTGGCATCCATACGATTGGCGAAAGAAGCAGGCAGAGAAATTTCATAATACCCGAAGAAAGAAAAAGCAAAAAACAGAAACACCACAAAGAAGACAATATTCAATACCACGTTGGTGGATATATTATTGAGGATCTCGGGATTAATGGTGTCTAAGAAATGAAATGGAAGACTGAGCAAAATGTAAATCAAAAAAATAAATAGCCCATATAGCAATGCATTGCTCACACCTTTTCGCTTGTCTTCTGCCTTCTTTGTAAAAAAGGAAACTGTAAGCGGCACCATGGGAAACACACAGGGCGTTAACAACGCAATTAATCCACCTAAAAAACCAAGCACGAACAATCCCCACAAACTGTTGTCGCTTTCTGCTGTAGCAGTATCTCCACATTTTACAATGGGTTGATTGATATCGATGCTTGGAATGCGAAGGCGGGTTAGAGGTGCAAGCTCCGTACCACCTTCTAAACCTATATCAAAACTATATTCCTGTCCGGGCAAAAAAACATCCTTACCCCCTTCGGTATAAATGATTTTACCACGCAAACTTGCGGGCACCACTCCTTTGCATTGTATTTGTTGCGTGATGATGAAGCCACCTTCGGCAATTTGTACCGACATGCCTTCAAACAATGGATCGCCGTACGACCTTACACCCTTATTAGCTTGTGGATTACCCAGCACCTGAATGCTAGTATCGTTCAAAAGCATTTGAAATGCTTCCGGACCTTCGCTGCCAGCAGCTGACAAATAAATAAAATTTCCTGCGGGAACAGTCGTAGTAAAACTTAGCTCATATACTCCTTCCGAAATCTTTTTACTGCTGCTTTGCCAACTGAGCGACTCCTGCGCACCCAACATAAAAGGTGTGAAGAGCAGGAAGAGGATCGAAAAAAAATATTTCATACAGCAGTATTTATGAACCCTGATAAGATTTTTTAACGCAGCAGAAAAACGCTGTTACAGTTTAACTGAAAACTTGACACGCTCAGGTGGAAGGCATTGCTTATCGTCGCATACCATAAACTCCACTTCGCCCGATACGGTTGTCTTTACATTGGCTTTCAGCGTTACCGTCTGCACAAAATCTACTTTATCGGAATAAAAACGCGAGTTGGAATTAGTTGCCTTATCAAATGTGGCAATCAACTTTCCTCTTTCCTGTACAGCACCTTGCTTTACTACCAGCGGATTGTTTACAAAACGTATTTCCGTAGGCAAAGCGATGGCATCTTCGCTTTGTTTCTGACTGTACAAATGCCAGCCACGCTGTATTGCGGCGGATAAAATAATTTCATACTTGTTGGCTGCGATTTTTTTAGCACTGTACGTCCAGTTAACCTTACCGGAATTTTGCGCAACAGCAAGGCCATTGCCTGCAGTTAATAAAACAAGAAGAAATAAAATAGAACGCATTTGAATGTTTTAAAATGAAGTTTTGCAAATTTTAGCAAGATCGTGCATATGAATAGTGCTGTTGGTCACAAAAACAATATTTCACATTTGTTTTGCACAAAACCCACCGCAAGAATTAGTTCAACAACAGAGCTTCAAATACTTTTTTCCCATCGGTATTGCCTAGCACTTCGCTACTCGCACGCTCGGGGTGTGGCATCATGCCAAACACATTGCCTGCAGCATTGCGGATGCCGGCAATATTACGGATGGCGCCGTTGGGATTGGCTTCCGGTGTAATTGCACCAGAGGAAGTGGAATAACGATAGATGATCTGCTCATTTTTTTCCAATGTATCCAAGGTGGCTTCATCGGCATAGTAACGACCTTCGCCGTGTGCAATGGGAATGGTGAGCCCCGTACCGCCTGCGCCGGTGAGGTGCACATTTTTGCAAATAAACTGTTGGTTGGCATTGCGTAGTAATACGCCGGGAAGCAAATGCGATTCGCAGAGAATCTGAAAACCATTGCAAACGCCCAACACCTTACCTCCTTTGTTGGCAAAAGCAATTACCTGTTGCATCATGGGGCTAAAACGCGCAATGGCACCACAACGCAGATAGTCGCCATACGAAAAACCACCGGGCAATACGATGCAGTCCTCGGTTGAAAACATGCTCAAATCGCGATCCTTATGCCAAAGCATGATCACTTCCTGATTCAAATCGTGCTGAAGGGCATCCTGCATATCTCTATCACAGTTGGAGCCCGGGAAAACAACAATTCCGAATTTCATTTGCTGATGGTTATAGGACCGCAAAGATTGATACCAAGCCGGTTTCAGGCCTTTTGCGGTGTAGCGCAAAGGTAAAAGATTCACCTTGCTTTAAGGGGAAAGAAATAGATAATTTACCAGCATCCAGCCGATGCTGAGCCAGGCCATCCACCCTACGGTGCTTTTGCTGTGGGGGAAATGGTAAAAGGCAGTATGATACACACTTACCGGCACCAGGGCAAGCATCCATGCTTCCAAGCCATCATCCGTATTTACAAAGGGTATGAGCAGCGAAACCAGCAAGTAAAAGAACATGAACGACCAGGTTTTGCGGAGCTGCACCACCAGGCGGGGTAAATTCCGAATGCTCATCCACCAGCCCACTATTAGCGGAATGATTAAAACCAATGCAGTAACCCACATCGGATTACTCATAAAGAGAGCAGGCAATCCTATTACCTGCGGCGGTATTACCTCCATCACCTGATCCCACTTGCCCCACACAAAAAAATAAATCAGCAGAAAATAATAGGGTGTCAGCAAGCCCATGATGCTCACCAGCCATTCTGTAACCTGAAACGGACGAAAAATAAAGAGGGCTACAAAAAGCAATAGCATCAGGTAAACCGACTGAAAATAAACAAATGAACAAATGCCAAAACCCAAACCAAGATTGAAGAGCGCTGTTTTCGGTTTGGAATGCAGATAAAGTCCTGCCATTTTTGCCCATGCCCAAACCAAAAAAGTATTGATGACGAGACCGGGAGAAAAAACAGTCCATTCCGGAAACATGCTGCTGATGAGCAGATAGCAAAATGCTGTTATATAATGCGGTTGAGAAAAAAGTTTTTGATCGTTTACATAACTGTTGAGAATGATGGCCTGCAAAAACACCAACAAATAAGCAATGGCTGCGTGGATTCCGGAAAAGTAAGCCGATGCTGCCTGCAGCCACTGAAACAAATGCTGGTAGAGCAAGCCTGCTTCTGCACCCGAGTAAGTTAGGGATGCGTCTGAGAAATACGGCATCCTCAGCAATATGCCAAGGAAAAACAAAATGATAATATTGAACGGATTGTTACCCGAAAAAACTCTGATCACAGTAAGGTGGTTCAATTGCAAACATTTGGAAACAATTGCAACTTTCCAAATAATTATCAGAACTCGATGCGCGCAAAAACAAAGCTGTTGCGATACATGCAGGGAACGAGCATTTCACGTGCCGATACCTGTTTTCCAAAACGAATCATGAATTCATACCCCCTGTCTAAACTTTTCAGCGGCGGCTGACGGTCAACCTTGCCATCGGGCTTTACCGACTGGGCGGAGAGCATGGGTGTTCTGCGTTGCCATTCGTTGTAAAGAAAAAACAATTCACCGCCCACATTCATAATTTGATAAGAAAGCATATGGTCGGTTTCGTCGTCGTACTGCGATTTGTTGATCACATTACTCCACTGCAGCCGGGCACTGGCATCAAGGGAAAGTACCATTACATTATCAGCATAGTAGCGGGTTGATATAGGACCGCGCATTCCGGGCATACCCCAGCCGCCCATGCCCATACCGCCCCAACCCCAGGGGCTCCAGCCCCAGTTGTTCCAGGCACTCCAGGGCATAAATCCGGGCATACCCCAGGGATTGCCCCACATCCAGGGCGACATCATATCCCAACGGTTCATGCCGTTACGCTGATTGGTATAAACGGCTTCGCCGGTAACCAAAATGCCACCGTCTTTTTTTACAATGAAATGTTTGAGAAAATAATCGTTGAATGCGAGCTTGGTGCTGCTTTCGCCTTTGGCAAGATTTCGGAAATCCTGATCAAATAAAATTGCGCGCTCAATGGTATTGCCTTCCAAATTTTGATCAGTCATAGCAACATAAAGTCCTTCCACCTGACCACGACGCGCTTTGGAAAAATAAGATAGCACGATATAGCGCTTGTTAAGGTTGTCCACTTTAATCCTTGCTTCATCTAGCAAAATATCGTCGAGCTGCAGCGGTAAAGAGCGCAGCGTATCGCCATAGGCAGGCAACACCACTAACTTAAGCTTATTAATGTATTCACGTTGTGCCGGGCGACCTACATGGGTAAACAAAAAATTACCCTCATTATCCAAATAAAAATCGGCAATATTTTCACGGCTGCTTTCCAACACATAATCAAAGCGTGAGCGGCGCAAGGGAATGAGGTTTTGACTCAGCAACAAGGTGTTCACAGTCATCTGATCGCGTTCGCGTCCTTTGATTTTGAACACCATGATTTTCTGGCGGTCGTCGCTGGCAATCACGGAATAAATTTTACTATCACCAAAAGCACCTACATCTGTCGTATCAATTTGCAGCGGCTCACCAATTTTCTTTCCGTCTGCTCCAATTTTCACCCCCATGCAATACACCACATTGCGTCGCTGATACTGATAAATGAGTACGGAAAAATCAGAATAGGTAAACACTTCAACATTAAAAGTGCGTTCGGGGATGAAGTCGAGCTCCACTTTTTCCTTTTGCTGCATTTCAGGTGTGTACACCGCAATGGAATGCCGATTGCGCATGTTTTTATATACCAGATACTGGTTTTGAAACTTACCCAGTATCTCAAATTTCAGCTGACGCGTATCATCGCGATCAGCTTCAGAATAGAAAATACGCTGTGCATTTGCATTGAGCGACAGCACAACAATCGCCAGTATCGATAAAAATCTACTACTCATATCTGAACAATTCGATTTAAAAGTACGTTGAATGCCTTTATTTCCCTGATAACGCCCCGTTAAAAAGTTAAATTGCATAAAATAGTAAGAGATGGCAACAATTTGCATCACCGGCGGCACCGGCATGGTTGGTAAAAGACTCATTTCACATTTAACCGAAGCCGGCTTTGATGTGATCATATTAACCCGCAATCCTTCCTTAAAAAGCGGTACGGGCAAGATCCGCTATGCGGGATGGGATCCGGAGAATCAAACCCTTGATGCGGCAGCCATTGCAGAAAGCGATTATATCATTCACCTGGCGGGTGCCGGCGTGGCAGAAAAAAGATGGACAGAAAAAAGAAAGCAGGAAATCAGAGATAGCCGGGTAAACAGCGGGGCATTGCTGGTGAAAACCTTGAAAGAAACCCAACACCGAGTAAAAGCCGTTATATCGGCATCTGCCATCGGATGGTATGGCCCCGATAACGGAATCATCTTCGATGAAAACGCCCCTGCTGCACATGATTTTCTGGGCGATACCTGTCGCCAATGGGAAGCAAGCGTAGATCCGCTAACAGCAATGGGCATTAGACTGGTTAAGTTACGCATTGGCATAGTGCTGAGCACAGCAGGCGGGGCATTGGCAGAATTTATGAAACCGATCCGCATGGGCATAGCAGGTGTGTTGGGTGATGGAAAGCAAATGATCAGCTGGATTCATATCGACGATCTCTGTCGCATGTTTGTTTACGCCATTAAGCAGGAACAGATGCAGGGCACATATAATGCGGTGGCACCCAAGCCCGTGAGCAACCGCACGCTCACCTTGCAACTGGCACAAGTAATGAAAGGATCTTTTTTTATACCCATGCATGTACCCGCATGGGTGTTAAGGATTGTACTGGGCGAAATGAGTATAGAAGTTTTGAAAAGCTGTACAGCAAGTGCTGAAAAAATCAAAAATGCAGGATTTGTGTTTCAATATCCGGGCATTGATGCCGCGCTGCAAGCATTGGTTGAGAAGAAAAAATAGTAATGCTGCCAATGGAAGCAGATCAAAGATCGCGCTTGCGGAATACGAGCAAACTGATTCCCCAAAAAACGAGCGTGTAAAGCAGGGTAAGCCAAACATGCTGCGATACCAAAGAGAGTGAACGCGTATAGGAAGCTTCATCGAGCCGACCTAAAAAAGCAGGTACAGGCGTAAGCATATCTGACACTTCCAATAATAAAAATCTGCCCGCACCTTCCAACTTCCAGCGGGCAAGCCCGGCGAGAATCTGTTCAAAAATGAAAGCATAAAAAATAAAAACACTGAGTGCAATAAAAGATCTTCTTAAGATCATACCAATCATAAATGCAAAGCTCAACTGCGAAAAAACCTGCAGACCAAAGAGCCCGGTGTAATGCAGAAGCGACCATTTCTTTTCCGCATTCGATGCCTCAAGGTTGAAATAACCTATGCCCAGCGTAACCATCAAATATATGCCGGTGATGATGAGTGTTATAATGACCACATCAATGAACTTTCCAAGCATGAACTGCTGTCGGCTCCAGCCGTCGATGATGTTCTGACGATGCGTTTTATAAGTGTACTCATTGGTGATGAGCATGATGATGAGAATGGCCGGAATAAAAATGAAGATGGAGGATGCATAGGCTACGGTTCTAAATACTTCCGGAAAAGTGAACGGATTGCCTACCAGCATATTCACCAGCATGCCCGCCGTATCCTGCTTGGCAACCTGCGCCTTGTAAATGCTGTAAAAAAGGTAGTTGATGCCCGGATATGACAAGACCGTTAAACCCAGCAAAAGCCAGAAGCCAGGATAATTTTTAATCTTCAACCACTCGGTGCGAAAAACGTGCATCATACTTCAAGTTTCATGTATGGGTGAGTTCGAAAAATTTTTCTTCAAGGCGTTTGCGCTTCAACATCAAATGAGTGAGCACTATTCCATTTTCAAAGCAATAACGGTTGATCTCATCCAGGCGCGCACTGCCCCTGGGTAAACTGATGGAAACAGTTTGCGCTGAAACCGATACCGAATGAACACCGGGCATACGCTGAAGCAATGCAGCAAGCTCCTTCAAATCGGAGGCAGCCAATTCCACCATGTCTTCCTGCGCCAGCACATCCTGCACTGCACCACAGGCAACCAATGTGCCCGTTTTCAAAATGGCAACATGACTGCATACTTTTTCCACCTCATCGAGGAGGTGACTGGCCATGATGATGGTATGTCCTTTATCGCGCAGCGCCAATATCAGCGATCTGATTTCAGCAATACCCACAGGATCGAGTCCATTGGTAGGCTCATCGAGCACCAATATTTTGGGATCTCCCAACAAAGCAGCAGCAATGGCAAGGCGTTGCTTCATGCCTAAACTATAGCTGCTGAATTTACTGTGACGACGCTCAAAGAGATTCACCTGCTGCAATACTTTTTCAATGGCAGACAGATCACCTCTTCCGCTGATGCTTTGTGTGATTTTTAAATTATTGACTGCAGAGAGATAGTGATAAAAATTCGGCGTTTCGAGCAGGGATCCAATTTGCTTTCGAAGCGCAGGTGAAGCAGTTTGGCCAAACCATTCGTAATTCCCCGCATCAGCTGAAAGCACACCCAATACAATGCTGAGCAAGGTTGTTTTCCCACTGCCGTTGGGACCAAGGATGCCAAACACAGAACCTTCAGGCACTTCAAAAGAAACGCCCTTGAGTGCCTGTATTTTTCCGTAATGCTTTACTAGATGAGAAACACTGAGCATGGTGTGTAATAAAAACGAAAAATACTCGATTTCATTGGATGAAAAGCAACTTCATTCGGATTTGTTTGCTTCAAACCCAATTAAAAGGCATTTGCGTTTTTATTTAGTTACGAACGGGCTTGCCTCCTTTGAGTACGCTTTGAATGCGCTCGAGTGTTTTCTTCTCGCCGCATAAGCTGAGGAATGCCTCGCGCTCCAGATCAAGCAGGTATTGTTCCGATACCATACGCGGCTCACTGAGGTCACCACCACACATAACGTAGGCCAGTTTCTTCGCAACGGTAACATCGTGATCGGTGGCATAGCCGGCGCGCCACATTCCGTTGATGCCGGCATAGAGTGCTCCCAGCGCCGACTGACCCAGCACTTTCACATCATTGCGCTGAACGGGCATAACGTATCCGCTTTCACTCAGTTCAAGCACGCTGCGTTTTGCTTCTGCAATGCGCCTTCCCTGATTCATCACCACTTCATCCTGTCCTTTGCGGAAAACACCAATGGAAAATGCCTCGTGTGCAGAGGTGGCCACTTTTGCGGTGGCGATAGAAAGAAATCTGTTTTTCAGTGTAATGGTATCAGGTTCGTCTTCGTGCATTTCATCGGCAGCGCGCAAAACAAATTCTTTGGTGCCTCCCCCGCCGGGAATTAAGCCCACGCCCAATTCCACCAAACCGATATAGGTTTCAGCTGCGGGACATGATTTATCTACATGCAAATTCAATTCGCAACCTCCGCCAAGGGTTAGGCCATGAGGCGCAGCAACAGTAGGAACAGCAGAATAGCGCAAACGCATCATGGTTTGCTGGAACATACGTATTGCAAGATCCAGTTCATCGTATTCCTGTTCAATGGCAAGCATAAAAATCATGCCCACATTGGCACCTGCAGAAAAGTTGGCGCCTTCGTTGGCAATAACAAGCCCTCTGTATTTTTCTTCCGCCAAACTCACCGATTTCTGAATACCCTCGAGCACTTCACCACCGATGCTGTTCATTTTAGTACTCCATTCCAGTCCCACCACATCGTCGCCTAAATGGTAGGCGCGACAAACACTGTTCTTCCAAATGGTTTGTCCCTCAAAATTGCGCATTACAATAAACGCTTCCCCGCCGGGTAATGGTTTGTAGGAACTTGTTTGCACGTCATAGCAAAGTCGCTTTCCGTTTTCAACTTTATAGAAAGAAGTTGCGCCCGATGATAACATGGTTTCTACCCAAGGTGCAACGGCATAGCCGGCCGCTTTCATGGCAGCAACCGTTTTGGCAACCCCTACCAGATCCCAGCTTTCGAACGCACCAATTTCCCAGCCAAAGCCGGCCATCATGGCATCATCCAAACGATAAATTTCATCGCTGATTTCCGGAATGCGATGTGATATATAAGAGAAGAGTCCGAAATGAAATGCACGATAAAATTCACCTGCCTTATCATTGGCAGCATGCAGCATTTGAATGCGCTGCTTTA
>CAZDGV010000001.1:9651-220630 GCA_964505195.1 uncultured Chitinophagaceae bacterium
TAAAATTCACCTGCCTTATCATTGGCAGCATGCAGCATTTGAATGCGCTGCTTTAAATCATCAATGGGCTTGGCCGCTTCAATGGATGCAAACTTTGGTTTTACACGCGGTTTGTACTCCATGATTTTCAGGTCGAGCGTGAGGATTTCTTTTTTCCCTTCAGGTGTTTTCGTCTTTTTGAAAAAGCCCTGTCCTGTTTTATCTCCTAACCATTGACTGCTAACCATGGTTTCGAGCCAAGCAGGGATGGTGAACTTGTCGCGGGCTTCATCTTTCGGACAATTATCCGCAACGCCTTTGGCCACTTTTACCAGCGTATCAATTCCCACCACATCCGCTGTGCGGAAAGTGGCAGATTTAGGACGACCGATCACCGGACCTGTCAGTGCATCAATTTCATCAATAGTTAGCCCCTGCTTTTCCATCAGGTGGAAAATATTCATGATGCTGAAAACGCCAATGCGGTTGGCAATAAAAGCAGGCGTGTCTTTACACAGTACGGTGGTTTTTCCCAAAATCACATCCCCGTAGTGCATAAGAAAATCCACAATTTCCGGATCGGTTTCCGGCGTGGGAATAATTTCGAGCAGGCGCAAATAGCGGGGCGGATTAAAAAAGTGCGTGCCACAAAAATGCTTTCTGAAGTCATCGCTTCTGCCCGCCGCCATCATATGAATGGGAATACCGGAAGTGTTGGAAGTAACCAACGTACCCGGCTTTCTGAATTTTTCTACTTGCTCAAAAATCAATTGCTTGATATCTAGTCGCTCAACTACTACTTCAATGATCCAGTCAACTGAAGCAATCTCTTTCATATCGTCGGTGAAATTTCCCGTACGAATTTTCTTCGCAACCTCTTTGGTAAATACAGGAGAAGGATTGCTTTTGATGGCAGCCTGCAGCGCATCGTTTACGAGTTGATTTCTTTCAGCAGCTTTTGTGCTCTCTTCTGCACCTTTCGGAACCATATCGAGCAGTAATACCTGCAAACCGGCTCCTGCAAAATGACAGGCAATGCGACTGCCCATTACACCACTTCCCAATACCGCAATTTTTTTGATGTGTCGTTTCATATTCAGAAAAATTAGTTAGTTATGCAACTATTTTTATCGAAGTTAGGGTTTTTCGCTTTTTACACATACAAAAATGCCTCCCAATGAGGAGGCATTTTATAAAATATTAACACGTACGTTAACTCACCTGCGCACCAGCCTGTACCATAGTTTCGGGGCTAACAAAATGCAATTTGCCTTCCGCATCAGAAGCAAGGAGAATCATGCCGTTGCTTTCAATGCCGCGCATTTTGCGTGGCGCCAGATTAGCTACAACTACCACCTGCTTACCTACAATGGCTGCCGGCTCAAAATGCTGTGCAATACCGCTCACGATGGTGCGGACTTCTGTGCCCATATCAACCGAAAGCTTCAATAGCTTATCTGCTTTTTCAACCTTCTCGGCTGCCTGAATGGTACCAATTCGGAGATCGATTTTTTCAAAATCGGGAAATTCAATCATGGGCTTTGTTTTTTGTTCGGAGGATGAAGCATTTACAGACTGCGCATTTTGTTTTGCAGCCTCGAGTGCCAAACTGCCGCTTTTCAACTTTTCAATCTGAACCGCAATTTCTTCATCTTCTATTTTTCTAAACAGCAATTCCGGCGCACGCAAGGTATATCCGGTGCTGAGTAATTTTTGCTTGCCTGCATTTTCCCAGTCGAGCATTTTATCTACCACTTTCATCATACCCAGCATTTTATGAGCCGTATTGGGGAGGAAAGGATGAATGAGAATAGCAAGGTTAGCAGTGAGCTGCAAGCAGATATGCAGACAGTTATCAATTTTTTGCTGATGCTCGGGATGTTGATCGAGTGTTTTGGCAAGTATCCAAGGCTCTTTGCGTTGCATAAACTGATTACCCTTGCGTGCCAGATCAATCACTTCAAACAAAGCGTCTCTAAAATGATACGATTCAAGATGTGCTTCTACCCTTGCTTTGGCCTGCTCAAATTCCTTCAGCATGCTCAGGCTGTCTTCATCCATCACTTCCGGATGCAGCGGCGGCACTTTGCCATTGCATAGTTTATGCATCAGCACAAAACTGCGGTTCACAAAATTTCCAAAAACAGCCACCAGTTCATTGTTCACCGCATCTTGAAATCCTTTCCAGGTAAACTCACTGTCTTTGCTCTCCGGCGATATAGTCGTGAGGTAATATCGCAATGCATCTACCAGCTGCGGACCACCATTTTCCTTTTTCACGAAATCATCGATGTAGTCCTGCATGTCGAGTTTCCAGTTGCGACTGGTGCTCATCTTATCCCCTTCCAAATTCATGAATTCATTGGCAGGAACATTGTCAGGAAGAATATTGCCATGCAAATGCAACATCACCGGAAAAATAATGCAATGAAAAACGATGTTATCCTTCCCAATAAAATGCACCAGCTTGGTATCGCGATCTTTCCAATAGGGCTCCCAGTCTTTCCCATTTTGCTGCGCCCAGTATTTGGTAGCACTGATATAACCGATGGGTGCATCAAACCAAACATACAGCACTTTGCCTTCGGCATCGGCGAGCGGTACTTTCACGCCCCAGTCTAAATCGCGCGTAACGGCACGGGGCTGCAATCCGCCATCGATCCAGCTTTTGCATTGTCCAAGCACATTGGTTTTCCAATCGCCGCGATGTTGCTCCAAAATCCAGTTGCGCAAAAAATCTTCATGACGATTCAACGGCAGGTACCAGTGTTTGGTTGCACGCTTCACCGGTGGCTTTCCGCTAAGGGTTGACACCGGCTTTATAAGTTCATTCGGACTAAGAGCAGTACCGCATTTTTCACATTGATCGCCATAGGCCGATTCATACCCACAAGAGGGACAAGTACCTTTAATGTATCTGTCGGCCAAAAAAGTTTTGGCTTCCTCATCGTAATACTGTTCACTTTCCTGCACTTCCAGTGCACCTTGCTGATGCAAGGCCGTGAAAAACTCCTGAGCTGTTTGGTGGTGAATGGGATCGCTGGTGCGATGATACACATCAAAAGCAATAGAAAGGTCTTCGAAGTTCTGCTGGATGATGCCGTGATATTTATCAATGATCGCCTGCGGGGTAGTATGTTCCTTCATCGCCTGAATCGGAATGGCTGTTCCGTGTTCATCGCTTCCGCAAACAAATACCACATCTCTTTTTTGCGCGCGCAAATAGCGCACATAAATATCGGCAGGCAAGTAAGCCCCGGCCAAATGACCAATATGTTTATGACCATTGGCATAAGGCAATGCGGCAGTAATGAGATATCGTTTGGGTGTGGACATGAAAATTCCTTATAGTCGGCAAAAATACCGCAGTTATCGCCAATGCCAAAATGCAGGATTTCAAATACCTTTAAGCCCGGATTATTTTAAACACCGAAAACATGCGTATTCCCTCTGCATTACAACCCGGCGATGTGATTGGCATTACCTGTCCGGCCGGCTACATGCCCACTGCCCAGGCAGCAAAAGCTATTCAAACGCTTCAAAAGCAAGGTTACGAAGTATGGGTAGGGAAAACGCTTGGCAGCAAATCCAAAAACTATTTCAGCGGCACCGATGAAGAGCGTCTTGCTGAGATGCAAGCCATGCTCGATGAGCCCTCTATCAAAGCCATTCTTTGTGGGAGAGGCGGTTACGGTGTAAGCAGAATCATTGATCAGCTCGATTTCACCAAGTTTCGAAAGCAACCTAAATGGATCATCGGCTTCAGTGACATCACGGTGCTGCATGCGCATGTTCATCGCCGGCTGAACATTGCCACCCTACATGCACCGATGGCTGCTGCTTTTCAAAAAAATCCGCGCTCAAATGTATATGTGCAGTCGCTTTTGCAGATACTGCGCGGAGAGAAACCGGTTTACAGTTGTAAGCAGCATCGCTTTAACCAATATGGAAAGGCAGAAGGAATACTTGTAGGCGGCAACCTGGCACTGTTGGCGCACCTTTGCGGCACCGCATCGGATATTCAAACAAAGGGCAAGATTCTTTTTCTGGAAGATGTGGGAGAATACCTCTACAATATCGACCGCATGATGCTTCAACTTAAGCGCAGCGGTAAATTAGATCAACTAGCAGGATTGATCATCGGCGGCTTTACCGATTGCAAAGACACTGAAAGACCTTTTGGAAAAAAAGTATATGAGATCATTGCATCACACCTGAAGGAATACTCCTATCCCATTTGCTATGATTTTCCTGTGAGTCATGGTAAAGAAAATTATGCCTTGGTATCGGGCGGCAGCTACCGACTGCAAGTAAGCGATGCAGGCGTTACACTACAATACCTATAAAGCAAGCAAAGAATCGAGCTTTTGATGGTAGCTTGAAAAATCACTCAGGTTATTGTGCGCTCCCTTTGGAATGGTAATAAACTCATCTTTCTTTTGCAATAGCGGCTTCAGCTTAAGGGTATGATGGTATGGAATGATACGATCATAAGTGCCATGGATAATACTGATCGGAGCCTGCACATTTGTAAGATAGCGATGTACGGGAAACTCAAACCTGCTCATTTGAGCAGTAGGATACAGCGGAAAATGAAACCAGGCAAGCGAAGGGATGCTATAGTACGGTGTTTCAAGAATGAGTCGGCGACAGGTTTTTTTTGAAGCCAACGCACTGGCCACACCGGTACCGAGCGACTTTCCATAAATAATAATGCTATCAGCCTGAATGCTTTTTGTAGCGATGGTGTAAACGAGAGAAGCGTCATCGTACATACGTTGTTCGGTTCGTTTACCTGTTGTTTTACCAAAGCCGGGATAATCGATCATCCACACTTCGTATCCATTTTGTGTGAACGAGTTGGTATAGCGCGCATAGCGTTCTATGTTCTGGCGGTTACCGTGAAAATAAAGTACAATACCCTTGCGCCTAATGCTTTCACTCAGCGTAAATCTTACCAGATGAAGTTTGCTTTCGTCGTTTATCGGAATCAGCCATTCATTAAAAGGTTGTTTGAAACGAAATGTATGTGCTTCTGGCAGCGGCACAGGATGAAACAAAATTTTCTCTTGCAGATGCCATAGCACAATTCCCGATACGGCATAGATCGCCAAAACTATTTTCAATACCCTGTAGAATTGCTTTTTAAACGTTGATGACATGTCAGGGTTTTAAGATATCTCTCAAAAAATTATGATACTCGGGAAAAGAAGGCAGGTTATTATGTCCGCCTCCCTCAATTTCAATTAGCGTGATGCGCCCTGGATTTAAAGAACGAAGTTTTTCACTGTGTCGGATGGGTATGAGCCTGTCGCGTGTTCCGTGCAAAATATAGGTATGGCATTGCACACGCTGAATCCAACGATCGGTACGCAGGTGATAGCGCAATACATATTTGAGCGGAAGAAAGGGCAAAAAACGCTCTACCACTTTGCGAAAGCTGTAATAAGGCGCATCCAAAATCAGATAGCGCGGTGAATTATCGCAAGCCAGTCGGGTTGCAAAACCGCTTCCCATACTGCGGCCATAAACAATAATATGTTGCTCTGGATACTGAGCAGCCAGTGTATCATACACAAACTGCATATCGCTGCGGAGGGCTTTTTCAGTGCGCTTGCCCGTGCTTTTTCCGAAGCCGCGGTAATCGACCAGCACCACATCATAGCCATAACGGAAAAAATCCCTGGCATACTTACCCCATCCTTTTATGCTGCGCGAATTACCATGGAAATATAAAATCAATCCCAGAGGTTGGGGAACATAAAAATGCAATCCGCTAATACGCACTCCCGGCTCGGGATCAAAACTCAGTTCACGAAAAGGAGCATCGTAACGAAATTCAAAGTCAGCGGGCAGCTTCTCCGGCTTGAAAATAAATCGCTCCTGCACCAGGTAGGCAATCAGCATGATCAAGAGGTATGCTGCAATAATGTATAGCAAAGTGGGCGACAACGAAAAGAATTATTCCGTTGAAAGATAAGAGAAAAGCCTTTAATACTCCTCTTCTCCTTCCCGGAAAATGCGTTTGAGCTTCAGCGTACTCACCGGGGCAACAATCAGCGGGAATTTTTCAACCGACACATTGCTCTGGTCGAGCCCAAATCCTTTTTCCTCAGAAAGGCCAAAACGTTTAATGGCGAAGTAGGTGCGCATGATGATTTTTTCCCAGAAAGGAAGTTCATTGTCCTGACTCAGGAATTTTTCCATCACCACAAACTGGAAATCACCCACCACATTATTGCGTTGGAGGCTTTCATAACGACTGGTAATATTCACTTCCTTGTTGGCAACCATATCTTCCACAATGCGACGGAACATGAGATTGATGCGCGGCTGCATTCTGAAGCCCAGGCGAATTTCAACACGAATCACTTCATTGGGAATGATGGTATCCACGTGATATTCGCAAGTATAGGGATCATCGAGGGTGTCAACATGTACAAACCAATACAGATCCGCACGCTTAGGTTTGCGGTTTAAAATCGAGTAAATGATTTTATGCTCTATTTCACGCGGATTGGTAGCACCGGTAAGATATACAAGATGGGTTGCATGCTTTTGAACAGTCATATCGTTGCTCAGCTCCTGCAACATAGGCAGATAATGCTCGAGCTTTACGAACTCCACATAGCGGTTTTTAATTTTTCTGGAGCGGAACCAAACATACATTACAATAAACATCATGGCACCAATTACCAAAGTAATGTAACCGCCATGCAGGAATTTATCGAGCAGTGCAACCAAATAACCAAGCTCTATTATAATATATACAACAAGGAAAATGTAAATCCAGGTTGACTTAATCCGATGCAGCACCAGATAGTTGGCAAATAGAATGGTAGTCATGAGCATGGTAACAATAATGGCCAGTCCGTAGGCCGCTTCCATTTTCGATGACTCTCTGAAATAAAGTACCACAAACACACAGCCCAAAAACATGAGCAGGTTAATGGCAGGTATAAACAGCTGTCCCTTTTCTTCAGAGGGATAGTTGATCTTGAATTTGGGCCACAGGTTTAAGCGCATCGCTTCACTAATGAGGGTGAAAGCGCCTGCAATCATCGCTTGGCTGGCAATGATGGTAGCAGAAGTAGCAATTACTACGCCTGCAATAATGAACCAATGCGGCATGAGATCATAAAAAGCATGCAATCCCGTTTCCTGCCGAAATGCATCGTCGATCACTTTACCACTGTACTTGCTCAGCAACGATGCGCCCTGTCCGAAGTAGTTTAACAGCAAACAGGTTTTTACATAAATCCAGCTGATGCGAATATTTTCACGGCCGCAATGGCCCAGATCGCTGTACAAAGCTTCCGCTCCGGTAGTACACAGAAACACCGCACCCAGCAACCAGAATCCTTTGGGATATGTAGCAAGAAACTCTACCGCGTAATAGGGATTGATTGCTTTGAAAATACTGAGATCATCAAAAATGTGAATCACCCCCAGCACGGCCAGCATAGTAAACCAAATCATCATCAATGGTCCGAAAAAGCGACCGATGGATCCTGTACCAAACTGCTGCGAGAAGAAAAAGAGCGACAGAATCCCCAATACAATCATAACGATGGTATCTACGGGCATATCACGAAACTGAGGCAACACTTTTAAGCCCTCAATAGCAGAGGTAATGGAAATGGGTGGAGTGATGATGCCATCGGCCAGTAGAGAAGCCCCGCCGATCATGGCAGGCATGATAAGCCATTTTCTACGCCGCCTTACCAAAGCATATAATGCAAATGTGCCGCCCTCACCTCTGTTATCGGCACGCAGTACCATGATAACATATTTAAGCGTGGTTTGAAGGGTGAGCGTCCAAATGATACATGAAAGAGAACCGACAATCAGTAAATCAGAAACTTCGCGCTGATTAATAATAGCGTTGAAAACATAGAGCGGTGACGTTCCAATATCGCCGTAAATGATACCTAGAGCAATTAAAAGACCTGCGCCGGTAACCTGGTTAACATGTTTTCCCACAAACAGTTGATTATAGAAGGGATCAAAAGAAAAACGAGTTCAAAGGTATAAGAGTTCCGCTGAAATCAGCAAGTTTTTCTATGCGATCGTACAATCATTTGTTTGTCCAAAGCAAGCTTCCATCGCCGTAACTCAAAAAACGGAAATCATGCGAAAGCGCATAGTCATATACCTTCTTCCAGTCATCGCCGATCAATGCAGCCACCAGCAACAAAAGCGTGGAGCCAGGCTGATGAAAATTCGTAATCAGGGCATCTGCAATTTTTACACGATAGCCGGGCGCCATCAAAAGCTGGGTTTGGCATACCAGTTCAGAAAGCGAACGATCGTTCATCCAACCCAAGAGTGCCTGCAGGGATTGCTCAACCGATACCCCCTCTGCTTCAAGTTCATACACATCCCACTGCTTTATTTCCAAATCGGAGATGGTTGCCTCCGGCTGAAGCAGGGCTTTTACGCCCATCCAATACAGTGTTTCCAATGTTCGCAGCGAAGTGGTGCCAACCGGAATGATATCTTTCGGATGCAGGTTGATGATATTTTCTATGGTACGCAATTGCACCTGTATCCACTCACTGTGCATGGTATGGTCGCCGATTTTCTCCGACTTCACCGGCTTGAAAGTACCGGCACCTACATGGAGGGTTACGTATTCTTGCAAGATGCCTTTTTGGCTCAGCGATTCCAAGAGCGGATGCGTAAAATGCAGCCCGGCAGTTGGAGCAGCTACGCTGCCTTCGGCTTTTGCATAAACAGTTTGATATCGTTCAACATCCGTTTTTTCTGCATCTCTGCGCAAATAAGGAGGAAGCGGTATGAGTCCCGCAGCATGCAGCACTTCACCAAAAGCAAGATCGGCAGGATGCCATGAAAACGCAATCACATAAGCATCTTCGGTTTTCTCAACCAATTCTGCAAACAAAACGATTTCGCTTTCCCGCGCCTGAATTTTTTTCTCCAACACCGAACCCTTCCACTTCGAAATTCCTCCTACCAAACAATTCCAGTAAACTTTACCTGTACTGCTCATACCACGCGACACTTCTTCGTGGTATGCAGGCTCCAAACAAAAAATTTCAATGACACCGCCGGTAGGCTTTTCGAAAAAAATGCGTGCTTCAATTACCTTGGTATTATTGAATATTAGCAAAGTGTCTTTTTGAAGCTGGCTTCCAATTGCACGATAAGTAGTTTCAGAAATTTGTCCTTTTTTGTAAACCAACAATTTAGATAGGTCGCGCTCTGCGAGCGGATATTTAGCAATTCGGCCTTCCGGCAGATCGTACTGATAATCTTTGATTTCGATATCCTTTTGTTGCATGGTGCAAATTTCACGGTTTAAAGGCAATAACAAGAAAGAACTGCCGCAGTAAATGTGAAAGAACAATGAATTTTTTGATGCTTTACAACTGCTTTCATTTAATCGTGTGCTTTTAAAAAAAATCCCCCCGAAAAATCAGGGGGACTACAACCTTAGATCTCCAGCACAGGCTGATTGCCTTATGCTGCCTCGAACAACTAAAACAACATTCTTACATGCATGTACCTCAATCGGGTTTTTTACCGTCAAGAAAATGATTCATGCCACTGATTTGCGGCTGATTTCCGTCGTCGGCCTGCACAGTGTAGTTACTGTAAAAATTTTCAGCCGGTGAAATGGTATTGTACAATTCCAAATTGCGACGCAAATAGGCCGGCACATGTTCAAACTCATTGTTGGGATCAGATGCATTGAGATTGAAAGAAAGATTACGCAGTTTGTTCACCCGATCAGCCGTTTTCTTGCGCTGCTGCTCTGACTCATCTGAATCGGAAACATCCTGCATTTGCACAGGCGCCACGGGTTCAACATGCACTGTCGGACGCTCTTCCTGCGGAGCTTTTTCTATCAGCTCCATTGCAAAAGTTTCTTCCTCTTCCTGTACAATACGCAAAGTGATCGGCTGTACTGAAGCAGCTTCTTCCTGCACAATTTCCTCTTTGGCCGCTTGCTCATGATTTTCTGCGTAGATCACAGCGGGCTTTACCAAATATCCGCCACTCACTACAGTACCTGGCATTTCTTCTGTAGTAGCATTGGAATCAGAAGACTGTGCCGAAGCTTCGGTGTTCTCCGCAACTGCATCTGCAGCTTCATCACCCAATACCCACTGCAGTTTTTCCTCTGCTTGCACAACTGGTGAGGGTTGAACAACAGGCGCTGGCATCGGTTCTATCAACACGGGTGCAAAGGGATCGATATTCGTTTTTTCTTCTACAAACAAGGTTGACTGAGGAGTAGGATTTTTGGCTACCGGCGAACCATCCAGCTGCATCACAATTTTTTCAGGAGCGGCCTGCTTTACTTCAGGTTGCACTGTTTGCTTGGTTTCGAAAGGATTTTTTTGCTCAAAGCCGGTAGCAATGAGCGTAATGCCAATCTTATCGCCCAATGAACTATCATAGCCCAAACCAAGAATTACATCAGTGTCTTCTCCTGCCTGACTTAACAAATAGCTTTGAATAGTATCTACTTCATCCATGGTAAACTCATGTTCACCCTCTGCTGAATTGATGTTGATCAATATCCACTTCGCACCACGGATATCACTATCGTTCAGCAACGGTGAATTCAATGCCTGCTCAATGGCTTTTTGTGCACGGTCTTCGCCGCTTACTGCAGCATTGCCCAGAATAGCTACCCCTCCGTTTTTCATTACCGTACATACATCGGCAAAATCGACGTTGATTTGTCCGGTGCTGTTGATTACATCGGTAATACATTTTGCAGCGGTTGACAAAACATTATCGGCTTTGTTGAAAGCTGCTTTCATGGTAAGATTTCCATACTGATGACGCAGCTTATCGTTGCTGATCACGAGCAATGTATCTACATAGTCGCGCAGTTTATTGATGCCATCTTCTGCCTGTGCCATGCGCTTCTTGCCTTCATAGCCGAAGGGCGTAGTTACAATACCCACGGTAAGAATCCCTAAGTCACGACAAATTTTTGCGATAATGGGCGCACCGCCGGTACCGGTTCCGCCACCCATACCTGCAGTGATAAACGCCATTTTGGTATTGACTTCCAGAATGCGCTTGATTTCTTCTAGACTTTCTTCGGTTGCCTGTCTGCCAATTTCAGGATTGGCACCGGCACCCAGGCCCTGTGTAAGGTGCGGACCGAGCTGTACTTTGTTGGGAACCATGCTGGAGGCAATCGCCTGCGCATCGGTATTACAAATGATGAAGTTGACCCCATCAATGCCCAGCGCATGCATGTGGTTTACGGCATTGCTGCCACCACCGCCTACACCAATAACTTTTATGATGGAGGATTTTTCCTTAGGCAAATCAAAATGAATCATACTTATGAATTTGGGTTAGTAGTAATGGGTTGGTTAGTTGTTGTTGACGAACTTGGTATCTTCTTCTTCCTTGAAAAGTTCAATCAGTCCATCTTTAATAGAATCCATGAACGATTTCAGGGTTTTGCGCTTACCAATATGAACACCTCCGGTACCGGTTGCTTCATCCACTACCACTGTATGCCCGATCTCTTGTTCCGGTACTAGATCAAAATCATTTACCCTCAATTTGTTTTGTGTATTTTCAAACACATTGTACCCTTTCAAAATCAAACCGATACAAGTTGCATACACGGGCTTTGCCAACTCATCAATATGCCCTGCTGCCAAATGTTCATTCGGATAACCGATGCGAGCATTCAGTCCCGTTACATATTCAGTAAGCTGAATCAAATGTTTCAGTTGAGATCCACCACCTGTAAGCACTACACCACCATTCAAAAGGCGACTATCGAGCCCTACCTGCTTCAAATGGAAGGTGACAAAATCCAGAATTTCACTCATACGTGCCTGAATGATGTGTGCCAGATTTTTCACACTGATTTCTTTGGGTTGCATGCCGCGAATACCGGGAATCGTAATGAATGCATTTGCTTTGGCTTCATCAGACAAAGCACTTCCAAACTGCACTTTCATTTGCTCTGCCTGTGTGCGCAATACGCCCAATCCCATTTTAATATCGTTGGTAATATTTTCGCCACCGAAAGGAATCACTGCAGTATGCTTTAAAATGCCTTCATAAAATACAGCCAGATCGGTTGTACCACCACCAATGTCAACAATGGCAACACCCGCTTCCAAATCATGCTCGCACATTACTGCTGCAGCAGATGCCAAAGGCTGAAGTACCAGATCTTTCACTTTCAGTCCGCTTTTCTGAACACTGCGGTTGATATTGCGGATCGCATTTTTATCGCCGGTAATGATGTGGAAATTGGCACCCACTTTAACACCACTGTAGCCGATGGGATTCGGAATATTTTGAAAATTATCAACCGTAAATTCCTGCGGAATTACATCAATGATCTGATCGCCTGCAGGGATATAGGTTTTATACTGATCGCTGATCAGCTGATCGATTTCCTTTTGAGAAACCTCTTCATCGTTATGCTGGCGCACAATATCGCCGCGCGTTTGCAGCGATTTGATGTGATGACCGGCAATGCCGACATACACTTCATTGATTTCCAGATTGGGATTGGAATCATAGCAGTTCTTCAAAGCCATTTCAATAGCCTTGATGGTTTGATCAATGTTGAGCACCATGCCATGCTGTACGCCGCTGGAATTCGCACGACCAAAACCGAGGATTTCAAGTTTGCCAAACTCGTTTTTTCTGCCGGCAATGGCTGCAATTTTGGTTGTACCAATGTCGAGGCCCACAATGATGGGGTTGTTGTTCACCGATGACTGCGGAATAACCGGTGTTTCTGTGATTTGCTCGTTCATAGTTGTATGTTGTTTTTAGTTGTTTACTGATTTATTGATTTTGATTTTTTGACATAACTGCTTTCGGCTTTACAGCATTTGTATTCGAGGACCCCGCTTTCTCACTGCGCTTGCCTGCTGTATCTGCTTTCTGAACTGCTTTGTTTTGTGCTACTGCAGCAGCCGTTGTGCTCGTTTGCATGTATGCTGAATCGTAGCGCAGCATGGTGCTATCAATTTGATTACTGATTACGATGCTGTCGCGCGAAGGCAATACAAAGCTTTGAAAGAAACTTTCACGATCTCTGCGCGTAGCGATCAGCAACTTATTGTATGATAAATCGATCCGACCATAATAATTCCAGCCTGTATTGCGCATGATGCGCTTGTAAAACAATTCCAGCCGCTTGAATTTTTGTTCCATTTGAGTAGCATCACCGAAGTAAATCATGTGATTACCAAGTTTGGGAACAAGCTCAAATGCATCGCCTACCAGATCAACTTGTTCTATCTGTGCCATCCATAACTTATTGCGCAGCATATATGCACCCATGTCACGCACCTGCAGAAGTTTGATACTGTCTGCCTTTCGCAAAGCATTCATTTCGGCAGGAAACGAAGTAAACACCGGTACTCTGGCAACTTGTTCATTGTTGATGGGCAAACACTCCCCGGTATCATCTACATAAAAACTGAGTCCGCTCTGCGTGAAGATGCGCGCTACCGGTTCGCGCTCAGTTACTTTCACCTGCAATAAATCTTTATTGTCGAAATAGAGTTCAGCATTTCTGATCCAGAGATTTTGTTCGAGTTTTTGTTCAGCTTTTTCCAAATCAATTGCCAGGATGGGACGACCCACAAACGCATTAGGATTTCCGCCGGAAAGAAGGGCAATGATTTGTGGTTTACTCACATAAGCGATTCCGTTCACGCCATCAATTTCAACCTCAATGCCTGCACATTTTTTGGTTTTTTGATGCATGGCAGCTGCAACCAGCAAAACACCTGTACCAATGCCAATGCCAATCCAGAGAAGCATCAGCAACACTTTATATATTTTCCTTTGTTTCAGCATCAGGCGGTTAAATTTGATTGTATGTCAAAACGAAGCGCATCGATATCACCTGCTCCTGCAGTTATAAAGAGACTTGGTTTATTTTCTTTGCACCAGCTAACCAACTCATCCTTACTCAATAAATGCTTTTGTGCATTTTTCATTTTACCCAATATCAAATCGCTGCTTACCCCTGCAATAGGTTGCTCTCTTGCAGGATAAATTGGCAGCAGCAGTACTTCATCGGCTTTATCTAAACTTGCTGCGAAAGCATCCGCAAAATCACGGGTACGACTAAACAAATGCGGTTGAAAGGCAATCGTGAGCGGCCTATTGGGATAGAGATCGCGCGCACCTGAAATCAAAGCATCCAGTTCCGCGGGATGGTGCGCATAATCATCAATGAAAATGACTCCTTCGTTTGCTTCACGCAATACATACTCAAAACGGCGCTTTACACCACGATAGGCAGCAACAGCTGAACGAATTTTTTCAGAGGACAGTCCCATCATGGCTACTGCAGCAATGGCAGCAAGCATATTTTCAACGTTGTGCAATCCGCCCACTTTTAGTTCCAGGTTTTCAATTTTCCGATCAGGCAATTGAATATCAAAATCATATCCGCCATCTTTTACCTGTAAGCGGGTGGTGAAAATATGTGCTTGCGTATCTTTTAAACTATAAGTGTACTTTTCAGCTGCATGCAAATCTCCGCCGCGCATTAAGCCATGCTTGTAAATAAGCTTTCCGCTCTTTTTAATGCCGCGTGTAAAATCGATGAAAGCCTCTTCCATAGCAGTGGCGTTCCCATATATATCCAGATGATCCGGATCCATCGAACTCACAATGGCGATATCGGGAGAAAGTTTAAGAAAAGAACGATCAAATTCATCTGCTTCTACTACTGACACTTCACGTTCACTGCTCCAGTAGTTAGAGTCATAATTAACGGAGATGCCTCCCAGAAAAGCATTGCAACCATAGGCGCTATGACGCAGCAGATGAGCAACCATCGTGCTGATGGTGGTTTTTCCATGCGTACCGGCAACGCAAACATTAAATGTATCCTGCGTTACAATCTGAAGCACATCGCTGCGCTTCACTACCGGATATTGATTGTCGAGATAAAAATTCAATTCTTTATGATCGGCAGGAATGGCAGGTGTATATACCACCAGCTCAACGTCTTTTGGAATCAGCGAAACATCATCGGTATAATGAATGCGAATGCCCTCTTCCTCCAGCTTTCTGGTAAGTGCAGTGGGTGTTTTATCATAGCCGCAGACAGACACACCTCTTTCGTGAAAAAACCGAACGAGGGCACTCATGCCGATGCCACCCACACCGATGAAATACACTTTTTTAATATCGCTGAGCTTCATCATTTTCCAGACATTCGAATAATTTCATGCGCAATTCGCTGATCGGCATCTTTCACACCCAGCTGCGCAATACTGTTACTTAATACTTCACATTGCTTTTCATCTTTAAGCAGCGCAAGCACAGTCGGCACCAGTTTTTCAGCAGCCGCTGCATCGCTGATCATCAAGCAGGCGTTTTGTGCGAGCAACTGCTCTGCATTCACCGTTTGGTGATCTTCTGCTGCAAACGGATAGGGAACAAACACTACCGGCTTTGCCGCTACACATAGTTCGGCAATAGCGAGTGCGCCTGCACGCGATATCACCACATCTGCAGCTGCATAAGCCATTTCCATCTGCTCAATAAAATCAAACACCTTCACATGGGGTTTTCCTGCTGCTGCCTGCAATGCCTCGGCATGAAAAGGCTTACCCGTTTGCCAAATCAGCTGCACACCCTCTGCCGTAAATGCATCCAATCCTTTTGCAATGGCGGCATTCACCGATTTGGCGCCTAAACTTCCGCCTATCACCAACAGCACTTTCTGATCACTGCGTAATCCAAAAAAGGCTAAGGCCTCACTTCGAGCAATAGTGCTTTCAGATATTGCTTTACGCACCGGATTTCCGGTACGCACCAGTTTCTCTACCGGAAAAAATCGCTGCATGCCCTCGTATGCAACGCAAACCACTCTTGCTTTTTTTGCAAGAAAACTGTTTGCCTTACCTGCATAGGAATTTTGTTCCTGTATCAGCGTGGGTATGCCTTTTCTTTGCGCAGCTTGCAACATGGGAAAGCTTGCATAGCCCCCTACTCCTACCACTACATCAGGTAGAAATTCCTTGAAAATGCTGCGGGTTTGCCATAAGCTTTTGATGATTTTCCAGGGCAAGCCGATATTTTTAATCAGCGAGCTTCTGTTGAATCCGGCAATATCCAGTCCAATAATGCGATACCCTGCCTTGGGCACTTTTTCCATTTCCATTTTGCCCTTTGCGCCTACAAAAAGGATTGATGCATTCGGACGCATTACCCGTATTGCATTGGCAATGGCAATGGCCGGGAATATATGTCCGCCTGTTCCTCCTCCTGCTATGATCACGCGCAAACTCATTCGGCATCTTGTTTTACAGGTTCGGAAATAGGTGTTGCTCCTTCCTGCTGCTCCACATTACGCGCCACACTTAGTATGATGCCAATGGATAAACAGGTAAACAAAAAGCTGCTACCACCCATACTTACCAATGGCAGCGTTACACCCGTAACGGGAAACAGATTTACATTCACTGCCATATTGGTCATGGCCTGTATAACCAGCGTAAAGCTGAGTGCAAGTGCCAGAAACGCACCAAAGGCATAGGGACATTTTCGGAATAGCCGAATGCTTCGAAATAGAAATACCAGATAAATGAAAATGATGAATGCACCACCTATTAATCCGTACTCTTCAATGATAATGGCATAAATAAAATCAGAATAAGGGTGTGGTAAAAAGTTGCGCTGCTCGCTGTTGCCCGGCCCTAAGCCAAGCATGCCGCCATTGGCAATAGCGATTTTTGCCTGCTGCACCTGATAAGGTGCTGCATCTTCTTTTGCATACATAAAATCCTGTACACGCTTGATCCAGGTAGGTACCCTTTTCATGGAAAGCATTTCAGGCAATTCCTTCATTTTCTTCTCCTGCGGATCGTAATAAGTACGTGCAAGTACAATCAGAAATATCAATGGCAATAACGCGAGACCGATTACGCCCAAAATATGTTTTGTATTTGCCCTGCCGATAAATAATAACAGCAAGCTAATGCCGCCTGTAAGCAATGCAGTGGAAAGGTTTGCCGGTGCAATGAGCGCACAAATGGCAAACACAGGAAGGATCAGCGGAAGAAATCCTTTTCTGAACTCTTTAATCACATCTTGTTTCTTGGAAAGCAAGCGCGACAAATACATAAACAGTGCAAGCTTGGCAAGATCAGATGTTTGAAAAGTCATATTGATCACAGGCAGCTTGATCCATCTGTTGGCCTCGTTCAAATTGGTACCAAACTTTAAAGTGTAAATCAATAGCGGAATAGAAACAAAAAAGAGCACACGTGCAATACCCGAATACACCGTATAGTTTACACGATGGGCGAAATAGATAATGATAATACCCAATGCAATAAATGCAAACTGCTTGAAAAGATAAATAAAGGTATTGCCCTTGTAAAGCTTATAGGCAAGCGAGTTGGTAGCCGAGTAAACCACCAGCAAACTAACAATCGACAATAGGACTACCGTTGCCCAAATTACCTTATCTCCCTCTGTTCGGGAACTGATAGAATCGATAGAAGGGATTCTTCTGTTGGATATGTTGCCTAATTCACTCATTTGCTTATAATGATCTTACTGCTTTTTTAAATTGATTGCCTCGGTCTTCATAGTTTTTAAACAGATCGAAGCTGGCGCAGGCCGGACTCAGCAACACGGCATCTCCTTTGCTTGCAAGCTGATAGGCCGCCTGTACGGCTTCTTCTGCCGAAAGGGTGTCGATGATTTGAGGCACCATGCCGCCAAATGCCTGATGGATTTTTTGATTGTCAACACCCAAACAAATAATGGCTTTTACCTTTTCCTGAACCAGCTCTTGCAAAATGCTGTAGTCATTCCCTTTATCTACCCCACCCAAAATGAGAATGGTTGGCCGGCTCATACTTTCTAGTGCAAACCAAGTGGAATTAATATTGGTTGCTTTGCTGTCATTGATATATTCTACCCCCTTCACCATTGCCACCATTTCCATGCGGTGCTCCAAACTTTCGAAGCTGGTAATTGCCTCGCGAATCTTTTCTTTCCTGATGCCGAGCGTAGCTGCCGCAATGCCTGCTGCCATGGTATTGTATTGATTGTGTTTTCCTTTTATTTTGAAATCTTCTACACTCATAACGATTTTATCATCGTTTAGGGCAATAGTCATCTGTCCGTCCTTAATAAACGCTCCTTTTTTCGGTTCTTGCTTCATGGTAAATGGTAATGGGTTAGATATAAAAGAATATTGATTGAGTGTACGCTGTATTACGGGATCATCGGCACAATAGATGAAATAATCATCGGGGTGCTGGTTCTGCGCAATCTTGAATTTTGCGGCGATGTAATTCCCAAAATTGTACTCATACCTGTCGAGATGATCTTCGCTGATATTAAGTAACACCGCAACTTCAGCACGAAAAGCATGCACATCATCGAGTTGAAAACTGCTGATTTCAGCAACGTAGATTTCTTTGGGGTCAAGAGCAATTTGCCGAGCAATGCTTACACCAATATTGCCAACCAATGCACAGTTCAGTCCGGCATGCCTACAAATATGATAAGTAAGCGCAGTAGTGGTCGTTTTACCATTGCTGCCGGTAATGCCGATGATTTTACTCGCTCCTTTAAAGCGCCAGGCCAGTTCAATTTCACTGATCACCGGAATGCCCTTGGCGCGAATTTGCTTCATGATAGGAGCTGCTTCGGGAATACCGGGACTCTTCATAATTTCATCTGCCTGCAAGATCCTGTCCGTATCATGGCCGCCTTCTTCGAAATCAATGCCATGTGCAGCAAGCTCCTTTTTGTATATATCCTTAATAGCAGAACCATCGCTTACAAATACTTCATACCCTTGCTTGGCAGCAAGCACAGCTGATCCAGCTCCGCTTTCACCGGCTCCTAGTATGTAGCATTTGTGCGCCATGTATTCTACTAACGAATTTTAAGTGTTACAATAGAAAGCAACACACAAAGGATGGTTACAATCCAAAAGCGTGTCACAATCTTACTTTCGTGATATCCTAGTTTTTGATAGTGATGATGCAACGGACTCATCAGAAATATTCTCCGGCCTTCTCCATACTTCTTTTTGGTGTACTTGAAATAAGTAACCTGCAATACCACACTCAGATTTTCTATGAGAAAGACACCACAAAAAATAGGTATCAACAATTCCTTTCTTACTACAATTGCAATAGATGCAATCAAACCACCCAGCATGAGACTGCCTGTATCGCCCATAAATACCTGCGCCGGATAAGCGTTATACCAGAGAAAGCCAACACATGCGCCTATCAATGCGCCAATAAATACTGACAACTCACCCAAATTGGGGATGTACATGATGTTCAAATATTCAGCCACACGAATATTACCGCTTGCATAAGCGAAAATGCCTAGACCAATACATATGATGGCAGAAACACCAGTAGCAAGCCCATCAATACCATCCGTAATATTGGCACCATTCGACACTGCAGTAACAATAAATATTACAACGAGAATGTAAAGCATCCAGGTAGCGCCACGAATGGCCTTGGGAAGTAGCTTGGCATAATTAAACTCATGACTCTTTACAAAAGGAATCGTGGTGATGGGCTCGTCGGCTTTCACCATAATTTTTTCTTTGCCGTCGAGTTTTACACGCTTAATAACCGATGTATCGGCAGGAAGTTGCTTACCCGCATACTCGCGATACACACTGATACTGTCGTTGAAAAGCAAGGTTGCACCCACTACAACACCCAAAACAATTTGTCCGAGTATTTTAAACCATCCCGCCAAACCATCCTTATCTCCTTTCTTGTATGTAACACCTTGTTGCTGTGCCATTTTTTTGGCCCGCAGTTTCAAGTAGTCATCAATAAAACCTATCATTCCCAGCCAAAGCGTGGCAAACACCATCAATAGTATATACACTTTGCTCAAATCAGCCAACAGCAAGGTGGGCAGCAGAATTGCCAGGATGATGATAATGCCACCCATGGTAGGCGTACCTTTCTTTTGCTGTTCGCCGGCCAAACCTAAATCGCGTACCGACTCACCCACTTGCTTGTTTTGCAGCAGACGAATTACTTTTTTACCGATAAGGGTGGAAATGATCAGAGAAAAAAGTACGGCCAGCGCTACACGCGAAGTGATAAATTGAAAGAGATTGTCGCCCGGAAATCCGATTCCAATACTGTTCAACCAATCAAATAATAATTTCAACATGGCAGTTGCTGTACTTTTATTTTCCGTTTAAAACAAACATTTCCATTAATACTTGCTTATCATCAAAATCGTGTTTCACTCCTTTGATTTCCTGATATTTTTCATGCCCCTTACCTGCCACCAAAATGATGTCTGATGTTGACGCTAGATTCACAGCGGTTTTAATGGCTTCCCTTCTGTCGGCAATTGAAATATATTTCCGCTTTGCGGCTGCATTTAATTCAGACTCCATCGCATGAATGATTTGCAATGGATCTTCACTGCGCGGATTGTCTGAAGTGAAAATCACTTTATCGCTGTGTGCGCAGGCAATTTGCCCCATCACCGGACGCTTCGCTGCATCACGATCGCCGCCGCATCCTACCACGGTAATTAGATGTTCATTTCCTTGCTTAAGTCTTTGAAGTGTATTCAGCACATTCAGCAAAGCATCGGGCGTATGTGCATAATCCACGATGCCGACAATGCGATCGTTTTCTGAAACTATATAGTCGAATCTTCCCTCTGCGCCTGTTAGTCCACTCAAGTGCTGTAATACATCGGCTTCAGCCATACCTAAGCTTATTGCTGTTCCATAAACGGCGAGCAGATTGAGTGCATTGAATTCGCCGATGAGCCGAAAATGAACATCCTGTCCATTGATGTCCATATGCAAACCCATCATGGTATTTTCAAGCACTTTACCCTTGAAGTTGGCAAGGGAACGCAAACTGTAAAACAGCTTTTGCGCTTTGGTATTCTGCAGCATCACTTCGCCACGCTTATCATCTTTATTTGAAATAGCGAACGCATCAGCAGTGAGCTGATCGAAATACATTTTTTTAGCACGGATATACGCATCAAAGGTTCCGTGATAATCGAGGTGATCATGGGTAATATTGCTGAAAACCGCGCCTGTAAAATGAATACCGGCAATGCGGTGCTGATGAATGGCATGACTGCTACACTCCATAAAAACATAGGCACAGCCTGCATCATACATCTTTTTCAAAAGTTTATGCAGCGATATGGCATCCGGAGTGGTATGCGTAGATGGCAAAACAAGATCTGCAACGCGATTAGCAACAGTAGAAATCAGTCCTACCTTATAACCCATTGCCGTAAACAATTGATAAAGTAACGTAGCGATGGTCGTTTTTCCGTTGGTGCCTGTAACACCTACTACTTTCATTTTCCTGGTCACTTCTCCATGCAGTGCATGTGCCATCAGCCCGGCTGCTTCTGCTGCATTGGCTACTTCCACATAGGTAATATCGTGCTGCAGCTCGGAGGGCAAGACTTCACAAACAATTGCCTTTGCTCCCGCATTAATTGCTGCTGCAATAAATACATGTCCGTCGGAGCTAACACCTTTGATTGCCACAAAGCAAGTACCTGCTGCTACAAGTCGGGAGTCGATCTGCACATCAGTAATCTGCATATCGGTATTCCCCGCAACGGAGCGAAGCTGTACTTTGTATAATATGTCTTTCAGCAGTGGCATCAGTTGAGATATAATAAAATGGTTTGTTTTCCGCTGACAGTCGTTCCCGCTGCCAATGATTGCTGACTCACTTTCCCCTTTCCGCTAATTCTTACCGCCAATCCACTCTGCTCCAGTACAAAAAGCGCATCTTTCAACCCCATACCACGCACATCGGGCACAGTTTTTCCCGACAACGGTATAGCCTGCACGCTTGTTTTCAGATTACGCAGACCTACGGTTCTCCAAATTCCTGCCTGTGCGCCATCCTGATAACCAAACTGAAAGGTTTTGCTTAACGCTTCCACCTCTTCTTTTGTACCTGTAAATGTGTACATCATGGAGTCGGGCTGGGCAGGCAGCTGATAGGGCTGCTGGCGGTCAATACCATATTTGTACAAGTGATCAGCGATTTCACGAAACACGGGGGCCGCAACAGTTCCACCATAATAATTTCCGCTACCTGGCTTGTTTTTTATCACAACAATGATGGAATAGCGCGGAGCATCAGCGGGGAAATAGCCGGCAAAGGAAGACTGATATACCCGATCGCTGTAGCGAAAACGGCCATCGTTGACTTTGGCTGTGCCCGTTTTTCCGGCAACGGTATAAGGTGCACCTGCAAATGCAGCACGACCGGTTCCTTCGCTACATACAGCTTTCAAACATTCCTGCAACTGTGCCACCGTAGATGCATTACAAACAGCTGCATTAAGTACCTGTGGCTGTTGCTTACGAACCATAACACCATAATGACGAATCTCATTCACCAAATAAGGTTTCATGAGTTTTCCGTTATTGGCAACAGCATTATATACCATCAACATTTGTAAGGGCGACAGCATTACTTCATAACCAAAACCCATGGAGGCAAGGGTTTGAGGATGCCAGTAGGAGAGTTTTTTGGGATTTTTTACCAGTGGCGAAAACTCTTCTTTTAACTCAATACCTGTTTTTTTGGTGAGATGTAGGTTTTCAAAATGACGATAATATGCCGCAGGATCCTTGGTATAATACTGATAGGCCAATTTGCTCATGGCCACGTTAGAACTGTTTTTAAAGGCATCTTTAATGGATACCGTCTGCGGACCACCATGATCATCTGCAATGGTTCTTCCGCCAATGGTCCACCGCCCACCGTTGATATCTATATTATCGCGGATGGTTACATGCTTATCTTCCAAAGCTGCCATAAGTGTGATCAGCTTAATGGTTGAACCCGGTTCGGAAGTGCGCAGTGCGTAGTTATCAATTTCAAAATAATCACCTTCGGGCGTACGGCCCAGGTTGGCAATGCCTTTGATTTTTCCGGTAGCAACTTCCATTACTATACAGGTGCCTTCCAGTGCTTGGTTTTCCTGCATCTTGCGCATGAGTGCGCGCTCGGTGATATCCTGAATATTTACATCCAGCGTGGTTACTACATCATGTCCGTTTTCCGGTTCCACTTCAAAACCCTCCACCGGCATCATTACACCACCTGCAACATAACGCACCAGCCTTTTTCCTGATGTACCTCTCAACACGGTATCCATGGAACGCTCAAGTCCAACCAATTTTGCATTTTCTCTGAACAAACCGATGGTGCGAAAACCCAGTTCACCGAAGGGATTGAGTCTTTTTGTCTTTACTTCTGCTATGAATCCACTTTTGTTTTTTCCCATGCGCACGAGAGGGAAATTGCGGAGCTGCTTGTATTCATCAAATGAAACTTTTTTACGCAGGAGGTAATAGCGCGCCTTATTTTGGTATGCCAGCTGAAACTCTTGCTTATATGCCAGAGGGAGCTTGTCTTTAAACAGGTTGGAAAGAGAAAGACTCAGGGAGTCGATGTTTTCATAAAATCGTTTGCCATTTTTTTCACGCAACCCTTCCGCACCAAAGTCGATATAGATATCAAACTGCGGAATGGATGTGCTCAGCATGCTGCCGTCTTCGCTGTAAATGGTACCGCGCTCTGCATCCAAATCGATGATTTTGGTATGTAGACTGTCGCCCAAACTTTTCCAGTACGATCCTTGAAAGCGCTGAATATAAAAGGCTTTAGCAAGAATGAATATGCCAAAAACGATGAGTCCCAGTAAGGTCAGATACACCCTCCACAATATGTCTTTTTTCACTTCCATTACTGCGCTGCTTTTAGGGTGTCCATAATTTTTACCGGCTGCTGAATCGTTTCTTTTAAGCCCAGTGCTTCCACCACTTTTGAAACCTCACTCTGCCGACCCTGAAACATGAGCTGCCCATTCAGGGTCTTGTATTCATACTCCTGTTCTTTGATTTGCCGGGTGGTGGTGTTGATTTTGCGGATGGTATTGTCGGCATAATGACCGTTAGCGATGTACAATACTGCCAGTAAGGCGAGGAAAAGAAAGAATGGAACGTTTCGCACGATCCAGCGATAGTTGAACCACTTTTTAAAATCGATTTTTTGATCTTTCAATGCCATGACTGAGCGGCTTGGTTCTTTTTTAATCACTTTACTTGTACATGTTTTGCTGCCGTGTTTGCTTTATACACAGCCATGCACATTTATATTTTTTCAGCAACCCGCAGTTTGGCACTGCGAGATCTGGGATTTTTTTTCAGCTCCTCCGCTCCTGCCGTTACGGGCTTTTTGGTGACTACCAGGAAAGGAGAAGTCGGTTTTCCGGTTGCGAAGGGATTGGAATCTTCCGGTTCGAAGCTTCCCTTCCGGAAAAAATTTTTCACCATTCTGTCTTCAAGCGAATGAAAGGATATGATCGCAACGCGTGCGCCTTTACGCAATAATGCTGGAAGCTGCGCAAGCATTTCTTCCAGTACAACCAGCTCCTCATTTACTTCAATGCGTAAGGCTTGAAAAACCTGTGCGTAATACTTATGCGGATTCCCTTTTACAATACTTCCAATGGCATGCTTTAAATCGGCGATGGTTTCAAAAGCATTGGTTTTGCGTGCAGTTACGATGGTTGCGGCAAGCGTTTTGGCGTTGGTTACTTCGCCGTACTGCTCAAACAATTTATGCAGCTGTTCACGCGTGTAGGTTTGCAGTATGGTAGCTGCGGTGCGCGACTGAGCCGGACTCATTCGCATATCGAGCGGCCCTTCAAAGCGCGTGGAAAATCCGCGTGTGCCTTCGTCGAACTGGTGACTCGAAACGCCCAAATCAGCCAGCAAACCATCAATTTGCTCAATACCGTGTAAACGGAGAAAGCGTGAAAGATGACGAAAATTGTGAGGGACAAAAATCAAACGCTCATCAGCAGGCAGCTGCTTTCCCGCATCGGGATCCTGATCAAAAGCAATCAGCTTGCCTTTTTTACCCAGGTGTTTCAGGATTGCTTTGCTATGGCCGCCGCCACCGAATGTACAATCGACATATACCCCGTCGGATTGTATATTCAATGCATCTACCGCTTCATGAAGCAATACGGGAACATGATAATCAGGCGAGCCATGCAAGGATGCATCGTCGGCGCGGTTAATATTCCTGCTGCTTGCCATAATGCTTAAAGCGTCAAGATTCTTTTTTTGTCATCACCTCCTTCGCCAAATTGCTGAAGTCTTCAGGTGAAAAACTTTCAAAGAGCTGTTGGTATTTAGTCTGATCCCAGATTTCAATTTTCTTACCCCTTCCCATCAACACTGCATCCTTGGTCAGTCCGGCATATTCTTTCAAACTCTGCGGAATAAGGAGTCGCCCTGCGGTATCAAGCTCAACATGGGTGGCACCATTTAAAAAAAGGCGCTGGAATTCACGAACTTTAGGGTCGAAGTCATTTAGCTGGGCGATCTCAGCGTAAATTGGCTCCCAGGCTTTCAAAGGATAAAGCGTTAGGCATTTTTCAATGCCTCTGCTGATGACAAATAAGCTGCCCCAATCTTCCGGTACCTGCTTTTTAAAGCCGGCCGGAAGCAAAAAGCGCCCTTTTGCATCCATGGTAACCGCGTATTCTCCTAGAAAACCAATCATTTGTGAGGAATATGGATTTTTTTGCCATATTTCGACACAAATTAACATAATTTCCCACTTTCACTACATGATTGTGAGGCTTTAATTTTTCCACAAATGGGAAACCCTTTCCCCTATTGCATTAGAAGAGCATAAATGCCCATTTCAACGCACTGCAGTGTGAATAATGCAGTTTTAATGTGAATTACCTGTGGATACAGAATTGGTTTCTGTGGAAAAACCTTGTGGCGGACTTGTGGACTGAAAAAATAGGACGCAGAGGGATGCTGTTAGGATGCCTTTGTGAGCGGAAAATCGATGGTAAAAGTGCTGCCTTTTCCTGGCACACTTTCAACCTTTATTTTACCACGATGCGCTTCCACCATGGTTTTTACATAACTCAGCCCCAAACCAAAACCTTTTACGTTGTGCAGATTTCCTGTATGGGCGCGATAGAATTTTTCAAAAATTCTGCCTACGGTTTCTTTGGTCATGCCAATGCCTTTGTCTTCCACCGCAATGCGGATGGAATGGCGTGAAGGGTTACGCGTGGATATGCGAATAAAGAGTTCATTACCGGCATATTTCACTGCATTATCGAGCAGATTACTCACCAAGTTGGTAAGATGCATCTCATCTGCCTCCATCAAATCATTGCCGGCACTTAGCTGCAGTGATACGGTTCCGTTTTTCTCCTGTATTTGAAGTGATAGGTTGTCCAATGCCTTTTGAATAACGCCATGAACATGCAGCGCTTTTGTATTCAGCTGCACTTCCTGTCGATCCATCTGTGCTGCCTGCAGGATGGTTTCCACTTGCTTATTCATGCGCTTATTTTCATCCTTGATGATATTGGTAAAATAAGCACGCTTTTCATGATCTTCCTTCAACTTTTCGTTCTTCAACGCATCTACTGCCAGCGAAATGGTTGCAAGCGGCGTTTTAAATTCATGCGTCATATTGTTGATGAAGTCGCTCTTAATTTCGCTCATCTTTTTCTGTCGCAACAAAGTGCTCACTGTAAGATAAAAGGCAGTGATAATAATCAACGTAAACAAAATGGCGCCGGCAATCATCCAGCCGATCGACTGAAACACATAACTTTTCACATCGTGCACTACTACAATGAGTACTTCTTCGGGTGCCAGACTTTCCAGCAAACTACCTCCTGCGGGTATGAGGGGATACAAAACCCTGAGATTATGTACGGTGTCTGCTGCCATATCCATGAAATGACTAGACTTTAACTCATAATGTTCAAATACATTACTTGAGGCGATGGCGAATTCAAAGCTGGATTGTTTGAGCCCCTTTCTTTCAAATGCTTTACGGAGTTTTTCCTGCACTTCAAATAAAGTAAAACGACTGGCGATAGAAAACTGACGATAAATATCGAACCCATCCGAAGGCCAGCGCATGCCGGGCATTTGGTTGGGATTTCTGAAAGGCGCGCTACGCTGTTCTTCCAACTCTTGTCCCACTTCATCCACAATCAGTGAGAGTTTTTCCTTGAGCTGCTCCTCGCGAAACAATGCAAGCGTTCGTATCCAGGAAACCTGAATAAAAATGATGCCCAGTAAGGACAAACTAATGAGAATGATAATTACCGGAAAAACCCGCTTCATGAATCTGATTTAGCTGTTGGTGCAAAACAGGGCTGCATGCAATAATATTTCATGCCCGCCGCATCGCCAAAAACATTACAAATGTACCTGAGATAAGCGTTGTACAAACCCCTTGTTTGAAACTGCCCCTCATTTTAACGCGGTTTTAAATCCAGCTTTATGCTAACAGTATAAAAAACTTTAAAAAAGGATCGTACTTTAATGCCATGAAACGAATTCAGGCAGGCGATTTGCTCATATCTGATCCATTTTTAAAAGACCCGCATTTTTCACGCGCGGTGATTTTGCTTTGTGAGCATAATGAAGAAGGAAGCTTCGGACTGATACTGAATAAGCCTTATACTTTCCGACTGAATGAACTGCTTGAACAAATGGAAGACATCGATTGGGATGTTTTCACTGGCGGACCGGTACAGAAAGACAGCATCCATTTTATTCATACTGTTCCCGAATGGATTGGCGATGGCCTTGAAATACTTCCCGGCATATTCTGGGGTGGTGATTTTCAAGATGTAATTACGTCAGTATTGAAGCATCAAATACAGCCTGAACAAATCAAGTTTTTTGTGGGCTACAGTGGCTGGTCGGCCGGACAATTAGCATCTGAAATGGAGGAGCAAACCTGGCTGAATGTAAAGGCAAATAAAAATTTGCTGTTTAATACACCATCGAATGATGTTTGGAAAGAAGCCCTCAAACATATGGGCGGCAAATATGCGCAAATGGTTAACTACCCCATTGATCCGCAGTTGAATTAATCAACCCTTACTTAAGTAAATAAAAAAATCCCGCTCTTTTATGAACGGGATTTGCTTTAGTTGAATACGTTTTTACTCCACCGGTTTACTTCCTTCCACCATCACGGTAACGCGATTGTTGAGCACTTCTACAAAACCGCCCTGTATTTCAAAAAAGGTTTCGTTGTTCTTTTCTACTAACACTTTCACTTGTCCTGCTTTTAAGGCACTCACCATAGGCGCGTGATTGTCCAGCACTTCAAAACTTCCGGTAACACCGGGAAGCTGCACACCGGAAACTTCTCCGCTGTATGCTTTTCCTTCAGGCGTTAAAATCTCTAAGTTCATGAATTAGTATTTAGTAGTTAGAATTGAGTAGTTAGTACTACGAGATAAATTTAATTTATGCTTTTGTGCAAACCAGATAACATTTTTTGAACTTCTTCTACCTGAATCATCAAATGATCTAAAACAGATTGCTGACCATATTTTAAACGCCCTGCCAACAACAACTGCGTTTCTAATTCGAAGGATGAACCGAGTGCAACCATTATAAAATGCTTAAACTCATTATTCGAACCCCTTCCCGCACCTTCAGCAATATTTGAGCTAATAGAAACAACTGATCGTTTGATTTGGGCTTCGAGATTAAACTTTTCATCCGTTGGAAATGCCTTGCAAAATTGATAAACCGCTTCCGCAAGATCCAGAGATTTCTGCCATACGAGCAAGTCCTTAAACTTATGCATAACAAAACCCTTTCTAACTTCTAACTACTCAGTACTATATACTACGTACTTAGTACTCAGTACTCATCACCCTTTTGCCGCTTCCATCATCTTCTTACCTTTTTCAATGGCATCTTCAATGGTACCAACCAGGTTGAAAGCTGCTTCCGGATACTCATCTACTTCACCATCCATAATCATATTGAAACCACGAATGGTATCTTCAATGCTCACGAATACTCCTTTCAAACCGGTGAAGGCCTCTGCCACATGGAAGGGCTGAGAAAGGAAACGCTGTACCCTACGAGCGCGAGAAACGGTAAGCTTATCTTCTTCACTCAGCTCATCCATACCTAGGATGGCAATGATGTCCTGCAGTTCCTTATAACGCTGGAGAATCATTTTCACACGCTGGGCGCAATTATAATGTGCTTCACCTACAATGGCAGGTGTCAAGATTCTTGAAGTAGAATCGAGCGGGTTTACCGCAGGATAAATACCAAGATCGGCAATCTTACGATCAAGTACCGTAGTCGCATCAAGGTGCGCAAAGGTGGTAGCCGGAGCCGGATCGGTTAAGTCATCCGCAGGTACATATACCGCCTGTACTGAAGTGATAGATCCGTTTTTGGTAGAGGTAATACGCTCCTGCATCAATCCCATCTCCGTTGCCAACGTCGGCTGGTATCCTACCGCAGAAGGCATACGACCTAACAGGGCAGATACTTCAGAACCTGCCTGTGTGAAACGAAAGATATTGTCCACGAAGAACAGAATGTCTTTTCCTTTACCCTGACCGTCACCATCGCGGAAATATTCTGCAATGGTAAGTCCGCTCAGCGCCACGCGTGCACGTGCACCAGGAGGTTCGTTCATCTGTCCGAATACAAAAGTCGCCTTAGAATCTTTCAATCCTTCCATATCCACTTTGCTCAGATCCCAACCGCCTTCTTCCATGCTATGTTTGAAATCATCGCCGTATTTCATGATGCCTGCTTCAATCATTTCGCGCAGCAAATCGTTCCCTTCACGGGTACGCTCGCCCACACCTGCAAACACTGAAAGACCACCATATCCTTTTGCAATATTGTTGATCAATTCCTGAATCAATACGGTTTTCCCAACACCCGCACCACCGAACAAACCAATTTTTCCTCCTTTTGCATAAGGTTCAATCAGGTCAATTACTTTGATACCTGTAAACAAAACTTCTGATGCAGTTGAAAGATTTTCGAATGCAGGCGGCTTGGCGTGGATAGCACGACCATTCGCCTTGCTAACTGCAGGTAGTCCATCGATCGGATCTCCTGTTACATTAAAAAGACGACCATTGATCAATTCGCCGGTGGGCATCAGAATGTTTTTTCCGGTATCGCTCACTTCCATGCCGCGCACCAAACCTTCTGTACCATCCATGGCAATGGTCCGCACACTATCTTCACCCAGGTGTTGCTGCACCTCAAGCACCAGCACATCACCATTTGGGCGTTTTAATTCAAGGGCATTATAAATATCAGGGAGTACACCTTCAAACTGCACGTCAACCACCGCTCCAATCACCTGTTTAACCTTACCAATGTTGGCCATATAAAATGAATTTTAAAAGGGGATTTTAATTGGGCGCAAAGGTAAGGGAGCCCGTGTAATTGACCAATTTACCCGGCCGAAAAATATAATCCTCAAAGGAGAAACAGCTGAACATCTATCCCGCCCCCTTTTTTAAAAAGTGCTTTGGGTGGACTATGCAATCAAGCGAAAAACAAAAACTGCCAACATAGCGCCTAAAAAGGGCCCCACTACAGGGATCCAAGCGTAATGCCAGCCGCTGTTGCCCTTTCCCTTGATGGGCAATAACTGGTGCATGATGCGAGGACCTAGATCACGGGCCGGATTGATGGCATAACCTGTTGGACCGCCCAAACTTACCCCAATACCCAACACCAGCAAAGCTACAGGTAAGGCATCCAGCGCTCCAAGACTGGAACTGGGTGCTACTATAAAAAGAACGGCGATCACCAAAACAAAACTGCCAATCAATTCGCTTATGAGGTTACTGAATGGCGAATGAATAGCGGGGATGGTAGCAAATGCCCCTAACTGCGCATTCGGATCGTCGGTGGCATTGAAATGATCCTGATATAAAACCCAATTTAACAGGGCTCCCGCTGAAGCACCCAGCAGTTGCGCAATCATGTAAAAAGGAAGCAAATCCATTTCCAGCTTGCCTAAAATGGTCATAGCCAGTGTGATGGCCGGATTTAAATGCGCCCCGCTGTAGGGGGCTGCAATAAAAACACCCACAAAAACAGCAATAGCCCAACCCACGGCTACCAAAAGAAAACCTCCACCATTTCCTTTTGCATGTTTCAGTGATACATTGGCAACTACACCGTTGCCCAATAATATCAGCAGCATGGTGCCAAGGAATTCAGCAAGAAAATAATGCATAATTAATTATTTGAAATGATGTAATGCGCTGCGGTTTGATTAAAATCTTCTACCTGCTGCTTTTCCCATTCTGTACTTTTTCCCAGTTCTTTGGCCATGAGCGATGCTACCAGCGGTGCTGCTTCAACGGCTGCTTTTGCATCTAAAAAAAGACTACGCGTTCTGCGCGATAAAATATCTTCTACCGTAATGGCCATTTCGTTTCTTGTCATCCACAATACTTCTGCTTTGGTATAGGGCAGCGCGGCATGAATTTGTGCATGATACCCTTCCTGCTGAAGGGCACGTATGCCTGAAGCATCTGATCCGTAAACATCCAAACGATCACGCACGGCACCTGGCTCCATCGCACCATGAATGCGTAAGTTTTCTGTTTGACAAGGCGTATAGGGAAGTTTACCAACGTAGTGGGCTTTAAGCACCGTTTCCTGTGCCATTTTCCGGTAGGTCGTCCACTTGCCTCCGCTGATGCTTACCATCTTACTCTTGCTTACCCAAATGGTATGATCGCGGGGGAGAACGGCTGTTTTTTTAAGTCCGGGCACTTTCACCAACGGACGCAATCCTGCAAACACACTTTTCACATCGCTGCGTTGTAAACTAGTTTGCACATAGCGATTAAAATGTGCGATGATAAAATCAATTTCTTCGTTGAGCGCACGCGGCTCAATTACCGGCGCAGCAATGGGGTGATCGGTGGTGCCTACTACCACTTTTCCGTGCCAGGGTATGGCGAACAACACCCGACCATCATCGGTGCGGGGAATCAACAACGCATGATTGCCTGGAAAAAATGTTGCATCTATCACAATATGAATGCCCTGTGAGGGCGAAACAATTTGGGGAGCATCCGGATCGTCCATGCGAATAATATCATCAACAAATGCACCTGTTGCATTGATCACTACCGTACCCTTGCAGGTATAAGTCTTTTGATTTTCTACATCTTCAAAACACACTCCTGAAACAATCCCGTTCTCCTTCACCAATGAAATCACTTTTGCATAGTTCAGCATGCATGCGCCCCTACTCGCAGCAGTTTGTACAAGATTGATGCATAAGCGTGTATCATCAAACTGCCCGTCGGTGTACACCACACTCCCACCGAGCCCTTGCGGATTAAGTCCTTTGATATAATCAAGCGTTTCTGCTTTATCCAAAATGGCTGTTTCGCCCAAACTGAGCGGTCCACTCAAAAAATTATAGAGCTTTAAGCCTATTCCATAGTATGCTTTTTCCCACCAGCGATATGCAGGTGTTACAAGTGAGAGCGCACCACAAACATGCGGTGCATTTTTGAGGAGCAAACCGCGCTCACGCAGTGCATCGCGCACCAAACGAATATTGCCCTGTTGCAGATAACGCACTCCGCCATGAATGAGCTTGGTGGATTTACTGCTGGTGCCTTTTCCAAAATCGTACTGCTCCAACAACAGTGTTTTGTATCCTCTTGCTGCCGCATCTACTGCAGCGCCCACGCCGGTGGCTCCTCCCCCAATAATGATGATATCCCATGAGGGGGTAGCTTCCAGCTGTGCGATCATCGTTTCTCTTTTCATGCGCTATACTTACTCCAGTAGATTGCAGTTTGAACAGCTCTTTGCCATTCGCGGTATAAAATTGCAGCTTTTTCGGGATCCAAATTGGCATCAAATCTTCGCTCCTCCTGCCATTGTTGTCGCAAGGCTGCAACATCCGACCAATAGCCAACCGCCAAACCAGCCATATATGCCGCACCCAATGCGGTGGTTTCAGTGATGGATGGCCGCACAACGGTTGTTTGCAGCAAATCGCTTTGAAACTGCATCAGCAAATTATTGGCAGTAGCACCACCATCAACCCGTAACTCCCTAATGGGAATGCCGGCATCGGCTTCCATGGCATGCAAAAGATCTGCCGACTGATAAGCAATACTTTCGAGTGCAGCGCGTGCAATATGTGCATCGCTGGTTCCACGAGTAAGTCCGGTGATGAGGCCGCGTGCATGCTGGTTCCAGTAGGGTGCACCCAAACCTGTAAAAGCAGGCACAAAGCAAACGCCTGCTGTGTTTTGCACCGAAGCAGCCAGCTGCTCAATTTCAGATGAGGACTTGATGATGCCTAAACGATCCCGCAGCCATTGCACCACTGCGCCAGCAACAAACACACTTCCTTCCAGTGCATATTGGGTGATGCCATTTAACTGCCAAGCAACAGTGGTTAAAAGATTATTTTTCGAATGCACCATCCGTTCACCGGTTTGCATGAGCATGAAGCAACCCGTACCGTATGTATTTTTAACCATACCCGGCTCGGTACACATCTGCCCGAACAGTGCCGACTGCTGGTCGCCCAAAATACCTGCCACGGGAATGGCCCGCGCGGTTAGAATATGTTCGGTAGTTCCATATACTTCGCTGCTACTTCTAATTTCTGGCAATACCGATCGGGGAATATCAAAAAGGGCTAGCAATGTTTCATCCCAAGCAAGGGTTGCAATATTCATCAGCATCGTGCGAGATGCATTACTTACATCGGTAGCATGCACTTTGCCTGCAGTTAGTTTCCATAAAAGCCATGTGTCAATGGTGCCAAAAAGCAGATCGCCGTCTGCTGCCATTTTTCTCGCACCCTCCACATGATCAAGCAGCCACTTCAATTTGGATGCACTGAAATATGCATCGGGCACCAAACCGGTTTTTTCTGCAATGAGCGAACGATGCGTTTCACGCAGATCATCGCAGAAAGCCGCCGTGCGCCTGTCTTGCCACACGATGGCACGATACACCGGCTTGCCGGTATGACGATTCCATAACACGGTAGTTTCCCGCTGATTGGTAATACCGATGGCGGCAATATCCGCAGCGGTGAGTCCGGCACGCGTTACGGCCTCGGCGGCAGTTCCCAGCTGCGTACTCCAAATTTCCTCGGCATCATGCTCCACCCATCCGGGTTCTGGGAAAAACTGGGAAAACTCTTTCTGTGCAATGGATACAATATGTCCCGCGCGGTCAAACACAATGGCTCTGGAACTGGTAGTACCCTGATCGAGGGCTAAAATATATTGCTGCATACCGGCAGGTTTGGGCATCAAATTAGCACAAAAACAAATGCAAAGGCATTCCTTACATTTGCCATGAACGCAAGGATTCATTTAATATTAACATTGGCGATTTCCATGAATGGCAACATGCAATTGGTTTTGGTTGAAGGTCCTGCGCTGGCGCGGGAGTTCATCGCGGTGGCAACAGAAATTTATCGGAACGACCCCCATTGGATCAGACCGCTAGATAAAGACATCAATGAAGTGTTTGACCCCAGTAAAAACAAAGCATTTCAGCAAGGCGAAGCCGTTAGATGGATTTTGAAAGACGGCAATGGAAAATCTATTGGCAGGATTGCCGCTTTTCTACAAGCTAAATACAAAAACAAAGGCGACGAATTCCCGGTGGGGTGCATCGGCTTTTTCGAATGCATTCACGATCAGCAAGCTGCCAATCTGCTTTTTGACACGGCCAAAAACTGGTTGCAGGAGAAAGGCGTGGAAGCGATGGATGGACCGATCAATTTTGGAGAAAGAGATAAATTTTGGGGATTGATGCTGGAAGGTTTCTACGAACCGCTCTATGGCATGAACTACAACCCGCCTTACTACCAGGAACTTTTTGAAAACTATGGCTTTGAAGTTTTTTACAATCAGATCTGCTGGATTTTGGAAGTGATGAATTCCGGAGGTCAGCTACAACCTAAATTTTACGAAGCACATAAAAGATTTGCCGGTAAGAAAGGATACAAAGCCATTCATGTAAACAAGAAAAATCTCGATCAGTTTGCGCGCGATTTCTGCACCATCTACAACAAAGCATGGGCGGGACATGAGGGCAACAAAGAAATGAGTGAAGCGGCTGCCATCAAACTTTTTAGAAGCATGAAGCCGGTGATGGATGAAAAATTGGGATGGTTTACCTACTATAACGACGAGCCCATTGCCATGTGGATGAACATTCCCGATCTCAACCAAATTTTCAAACACCTCAACGGACAGTTTAACTGGTGGGCAAAACTGAAATTCCTTTATTATAAAAGTACGGGAGCCTGCAACCGCATGGTGGGTATTATATATGGCATCATTCCCAAATTTCAGGGCACGGGAGTGGATTACTATATGATTGTTGAGGCAGAAAAGACCATCAAGCCGCTGAACAGATACAATGAAATTGAATTGCTCTGGCAGGGCGACTTCAACCCAAAAATTCTGAATATATCAAAAAACCTGGGTGCCAGACAAAGTCGGCGACTGGCAACGCTACGCTATCAGTTCGACCGAAGCAGACCCTTCAAAAGGCATCCCATCCTTTAACTAAGGCGCATTTTCGCGGCTAATTGGGGAAGTAGAAAGCATGGCATCAAATGAAGGATGCGCAACCAATTCTTTTGCTAAATTGCAGGCAGTCATGGACAAATTCATCGTATCGGCCAGGAAATACCGACCGCAGACTTTTGATACCGTTGTTGGACAGAAGCATATTACCACCACACTGAAAAATGCGATTCTGCATAATCAGCTGGCACATGCTTTTCTTTTTTGCGGTCCGCGCGGCGTGGGTAAAACTACCTGTGCACGCATTTTGGCAAAAACCATTAACTGCGAAAATCTGCAACCGAACGGCGAAGCATGCGACAAATGCACCTGCTGTAAAAGTTTCAATGAAGGTGCCAGTTTGAATATTCATGAATTAGACGCTGCCAGCAACAATTCGGTGGATGATATCAGAAGTCTTACCGAACAGGTGCGCTTTGCACCGCAGATGGGGCGATACAAAGTGTATATCATCGACGAGGTGCACATGCTAAGCTCCAGCGCCTTCAATGCTTTCCTGAAGACCCTGGAAGAACCACCCTCCTATGCAGTTTTTATTCTGGCAACCACAGAAAAACATAAAATACTACCAACGATTTTAAGTCGCTGTCAGATTTTTGATTTCAAACGCATCACACTGCACGATACCATGGAGCACTTGCAGGAGATTGCAGAAAAAGAATCCATTCGTGCAGAAAAAAATGCACTGCAGCTGATTGCACAAAAAAGCGAAGGATGTATGCGGGATGCCCTCAGCATTCTGGATAAAATTGTAAGTTTTACCAACGGAGAAGTCAATTATCAAAATACGCTTGAACACCTGAACATTCTTGATGCAGACAATTTCTTCAAGTTGCTAGAAAGCATGCAGGCACAGGATGCCGCAGAAGTACTGCTACTCTTTGAAAGCATCAACAGCAAAGGGTTTGAAGGCGATATGGTACTCAACGGATTTGCAGAGTTCTTCCGCAACCTGCTGGTATGTAAAGACGCCAAAGCAGCTTCCTTGCTGGAGGTAGTAGAAGGCTTCCGCGATCGCTATATTCAAACCGCAGCAAAAACCGATGCGTCTTTCATCATCAGCGCTTTGAACTTACTGAATGAAGCAGAACTCTCTTACAAACAGGCACGCAACAAACGACTGCACACCGAGCTGGCATTGATCAAGCTCAGTTACCTGCAACAAGTATTAGATTTAACCACGGAAGCGCCCGACGATAAAAAAAAAACTGAATCAAGAGTACTCCGCTTCCGGGCAGTAAGCCCTATCGGCATCAAAAAATCTGCAGGCACATCGCAGCAGATCACCGCTGCAGAAGCGACTTCAAAAGAAACGCAAAAGCAAATTGCGGAAGAGCCGGAAAATGAAATCAAACGCAATCCCCCGACTGCTGGGGTGCAGCGCAATGATGCACCCCCTTCCAGCAACACAGGCAGCAAACTGACGGCATTAAATAAAATCAGACAAAAAGTTGTAGAAGAGCAGGCGCAGCACGCTCCGGCACCCAAAGCTATTGATGCGGAAAGCTTACAAGCAGCGTGGAAAGGATATATTCAACTACTCAACGATGCGGGAAAACATTCCGTTGCTTCGAATTTCGAAATGATGGTATGCGAAAAAACCAACGACGAGTTGTTTACCGTAACGGTGCAAACCAACTTGCAGCAGCGCTTTTTAGAACAGGAGAAACTCATGCTGACAGATCATGTGCAACGATTTTTCTTCAATAAAAACATCAGCTTCCAGGTTGAACTTAATAGTACGGAATCGGATGGCGCTACACAGGAAGTTCATTTGAGCAGCAGGGAGCAATACTTCCGCATGGCAGAAAAATACCCGATGGTGAAGGAGCTGAGGGAGCGCCTTCATCTGGATCTTGAGTATTAAGCTCATTTAAAATCATACAAAAAATCGTTTGCGCTTAAAAACCGTTTAGCCTTCTGTACAGCCAAAAGAAATCGGGCATTTCGCAATTTACCTTTAACAGCGGGAAACCTCCTAAATCGGCTCCCGCCGCATGTCAGCATTTTGTCTTAATTTCACGCCCTCAAAATCATTGCATTCAACCAAAAAATAGAGTATGGCTGAGGTGATTCGTATGCCAAGGATGAGCGATACCATGACGGAAGGAAAGATCGTAGCATGGCATAAACAAGTGGGCGATAAGGTAAAACCCGGCGATTTGATGGCCGAGGTGGAAACTGATAAGGCAACGATGGAGCTGGAAAGCTACCAGGAAGGCACCTTATTGCACATCGGCGTAGCTGCAGGCAATATGGTTCAGGTAGAGGGTGTGATTGCAGTGATTGGACAGCCAGGTGAAGATTTTCAGTCGCTCCTAACAGAAAGCGCGAGCGCACCACCCTCTGTAAGCAATGAAACAACAAATACTTCAACTGAAACAGCAGTATCGACCACGCCTGTTGTGAGCGCAGAAGATCTCGGTGTAACCGTTATTCGCATGCCCTTGCTCAGCGATACCATGACGGAAGGAAAAATTGTAGCCTGGAATAAGAAGGTAGGCGATGCAGTGAAATCCGATGACCACTTAGCAGATGTTGAAACCGACAAGGCAACCATGGAAGTAGTGCCCTATGTTGAGGGCACACTGCTATATATTGGCGTAGAAGAGGGCAAGGCGGCCAAAGTAAACGATGTGATTGCCATTATTGGCAAAGCAGGCACCGATATACAGGCATTGCTAAGTTCCCTTCAAAATGAACAAGCTGCACCTGCAGCGCCGAAAGCCGCAGCAACTCCTGTTGCACCAGCCGTTACGCAAACAGTTGCACCCGAAATACAAGCTGCCAGCTCAAACACAGATGGTCGCATCAAAGCATCTCCGCTGGCGCGCAAAATAGCTGCGGAAAAAGGTATTGCATTGGGCAGCGTTCGTGGCAGTGGTGATGGTGGCAGAATTGTAAAAAACGATATTGAAAACTTCGCTCCCGCCGCCGGCATTACACAGCAAAGCGCTGCAGCAGCCGTACCGGCTTTCGTGCCGGGTGGTGGTGAAGGCTATGTGGATACGCCGAACAGCCAAATGCGCAAAACCATTGCACGCCGACTCAGCGAAAGCATGTATACGGCGCCGCATTTCTTCCTGACCATGGAAATCAACATGGATCACGCCATTTCGGTGCGTGCGCAGTACAACAGCATCGGTCAGGTAAAAGTTTCTTTTCAGGATATGATCATTAAGGCCGCAGCCATGTCGCTGCGCCAACACCCCTCCGTTAACAGCAGCTGGATGGGTGATTTCATCCGCACTTATCAGCACATACATATTGGCAGCGCCATCGCATTGCCTGAGGGATTAATCGTTCCCGTAATACGCTTTGCCGATCAAAAAACGCTGGCACAAATTGCCATCGATGCAAAAGCGTTGTATGAAAAAGCAAGAAACAAAAAAATTCAACCTTCCGAATTCAGCGGCAATACTTTTACCATCTCCAATTTGGGCATGATGGATATCGATGAATTTACCGCCATCATCAACCCGCCAGATAGCTGTATTATGGCAGTGGGCCGCATTAAAGAAACCGTGATTAAAAAATCAGATGGCAGTTTCGGTACCACCCAGGTGATGAAAGTAACGCTCAGCTGCGACCACCGCAGTGTGGATGGCGCTGTAGGAGCTGCATTCCTGCAAACTTTCAAAAGCTATATGGAAAATCCTGTACACCTGTTGGTGTAGGGTGCATGAAATTGCTTCGTCTTCAAATGACATTGTAAAACCTGGTTTACAAATCAGGCCTTCATTTTCAATATTTCCTGAAAATACTGTAACAGTTTCCGTACTTTTATTGTTCGTATCCGTACCCAATGCTTGATGCATGAAACTAACAGAAGCGAAAATGCAATTTATCAGCTCATGGGGAGCTTTTGCTACCCACTGGGGCATCAACCGCACCATGGCACAGGTGCATGCATTGCTGTTGGTAAGTGCGCAACCACTCACTCAGGATGACGTAATGCAGCAACTCAATATCAGCCGCGGAAATGTGAACATGAACATTCGTGAATTGATCGATTGGGGCCTGGTGGAAAGGGTTACCATTCCTGGATCGCGGAAAGAACTTTTTGTAGCAGAAAAAGACATCTGGAAGGTAACCACCATCATTGCACGCGAGCGTAAGAAAAGAGAGTTGGATCCAATGATGAAGCTAATGGAGCAGATTTCGCGCGTAGATGATAACCCTGATGATCCGGAAGTAAAAAGATTTGTTGAAACCGTTTCAAGCATTCGCAAACTTGGAAGTGAAGCGGAGGACATGATTAACTTGCTCATCAAGGCCGATGAGAACTGGTTTCTCGGAACTTTTATGAAACTAATCCGATGAGTACATCCAAACGAACACTGGTACTGGGTGCTTCTGAAAACCCCGAACGATATAGTTATATGGCAGTGCAACGTTTGCGTGCGCGTGGCCACGAAGTGATTGCAGTTGGCAAAAAAGCGGGCATCATCGGTGATGTACCCATTCAAACCGAAATGCCTTCGTCCGATGCTATTGATACCATTACGCTTTATTTGCAAGCGGCACATCAATCTGCCTACTACCCGCAGATATTTGCATTACAACCCAAGCGCATCATTTTTAATCCGGGTACCGAAAACCCTGAACTCTTGGAACTTGCCCAAGCCCAAGGCATCGAATGCCTGGAAGCCTGCACACTTGTAATGCTGGCCGCAGCGCAATACTGATACTCCTTCTTCAACGGGGCTTATAATATCCCATCATTTATGGGGCTTTTCCACATGTGTTGAAAACAAACCGCATTGCAGGTAGAGCACCTGGGAAAACAATTGTTTAAATTCAAGAAACAATTGCAAATGCGTTGGAGAAAATTTAATGGTGAGCAAGTTCACCAACCCATCAAAGAGGAAGTACATTCCATCATTCTCCGCGAAACAGAAAAAGGTTTTCGCCTCAAAGTTTGTATCGGCACCGACTCGCAGGTAAAAGGAAGCGACACCGAGTTTGCAACGGTAATTGTTTTTCTACGCGAAGGGCACGGTGGCTTTATGCTCATACACAACGAGCGCACCAAACAGGTTTTTTCCGTTCGCGAAAGAATGCTGGTAGAAGTTTCGAGAAGCATTGAAATTGCTTACGAACTCTGTGATTTACTCACCACTTATGATGTGGATATGGAAGTGCATGCCGACATCAACACCAATCCGCTTTTCAAAAGCAATGAGGCACTGCGCGAAGCCATGGGATATATTCTAGGAATGGGCTTCGCCTTTAAAGCAAAGCCTGAAGCATTTGCCAGCAGCTGCTGCGCGGATAAAATGGTGAATTGATAATTTGCACTAACGTAAACAAAGTAAAGTAGCTGCTGCCACGCCTGCTGTTTCAGTGCGCAAACGATTTTCTCCCAACGCAACTGCTTTAAAACCGGCTTTTAAAGACTGATCAATTTCTTCATTGGTAAAATCGCCCTCCGGTCCAATTAATAGGGCTATATCATCTGAAAGTTCCATTGTGCCCAGATCATCTTTATTTGCTTTGGGTACGCAATGCGCAATCAGCTTTTGAGAAGCCGTAATAGATTGAATGGTTTCTGTAAATGAAGCTGGCCCATGCAATAGGGGAAGCCAGCACTGACGGCTTTGCAGCAGGGCACTAATCAATATCTGCTGCAAACGCTCACTGCGCACCTGCTCTTTTTCGGAACGCTCGCAGCGCATCACATAAATATGCTGCACGCCTAGCTCAGTGGCTTTCTCTAAAAACCATTCAAAGCGCGCTCGATTTTTTAACAGTGAAATAGCGATGGAAACGGATCTTCCTTTTCGGGCATGAACGACTTTTTCTGTTATACGCACTTCAGTATTTCGTTTGTGTGCAAGTGCAATCACTGCGGTGTACAAAGCCCCTAATCCGTCTGTAAGATGCAAGGCCTCTCCTGCTTGCATGCGCAGCACTTGCGCAATATGCTTTGAGCTTGCTTCATCGAGTGAAACACACTGCTCCGTAATGGGCGATGCATGATAAAAAAACGGCAGGTTCATAACATGATCTCGAAAAAAGATAAAATGGCTAAGAACAATGATGGCAATTAGAAGGGTGTTTCTTCATCCAAATCGTTCATTTCATTCATGCGGCTGCTTTTTTCAATGTATAGTTTAGCAGGACCTTCGCCACCTGTAACCGGCCGGAAGCCGGGCGGAATGGGACCCGTACTGTGATTACCGCCTTCAAAATCATCCTCCACAAATTTTTGAATATGCAGCAAAGCCCGCAGCTTAATGGTTTCAAGCGAACCGTTTCTGTGCTTGGCAATGCGCACATTGGTTTCACCGCGATTGCTTTCTCCGTATTCATTGGAAGTGATGTCGTAATACTCAGGACGATAAATAAACATCACCATATCGGCATCCTGTTCAATGGCACCGGATTCACGCAGATCGCTCAGCTGTGGCATTTTGTTTCCTTCCTTACGCTTCTCTACTTCACGGCTCAACTGAGAAAGTGCAAGAATGGGCACTTTCAATTCTTTCGCCATCTGCTTTAAGCTTCTTGAAATATTGCTGATCTCCTGTTCGCGGTTCATCTGGCGTTCACCGGTTCCGCTCATAAGCTGTAAGTAGTCGATGATGATCAACTGCACCCCATGCTTGGCCACCAAGCGACGGGCTTTGGCTCTGAATTCAAAAATATTCAGCGCTGCACTGTCGTCGATGAAAATCGGCGCACTGGAAAGGCGTTCTATTCCCTTCTTATACAACTGCTGCAGCTCATGCTCTTCCAGTTTGCCACGGGCAATTTTCTCGAGCAATATTTCGCTTTCGGCGGAAAGAATACGCTGTACCAGCTGACTGGCGCTCATTTCTAGTGAAAAGAACGCTACAGGAACCGGACTGGTAGGATGCAGTGCTGCATTGCGGGCGAGGTTCAGCGCAAAAGCAGTTTTACCTACTGATGGACGTGCCGCGAGAATGATGAGATCGGTTGACTGCCATCCATTGGTTACCTTATCCAATGTGGCAAAACCACTAGGCACACCAGTAATATCGGCAGATTGCTTGCGCAAATCTTCAATGCGTTGAATGGTTTGCACCAGCACGTTGTCAAAGGATTCAAAATTTTTCCTGAGATAGTTATTGGTAATTTCAAACAGTTTGGTTTCGGCACTATCGAGCAAATCAAACACATCAGTGCTTTCCTCATAAGCGTCGCCAATTACTTCACCGCTAATCCGAATCAGATCGCGCTGAATAAATTTCTGCAGAATAATCCGCGCATGCGCTTCGATATTGGCCGCTGAAACAACCGCGTTGGTTAGTCGGGTTACATAATAAGCACCGCCGACCATTTCCAGCTCTTCGCGTAAGCGCAACTCTTCTACTACCGTAAGCAAATCGATGGGAATATTTTTGTTCGCAAGCGACTGCATTGCACCGAAAATGCGCTGGTGCGCCTCTACATAAAAACATTCGGGCTTCAATATTTCCGAGGCCGTATCAAAAGCACTTTTTTCGAGCATGATGGCACCTAATACCGCTTCTTCCAGCTCCTTTGATTGTGGAGGGAGCTTTCCATACAGCATGGGCGAAAGATCGAGGGTGCCGGATTTACGGCGACTTTTTCTGTCTTTGTTCACATTTGTCAAATCCATTTCCGAATAGTTCTCTGGGGTTCCGTGATCGAAGTTTTCTTTTCACCCCCTTGTAAAATAGTCTAATGAGCAACTGATTTACAAGCGAGGGGGAACGAATGTAACTTCATTTCAAGTTCCAAAAAAATCAAAGCCACTATAATTTTAGTCCGCCCTTCTTAACAGGTTTATTGCAGATATCCACCATCTTGCCCTAGGTTTTCCACTACAATTGCCCGGTTTTCTACAAGCTAACGCATTTTTCCCCATAAAAGCGGATGTATTTGCCCAATACCTGTGCAAAAAGATAAAAGCGTCTATTTAGTGGCTTTTTAGAGAAAAACCCTTGTTTATCCTTTCAAAAGCATTCCAAACGGGCATGCGTTCAAAGGTTTATCTTTGTTCGCCTTGAAACATGAACTGAAGAAGCACAATTTTGAACGATGACGATCTCTTATCAATGGCTCTGTGAATACCTGCCGGTAAATCCCGAACCGGAACATATCAGTAAAATCCTCACTTCTATTGGACTGGAAGTGGAAAGTCTTGCCTTGTACGAAGAAGTAAAAGGAGGCCTGCAAGGATTGGTAATTGGAGAAGTGCTTGAATGCCTTCCGCATCCCAATGCCGATAAATTAAAAATTACCCGGGTGAATGTGGGCGGAGATCAACCGCTGCAGATTGTTTGTGGCGCAGCGAATGTGGCTGCCGGACAAAAAGTAGTGGTGGCCCTTTCCGGAACAACCATTTATCCCACCAACGGCGAGGCACTAACGCTGAAGAAAACCAAAATTCGCGGGGAAGAAAGCGAGGGAATGATTTGCGCAGAAGATGAAATTGGTTTGGGAGAAAGCCATGAAGGTATTATGGTACTCGATGCGGCGGCAGTTCCGGGAACACCGGCTGCAGATTATTTTAAGCCGTTGAGCGATTGGATTTATGAAATTGGGCTTACCCCCAACCGCATGGATGCCATGAGTCACCTCGGCGTGGCAAGGGATGTTTGTGCTTATTTGAGTTATCACGAAAAACTCAATCAGCCCGTTCGCAGTCCGCTGGGAGCAACGTTAAAAGCAGATCAAAACAACCTTAGCTTTTCTGTTCAAATTGAAAATGAAACAGCATGTGCACGCTATGCAGGCGTAAGCATTGCTAATGTGGAAGTAAAGGAAAGTCCGGCCTGGCTGCAGCAAAAATTAAAAAGCATTGGTCTGCGACCCATCAACAATATTGTTGACATCACCAATTTTGTATTGCACGAAACAGGTCAGCCCCTGCATGCATTTGATGCCGATACGATTGCCAATAAAAAAATCATTGTTAAAACATTACCCGAAGGCACCGGCTTTATTGCACTCGATGAAAAAGAACGTAAGCTAAGAGCCGACGATCTGATGATATGCGATGCAAACGGAGCACTGTGCATGGCAGGCGTGATGGGTGGCATCAACAGCGGTGTAAAAGTCGGCACACGCAATATCTTTTTAGAAAGCGCCTGGTTTGATCCGCAATACATTCGCCGCAGCGCCATGAAACATCAGCTGCGCACCGATGCTGCCGTGCGCTTTGAAAAAGGTACCGACATCAGCAATGTGGTATTGGTATTGAAGCGGGCAGCACTACTGATACAAGAGCTGGCAGGCGGAACCATTGCTTCAGAAGTGGTAGACGTATATCCCCAGCCCAGACAAGCAACAGAGATCAGTGTAAAATATCATTACCTAAAAAAATTAAGCGGCAAAAATTATCATCCGGAAAACATCCGAAAAATTTTAGAAGCGTTGGGCTTCACCTGGCTGAAAGAAAGCATCGATGAGTTTCGCGTTGCGGTGCCGCTCAGCAAAACCGATGTAGCATTGCCGGCCGATATTGTTGAGGAAATCATGCGTATTGATGGCTTAGATCAGGTAGAGATACCACAAAACATCACCATTGCACCTGCGCATGAAACCATTGCCATGGATGCAGTGTATCGTGAAAAGCTGAGCAATGTATTAGTAGGCATGGGCTTCAGAGAAATCATTACCAACTCCATTGCTAATAGCGCCTGGTACGATGAAGCAACCAGTGCCAGCATGGTAAGCATGCTCAACAACCTTAGCGCCGAGCTGAACGTAATGCGGCCTTCTATGCTGGAAAGTGGATTGCAATGTGTTGCCTTCAACCTCAACCGTAAAAACAATGATCTTAAACTGTTTGAGCTTGGTAAAACCTATCGCAGCAGCGGAACAGGAAAATATCAAGAGGTTGACCACCTGAGTATTTACATCACCGGAAATATCCATGAATCTTCCTGGTCGCAACCCGCACGCAAAACCGATTTCTTTTATGCGAAAGGAATTGCTACCGCCCTGTTGGAACAAGCAGGCATACAAGAAGGCAACTGGGTGACCGCTTCATCGCAAGGCATGGCAGAAGCGCAAACTTTTAGCCATGAAAATCGGGAGCTGATTACGGTGGGCAGAACAAGCAAGGCGTCACTGAAACAATTTGATATTAAGCAAGATGTTTTTTTCATAGATATTCACTGGAACCATCTGCTACAAGCAGCATCTGGCAAAACCATGCGCTATAAGGAAATTGCACGCTTCCCGATGGTGGAAAGAGATTTGTCGATCGTCATCCAAAAACAACACAGTTATGCGCAGGTGGAAGCAGCTGTTGCAGCAGCGCAGGTGAAAAAGCTCAAACATGTTTCTCTTTTCGATGTATTTGAAAGTGAAAAACTGGGTGCCGATAAAAAATCACTTGCCCTGCATTTTAAGTTTGCAGATGAAGAAAAAACCCTGACCGACGAAGAAGTAGAAAAAATGATGGGGAAGATCATGCAAGCACTTGAAAAAAATCTGAATGCGGAAATTCGCAAATAAGCGATTTTGGCATTGCGCATGTAAATAGTTAACTTGTACCGACTAGTACAAATGGAAACCAATACGCCCGATCTTATATCCATCCGTCGGAAACTGCAGCAGCTGGCTAAGGTGCACGAATCGTTGCGCAAGGAAAATGAGCAGCTAAAAATCAAGCTGGCAGCAGCCGAAGCCAAGCTGGGAGATGCAGGTCAGCAACTGGAAGTTGCCGAAATGCAAAACGCACTGCTTAAATCGGCTCAGCAGCAGCTGAGTGAGCCGGAGAAGAAAGCACTCGAAAAGAAACTCAGTTTTTTTATCCGCGAAATAGATAAATGTATCGCAGCACTTACCCGTTAATGTATGCAAGAACTCATTCCCGTTAATATCGTTATTGGAGACAGAACCTATCGCGTTAAAATCAAACCTGAAGATGAGGGCGCTCTTCGCAGTACCATCAAAACCATCAACGATAAAATTTTGGAATTCAAAACCAATTTTGCTGGAAAAGACATGCAGGATTATGTATCAATGGTGCTGGTTTGGTATGCTACGCAAAGTGTTGAAAAGGGAATATCCAACACGACAAACATGAACGAAGATTCAACTGCAGCTTTCGCTGAAATTGAAAAGATGATTTCCAATTTACTTAACCCGTCTTAATTCATTCGGCTAACCGTTATCTCTGTTTTACCGCCGCCCTTCAAAGGAATTTCCATCCCCATCACATTGTTCGTGCCTTCTACGGTTTGTTCCAGCATACGGCTAACAACCATTCCTGTGCCCAGCTCCAGTTTTAAGGTACCCTTGCTTTGTGTTTTCGTATTGGTCGTGAGCGTAGTGCCTTGCATTTCAGCCGTTTTTTCGATGGTGCTGTTGATTTCGAATGCAATGGAAGCCAACTGATCTTTTGTTTCGAGATAAGTGTACTTTGTTTCCTGCTTCATGCCATCTGCATGGTAGATTTCAGTCCAGGATGCTCCCGGTTGAATCGTTTGTGCAGGGGGTTTCATGAACAGTCCGGCCAACGCAAGCGAATCAGGCACTCCATTGCCGAACATGCCTAAAGCTGCTGAGATATTGGCATCATCTATTGGCGAGCTGCTAACGATGATATTTCCTGCAGCATCGATGCTTGCAGTTACGGTTCGCTCCAGCATGGGTTTCATTTGCATGCCTATTAGCGAATTGAAATCATCCGGATTGTTTGAATCAAATTTCATCTCCTGCCCCATCATGCGCATTTCCATACGCATGGCAGTAATCTGCTTCTCGAGGCCTACGGTTTGATTGACATTTGCCTTAAGCTGAATTTTTTCAGTAAGCTCTGTTAGGTTTTGCATTTCCATGTTTTGGCCCATGGCCTCCTGCGTTATAGAAGCATTGCTTTTGGTTTGCACTTGCAAACGCACACCTGCAGGTAAATTAATTTTCCAGGGTTGTAGGTCTTGCGCTTGCAAGAAGGTTACAGCAACCGTGAACGTTATCGATAAAATGAAAGTTTTCATTGTGTCGGTTTCTATTTTATAAATGTGTGATGGCCGTAAAAATAGCAGCATTTGTTAAGCGTTACAAGTCATCATGCCTGAATATATTGTTAAAGCCCCGCAATTATATGGTTTTTGGTGTTCGTGGCAATAAAAGCCGAGCCTGGGAGGTCGGGCAATGTCGCCCGATTTCTGTAATTTCGCTGCTATCCATCTGCGCATGACATTCTATCAACATAAGAGGGAAAAGTACAGAAGGAATATCATACATCAAACTGAACATCAACATGGACCCCATAACCATCACCATAATTACCGGAGTCGCAGCCTTAGCAATCGGGTTGGGCCTAGGTAAGGTTGTTTTTGCAAAAAACACACGTAAGCAAGCGGAAGAAGCAAAGCAGGAAGCAAAATCCATTCTTAAAGAAGCCGAAATACGCGCTGAAACTTTCCGCAAAGAAAAAGAGCTGGAAGCCAAGGAAAAATTTGTGCAGCTGAAAGCCCAGCACGACCGTGAGCTGCTGGAAAAAAACAAAAAAATCAGCGAGGCAGAAAACCGGATTCGTCAGAAAGAACAGTCCATCAACCAAAAGGAGGCTGGTCTTGAAAAGCAGATCAAGGAAAATGAAGCCATTAAGGAAAACCTGAACCGGCAAATTGAAGTGGTGAACCAAAAACGCACCGAGCTGGAAAAACATCAGGAAGAACATATTCGCCGTCTTGAAAAAATTGCCAGTCTGAGCGCAGAAGATGCCAGAGCTCAGCTGATCGAAAGCCTAAAACAGGAAGCACAAACGCGTGCATTATCGGTACAGCAGGAAATTATTGAGGAGGCAAAACAAAAAGCCAATAAGGAAGCGCGCAAAATCGTCATTCAAACCATTCAGCGTACTGCTGCAGAACAAACCATTGAAAACACAGTGACGGTTTTCAATCTGGAATCGGATGAAATTAAAGGACAGATCATTGGTAGAGAAGGTAGAAATATTCGCGCCATTGAAGCCGCGACGGGTGTGGATCTGATTGTCGATGACACGCCGGAAGCCATTGTACTTTCTTCCTTCGACCCGCTGCGCAGAGAAATTGCACGACTCAGCTTGCAAAGACTGGTTTCTGATGGGAGAATTCACCCCGCCCGTATTGAAGAAGTAGTAGAAAAAACCCGCCGACAGCTCGAAGAGCAGGTGATGGAAATTGGCGAGCGTACAGTGATTGAGCTGGGCATTCATGGCATGCACAAGGAATTGATCAGAATAGTGGGCAAAATGCGATTCCGCTCATCTTACGGTCAAAACCTGCTTATGCACAGCAGAGAAACTGCTAACCTCTGTGCCATCATGGCCACTGAACTGGGGCTAAACCCCAAGTTGGCAAAGAGAGCTGGATTATTGCACGATATTGGCAAAGTGCCCGACGAAGAAACTGAGCTGAGCCACGCATTATTGGGAGCCAAACTGGCTGAAAAATATGGCGAAAACCCAGCGGTTGTCAATGCTATCGGTGCCCACCACGATGAAATGGAGATGCAATATGTAATTTCTCCCATCATCCAGGCCTGCGATGCCATCAGCGGAGCACGTCCCGGAGCACGCAGGGAAATTATGCAGCAATACATTCAGCGTATCAAAGACCTCGAAAACCTGGCATTGGGCTATCCCGGTGTGGAAAAAGCCTATGCGATACAGGCAGGTCGTGAATTGCGCGTAATTGTAGAAGCAGATAAAGTAACCGATTCGGAATCAGATAATCTGAGCTTTGCCATGGCCCAGAAAATACAAACCGAAATGGTGTATCCCGGCCAGATTAAAGTAACCGTAATCCGCGAGAAAAGAGCAGTTAACGTAGCGAGATAAGGCCAGTTTGCCCCGTTCAACCCCTTTCAAGCCGCTTTGGTAAGTCCCTTGCGCAAAGTTTTAAGGGTAAAACGCAAATTCTTGGCAACTTTTCCCTACTTTTGCCCTCCCAAAAAATGATGTTATGAACGCAGCCATCGCATTTGTACACGAGCAACTGACCGCAAGGAAAGAATTCCCCAAGTTCAAGGCAGGTGACAATATTACCGTGAACTATAAAATTATTGAAGGCGGCAAAGAACGTATCCAGAGCTTCCGTGGCGATGTAATCAAGCGTCAGGGCCAGGGTGCAACTGCCTGCTTTACCGTTAGAAAAATTTCTGATGGCATCGGCGTTGAGCGTACCTTCCCCCTCAATTCGCCCAATATTGATTCTTTACAGGTGAATAAAGTAGGTAAAGTACGTCGTGCCAAGCTTTTCTTCCTGCGCGAGCGAAGCGGAAAGAGTGCCCGTATCAAAGAAAAACGCATGTAAAAGCAAATTGCTTTCTATATCAGAGCCGGAATTACGCCGGCTCTTTTTTTTGCTTACCCTTTTGTTTGAGAGTACCAATTAATTCGCAAGCAAACATCTTATTGTGTGAAAATCATACTGCTTATCGCAGTTTTAGCCGTGTTTTGAAAAACTTGGCTAAATTTGTACCACAAGTTTAAAAACCACACATGAATAATCCATACATATTCCTGGGAGCGATTGGCACACAGGAAGTCATCGGCATCATTATCGTAGTACTTATTCTTTTTGGCGGTCGTAAAATTCCCGAACTGATGCGCGGCCTGGGCAAAGGCATCCGTGAATTCAACGATGCAAAAAACAACGTGCGCCGCGAAATTGAAGAAGGTGCATCTGAGCCGGAGAATAAAAATCCCTGATGACAGCTCCACGCTGTGCTTTGTAAACATCGGTACGTCTGCAGTTAGTTAACTGCTTTATCATTTATTGCATTATGCCATCTTGCATATTGCATGCATTGAAATACGGATATCGCATTCCAATCCGAAGTGTTAACTTTATTTGCGCAAAGCCTATTGCAGAATTGGCTTTTACACTTTTATGTTTGTCCGCATTCTAATAACGCTTATATTTTCTTTTGTGCTGCTCCGCGGTTTTGCGCAACAAAAAGCTACCGTAGATACTACTGCAAAAGCACTTGAGCAATATGGCTTTCAGTCGCTCTTCGTTGCAACATCTTACAATACTGCGCTGCCTTACGACGGACAAATTCATCCGCAGGCATGGGGATTTATTCAGGATTATCTTTCCGGGCATGGCAAATCACTCGAAAAAATGAAAAGCTGGGGACTGCCCTATTTCACGTTGATTGATAATGTACTCACGCAATACGGACTTCCCCGCGAACTCAAATACCTCGCCGTAATAGAATCAGGATTGAACAGTCAGGCAGAAAGCTGGGTGGGTGCAAGAGGACCATGGCAGTTTATGCCCGGCACCGCCAAACAATATGGCTTGCAGGTGAACGGCTGGATAGATGAGCGGACAGATTATTTCAGAAGCACCCATGCTGCTGCTAAATTTCTGGCAGATTTGTACAAGGAGCTGAACGACTGGCTACTGGTGATTGCCGCTTACAACGGCGGACCGGGACGCGTTTATGATGCCATTAAAAAAGCAGGTAATCGCGACTTTTGGAAACTGCAATATTATTTACCTGCTGAAAGTCGCACGCATGTAAAAAAATTCATTGCTACGCATTACGTAATGGAAGGAAAGGGAAGCAACACAACAGCAGGTAAAAGCGGATCGAATGTGCAAACACCACTCAACCAAGCAGGCACAATATCGGAGTGGATCGCTGGAAAATATAATTCGCTGATCATGGCCAAGTTCCTGGGCATGGATATTACCTATTTTAATCAGCTGAACCCTCGTTTCGATGCGGTCCTCGCCGGCAACAACACTTACGAATTAAAACTTCCGCCCGATAAGATGAATATCTTTCAAGCGAAACGCTACCCGATCCTTCAGGAATCGGTGCAACAAATGATGCGTTTTTATGGGGAAGGAAATCTGCAGGAACAATATCCCAGCGTATCTGAACTGCCGGAGTTGAAAAAGCCTGCGCCCAAAAAGAAAAATCTGCGCTAACTATTTTGCGAAGCCTGTTCAAGTAACTTTCTGATGGCTGCTGCTTTCAACAAACACTCTTCATATTCCTTTTCCGGTACTGCATAGGCCGTAATACCCGAGCCCACCATATAGGAAAGATAACCGCTGGATGCATTGTACATAAGACTTCTGATAACCACATTAAAATCAAAGTTCCCCTCTGCATCAACATAACCGATCGCACCTGAAAATATTTCGCGGCGCATATGTTCATATTGCTCAATCAACTGCATTACCCTGCGTTTCGGCGCACCGGTCATACTCCCCATGGGAAAAGTGGCACGTATGATATCTTCGAATGCGGTTTCCTCACTCACTTCACCGCATACCGTTGAAATCATCTGGTGCACCTGCGGAAAGGTGTAAATACCAAATAGCTCCGACACCTTCACCGAACCCTGCGTGCATACTTTGCTTAAATCATTGCGGACCAGATCTACAACCATTACATTTTCGCTGCGCTCCTTGCGATCTTTTTGCAACGTTTTGCCTAATTGATCATCGGCAGCGGCATCCTGAGTATTTCTGCGCATGGTGCCTTTAATTGGCTGCGAAATGAGCTGATTGCCCTGGCGCTTCAAATAGCGTTCCGGACTCGCACACATCAAATGCGCATCGTTAACCCGGTAGTATCCTGAAAATGGATTAGGAGAAAGATCGCTTAATATTTTGTAGGCCGACAATGGCTGCAACTGCACATCGTTGGCATAAAACTCCATGCAATAATTGATTTCATAGCAATCGCCCCTATGAATATGCGCAAGTAAGTGTTGTATTTCTTGTTGATACACTTGCGCACTTATCCGTTCCTGTAAAACAATCGGGCACTGCAGTGCTTGCGTGGGAAGATCTAGCGATGATTGAATTTGACTCATTACTTCATCTGCATTACCTGAAGAAGCATGCAGATATAATTGGTCATTGGTAAGCCGAAGAATATACTGAGGCACATAAAAAAACAGTGTGGGAAACCCGATGCGCGATGGCTTTTCAGAAAAAGCATCGGGTTCAATTTCATTTTTCAAATCATAAGAAAAATGTCCAAAGATCCATTTCCCTTTATGCTGCTTGCGAAAACGCTGTAATGCTTCCAATGCATTGCCCGGCTCCGCAGCAACACTATCCAACACACCACATGCTACAAGGCATTCATAACTTTGATGGGGAAGGTCATAAGCATGCGAGTCAAGAAAAGTACAAACGCTAAAGCCCTGACACCAGCTGAGTATCCGATTTTTTGTGGCAGCAAATTGTTGAACGGAAAATTGCTGGAAGGGGGTATGCACAAGTGGAGTTAAAAATCTTCTTCCTCGTCATCGAAGCCTGAATCATTCATGAGGTCAAACTCATTGAAGTCTTGATCTAACTTGAAATCTTCTTCCTCATCAGCATCTTTTTTGCCTTTGCTTTTGCTGCGCGACTTTGGAAGATCGAATTCTTCAAAATCCGGATCATAGCTGTCATCTTCATCTTTGTTCCAATCATCCTCTTCATCGTCCGCATCGTCGTCATCTGCAGCAGCAGATTTTGATTTTGCAGCTTTCGCCTTGGACACCAATTCATCCTCTTCCCTCTCTTCAGGATCGTCTTCCGATACTTCATCAGCTTTTTTCTTTGCCTTTGAATCGGTTTTACCTGATGCAGGTTTCTGAACAGCCTTGCTTACTTTTTTTTCCTTGTCAGATTTTGCCATGGACTAACCAAGATTTGCATTGTAAAATTTGTGCGAGAATTTGATATCGCCAAAAATTTTTTTGAAAAAATACGGAATTAGCCTGCGGCAATTATTTGATCTCTGCCCGGACCGTTCGAAACATATTTAACCGGCACTCCGAGATACGTATGAATGAATGCCAAATAGTCGTTCATTTCTTCAGGCAAATCCCGCCAGTTGCTGCAGGATGAAACAGAACGGCTCCATCCTTTAAAACTTTTATACACCGGATCGATGTTCAGTTTATTCATTTGAAAAGGCACTTGCTGTGTATTTTTCCCATCAATGCGGTAGTCGGTACAAACCTGTAAGGTCTTAAAGCTGTCGAGCACATCGGCCTTGGTCATAACGATTTGCGTAACGCCATTGATCATACAGGCAAATTTCAGCGCCACCAAATCAATCCATCCGCATCTACGCGGCCTTCCGGTTGTTGCTCCAAATTCATTACCAATCTTACGCAGCTCCTCTCCCGTTTCATCGTGCAGTTCGGTGGGGAATGGACCGCCGCCTACCCGTGTGCAATAGGCCTTGGTAACGCCAATAATTTCCTTGATTTTATTCGGTGCCACTCCTAATCCGTTCGATACGCCTGCAGAAATGGTACTGGAAGAAGTAACGAAGGGGAAGGTTCCAAAATCAACATCCAGCATACTTCCCTGAGCACCTTCCGCAAGCACTTTTTTACCGGCACTGATTTTGTCGTTAATAAAATACTCGCCATTTACAATATTGAGTGATTGCAGAAAAGCGATGGCTTCAAAAAATTCTTCTTCCCAAGCATGGATGTCTTCCTGAAAATTGTAATTATCCAGCAAACGCTGATGCTTAAGTCGAAGTTGAATATAGGAAGTGGTGAAATTTTTATCGAGCAGATCGCCCACACGCAAGGCATTGCGACCTGTTTTGTCCATATAGGCCGGTCCAATTCCTTTTAATGTTGATCCAATTTTTTCATTGCCCTTCGCTGCTTCGGCTGCTTTATCAAGCGCCCGATGTGTAGGAAGAATTAAGTTGGTACGTTCTGAAATGAATAGGTTTTTTCGCACGTCGATGCCCATGGCCGCCACCTTATCGCATTCTCTTTTGAGTGTTACGGGATCGAGTACAACTCCATTGCCAATGAGGTTAACGATGCCCTCGTGAAATATGCCGCTGGGAATTTGATGCAGCACCATTTTTTCTCCATTCACATAAAGGGTATGCCCGGCATTCGGCCCTCCCTGAAAACGCGCAATTACCTGATAAGCGGGGGCAAAGTAATCCACGATTTTCCCCTTGCCTTCGTCGCCCCACTGGAGGCCCAGAATTACATCAACCATAAAATAAATTATTACTGGAAGTAAAGCGCAAAAATAAGTGAATTGACTACTGCAGATGAGAAACCCTGAGAAAGTGGAAAAAATTATTATTCGGTATCGTACCGTGTTACCGTTTCAATACCATTCAACTTGAGCAAGCGATTTACCAGGTCATCGAGCTGAACCTTATCCTTTACGAACAAACGGATATTCCCCTCAAAAATTCCCTCCTTGGCCTCAATGGTAATAGCGCTGATGTTAAGCCGCATTTCACCAGAAATGAGATTGGTGATTTTGCTTACCACGCCCACATCATCCATGCCGATGATTTTGATACCGGTTAAGAAAGAGATTTCCTTATTTTTCGCCCATTTGGTTTTCACCACTCTGTGTCCAAAATTAGAAAGCAGTCGGGAAGCATTGGGACAGCTGGTGCGGTGAATAATAAGGCCCTTGCCGCTGCTCACAAAACCAAATACATCATCACCGGGAATGGGCTTGCAGCAATTGGCAAGCGTATAAACCACCCGATCACTGCTTTCTCCGAAAATGATGAGTTCCGAATCTTTCGGCGCAAGTTGAGTTTTACCGCCTTCCTGATCTGCCTTGCTTTCAGGAACCGCCTTCACCGGCTTTGGGGCCTCTAGCTTATCGCCATGCAGCTGAAACGCTTTAAGATCTTTGAGATCTATTTGGCGAACGGCAATATTGTAAAACAAGTCGAGCTGCGAAGGCAGTTTGTAATGCAGGGTGAGCAAATCCACATTGTGCACATCGAAAGCAGCGCCTATTCCCTCGAGTTTCTTTTGCAGCATATACTTGCCGTCGTCTGCAATACGCCGCTTTTCTTCTTTCAGTGCATCTTTAATACGACTGCGGGCTTTTGCCGTAACAATCGCATTCAGCCAATCTTCATTGGGCTTCTGCTTATTGCTGGTAATAATTTCAATTTGATCACCACTGCGCAGCTTATGGCTGATGGGTACCAGTTTATGGTTCACCTTTGCACCGATACATCTAACCCCAATATCGCTGTGTACTGAAAATGCAAAGTCGAGTGCGGTGGCACCAAGTGGCAACATTTTTACATCGCCCTTGGGCGTATATACGTAAATTTCTTCCGCAAGGAAGGAAACCTTAAAATCCTGGAGAAAATCAAGCGAACTGCTTTCCTGGTTGCTGAGTGCCTCGCGAATATTATGAAACCAGGTATCGAAGCGATCTTCATCGCCGGTACCCTCTTTGTATTTCCAGTGGGCAGCCAAACCCTTTTCAGCAATCTCATTCATACGCTTCGTGCGGATCTGCACTTCCACCCATTTACCCTGGGGCCCCATCACGGTGGTGTGCAGCGCTTCATAACCATTGCTTTTAGGGTTGCTCAGCCAGTCGCGCAAGCGCTCGGGGGAAGGAGAATACATATCGGTTACAACAGAATATGCTTTCCAACAATCTTCTTTTTCCTTTTCGGTGGGGGCATCAATGATAATACGCACGGCAAAGAGATCATACACTTCTTCGAAGCTGATGCCTTTTTTCTTCATCTTATTCCAAATGGAATGGATGGATTTAGGGCGGCCGTATATTTCAAACGGCGGGAACTCGGTTCGCTCGAGCCGCTCCTTTACAGGACGAATAAATTCATTGATAAAGCGGGCGCGTTCTCTTTTAGTTTCCGCCAACTTACGAGCAATTTCACGGTAGGTATCCGGCTCCAGATACTTCATGGAGAGGTCTTCCATCTCCGTTTTCATATTGTACAACCCCAAACGATGCGCAAGCGGTGCATATACATACACTGTTTCCGAAGCAATCTTTAACTGCTTTTCGGGCTTCATGCAGTCGAGCGTACGCATGTTATGCAACCGGTCGGCCAGCTTAATTAAAATCACCCGCGGGTCATCGGTAAGGGTGAGTAATATTTTTTTGAAGTTTTCGGCCTGCTGACTCGAATTGGCATCTACCACCGTAGCAATTTTGGTAAGGCCATCGATGATGCGTGCTATTTCGCTGCCAAACTCTCTTTCAACATCTTCCAGGGTAATATCGGTGTCTTCAACCGTATCGTGCAGCAGCGCACAAATGGTAGAGCGCACACCTAATCCTATTTCTTCCACACACACCTGTGCCACTGCCAAGGGATGCAGGATATAAGGCTCCCCGCTTTTGCGGCGCATGGTTTTATGGGCATCGGCTGCCATTTCAAAGGCAGTACGCACCAACTCCTTATCGCCTTTCTTAAGTTTTGATTTCAGCACACGCAGCAAGGCACGATACTGACGCAGGATTTCTTTTTTTTCCTGCTCTGCATTCAGGGCGTAGGGTGCTATGGTGAGGGCTTGTTCCAAAGAAATACGAATTTACGAAAAGGGCGTCAATGAAGCGATAAGTGCTTCAGGGTCAGGACTTCAACAGATTTTGAAAATAGAGGGTAAAAGTGCAGGATTCTAGTTGAACCTTACTGCTTTTTGCACTCAATTCCCTACCTTTGCACCCCGTTTTGAATAACCGATTCCGGATGTGGTGAAATTGGTAGACACGTCAGACTTAGGATCTGATGCCGCAAGGTGTGGGGGTTCGAGTCCCTCCATCCGGACAAAATGGTTGAAGGTTTAAGGTTGAAGGTCTAAGGTTGAAAGCCAGCCTGCTCCGAAATGCCCGAACCTTAAACCTCAAACTTTAAACTTTCCAACGCTCCCCATGGCAAACGTAACAAGAGAAAACATCGGCCTTTTGAACGATAAAATTACCGTTCAGCTTACGAAGGAAGATTATTTACCCGCTTTTGAAAAATCACTGAAACAATACAGCAAGGTTGCCAATATTCCCGGCTTTAGAAAAGGCATGGTGCCTGCCGGCATGATTCGGAAAATGCATGGACCCGCCATCTTCACCGAAGAAATTATCCGCGGTGTTGAGAAAGAGCTGAACCAATATCTTTCGGAACAGCGACCTGAAATTTTTGGCCAGCCTATCCCCACTGAAAGCGATGCGGCAAAGCTCGACATGAACCAGCCATCCACCTATTCGTTTCATTTTGAAATTGGTTTAAAACCTAGTTTTGAACTGACTGCGCTGCAAAAAGCGAAGCCTACCTTCTATAAGGTGAAAATCACCGATGAAATGGTGAATCAAGAAGTGGAGCGTTTGCAAAATCGTTTTGGAAAGATGACCGAACCAGAAGAGGTTGCGAGTGATGAACATGTATTAAACGTAAGTTTCGAAGCTTGCAATCAAGCCGGTGAAGTAGCAGAAGGCACTACCAAGAAAGACAATTCTCTTTTGGTGAAATACTTCAAGGAAGACATTCGCAAATCGCTCATGGGTAAGAAAAAAGGCGATACGCTGGTAATCCTGTTAAGCAAAGCTTTTGATACCAAAGAAAGAGAATGGGTTATCAAAGATCTGGGCATCAGCGAAGAAGATGCAGCAAGTCAGCATTTTCTGCTCACCATCACCAAACTGGGACTGGTAGAAAAACGCGCACTCGATGAGGCTTTTTTCAAAGAGGTTTACCCCACAAAAAATATTGCAACAGAAGAAGAACTGCGTAAAGAAATCATCGGCGAAATAGAGCAATACTGGAACCGCCAAAGCGCCAACCAGCTGCACCATCAGCTTTATCATTTGATGCTGGAAGAAACAAAAATGGAACTCCCTGAGTCGTTTCTGAAAAAGTGGCTGCGCTTCAACAGCGAAAACAGCAAAACGCCCGAACAAATTGAAAAAGAATATCCCGAATTCAATCAACAGCTTCGCTGGACACTCATTACAGATAAAATTGTAAAAGAGCAACAACTGGAAGTAAACCGAGATGAGCTGAAAGCCTCTTTTAAAGCACAGGTAATGGGTTATTTTGGAGGCATGAGCTTAGACGGACAGGATGAGTGGCTCGACGAATATGTTGAAAAACTCATGAAAGATGAACAGCAGGTAGAAGGCACTTACCGCCGCTTGGTTACTGAAAAAATCTTTGACTGGGCAGAGCAGCAGGTTAAAAAAGTGGAAAAGGAAATTGACGCGGAGGCATTTATTAAAATGAATGAAGAACACCAGCATAAGCACCACTAAAGGTTTTCAACTGATTAACGATTCCAAAACCCGCCACAACCGTTTGGCGGGTTTTGTTTTAAAAGGCAAGCCGAGCTTACGAACTGACTTATTGGCGCAAATGCTTCCCTTGCATAGTTTTTGCACTTAAAAAAATTCAAAGGTTTGCCTTACCTTCAAACCGAAATATGAACATATGGACCTGAACAAAGAATTTGAAAAATACGCAGTAAAGCATCGCGGCATTTCAAGTGCCAGCCTGCACAACTATCAAACGCATTTTACACCCAGTAATTTAACGCCTTATATTATTGAGGAACGCCCGCTGAATGTTGCCAGCATGGATGTGTTTTCCCGCCTGATGATGGACCGCATCATTTTTTTAGGCGAACCCATTAACGACTACGTTGCAAACATTGTTACAGCTCAGTTGCTGTTTCTTGAAAGCACCGATCGCAGTCGCGATATACAGATGTACATTAACAGTCCGGGCGGCTCTATATATGCCGGACTGGGCATTTATGATACCATGCAATACATTGGTCCGGATGTGAGCACCATTACCATTGGCATTGCAGCAAGTATGGGCGCTGTACTGATGTGCGCAGGCACCAAAGGCAAACGCACTGCGCTGAAACATTCACGCATTATGTTGCATCAGCCCTACGGTGGCGCAGGCGGACAGGCTACCGATATTCAGATTATGGTAAACGAAGTGAAGAAACTGAAGCAGGAGCTTTACGAAATTATCGCTTACCATAGCGGACAGGCTTTAGATAAGATTAAAGAAGACAGCGACCGCGATTTCTGGATGACCGCACAGGAAGCAAAGGAATACGGATTAGTAGATGAAGTGCTGCTCATTAATCCACGAAAAGTAAAAGAAAGTTAATCACGTAAAAAGAATAAGATGCATTTCGATCACCAATCATTTCCCATTCGATTTGAAGATGATGAACCCGGAGATAACCCGCTGGAGAAATTTTCAGCTGCTGCTTTCGGACCCTACAATAAAAAATTTCTTGAACAGCGTAAGATTTTCTTTTGGGGTGTTGTACACGATCAGTCTGCCAAAGAAATCGTAAACAAACTTTTATACCTCGATGCGGTGAAGCCCGGAGAAGAAATCAAGCTTTACATTAACAGTCCCGGTGGCGTAGTTACTGCAGGTATGGTCATTTATGATACCATGCAAATGATCAGCTCGCCGGTAAGCACTATCTGTATGGGCATGGCTGCATCCATGGGTTCGATTTTGCTGAGCGGCGGAACAAAAGGCAAGCGCTTTATTTATCCGCACGGCGAAGTGATGATTCATCAGCCAAGTATGGGAGGAGCGCAAGGCACCAGTGCAGATCTTGAAATATTAGCAGAGCAAATTGCAAAGACCAAAGAACTTGGCGCAAAAATCCTGGCTAAAAACTGTGGACATTCACTTGAAAAAGTGATGAAAGATTTTGACCGCGACTATTGGATGAGTGCAGAAGAAGCCGTTGCATACGGCATTGTAGATGAAGTATTGAAAAAACTGTAATCCGTTTACATTAAGCATCCGCAAAAAATTAACCCTCCTTCACGGAGGGTTTTCTATCTTTGAAGGCTGTTTGGAACGCAGCATGCTTTAAATTTTCACACTATGGCTAAAAGTAACCCCTTGCATTGTTCATTCTGTGGTCGCAACCGCGATGAAGTGAAGATCCTGATTGCCGGGCAAGAAGGTCATATTTGTGAAAACTGCGTAGAGCATGCGCAAGAAATTATTCAGCAGGAAATCACTACAAAAAATGAGCAGTCGCCCACCTTTAAGCTGCAGGTGAAAAAACCCATTGAAATCAAAACCTTTTTAGACGAGTATGTAATTGGTCAGGACGAAGCAAAGAAAGTACTGGCTGTTGCAGTGTATAATCATTACAAGCGGCTGAAGCAGAAAGCCGACAGCGAGATTGAAATTGAAAAGAGCAATATTGTAATGGTGGGTGAAACCGGTACAGGCAAAACCCTGCTGGCAAAAACCATTGCCAAACTGTTAAACGTTCCCTTTGCCATTGTAGACGCGACGGTGTTTACGGAAGCAGGCTATGTTGGCGAAGACGTGGAAAGCATTCTCACGCGTTTGTTGCAGGTTTGCAATTACGATGTTGCTGCTGCAGAAAAAGGTATTGTATATATTGATGAAATTGACAAGATCGCTCGTAAAAGCGATAACCCCTCTATTACACGAGATGTAAGCGGCGAAGGTGTGCAGCAAGGATTATTAAAGCTGCTGGAAGGAACGGAAGTGCTGGTACCCCCGCAGGGAGGACGCAAGCATCCCGAGCAAAAGCTCATTAAACTCAACACGCAAAATATTCTTTTCATTTGTGGAGGTGCTTTTGATGGCATCGACAAAGTAATTGCACGCAGGGTAAACACCAACGCCATTGGCTTTAGCGTAAATAAAGATGAACAGGAATATGCAAAAAACAATTTGCTGCAATTCGTAAACGCAATGGATTTGAAATCCTTCGGTCTTATTCCCGAATTGCTTGGTCGTTTGCCGGTGGTCACCTATCTCAACCCCCTCGAAAGAGATACCCTGCGCGCTATTTTAACCACGCCCAAAAATGCACTGATCAAACAGTACACAAAATTGTTTGAACTGGAAGGCATTGAGCTGAAGTTGGAAGATGATGTGCTCGACTTTATGGTAGAAAAGGCCCTTGAGTTCAAATTGGGTGCACGCGGCTTAAGAACTATCTGCGAAAGCATTTTAACCGACGCCATGTTCGAAATGCCGTCTTCACAGCAAAAAAGCTTTGAAGTGACCCTTGAATACGCTATGCAAAAGTTTGATAAAAGCCGACTGAACTTGCTGAAAGTTGCATAGGGAGAAAATTGAAGATGCTGCGCCTGCTTAATGCAGCAACATGTTTATTCTAAAAAATCTTGATATGCAGGAACTAATCAACCGCTTAGTGGAAAAAGGTTTAACGGAGGATCAGGCTTATGCTGCCATAGATGTGATTAAAAATTTTGCTAAAGAAAAGTTCCCCATTTTTGGCGCCGCCATCGATCAGCTTTTTACGAAATACGATACAAAGCAAGATCAGGATTTCCTCGACTGAAACAGGTTGCTATGTCTTCTATTTTAGGATAGACCGCGCAATGACGAGTTTCTGTATTTCACTGGTACCCTCTCCTATTGTGCAAAGCTTAGAATCACGATAAAATTTTTCTACAGGAAAATCCTTGGTGTAACCATAGCCGCCAAAAATTTGCACCGCGTCGTTGCTGATTTTCACCGCAATTTCACTGGCATAGTATTTGGCAATAGCACCGGCTTCGGTAACATTTTCACCCGCGTCTTTTAGCGATGCCGCCTTGGCAATGAGCAGCTCAGCCGCAGCAATTTCCGTAGCCATATCGGCAAGTTTGAAGGAGATGCCCTGAAAATTTGCAATCGGTTGATCAAATTGATGACGCTCCTGTGCATATTGCAAAGCCGCTTCATATGCACCTTTGGCAATACCCAGCGACAGCGCCGCAATGGATATGCGTCCGCCATCAAGCACTTTCAGCGCCTGTCGAAATCCATCCCCCACTTCTCCGATGCGATTGGCATCCTGTATGCGACAATTGTCAAAAATCATTTCAGCGGTTTCGCTGGCACGCATGCCTAATTTGTTCTCTTTTTTTCCGGCATGAAATCCGGGGGTACCGCGCTCCACCAGAAACGCCGTTGCATTGCCACTGCTGCGTGGTTCGCCCGTGCGGGCAATCACTACTGCAAGTTCTGCGCTGATGCCGTGCGTTATCCAGCATTTGGTTCCGTTCAGCACCCAAGTATCGCCTTCGCGCACTGCCGTGGTTTTCATATTACCCGCATCACTACCTGTATTCGGCTCGGTAAGCCCCCACGCACCAATCCATTCACCACTTGCGAGTTTTGGAAGAAATTGATTTTTCTGTGCTTCACTGCCGCAATAATAGATATGACCTGTACAGAGCGAATTATGCGCAGCCATACTCAATGCCACTGAACCGCAAACCTTGCCAAGCTCAACAATCGCTGCCACGTATTCATGATATCCAAATCCGCTTCCTCCGTATTTAGAAGGAATAAACATGCCCATTAAACCCAGCGCACCCATTTGCTGTAAAGTTGCTTTGGGAAAATGCTGCGACTCATCCCATTCCATAACATGCGGACGAATATGCTGTGCTGCAAAATCGCGCGCTGCCTGCGCTACCTGTTGCGTCATTTCGGACTGCTGAAAATTCATACTCTTTTTATTTGGCAATCAATTGATTGGAGGGTCAAATATAGGAGAAATACTAACACACGTTAGGGATTTTTGTTGCTTTCTACACTCAGATACGGATAAATTCTCTGATAAATACTATCGGTCATCAGCATAATACGCTGCAAATCTTCTACCCTGCCAAAAGCACCATGCTGTGTACGATAGGCCACAATGGCCTTTGCGATGGTGTAGCTAATATAGGGATGCTGCTGAAGCTCCTGCAGCGAAGCAGCATTGATATTCAATGTGCGCATGTCCATTGCTTTGTACACCAACATAGGAAGAATAAGACGGTAGGTAGAATCCGGGAGTGCATAGGTCTCTGCCACCTGGGCAACACTCCGAAACCCGCCCAGCTTTTCGCGAAAGTTTACAATGCGCAAAGCAAGTCGGCTGCCAATGCCTGGCAAACGCTTCCAGTCAGTTGTATCGGCTGTATTAACATCGATTTTGAATGAAGCGGAATGATTCCCTTTGAAAGCAGCTTCACTTTGGTTGGAAGTTGGACCTTTTGTGTTAGCCGCCAAGTCTCGTAAATCTGCATCCCTGATCTGTATAAATGGCGCTATGTTTTCATAAGTTTTTTGGTCCATCCCATAAATGCGCGCTAAATCAGATGGCTTGCGAAATTTGCCTCCCTTGCTACGGTAGTTAATGAGTGTACGTACCAACTTTGCTCGTAAGCCCATTTGCAACAGTGCTGCTTCTGAAACGGTATTAGGGTCAAACACCCTGGGACGAATGATTGCATTGGTATTATCAGAATGGTCGACCGATGTTGCTTCAGGCGCTACGGCACTGAATGGTTTGTCGGCCGGAAAATCTTGCTTTAGGCTTTTCATTTGCTGCAGAAAAGCAGTATCAATCGGTATTTCTTTGGGCTTTATAATAAAAGGAAAAACACGGGGAGTCAACGCGAAAATGATGATTAGAGAAAGTAACAGCAGGACAGCTCTGCGTTCCTTTTTTGAAAAATAAAAATAAGATCTTAGCCACTTACGATTCATGGCAGAAGGTGTTTCATCAAATATAATCAACAGAAAAACAGAATCCTAGTGTTGATCGAAATGCAATTCTAGTCCATCGTATGCAAGATGGATTCCTTCCGGTAATTCCTTTTCTATTGTATGATGCAAGCCCAACTGATGACTGATATGCGTAAAATATGCTTTGGGCACTTGTAGTTCTTGCACCAACGCGACGGCTTCGTGCAAGGTAAAATGAGCCACATGTGGCTCACGGCGTAGCGCGTTAAGCACCAGCACTTTGCTGCCTTTAATTTTTTCTTTTTCTTCTGCATCAATGCGATTGGCATCGGTGATATACGTAAAATCTCCGAAGCGAAAACCCAATACCGGCATTTTCATATGCCAGGTTAAAATGGGCTGTACATGGAGCTCTCTTATAGAAAAAGCTTCTTCAGTTATGGTATGCAGGTTGATCTCTGGAATACCCGGGTATTTGGTGTCGGAAAAAGCATAATAGTAATCTCGCCGCAACGCTTCTTCCGTTAAGTAATTCGCATATACATCCATCGGGCGCTGTTGCAAATAATTAAACGCGCGAATGTCATCCAAGCCGGCGATATGATCTTTATGCGGATGCGTAAAAACAACAGCATCCAGCTTGCGTACTCCATGGCGCAGCATTTGATAGCGAAAATCGGGCCCGGTATCTACAATAACATGTGTTTCGGAACTTTGTAAAAGCACACTGCTTCGCAGTCGTTTATCTTTGGCATGGCCCGAAGTGCAAACCTTACAGTCGCAGCCGATCATGGGCACTCCGCTGCTGGTACCTGTACCTAAAAAAGTTACTTTAAAAGAAGGAAACTGCACATCGTGAAATTAAGCAATCACAAAGAAATTTTTCGCATTTAATGCGACAGTCTTAAGATGCTTTTTTCTCCTGGCGGGCGGGCACCATCGCCAATACTTCTTCATACAGTTTTTGAGAATCGGCAGTGAGCTGATCAAATATGATGTTTACTTGAGGAATTAAATCAAGCAAAGTATTGATACGCCCTTCCATCTGTAAAAATTTATTGAGCACTACTACTCTTTTTTGCTCTAGAATGCAGTAGCCGCTCTGAAAAGTTCCGCGTTCATATCTTACAATATAACCCCCTTCCTCCAAAATGGCTTCGAGCTTATCGAGTGTTGACTGATTGATCTTCATAATAATTCATTTTCCACCATCGCAAATGTACCGGTATCCACCTGAAACTTTGCAGCAGTCCGATGCTACTTTTCCACAAATACATCAGCGGCTTTCCATACGCACAACAGGAATAATCATTTCTTCCAAACTCACCCCCCCATGCTGGAAGGTATTCCGATAGTACTGGACGAAATGATTGTAGTTATTAGGGTAGCACAGATACTGATCTTCCTTTGCAAAAATGTAGGCAGAATTGATATTGGGCACGGGTAAACCAGCATCGCGAGGATCTTTAAACGCGAGAACCTGTTTTGCATCGTAATTTAAATTTCTGCCATGCTTATAGCGAATATTGGTTGTACTCTCCCGATCACCCAGCACTTTTGAGGGTGTTTTTACCTGTATGCTCCCATGATCGGTAGCCAAAACCAACTGAATATTTTTATGTGCAATTTTTTTCAGCGCCTGCAACAAAGGCGAATGCTCAAACCAGCTAGCAGTAATGCTGCGATAACTCCTTTCATCACTGGCTAGCTCTTTCATTACCTCCATTTCGGTGCGGGAATGACTTAGCATATCCACAAAATTGTAAACGATCACATTCAGATCATTGCGCAGCATATTATGAATATTCTGCACGAGCTCCTGACCGCTTTGATGATGCAATACTTTAGTAAAGGAGGTTTTTAAATGCTCCATCCCCAGTTGCTTCAACTGTGCACGCAAAAAATTTTCTTCATGCTGATTTTTGCCTCCTTCATCGTGATCGTTTTTCCATTCGGATGGAAATTGAGTATGCATTGCCAGCGGCAACATGCCACTAAAAATGGCATTGCGACTATACTGCGTGGCTGTAGGTAAAATGGAATAAAAGGTATCCTCTTCCACCAAACGGAACACTTCAGTAAAAGCAGGCTGAATTGCTTTCCACTGATCAAAGCGTAGGTTGTCGATCAATATCAGAAACACGGGCTTATCGGCCTGCAAATACGGCAACACTTTGTGGCGTAGCAAAGTATGACTCATTATAGGTGCAGGTGCTTTTCCCTGTATCCATGCGCTATAATGCTTGGAAATAAACTTGAAAAATTCTGTGTTGGCTTCTGCTTTCTGGGTTTGAAGCACTTGCTCCATTTCCGGACTGTCGGCCTTGCCAATTTCCAGCTCCCAGTACACCAGCTTTTTATAAATATCCATCCAGTCGGAAAAACCGGGATTGCTATTGAGCGCGGTAAACAAATTGCTGAACTGCTGTTGATATGCCAACGTAGTTTTTTCGTTTACCAATCTTTTGTTGTCGATAATTTTCTTCAAACTCAGCAAAACCTGATTGGGATTTACCGGTTTGATGAGATAGTCGCTGATTTGAGCGCCGATGGCATCTTCCATCAGGTTTTCTGTTTCGTTGCGTGTGATCAGCACTACCGGAATGGCAGGATTTACAAATTTTATTTTAGCCAGCGTTTCCAGTCCGGTTAATCCGGGCATGCTTTCATCCATTAGTACCACATCTACAGGATGCTCCTTTACATAATCGATGGCATCAAACCCATTCGTAAGGGTTTGCACTTCATAGCCCCTGCTTTCGAGAAACATCTTTTGCGACTGCAAACTTTCGATCTCGTCATCAACCCATAAAATTTTTGCCGGTACCATGATGTGAATTTAGAAAAATAGACCCGAAAACAAGATACGCTACAAATGTAACAGATCACGGATTGGTTTGTACTTTTACAGCCTTATTGGCTTTATTAAACTGTTCGGCTGCACTGCAGCCATCCGCCATGAAACAACCATTCCGAAAAATAATCAATGATCCGGTTTATGGTTTCATCACTTTTGATGATCCACTGATTTATGAGATCATTTCACACCCCTGGTATCAGCGTTTGCGCAGAATTCATCAGCTGGCACTAGCGCACCTTGTTTATCCCGGTGCCGTACACAGTCGTTTACACCATTCCATGGGCGCATACCACCTTATGTGCAGCGCACTGCAGGAATTGAAGAGCAAGGGCACACCTATTAGCGCAGAAGAAGAGCAGGGTGCGAAAATTGCGATTCTGCTGCACGATATCGGTCACGGACCCTTCTCGCACACGCTTGAGCATGTGATCATCGAAAACATGCGGCATGAAGAAATTTCAATGCTAATCATGGAAGCGTTGAATAAAGTTTTTGATCAACGCTTAACGCTTGCCATTCAAATTTTTAAAGGCGAATACCCAAAAGCGTTTTTACATCAGCTCATCAGCAGTCAGCTTGATGTTGACAGGATGGATTATTTGAGTCGCGATAGTTTCTATTCAGGTGTGAGTGAAGGCGTAATTGGCTACGACCGCATTTTAAAAATGATGGTGGTACATAACAATGAGCTGGCAATTGAAGAAAAAGGCGTGTATTCGATCGAAAAATTTTTGGTTGCACGCCGGCTCATGTACTGGCAGGCCTATTTGCACAAAACGGTACTGGCCGGAGAACATATGCTGATCAAAATTCTGGAGCGTGCAAAACTACTGGCACGCAACAGCAGCGGTCCCTTTTCTGTATCACCCATCTTAGATGATATTTTACGCAGCCTCGATTCCGCATCGTACATACGTACTCACCTCGATCATTTTTGCATGCTCGATGATTACGATATACTGAGTTCAATCAAAGCCTGGTGCAGGCATCCCGACAAAGTATTGTCTACCTTGAGCACCTGGCTTATTAACCGCCGTATGCTGAAAACCCGATTGCAGGTGCAGCCAATTGATTCCGCCGAAAAAGAGGCTTTGATGCAAAAAACCATGCAAGCAATGGATTTGTCTCGTGAGGAAGCTTCCTATTTTGTATTCGACGGGGTTGCAGTGAACCGCATGTATAATCCCGGCGATGAGCACATACGAATTCTTTTTAAAGATGGAACGGTAAAAGATATTTCAAGCATTGAATACCTATTAGTACACAATGAAGTGAAAAGTCCTGCGAAGAAATGCTTCCTCTGCTATCCCGATACCGTGAAATCGTGAGGCATAGCATTTTGTTTGTGGTATCTTTGGAACCGAAGCAATGAACTTATGGAGTTTAACGCATTACAAATAGCAGCCATCATCGGAGGAAAGGTGGAGGGTGATCCCGAAGCAACTGTAAATGCTTTTGGAAAAATTGAAGAAGCCGTACCCGGGCAGCTCAGCTTTTTAGCCAACCCCAAATACGAAGATTTTCTTTACAGTACCGGCGCATCCATTGTGATTATTAGCGAAACACTTGCGCTGAAAGCAAAAATCAAAGCCACCCTTATTAGGGTTGCAGATCCTTATTCAGCTTTTGCCAATCTACTTACTGCGTATCAGGAAAAGATAGCAGGGGCCTTGGTGGGCATTGAGCAGCCTTCGCATATCGATGCTAGTGCCAAAATAGGTGAGGGAGTTTTTGTAGGTGCGTTTGCTTATATCGGAAAGGATGTAACCATGGGTAAAAATGTTAAAATTTATCCGCAAGTTTTTATCGGAGATCAGGTGCACATTGGAGATGATACCATTCTTTATCCCGGCGTAAAAATTTATCATGGGTGCAGCATCGGTTCGGGCGTACGCATCCATGCAGGTACGGTCATTGGCAGCGATGGATTTGGATTTGCACCGCAGGGTGATGGCAGCTTCAAAAAAGTACCACAAATGGGCAATGTACTGATTGAAGATCAGGTAGAAATTGGCTCCAACTGCAGCATTGACAGAGCAACGATTGGTTCAACCATTATCAGAAAAGGAGCGAAGCTGGACAACTTCATTCAAATTGCACATAATGTGGAAGTGGGCGCTAACACTGTCATTGCGGCACAGGCAGGTATTAGCGGAAGCACCAAAGTTGGAAGCGGTGTAATGATAGGCGGACAGGCAGGCATTGTAGGACATATTACCATTGCCGATGGCAGTCGCATCAACGCCCAAAGCGGCGTAAGCAAGTCCATTAAAACACCCGGTAAAGCGGTAACCGGTTCTCCTGCACATGATTATACCGAAATGTTGCGCAGCCAGGCCGTATTTCGCAAGCTGCCTGAAATGGAAAAACGCATAGCCGAACTGGAGTTGCTTTTGAAGCAGCCGAAAGCCGATCAACCGGGCATTTAGCACCTTTTTCTTACTTTCGCGCTCATGGAAAGCTTGAATGGCGCGCCTAATTCTAAGCAGCAAACGCTGCAAACAAGCATTTCGATATCGGGTGTTGGTATTCATACCGGCAAATCTGTAACCATTACGCTTGAGCCGGCTGCTCCTCATACAGGTATTAAATTTCATCGAACAGACTTGCCAGGCGAACCGACGGTAAAAGCAGATGTGGATTTTGTAACCGATACCACTCGCAGCACCACCCTCCAACATGGGGAAGCCAAAGTAAGTACCGTTGAACATTTGCTCGCAGCCCTTGCAGGTAGCGGTGTTGACAACGCACTGATTAGAATAGATGGCGAAGAAGTGCCCATCCTCGACGGCAGTTCAAAGCCATTTGTAGAAGCCATTGCCCGCGTCGGTATTCAGCAACAGGATGCCATCAAGAAATGGTTTACGCTCGATCATAATATTTATTTTACCGATGAAGAAAAAAAGGTAGAAATGGTTGCCCTGCCATCAGATACCTTTCGCATTCATACCCTTATTGAATTCAATTCCGAGGTATTAGGCACACAGCATGCCGCCTTGAAGGGCATAGAGGAATTTAATGATCACATTGCGCCTTGTCGCACTTTTTCTTTTTTCCATGAATTGGAGTATCTTTTACAACATAACCTGATTAAAGGTGGCGATCTGAATAATGCAATTGTGGTAGTTGATAGGCCGGTAACCGAAGCGCAGATAGAAAGACTTTCCATTGCTTTCGGTGAAAAGAAAATGGCCGTAAACAGTAATGGCTATCTTAACAATCTGGAATTACGCTTCCCGAACGAACCGGCAAGGCATAAGCTGCTCGATCTGGTGGGCGACCTGTCGCTGGTAGGCATGCCTTTCAAAGCACAGATCATTGCCAACCGTCCGGGACATGCCAGCAACGTAGCTTTTGCCCGCAAAATCAAGGAACACATCAAAAAAAATAAAATGCGCGCTGAAATACCCCCCTACCATCCCGACGAAACACCCGTGATGGATATCAGTCAGATTGAGCAGAGTCTTCCACACCGCTATCCGTTTTTGCTGGTAGACAAAGTGATTGATATGACTGAAAACTATGTGGTGGCAGTAAAGAACGTAACCATCAACGAACCATTTTTTCAGGGGCATTTCCCCAATAATTATGTGATGCCCGGCGTTTTACAAATTGAAGCCCTGGCACAGTGTGGCGGACTGCTCGCTATTCCGCGTAATACGGAAGATCGATACGATACCTATTTTTTGAAAATAGACAACTGTAAATTCAAACAGAAAGTAGTGCCGGGCGATACATTGATTATGAAAATGGAATTGATGCACCCCATCAGAAGAGGAATTTGTGAAATGAAAGGAACCATTTTTGTGGGCAGTAAACTTGTATGCGAAGCTGAACTGACTGCACAAATTGTAAAAAGAACCGGAGAATAATGATAAGCCCCCTCGCCCAGATCCACCCGAATGCAAAAATCGCGGATGATGTAGTGATTGATGCATTCAGCGTAATTCATGATGATGTTGAAATTGGCTCCGGAACACATGTCATGTCGCATGTAACCGTTTTTTCAGGCACGCGGATTGGAAAACATTGTACCCTCTTTCCTGGTGCGGTTATTGGCGCCGTTCCGCAAGATCTCAAGTTCAAGGGAGAATATACGCTCGCAGAAATTGGCGACCACACCACCATCCGGGAATGCGTAACCATACACCGGGGAACAACCGATAAAAAAACTACCCGCGTAGGAAGCAACTGTCTGCTCATGGCATACGCACATGTTGCGCACGATTGCATCGTGGGCAACCATGTAATTCTTGCCAATGCGGTTCAGCTGGCCGGACATGTTACGGTAGATGACTATGCCATCATTGGCGGCATGAGTGCAGCGCATCAGTTTACGCACATCGGCGCACATACTTATGTGGCCGGCATGAGCGCCATCCGAAAAGATGTGCCGCCCTATGTAAAAGCCGCAAGAGATCCATTAAGCTATGCCGGCATTAACAATGTTGGACTTAGCAGACGGGGCTTTAGCAAAGAAGCGATTGAAACCATCTCCAATATTTACCACGTGCTTTTTATTCAAAAGCATACTGTATCTAATGCATTGACGGTAATAGAAGAGACTATACCCGCCTCACCGTTAAGGAATGAGATTATTTCTTTCATTCGAAGCTCATCCATTGGCATCATCAAACGCCACTCCAAAAGCAATGAAGATGAAGATATCGCTTTCTGATACAGGCAAGCGCTTCAATCGGGAGTGGATTTTTCGTCACTTTAGCTACGATTTTTATTCCGGCAACGCCTATGCCATCACCGGCAATAACGGAAGTGGAAAAAGCACCTTGCTGCAAGTTATCGGAGGCGCCATCATGGCATCTGAAGGAACGATCAACTATGAACATGCAGGGAAAAATATTGCTGCGGAAAAACTGTTTGAGCATATTACCATCGCAGGGCCCTACCTTGAACTAACAGAAGAAATGACAATGCTTGAATTTCTTCACTTTCACGGATCATTTAAACCGCTGCGCGCAGATCTAACACCGAATCAGATCATTTCCATACTTGGACTTGAAAAAGCTGCCAATAAACAGCTGCGCTATTTCAGCAGCGGTATGAAACAACGAGTAAAACTGGCACAAGCCATCTTCAGTGATGTGCCCGTTTTGTTGCTCGATGAGCCCTGCTCCAACCTCGACGAAGCTGGCATTGCATTATACCATCAACTGATACAGAATTACTGCAACGACAAGCTCATCATTGTTAGCAGCAACGAACCACAAGAATATCAATTTTGTAAGGAAACCATCCGCATGTCGGAACTACGCAACGATGCCGCTTAGCCTCTGCTGGCAATGAGCAGATTCAGATCTGTGTATTTGAGATCGAAGAGCTGACTTAAATGAAAATTAGTCAGCGAACCTTTAAAAACATAAATGCCTTGACGAATATTCATCTTGTGCCAAAGTAGATGTTCCAGCCCGCCTTCCAAACCAATTTCAAGCAAAAGTGGCATAAGCACATTACTGATAGCCTGTGAAGCAGTTCTTGCAAATCCGCTGGGAATATTGGGCACGCAATAATGAATTACACCGTGCTTGATGAAAATGGGACTTTCGTGACTGGTAACTTCACTGGTATCAAAGCAGCCGCCATGGTCAATGCTCACATCTACCACCACGCTGCCGGGACGCATGGCAGCAACCATTTCTTCACTTACCACTACCGGTGTACGCGCCGTTCCGGAAGAGGAAAGCGCACCAACCGCCACATCGCAGGTTTTTAACTGCTTGGCAAGAATTTTAGGCTCAACCACGGAAGTCCACATACGCTGCCCAATAGCATTCTGCATGCGTTTTAAACGATAGATATTATTATCGAACACTTTCACACTCGCACCCATAGCAAGGGCAGTACGCGCAGCATATTCGCCCACAATACCTGCACCAATTATGATGACCTTCGTGGGAGGAATACCGCTGATACCACCCAATAAAACTCCCTTGCCGCTGTTGGCACTGCTCAGGTACTGACCAGCAATGAGCATCACTGCACTGCCCGCAATCTCGCTCATACTACGTACGATAGGGTTATGCCCGGAATCATCTTTCAAATTTTCGAAGGAAAGCGCCGTAATACGCTTATCCATCAATGCCTTCAAAATTTCCGGCTTCATCACGGCAACATGTATAGGAGAAATGATGGTTTGTCCGGTTTTCAGATACTCCAGCTCCGATACGCTAACAGGTGCAGATTTGATAAGTATATCGCATTGATACACTTCTTTACGGTCGTAAGAAATGCGAGCTCCCGCCTCACTGTAATCCTTATCGGAATAATGCGCACCCTCACCCGCCTTGTATTCAATCATCACTTCATGTCCGTTGTTCACCAATACTCCCACTGCTTCCGGCGTTAGGGGAATACGATTTTCCTGATATAAATGCTCCTTGGGTATGCCAATGAAAAGGCGTGCTTCTTTGGGCTTCACGTCCAACGTTTCTTCTTGTGTTTCATAGCTGAACGAAGGACTTACAAAGGGTTTATGCGTTGACATGGCAATGAAAGAAAAGTTAGTGGTTACAAGCTTCTAAATTACGTAAACTATCACGGAATAAAAATCTGCAGTTCGCGCAGTTCATGATCTATTGCCCTCAACGATAGCTTTACTGCATCGGCAGGCAGCAATGCTCCTGCTTTTTCAGGCCATTCGGTAAAACTTAAGCAGCCGCTGTACCATATTTCTTCTGCTCCTGCACGCAGCACATCCTCTTCCGATGCCAGTCGGTACAAATCAAGATGATAAATGGTTTCACCGGAGGCGGAACAATATTGGTTGATGATGGAAAAAGTAGGACTGCCCACGGCATCTTTTACGCCCAGTACATCACAAAGTGCATGAATGAAGGTGGTTTTACCTGTCCCCATTTCACCATAGAACAACCAAACCCTATGTTTCCCAGCAGCAGTAAGGCAATCGGTTGCCACCGCATGGATATCCTTTAAATGAAACTGGAAGACTTGTTGCATGTTTCAGCTTTGCAAAGTGGTTGCAAAGATATTGCTACCCGGCGAAAGCACCTGCTGCCTTTAATCTGTAAATTTGAAGTTGAAACATAGCAAGCGATGGCAACAGTGAACTGGAAAGTAGAAGGTATGACCTGCGCCAACTGCGCACTTACCATTTCTAAATATCTCGAAAAGGAAGGGTTACAAAACATTCAGGCGAATCCTGTAACCGGTGAAGTATCGTTTGAAGTGATCGATGAAGAGAAAAAAGCAAAGCTCAGCAAGGGTATTGATGCGCTTGGGTACAAGGTGATGGGCGAAAATACAGATGCGGCAAACAACAGTGATCGCACTCCTATGAACCGCTATTTACGCTATGTTCTACTTACGCTGCCCTTTACACTGGTGCTCATGCTGCACATGTTTGAAAAATGGGTACATATTCACTGGCTCATGAACCCCTGGGTTCAGCTTGCCCTCTGCTTACCCGTTTACTTCATTGGCATGCAATATTTTGGCAAAAGCGCCATCAAAAGCTTACGCAATGGCGTTCCCAATATGAATGTACTGATTGCACTGGGCGCAACGGCTGCATTTGTGTACAGCTTAGTAGGCACCCTAATGGGGCAAGCCGAGCAATACATGTTTTACGAAACAGCAGCTACGATCATCACGCTTGTTTTTCTTGGCAATTATCTGGAAGATACTTCTATACAACATACGCAGCGTGCCTTGAAGAAACTGGTGCAATCACAAAAAGTGATGGCCAATATGATTGCTTTTGATGAGCAACATAATGAAGTTATACTCCCCGTTGAAAACACTGCATTGAAAACAGGCGATCTGATTCTCATTAAATCGGGCGAACAGGTACCAGCAGACTGTAAAATTCTTTGGGGACAGGCTATTGTGAACGAAAGCATTGTAACCGGTGAAAGCCTACCAATTAGCAAGGGCGAAAAACAAACGCTTATCGGAGGCAGCTTAATTGAAGAAGGCACCATTAAAGCGATTGTAACTGCTGCAGCCAAGGATTCTGTTTTAGCCAACATTATTCAGTTGGTAAAACAGGCGCAGGGAGAAAAGCCGCCTGTACAGCAGCTGGCAGATAAAATCAGCGCCATCTTCGTACCTGCGGTAATTGGCATTGCCGTGGTAGCTTTCATCATCAACTTTTTCATACTGGATGCATTTACACCTGCGCTGATGCGCAGTATTGCCATACTGGTTATTGCCTGCCCCTGCGCCATGGGACTGGCAACGCCTGCTGCCATTGCGGTTGGTTTGGGAAGAGCTGCACGTAATGGCATTTTATTCAGAAACGCGAAAAGCCTGGAGCTATTCAAAAATATTCGTCAGGTGGTATTCGACAAAACCGGCACACTTACCACAGGAGAATTTGAAATAGCCCAGTTCAAGATTTTATCTCCCACGGTTGATGAGGAAAGCTTCAAGCGTATTGCATTTTCGCTTGAAAAATACTCCAACCATCCGCTGGCAAAATGCATTGCAGCAAACTGGAAAAGAAATGACGACATCCGCTGGCAGCAAATTGAAGAAATCAAAGGCATGGGCATGCGTGCAAATAGCAAAGAAGGGGATATTTTTTTTGCAGGCTCCTACAAAATTGCAGCGCATCTTACCGAAGACAGATCGCACAATATTTACATTCTTCGAAATGACGAACTCATCGGTTGGATTGATCTGAAAGACCAGCTGCGACCGGAAGCCAAAGAGGTGATTGATTATCTCAGCCAGCGTAAAATAAAAACCATTTTACTGAGCGGCGACAGAAAAGAAAAATGTGAGGCGATTGCGCAAGAGCTCGGTATTGCAGAAGTTTTGGCAGAACAAACACCAGAGCAAAAATTACAACAGCTCGAAACACTCACCGCCCAAGCACCCACAGCCATGGTAGGCGACGGCATCAATGATGCGCCGGCACTAGCAAAAGCAACCATCGGTATTTCTCTCAGCGAAGCTTCGCAGGTAGCGATGCAAACTGCAGATGTGGTGCTTATGAATAGCGGACTTAAAAACCTTCCCCATGCATTGGGCTTAGGCCGACATACTTTTATTACCATCAAAGAAAATTTATTCTGGGCCTTTGGCTACAATGTGGTAGCCATTCCTGTAGCTGCCTTGGGTTTTCTTACACCTACATTCGGCGCTTTGGTAATGGGGCTCAGCGATGTGGTGCTAGCAGTAAACAGTGTTCGACTCTTTATTAAAAAAGTGGTTTAGGCAAAACATCTTAACAGCAACCTATTATTCTTTCCTGTAACATGACATCTCAACCCCTGCAAATTCTGGAGCGCTACTGGGGTTACCAGCAGTTTCGTCCCATGCAGGAAGAAATCATCACCTCCATATTACAAGGGAATGACACGCTTGCTGTGTTACCAACAGGAGGCGGCAAGAGCATCTGCTATCAGGTGCCTGCCATGATGAAAGCGGGCCTTTGCCTGGTGGTATCACCCTTGATTGCATTAATGAAAGATCAGGTGGATGCATTGCGCAGAATGCAAATCACAGCTTTTGCCATACACACCGGACTCAGCAGAAAAGAAGTAATCAGTATACTTCAAACGGCAGGTAACAGTAACTGTAAGTTTTTGTATGTATCACCTGAGCGTCTGGAAACCGATCTTTTTAAAACCTATTTACCATCACTGCAAATTGAGCTGATTGCAATTGATGAAGCCCATTGTATTTCACAATGGGGGTACGATTTTCGCCCTGCCTATCTTAAAATTGCAGGCCTGCGTAGTGAACTGCCGCATGTGCCTATACTTGCCGTAACGGCTTCTGCAACACCAGAAGTGCAGCAAGATATTTGCAAGCAACTCCTTTTTGAAAAGCCCTCTGTCTTCAAAGGTAGTTTTGAAAGAAGCAATTTGTCGTTCAGCGTATTGAAGACAGAAGCGAAAATGAACAAAATACGGGAGTTACTGCAGCAGGTACCTGGCAGCGGTATTGTTTATTGTCGTAGCAGACGCAAAACCCAGGAAGTAGCTGATCAATTAGCACTACATGGAATAAGTGCCGATTATTACCATGCAGGATTAACCATGGAACAGCGTACCGAAAAACAAAATGCATGGCTGAAAGGAGCAACCAGCGTGATGGTATGCACCAATGCATTTGGTATGGGCATTGATAAAGCAGATGTAAGAACGGTAATACACCACGATGTGCCGGACTGCCTTGAAAATTATTATCAGGAAGCAGGCAGAGCAGGACGAGACGGAAAAAAATCTTATGCGACGCTCTTATACGATGAACAAGACTTAACCGCATTAGAATCGCTGCCTGCAACACGATTTCCACCACCCGATGAAATAAAAAAAGTATATCGCTGCCTGGTCAACCATCTTCAAATACCCAGCGGTACCGGAAAAGGTGAATGGCATCCCTTTCATATCAAAGATTTTACCAAAGCATTTGGATTGCCAATGGATACTGCTGTTTACAGTATTAAATTATTGGAGCAGGAAGGATGGCTCATGTTTGCCGGTCAAATTTTTCTTCCTTCCCGACTTGTATTTACCTGCTCGAGAGAGGCGCTGCGTAATGCAGAAGAAGCAATGCCAGAATTAGATCCGCTCATCAAAGGACTACTAAGGAGCTATGGCGGTATTCTTGATATGGAAACGACCATTTCGGAGTACCAGCTTGCAAATTTTATGCAACAAAAAGTTGAAAAGGTATGCGAAGGCTTACATCGATTACACCAGCTGGGCATGGTGGATTATCAGCAACAAACCGATGCACCACAGATACAGTTTTTGTATGATCGTCCGCCTGCAGCAGAATTGCAATTATCACCGCTGCGTGAAATGCTTAAAAAACAGTTTGAAAAGCGACTGAATGCGATGATCGACTATGTAAATGAAAAAGTCGCATGTCGCGCCGGCATCATTGCTATATACTTTGGTGATGCCAATGCGCACAGATGCAAAGTCTGTGATAATTGTTTGAAAGCAAATACCAAACCACCAACAGCAGCTGAAATTGAAAAAGTATATCAATATCTAATAAAAAAAATGAACGGGCAGGGCTTGTCGCTCAAAGTACTGACCGACAATTTAAGTTCCGAACGAAAAGCCAAGCTAATGACGATGATTGAATATCTGCTAGCAGAAGAAAAACTCTCTGTTTCCGAAACAGGCATCCTCTTTCAAAAAGACAAATAAAAAAGCGGCCCGGGTTTCCCGGGCCGCAACAAATATTCACTTCTTTTTTATTTAACCGCCAACATACAAATCCCAGTTCAGATCTGCCTGAGGTTTAGGAAACTGACGGAAAACTCTGCCACCATCCAGCGAAACCGGAATTTCATTCATGCGGTCGTATCTGCGTGTATCAATCCAACGATGTCCCCATGGTTCAGCCCAAAGAGAATAGCGCCGCTGATACAGAATTTCATTAATCAGCGCCGCCTGTGTTTGAGCACCGGAATATGCGCCAATGCCTGCACGTGATCTTACCGTATCAATAGCTTGTACTGCTTGTGAAAACTGATTCAGCTGTGCATGTGCTTCTGCTTTAATCAACACCAGCTCTTCGTTACGAATAAATCGAACGGGAGTAGTATTGGTAGGCCAACGGCGATCCTGATGCGTTCCGAAGAGGGTGCCGGCATCAGTAGAAACACTCACAGGACTGGTACGCTGGAAAAATTTATTTGCCACACGAAGATCACCCGGTGTAGCATCGGCAATCATAGAAGGATGTACCACAATAATAGTACTGATATTCGCATTCAATACATAAAAGAGTGGATTGAAAACATCCGGTGCAGCACCATAGGTATGTGCAGGACCGGCATTCAAATCGCCTGCCAAATTCATAAAAGAAGCATTGGTTGCATCAAGAGCACCCTGCCAGTCTTTACGATATACCGCCAAGCGAGCAGCAATCGCCCTGTTCACTCTTTTTAGTCCGTCGATATTGGTGAAACCTGCCCAACCTGCAGTCAGGTTGAAGGGGAAATTGGTACCGGCTGCATTAAGATCAGCGAAGCCTTCATCCAATACACCTTTGATATGGGTAAGTGCATCCTGATAAGGCACAAAACCACCGGGCTTCAAAGGATCTTCTATGTCAACCCGAATGCCGTTTTCATAAAGAAAATTAGCAGGAATCATAAACTGATACCCCATGACGGTTTTTGCAAAACCGGTCACGGCCTTTTTCTCCTGCTCGGATAATGCGGAAGTATTTAATACCGCATTACGCAATACAATTGCCTGGCGAATGGTTTGATAAGGCGTTGCATAAGCTGCACCGCCTGTGGCACCAAAGCCAAAATAAGCAGCATCAGGTTGACGTCCGCCCTGGCCCAGCCAATCGGTTTGGAAGCGCGGATCGGATGCATTGAAGAACCAGATTTCTCTGCCAAACGTACCAAAGGCAGCGGTAACGGTGAAGAGATAATCGCGGTGGCGCGACTCAAGACCGGTAATCAAAAACTGAATTTGCGCCCTGGAAGCATTGTTGGAAACACTGCCTACGGACGGGTTATTGGGATCGACCACCTGCTCGAGTTTCATGGGATTACATGCGGCAAAGCCGGCAATAGCTGTAATCGCAAGAACTGATTTGATGAGATTATGTTTCATGTGCTTGTGATTTGACTGTTAGAAATCAATATTGATGTGGAAGAACAATCGACGCGTAGTGGGATACGGAGAAACGTCAACATTTCCTGCAATGGACTGTGCACCAAACGTAGATGTTTCTGGATCGAATCCTTCATACTTCGTAAACAACAGTACGTTGTTTCCGGAAGCACCGATGCGAACACGATTTACGAACCCTTTGAAAATTCGATTGATGCTTGCCTCGGGCACGTTGTAATAAAGCCCCACTTCACGCATTTTAATAAAGCTGGCATCCTGTACCCATCGACCTGCATTGTTATGAGGTGCCGGAGATCGCTGGCGCCCATTAGGAATGCCGTCTTTGTTGTCGTCATTAAACCATCCCTTGGTGGTACCACCGCCGTCGGTTAAGAAGCTTGTAAGGTTAATATTATCTCCTCCGTTTCTCCACTCCCACATCATACTAAAATCAAAATGCTTGAGGAAAGTGATTGTATTAAACCACGACATGGTAAACTTCGGATTGTTTTCGCCCCAAACGGTAAATACGCCGGGAGAAACCGCAGGCGTACCTACGATGGTAAGGGGACTTACTCCTTCTTTGATGAGGAAGGTTCCCAAACCGGAACCAAATGCACCAGTTAAATATGAGGGAATACCAAGCTTGGTTACCACCACATCGTTTTTCCACCACATTACACGCGAAAACCAACGCAAATTTTTGTTTTGCACCACGGTAGCGCCAAGTGAAAGTTCAATACCCTTGTTTTCAAGTTCTGCCTCGTTGCTAGGGGTAGATGCCACACCTGAAGCCGGAGAAAGATTCAGACTCTGAATATTGTTGGCAGTACGCTTGATATAATACGTAGCTTCCAAAGAAACGCGGTTGTTGAAGAAACCCGCATCTAAACCAAATTCAAGCTCTTTCGCAGTTTCAGGACGAATGGCCGTATTGCCAATTTGCGTTGAAACCACCGAACCCAACAATCCGCTAATATTTGTACCTCCTAAAGGGGTGAACGTAGCACCGAAACCAACAGGACCTGCTGTTTCACCATATGCTACACGCGGTTTTAACTGACTGATGAATCCTGATTTCCAAAAATCAAAATTGGTAAGATTCACAGCAAGTGAAGCCTTGGGGAACGCATAAAGCTTATCGATATCACCGTTCAGTGTTGATTTATCGAAACGAACACCAACCGTACCTACTACTTTATCGTCCCAGTTTACTTCTTCCTGTGCAAAAATACCTGCTTCCTGTACCCTGCTGTTAAACTGCTGTTCAATCTGCTGTACGGTAGCCTGCTGTACATTCTTTTGTCCGGGTGCTAAACCACGGCCACGCATAAAGAAGGCACTGTTATCAAATTCTAAACGCACGATACCGGCTTGTGTGGTAAAATTGATATTCTTGAAAGTGGTGTTGTGTACCAGCGCTGCTTGGAAGTTCTTGTTGAATGCTTCCTGACGGCCATGCAACACGTCCCCTGGATTTGCCTGTGCACGCTGAAACTGCAGATCTTCAGGCAAATGGATTAGCGTTGAGTTCTGAACATAATCCAAACCACCCGTCATCTGAAACTTCAGAGATGAGTTGTCGCGATCAATGATTTGCCAATTAAAAGTGGCAGACTGAATAAAACGATTCACCAAAGAGTTGTTGGTGGCTTTATCGGTAACCGCAAGCGGGTTTTCGCGCGGACCGCCATAATCTACATCGGGATAAATACCTGCTGCATTGGGACGCAGATCGAAGTAGTTGGGAATATAGGCGATGTTATAACCAATAGATGCACCAGTATTGTTCTGGTTTCCGGTGAAACCGCGATCGGTATTGGTGCGGATAAAGTTTGAGTTGAGTGAAAAGCTGATGCGCTTGCTCAGTTTGTGATCAATATTGGCACGCACTGAGTAACGCTCAAAGCCTGTTCTTCTTACAATACCTTCTTCATTGGTAACAACGCCTCCTACAAAAAACTTGGTTTTGTCATTGCCGCCGGTGGCGCTTAGGCGGGTATTGGAAAGCGTTGCAGTATTGCCATAAAACAGTTCTTCAAAATCAAAAAACTGCCCGGTGCTCTGTGCCTGCTGAAAACGTGCCAGTTCTGTTGCGCGCTTGGCAGGATTGGTGAAGAAGAAATTGATCTTATCAACGCTCCAATTATCGGTTCCTACCAAACGCAGCGGACGACCGGTACCGATATCCTGACCAAAGCTGATATTGGTTTTTCCGGTAGAACCTTTCTTAGTGGTAATGATAATTACACCTGCATTGGCTCTGGTACCATATATAGCAGCTGCAGAAGGCCCTTTCAACACTTCAATGTTTTGAATATCGTTGGGGTTGATATCTGCAAGGCGGTTCGAACCATCATCCTGGTTGGCTGCACCAGCCTGCGTAATGCTTGCTCTACCTGAACGCTGGAAAGAGTTATTGATATACACTCCATCCAAAATGATGAGCGGCTGCGAAGCACCTACGAGCGATGAAACACCGCGCAGCTGAATCGACATACCACCACCCGGTGCGCCACCGTTCATGCGTATGTTGGCGCCGGGCACCTTGCTATACAAAGCCCCATCCGTTGTTTGAATTTGGGTAGTGCCCGTAAGTTCTTTTGCACTAATGGAAGTTACGGCATTGGCCAGGTTACTGCGCTTCACCGAAGTAGCCAGACCAGTTACCACCACTTCATTAAGGTTGAGCGCATCGGTTTTCATCGACAGCTCCAACGGAGCAGCACCTTGCGATACATTTATATTCTGCGAAACAAAACCCACCAGTGAAAACACAAGCGTTGCAGATTTTGAACCGGGAACATCAATGCTGAATTGCCCCTGTGCATCGGTTACGGTACCGATACGCGTGCCCTTAATGACTACACTTACATTGGGGATGGGTTCTTGTTTGCTTTCGTCAGTCACTTTTCCTTTTACGGTGTACTGACTGAACCCGACAGAGGAGATCAACAGGAACAGCATTAGCTGAACCAGTTTTTGGACTGATTTTCTCATTCGTAGTTAGTTTTGGTTTGAAAAAAATGCCAACACTCACATCTATTGTAGAATGCTTTTAGCAAAACATTCCTTTCGAAGCAAATCATTGGCAGTGAGAAATGAAAATACAAGAATAAACTCAAAAGATAAAATTCTAGGCCATTTTATTCAACTTGCCCAGAAACTTTTCTTTTGAACTGAATATAATATCTACACCATCATTAAAGGACCGACGAAACCATCTAGCTTAAAGCTCTTCTTCTCTTTCCAGCATCAAAACAGCACTTTGGGGAACGATAAAGTACTTTTCTCCCTCATATATTACTTCCGTTGCTCCACTCAGTAAAAAGATCGCCAAATCGCCCTCCTTGGCTTGTAGCGGCACATACTTTACATTATCCTCCTCCGCCTTCCAGGGCTCATCTTCCACCGGCAGCGGAATGGCATAACCGGGTCCGGTTTTTATCACATAGCCCTGTTGCACTTTTTCCTTTTCCTGCACCCCTGGTGGCAGATACAATCCACTGGCTGTGCGCTCATCGGGTCGGGAAGGCTGAATGAGTAAACGGTCGCCCACTACAATCAGTTTTTTGAATCGGTTTTCGGCAGTTATGCGCATAATGCTGATTTAGAGGTCAAAATTAAGGACTGATGCCTTTCCAAAGCCATTGGAAATGGGCCGAAATGGCAGCGATATTTAACAAAACATTTCTTTGGCACCATCCTTGCTATGAAAAGGATTGACTTTATTTGTCGTATAAATTGATCAATATGGAAGCTGTAAAATCTAGAATACTGCTGGTGGAAGATGATGCCAATCTGGGGAATGTACTGAAGAACTATTTGGAACTAAGTGATTTTGATGTAGTGCTGGAAAGAGACGGCAGACTCGGTTTAGCTGCTTTTCAGCGCGAGAAATTTGATATTTGTCTGCTGGATGTGATGATGCCAAATATGGATGGATTCACGCTGGCGGAAGCAATCCGCGATATCGATCCCGATATGCCACTGTTTTTCCTCTCAGCCAAAACCATGAAAGAAGATATTATTACCGGTTATAAGCTTGGCGCGGACGATTATATTACCAAACCCTTCGACAGCGATGTATTGCTGATGAAGATTAAAGCCATCCTTAAGAGAAATGAGGAGATCCGCAGCGAAACAGAAAACAAAGAATTCGATCTGAATAGTTTTCATTTTAACCCCAAACTGCGCCAATTAACTAAGGAAACTACTACGCAAAATCTTTCGCCCAAAGAAAGTGAATTACTCCGCATGCTTTGCGAGTACAAAAACGACCTACTCCCGCGCGAAACCGCATTGAAGCGCATCTGGGGCAGCGATACCTACTTCAACGGAAGAAGCATGGATGTTTACATAGCAAAACTCCGAAAATACCTTAAGGAAGATCCCAAAGTGGAAATCGTAAACATCCACGGAAACGGGTTCCGACTGGTAGTGGAAGAGTAAACCACGCTCAACTTTCCTACTAGCCTAATTTTTTGGCCGCTGATGCCAAAGACGATTACATTGCTCAATCGTAGAAAAAATCTGTTTTTTGCCCAAGTGCTTCACCGCCGAACTCACGATATGCGGGGGTAACACTTCCCAATGCGCTCCAAGCGCTTCAAGAAATGCATTTACCGCTGCAGCAACCTCACGTTGTGTAGATTTATCAGCTTTGGTGAAAACAATGGTAAAAGGCAGCTGCCATGCTCCCAGCTGATTGATAAACTGAAGATCAATTTGCTGTGGCTTGTGCCTGCTATCGATGAGCACAAAAATGTTGATTAGGTTTTCGCGTTTCCTAAGATAATCTTCAATCATTTTTGTCCACTGCTTCCTTTTCCCCTGTGCCACTTTTGCGTAGCCATAGCCCGGCAAATCCACCAAATACCAGCCCTGCTCTTTACCCTTCTCATCGGCAGAAACCACGGAAAAATGATTGATCATCTGCGTTTTCCCTGGCGATGCACTGGTTTTTGCCAGCTTCTGATGATTGCAAATCATGTTAATGAGGGAAGACTTCCCCACATTGCTGCGACCGATAAATGCATACTCGGGCTTGTCGGCCATTGGGCATTGGTCAACAGACGGACTACTAATGAGGTATGCAGCGGATTTAATGTTCACCCGTGCAAGATAGTACAGAATGCTTTTTGCTTGCTTTGAAAGCATACTCAGGCTCCACAGAAAAGGAGATACTGGCACTCCTTTCCTACCTTTGCCGCCATGTCGAAAAAATATTCGCACGACCATGTAGTACCCGACGCAAGCTCCAGCCACAGCAAAAAAGAGCAGGTAGCTGAAATGTTCAATAACATTGCGCTCCGCTACGATTTTTTAAATCGCTTTCTTTCTGCCGGCATTGATGTTCGCTGGCGCAAAAAGGCACTCCGTTTACTGGAGCCGCTCCAGCCAAAACAGATGCTCGATGTTGCTACCGGCACGGCTGATGTTGCCCTTATGGCTGCAAAACAATTACAACCCGATAAAATTATCGGCATTGATATTGCAGAACGCATGCTGGACATTGGAAGAAAAAAAATCAGCACCCGTGGATGGGAACATATGATCACCCTGCAAAGCGGAGACAGCGAAACAATAAACTTCCCCGATCATTCGTTTGATGCTGTGACTGTTGCTTTCGGCGTTCGCAATTTTGAAAACCTTGAAAAAGGCTTGTCGGAAATATACCGGGTACTAAAGCCGGGCGGACGACTGGTTGTGCTGGAGTTTTCAAAACCTTTTATTCCCGGTTTCAAACAATTGTACAACGCATACATGAGTCTCGTAGCTCCGCAGTTGGTAAGTGTTTTTGCAAGCGACAAAAAAGCATACCAATATCTTAACCAGTCGATCCAAGCATTCCCCGAAGGAAAAAAATTTGTGGAAGTGCTGGAAAAAACAAGATTTAAAAACAGTTCACATAAACCGCTCACTTTAGGCATATGCAGTATTTATTGGGGCGACAAATAGCTTGCGTGTTTTTAGCGTTGACGATGATTTGCGTAGCCAATGCGCAGGACATTAATATGCCTGATCATGAAGTGAAGCCCTACTACTTTGGCATTACGCTTTCAGGAAATGCTTCCAGGTTTCAGCTCAACCATCATCCAAAATTTTTGCAAAGCGACAGTATAGGCGTGGTAGAACCCTTTAATAGTGGCGGCTTTGGAATGGGACTACTGGGCACGCTGCGCATTTTTGAACATTTGGAAGCAAGGTTCAATCCCCAGCTCATTTTCACCAACCGCACCTTACAATACCAGGTAAAATATCCGCTGCCCGGCAACGAATCGGCCCAAACCAAGCGTGTAGAATCCATTTATCTGTCTTTTCCCGCACAGCTCAAATTCAGCTCCGACCGCATCAACAACTTTCGCATTTATGTTTTAGGAGGCATGAAATACGAGTATGATCTTGCCAGCAACAGCACTGCGCGTAGGGCTGAAGATCTCATGAAATTGCGCAAAGGCGCTTTTGGCTATGAAAGTGGTGTGGGAATGAGTTTTTATTTCCCCAGCTTTATCTTCTCCCCCGAAATAAAAGTCAGCAATTCGCTGGGTAATGTCCACAGTCGGGATGCCAATTTGATTTATTCCAATGTAGTAGATCGCATGCAAGCACGCATGATTGTAATAGCGATTCACTTAGAGGGATAATCGTTACATTTAGAATGCTTTTTAAAGCATTCTAAAAAGGTAGGCATCGTTGTTTCACAACTTATCGTGGTAATACTTGTTAAAGAAGTGGCTTCAAAAGGATCTTTAAAAGCCTTTTGATAAATTGCATACACTTTAATTAAGAAATCACATGCAGAAGTATCTCATCAAAAATGTTTCAATAGTAAATGAAGGGACAATCCTTGTACGCGACGTGCTTATTGACAACAAAAAGATTGCAAAAATTGAACACAACATTCAAGCTACGGGCAATGTAACGGAAATCAATGGCGAAGGAAAATACCTACTCCCCGGCGTAATCGACGATCAGGTGCATTTTAGGGAACCCGGGCTTACCCATAAAGCCAATATTTATACAGAAGCCAAAGCGGCCGTAGCAGGCGGTGTTACCTCTTACATGGAAATGCCGAATACCGTTCCCAATGCTACCAATCTTACCTTACTGGAACAGAAATATGAAATTGCAGCAAACACTTCGCTGGGCAACTACTCGTTCTACATGGGCACAAGCAATACCAGTGCAGATGATACCCTTCAGGTAAATGAACACAAAAACGATATCTGTGGTATAAAAATTTTCATGGGGGCCAGCACCGGCAATATGCTAGTGGATAATTATATCACACTCGATAAAGTATTTCGCGAAAGCGAGATACTGATTGCTACTCATTGCGAATGCGAACCCATGTTCAAAAGAAACTATGCAAAATGCAAGGCAGAAAAAGGAGTCATTGAAGCATCGGACCATCCTTTGATACGCGATGCAGCGGTTTGTTTTGAGTCTTCCCTTGCTGCCGTGCAGTTTGCAAAAAAATATCATTCCCGGCTTCATATTCTGCATATTACCACTGCTAAGGAACTGGATCTATTCACCAATATGATTCCGCTCAAGGAAAAGCGCATTACCAGTGAAGTATGTGTTCATCACCTTCACTTTACTTCAGATGATTATGGCCGCCTGGGCAATCTCATCAAATGCAATCCCGCCATCAAAGCACCTGAAAACAAAGAAGCACTTTGGAAAGCGCTGCTCGACGACCGGATTGATGTAATTGCTACCGATCACGCACCCCATACATGGGAGGAAAAAAATGCCGATTATGATCATGCCCACGCAGGACTGCCATTAGTACAGCATCCTTTGCTACTGATGCTGCACTATCATAAGGAGGGACGCATCTCTCTTGAAAAAATAGCGGAAAAAATGAGTCATGCCGTTGCCGACTGCTTTCAAATCAGTGAAAGAGGATACATACGAGAGGGCTATTATGCCGATCTGGTGCTGGTGGACCTTGCACAGGATTATACCGTAACAAAACAAAATCTGCTTTACAAATGTGGATGGAGCCCGCTGGAAGGTTTTACCTTCCCTGCTACAATTACGCATACCTTTGTAAGCGGACATCTGGCGTACAAAGAAGGCGCCTTTGATGAATCACAAAAGGGGATGCGCATGCGTTTCGACCGGTAAACAAAAGCCGGCGGTTTTATGGAAATAGACAAAACCACATATTACGATCTTTCCATTCTAAACCACGAACAGGACTACTCGATACTTCATCGGCTTAACTTCTGCAAATCGCATGGAGGAAGCATTCAGCTTCAATATCTGCTCACCCATCCGCATAACACCATTGAGCAAATCACCGCAACGCAACAAGCTATTCGGCGGTTAATGGATATAATGGATGAATGGCCTTCCCAAATTTCCAACGGCACGCTGCTGATGATTGAGAAATTTTACGCCTATCATTTCGATGCCATTCCCAATACCCATGCTCCCTTTCAGGCACTGAGCTACAGAATATTCAGCAACCACGACTACACACTGGCGAAATATTCATTCAATCACTTTCGTGATTTTCTGCAGGGCATGCATACACTTTCTCAACTGCTCAAAAAAAAATCCACACCGCTGATTGATGCAATAATAGAAAGCGTTGATGCACATTTAAATAAGGAATTGCTGCAGCAAATTCTTTCTTCAAAAGGAAAGCAACTGAATGACGCCACCATGCTGCGCTATACCTATTTTTTGTATCACCACCTGAAAGAAGCGCTGATGGCATTGATGGACGCCTATCATACACTTGACGCTTACTGCAGCATGGCGACAGCAGTAAAGAAATGGAATCTGCAGTTTCCGAAACTATTGGAACAGGAAACGCCGACTATTCGCGCTAAACAACTGTACCACTTGTTGCTTCAAAATCCTGTTGCCTATGATGTAGATATGCTTCCAGAGAATAATTTTATTTTTTTAACGGGAGCAAATATGGCAGGTAAAAGCACATTCATCAAATCGATTGGTGTAGCGGTGTATCTTGCGCATGTTGGCATGGGTGTGCCTGCAGCCTCCATGGAGCTTTCGCTATTTGATGGACTGCTGAGCAATATACAAGTACAAGACAATCTGGTTAAGGGCCAAAGCTATTTCTTCAATGAAGTACAGCGCATCAAAAACACAGTTGTAAAAATTTCGGATGGCAAAAAATGGCTGGTATTAATCGATGAACTTTTCAAAGGCACCAACATACAAGATGCTATGCAATGCAGCTTGGCTGTAATCAAAGGATTGCTCAAAATAAAAAACGCAACTTTTATTCTTTCTACCCATCTCTACGAAATTGCTGCAGATCTTAACAATTATCCCAATATCGCATTTCGCTTCTTTGAAACCGACATCCACAATGAAACCCTTCGTTTCAACTACCAGCTTTCCGAAGGAATTAGCAATGACCGCATTGGCTATCTGATATTGAAAAAAGAGAAAGTAATTGATTTACTCGATCGATTATAATGCAAACGGATCTTTTTTAAAACTTGCTTTCATCTCTACTTGCTTTGCTGTATCTTGTTAGAACAGATCAAGATCGAATTTATGCTGGTCAAAACCTATGGAAGCGCCATTTATGGTGTGAATGCTATTACCATTTCGGTAGAAGTGAATGTGATGGCAGGGAAAGACTACTTTATAGTAGGGCTGCCCGACAGCGCCGTAAAAGAAAGTTTGCAGCGCGTGGAAAGTGCCATCAAAACAAATGGCATGCATATGCCCCGCACCAAGCTCGTTGTGAACCTCGCTCCCGCCGATATCCGCAAAACCGGATCAGCATTTGATCTTCCCATTGCCATTGGCACTTTGGCGGCAAGCGAACAAATTGAAAATCCGGAAATACTCAACGACTATATTATCATGGGCGAGCTGAATTTAGATGGCTCTATTCAACCCATCAAAGGTGCACTGCCCATGGCCATACAAGCGCGTAAGGAAAACTTCAAGGGTTTTATACTCCCACTGCAAAATGCGAAGGAAGCGGGCATGGTAAATCAATTGAATGTATATGGAGTAAGCCATTTGAATGATGTGATTGCGCTTTTGCGTGATCCCTCATCCATTGAACCGCTTAAAATAAATACGAGAGATGCTTTCTATGCATCGCAATACGATTTTGATGCGGATTTCAGCGATGTGAAAGGGCAATCGAATATCAAAAGGGCGCTTGAAATTGCAGCAGCAGGTAGTCATAATGCCATTTTAATCGGTCCGCCCGGCGCGGGAAAAACCATGCTGGCAAAAAGATTGCCCACTATTCTTCCTCCGCTTACGCTTCAGGAAGCTTTGGAAACCACCAAAATTCACAGCGTTGCCGGAAAACTTCCCGAAAATGCAACGCTGATTTCAAAACGACCGTTCCGAAGTCCGCACCATAGCATTTCTGATGCTGCGCTGGTAGGTGGTGGCAGTAGTCCGCAACCCGGGGAAATTTCACTGGCACATAATGGCGTGCTATTCCTAGATGAGCTGCCTGAATTCAAACGCACAGTGCTGGAAGTAATGCGACAACCGATGGAAGAGCGCAAAGTAACCATATCAAGAGCCAAACTGGCAATTGATTTTCCCTCCTCCTTCATGCTGATCGCCAGCATGAACCCCTGCCCCTGCGGATTTTACAACCACCCTGAAAAAGAATGCAGCTGCGTTCCGGGATCAGTACAGAAATACCTGAACAAAATTTCAGGGCCGCTACTCGATCGCATTGACCTACATGTAGAAGTAACCCCGGTTCCATTTCAGGAGTTATCGCGACAAGAAACAGGAGAAAATTCAGAAACCATCCGCGAGCGGGTAATTCGAGCACGCGAAATACAGGCAGCACGTTATAAAAACGAAACAGGTATTTATGCCAACGCCCAAATGAGCTCAAAAATGCTAAAAGAAATTTGCGTGATCAGTCAGGCCGGACAAACCCTCTTAAAAGCAGCCATGGACAAACTCAATCTTTCTGCAAGAGCTTACGACAGAATTCTAAAAGTGAGTCGCACCATTGCCGACTTGGATAGTAGCGCAGATATAAAGGTGGAACATCTTGCAGAGGCAATTCATTACAGGAGCTTAGACAGAGCAGGCTGGGCGGGTTAAGGCAGCCCAAAAACAAGCTCCATAAAGATTGTATCTTTACGTCCTCAAGGCAACACTATCAACTGAGAGTTGCTTTAAAAGCCCGACCACCATAACATGAAAATACTTTTGCACTATTTGAAACCCTACCGCTTGCTGGTGGGGTTGGTTTTATTACTGGCTGCCATCAACATGAGTTTTTCATTGGTTGACCCCATCTTATTTGGAAAGCTAGTAAACCTGGCAAACGATTATCGGCAATCGATTGAAAACGGAAAACAAATTACAGCACAGGATTATTTCCAATCTTTCTCCTGGGAAAAACCCGGTGTATGGATGATTGTACTGCTCAGCATTACTGTTGCAATGATCAGTCGCATTGCGAAAAACTTTCAGGATTATTTTCTCAATCTGGTCATTCAAAAATTTGGCGCAAGTGTTTTTACCGACGGATTAAAACACGCCATGAAACTTCCCTACCAGGAATTTGAAGATCAGCGGAGTGGTGAAACCCTATCGGTGCTAACCAAAGTGCGTACAGATGTTGAAAAGCTCATGAACTACCTGATCAATGTGTTGTTCGGCATCATCATCGGTATTGTTTTTGTTTTTGTGTATGCTGCCGTTTTCATTCACTGGAGTATTCCCATCGCTTATTTATGCGGCATTTTGGTATTGACTGCCATCACCAATCTGCTCAGTAAAAAAATCAAAAGCATTCAAAAAAATATTGTTGCCCAAACCACTGCACTGGCCGGTTCTACCACGGAATCGCTGCGCAATATCGAACTGGTAAAAAGTCTTGGCCTTACCGAACAGGAAGTGGAACGACTCAACAAAAACACCTATAAAATTTTAGGCCTTGAGCTTACGAAAGTTAAGCGCATTCGTAGTATCAGCTTTATTCAGGGTACGCTGGTTAATACATTAAGACAGGTAATTCTGTTTATTCTCATGTGGTTGATATTCGGATCATACATGAATGCAGGTGATCTGGTAACGATGCAGATTTTTTCCTTCTTTGTATTCGGCCCATTACAGGAAATCGGCAATATCTTACTGGCTTATCGTGAAGCGGAAGCTTCGCTGAACAATTTCCATCAATTGATGAACAAAGCCCCCGAATCTGTACCTGAAAAACCGATGCATTTGGGAAGTATTGAAACACTTGAGTTCAGCAAAGTGAGTTTCAAACATCGTAGTGCACAACAAAATGCCATCACCCAAATTAGCTTTCAGGTACGCACAGGTGAAACCATTGCATTTGTAGGGCCTTCCGGTTCGGGCAAAACCACCCTCATGAAATTACTGGTAGGTTTATACCGACCGCAGGAGGGAAACATTTTTTATAACGGAATAGACGAGAACTCTATCCTCTTTGAAGATCTGCGCAATCAGATCGGTTTTGTTACGCAGGATACCCAGCTTTTCAGCGGAACTATCCGTGAAAATTTAATGTTTGTCAATCCTTCAGCTAGCGAAGCGTCCTTGCACGACGTACTGCAAAAAGCATCTTGTCAGCGTTTACTGCAAAGAGCAGAAAAAGGATTAGACACAATGATTGGGGAAGGTGGACTCAAACTCAGCGGAGGTGAAAAGCAACGACTTTCTATTGCGCGAGCGCTGCTAAGAAATCCACGCCTGCTGATTTTCGATGAAGCAACTTCCGCGCTCGACTCTATTACAGAAGAAGAAATTACAGCTACCATCCGAGATATTTCCGCGCAGCGCAATCAAATCAATATTCTAATTGCACACCGTTTGTCAACCATTATGCATGCAGACAGAATATATGTGCTGGAAGGTGGTGATGTGGTAGAGACCGGAACACATCAGCAACTGCTCGATGAAAAAGGACTTTATTATGCCATGTGGCGACAGCAGATTGGCGAACGTAAAAAAAGCACCAATACTGAAACTGCGTGATGTAAGTCACCCTATGAAATTACGCGCTCAGTAATTTTGTATGCTCGATACCCAAATGATGACGAACCAACCAAAAAGTAAACCGAATTACTTCCTCAGCATGCTGAGCATGCGTTGCCCGCGATGCCGCAGAGGCAAACTGTTTAAGCACTTCAGCGCTTACAACTTCAAGCATACGCTGGATATGAATCAGCACTGCAGTGTATGCAAACAACATACCGATATGGAACCCGGCTTTTGGTATGGAACAGGTTATGTGAGCTATGCTTTATCTGTAGCGGTATCTGTTGCAAGTTTTATTGCCTGGTGGGTATTTGTCGGCATCTCGGCACAAGACAACCGCGTACTCTGGTGGCTACTTTTTAACGGAATATTACTATTACTGCTGCAGCCATGGCTGATGCGACTAAGCCGCACTATTTATCTGTATTTCTTTATCAGTTACGATCCTGACTACGAAATACATCCGGTAAAAAAATTCGATTACTAAGGCTTTTTCTCTTTTCCAAAAGGAAGTAAATCACTGATGATATTGGTATCGGCCAATTCTTCCATATCGCTGAGCTCATGCCGTAATGCGATGGTGCTCTGCTGAATTTCTACTAAAGAAATTATAAGGGACGCAATGAGTGAAAGCAAACTCACGGCAAATACAAAATGGGCCTTCCCCGGGCTTTCAATAAAAATGAGGTACATGCATAGTACACAAAGCAAAAAACTAACTACACCCAAGCCCTGCATATAACGAATCATATTCAGCCTGGCACGCAGATTTTGAATTTGCATGATAATGACTTTCTTGTTCTGCTCGCGCGCATATTCATCATGCAGTTTGCGAATCAGATTGGCCAATGCTAAAAACCGATTGGTATAGGCTAGCATCAGCAAAGTGATGGCCGGGAAAAGCAGCGCAGGAGTATTGATGGATAATTCCATAAAAAAAGCCCTGTAAAAGTACAGGGCTTTGAATGAAAATCGAAATCGTGTTTACTATTTCTTCGCTTTATTAAAAAAGTAGCCTACAGAAACTGCAAACATATTGTTTCTCCAGGTTGGATTTTCAACATTGTTCCAGTTAGTGAATCCGAGGGTATAGTTGGCAGAGAAGAAAACACCGTTGCTGAGTTGATAGCCAACCAATGCATTGGCACCAAGATCAAAACGCTTGATTTTTCCGGCCTCTGTTCCAAATTCAATTGCTTCTGATTCGTCATGTGCTTTTTCTTTTCCGCTGAGGTTATATCCTAATACCGGACCGGCACCTGCAAAAAAACCGGATTTGTTATCTGGTCTGTAAACAAAGTTCAGAGGAATTTCAAGAGAATTGAATGCATAAACATCTTTATGATCATCATGCTCTTTTTTACCTCCGCGTCCGCTGTAAAGAAGCTGCGGCTGAAAAGCAAAATCTTTGCCCAGAGAAAAATCGCCCACGAGTCCGAAGTGGATGCTGGGTCTTGCTGAAAGTTCAGATCTCAGGTCTTCATCATTGGTAGAAATGCTATTCAGATTTAAACCTGCTTTTACACCTACCTTGCTTTGTGCTACTGCAGAAGCAGCCATTACCAATACCATCGTCGTCATCGTAACCAGTTTTTTCATAATCGTCTGTTTTTAGTTTTGAAACAATGTTGCAAATTTTAGAAAACTATTTTAAAAATTTTGTTAAATACACATTATTGAATGGTAATTGGAAAAACAACCTGAAGATCTGAATGCCCTTTCGACGGATCATCGTTGGGACCTTTAATAAGCGGCTTGTGCATCAGCTTTACAGTTACATTGCCCGAGCCAGCTGCTCCTGCAACCCAGGTCGACTGGATCCCCAGCGGAAAACCATTGCTGTCACGATCTGTTTTTGTAACCGCTACACTTACTCCGGACGCCAAGTAATAAAATTCATGCTCTCGTCCTTGCTGCTGAATGGTAGGCGTGATATCTTTTACCACGCCATTTGAAATATTCTTTACGACAATCTGCATTGTATAAGACTGACCATTATTTAAGTTAATTCGATCAATTCGTGTGGGTGGATTACCACCATCGCCATCAGGATCTTCAGCAATAAAAGTTCCTACCACTGTTGTGCCTTGCCGAAAGATCAATTCCACGCCGTTTACAGCAGCGTGTTCTGTTTCATTATTTGGATTGGAAGCTTTTTTACAGCCTGCAGCGGTTGCGAACAAGAGAAACAAACAAGAAGCAGATAAGATACGTATCATTGAAACGGTATTTTTAAACTCAAGACCATATTTCTACCTGCCTCATCATTGAAATACCGAAAACGATTCATGTAATCGCGGTACCGCGTGTTGAGCAGGTTATGAATCCGAAAGCCAAAGTTAAGGTGTTTTTTACCAATATGCAACAATGTTGCATATTCTAGATTTGTTAAAATGTATCCCTCCGGCGGGGGGAGATAATCGACCGAGTTAACCGGTACCAATCCCTGCCTGCCCACCCAAGATACATTGGCGGTTAGGGAAGACTGACGAGGATGGCTGGTAGGCAAATACCAGATGAAATCGATCTCGGCACGTTGTGCGGGCATTTGCTGCAGCCATGTACGGGCAGTAAGATCATAGGGCAGCAACAAAGAAATTTTACCATTCACCTCGGCCCGGGTACTCAACACTTTACTAAACCGAATATCAGAGCCGGTGAGCAAAGCATTGGTTTGCATAAAACGAAAAGTGGGATAAGCACCCCGAAGTGTAAGTGTAGGTGGCAAACTCGGTACCAGATTAATGAAATTACGGATGTAATTACTGTAAACGGTAATACTAAATTGAAGAGTACTATCGTGCTTATACTGCAACTGTGTAGAAAAATTCCAGGCGGTCTCGCTGCGAAGGGAAGGATCGCCGATTTCAAAATTGGCTGTACCATGATGCAGTCCATTAACATAAAGTTCATTCACTGTAGGCGGACGCCATGCCAAGGCCGCATTCAACAACCAACTCACGCGTTCGCTGATAGGATATTGCATTGCCGCTGTTGCCGAAAGATTATTAAAGAATCGATCGGTTTGCGTAATCACGTTATTCTGATTACGAAATACGCGCAAGCTGCGATGATCGTATCGCAGGCCTGCTTCCAAGTTTACTTTTTCAAGTTTCCATTTTTCAATGGCATAAGCTCCTAACATCCATGAGGTAAAATTGGGAATAAAAAAACGACTGCCATTCCATACGTTATCCTGTCGCTGTACCACAGCGCCCACTGTTGCATTCGGACTTACACCTGGTGCTTGTTCGTAGTTGATATCGAAAGTGGTAGTGCCAATGTTCAGATCCAGCTCAGGAGCATTGGTAACGAGTGCGCGATCGTACTCGCGACGAAAATTTTCTTGATGGGATAAAAGCAGATTCCATTTGTCGCCACTTTTCAGCTCCTTGCTTACCGTTGCTTTCATCAGGTAATGCGTTGCTTCCTGGCGCGGACGACCGATTTTATAAGAGAACTGATTGATGTTGAGCTGTGGTTCGCGCAGCGAGATTGCATTTTGCAAATCAGTAAGATTGCCAACATGTGATCCCCAGAAAATGCCGAGTCTTGTATTAAAAGCACTTAAAAACAAATCGGCTTTCCATGCATCTTTTCGATATCCAATATTGGCTGAGTAATTCAACTCCTCCACACCCGTATTGTGCAGCCAGTATTGGGGCGTACGCGTGTTTCCTCCTTTTTTAGCAGTTACATGAGCACGCCAACTCCATGCAGGATTCCTGGAGAGATTTTGCTCCAGCATTACATTCATCACCGCCATGCGATTATTCGAAAAGAAAATACTGTTCACCTCACCATTCAAACCCGGCATACGGGGTAAGGCCTTTGGAGTAACCATTATTGCTCCACCAATAGCATCTGCACCATAACGAAGTGCGCCGGCACCCTTGAGAATCGTAAACCGATCTGCAATAAAGGGATCAATTTCCGGAGCATGCTCGCTGCCCCATTGCTGCCCTTCCTGGCGTACGCCATTGTTTAGAATGAGTACACGCTGACTGTGCAAACCATGAATAACAGGCTTATAAATGGTGCTACCGGTTTGCAACACAGTAACACCCTCAGCTTTGCGAAGCACTTCACCCAAGGTCATGCCACGAGTGCGAAGTATATCTGCCTTGCTGAGTTCCGACTTTATCAATTCCGGTTGCTGATCTTTGCCTGCCTGCACAACAATTTCCTGCAGCTGATTGAAAGTATGCGGCATAGAAAAATTTCTCTGCATGCTGCTATCTAACTTCACTTTAAATTCAATGGGTAAACAGTCGGCATGGGTAAGCTGCAAAGTGTAAGTGCCGGAACATAAACGCTCTATACGATAAAATCCATCCTGATTGGTGATGTAATATTTTCCCAGTTCTTTCAAAAAAATACTTGCACCAGGTAACGGCAAACGCGTATCCACATCTATTACCGTGCCCGATAGCTGAAACCGACATTCCTGTGCAGAAGCGGAAATACTTACAATGAATACGAACGCAAATAAAAAATGCTTCACGCTGCAAAGTTTGCATTTTTGAAGCATTGTTGCAAATATTTATGCGCCGCGCGGAAGGTGTATAGCTGCTTTTTAGAAAAGGCTTCCCCTAGGAAATACTTTCAATAATGCCTGCAATGCCTTGTCCGCCACCCACACAGGCAGTAACGATCCCATACTTTTTTTGGATGCGTTTCAAATCCTGAGCAATTTGAATGGTAAGCTTAGCGCCTGTGCAACCCAGTGGATGCCCCAGTGCAATTGCTCCGCCATTGATGTTAACGATATCTGGATTCAAGCCCGCTTCGCGGATAACCGCTAGTGCTTGTGCTGCGAAAGCTTCGTTGAGCTCTATCAGATCAATTTGCGAAAGATTCATGCCCGACTGCTTCAGCACTTTGGGGATGGCTTCTACCGGACCAATGCCCATCACACGCGGATGCACGCCGGCGGCTGCACAGTTTACCAATCGCGCAATCGGTTTTAAACCAAGTTCATTCACCATTCGCTCACTCATCACCACCACAAAAGCAGCACCGTCGCTGGTTTGAGATGAATTACCTGCGGTAACCGTACCGTTCTGCGCAAAAGCAGGTTTCAACTTCGCCAAGGCCTGAGGCGTTGTATCTGCCCTTACGCCTTCATCTGTATCAACCACATACTGCCTTGTGGCACGCTTGTTTTTTTCATTCAGGAAAACTTCCTCAACTGTGATGGGCAAAATACCCGGTTTAAAATAGCCGTTCTCAATGGCAGCTTTGGCTTTCATGTGCGACTGATACGCAAACTGGTCCTGATCTTCACGCGACACATTGTAATCCTTCGCCACTGCTTCGGCAGTAAGACCCATGCTGAGATAATAATCCGGCTCATCTTTTGCAATGGAATAAGCAGGTACCGTTTTCCAACCAGCAGTGGGAACCAAACTCATGCTTTCTGTTCCTCCGGCAACAATACATTCTGCCATGCCCATTCTGATTTTTGCTGTTGCAATGGCAATGGTTTCCAAACCACTGGCACAGTAGCGGTTTACTGTCATGCCGGGCGCATGAAAACCAATGGCCTTGGCTGCAATAATTCTTCCTACCTGCAAACCCTGTTCTGCTTCCGGCACAGCATTACCTACAATTACATCATCTACTCTTTTCACATCGAGTTGTGGCACAGATGCCAACAAACCCTTTATAACCTGAATAGCAAGATCATCGGGGCGTGTAAAACGAAACCCTCCTCTTTTCGACTTGGCTACAGCGGTACGATAACCGGCTACGATATATGCTTCCTGCATGGCGAATAATTTTAAATTAGTTGTTTATGCAACCTTTTGCATCAAAGATAATTGATGCGCTCAAATCAGAATACGCTCTTCTGTTAAAAAATGTTTGTATTGCAAGCTATCTTCGTGCCTATGTACCGCCTCCTTCGCGCTATGCTTTTCCTATTCGACGCCGAACGGGTGCACTACTTTGCCATGAACAGCTTTCGCATGTTATGCAGTAGTGCCTGGATACGGACTTTGCTGGGAAAGCTTTATGCAGCCAACACCACATCACCCATTACGGTATTTGGAATAAAATTTAGGAATGCCATCGGACTGGGCGCAGGATTCGACAAAAACGCTTTGTACCTGCGCGAGCTAGCACTGATGGGATTTGGCTTTGTAGAAATTGGAACCGTTACCCCGGTTGCACAAACAGGCAATGAAAAACCAAGACTTTTTCGCTTGCCACAAGACCAGGCGCTCATTAACCGAATGGGATTCAACAACGATGGAGTACAAGCCATCCAACAAAGACTCCTGGCATGGCGTAATCAATCCCAAGCCAATGCGGAATTGCCCGTGATTATTGGCGGAAATATTGGCAAAAACAAAGTAACTCCGAATGAAGATGCTTGGAAGGATTATGAAATCTGCTTTAATGCGTTGTATGATGTAGTGGATTATTTTGTTGTGAATGTGAGCAGTCCGAACACACCCGGACTGCGTGCTTTACAGGGGAAAGAAGCACTGGAAAAAATTCTTACCCATTTACAATTGCTGCGCACTGAAAAAAAATTGCGTAAACCTATTCTGCTTAAAATTGCTCCCGATCTCAACGAACATGAACTGCTGGATGTCACTTCGCTTGCAAAAGCAATTCAGCTCGATGGATTGGTAGTAGCAAACACAACCATTCAGCGCGACGGACTTTTAACCGATGCCGCAACGATTGAAAAAATAGGTGCAGGTGGACTGAGCGGTAAACCTTTGCGCAAGCGCTCCACCGAAATGATAGCGCTGATACAACGTGAAACACAAGGCACCATTCCCATCATCGCCAGCGGTGGTGTATTCAACGGATCGGATGCAATTGAAAAATTCAAAGCAGGTGCTTCGCTCGTACAAGTATGGACAGGCTTCGTGTATGAAGGACCTGCCATCGTAAGAAAAATAATGAAAGCGTTGATTTGAGCGGAAGCTTGTTATTCAAACAAAGCAGACTGCGGACCACCGGAAGGTTTTTTCCCAAAATGCTCATAAGCTTTGGCTGTTACTTCCCTGCCACGGGGTGTGCGCTGCAGAAATCCTTCCTGAATCAAAAAAGGTTCATACACTTCCTCTAAAGTGCCCGGCTCTTCTCCTGCTGCAGTAGCAATTGTAGTGATGCCTACCGGACCCCCCTTGAATTTTTCAATGATGATCTGCAGAATTTTATTGTCCATCTCATCCAGTCCGTATTCATCTACCTGCAAAGCCTGCAATGCATGTCGCGTAATGCCAATATCAATACTGCCATCATTGAGTACCATGGCAAAATCACGTACGCGACGCAGTAAACCATTAGCGATACGGGGCGTAGCGCGACTGCGCGCTGCAATTTCACGGGCTGCCTCCGAAGCAATGGAAACACCTAAAATACCGGCAGCACGCAGCACAATTTTTTGTAACACTTCCGCGGAATAATATTCTAACCGGTTTTTGATGGCGAAACGCGATAGCAAGGGCGCAGTAAGCAAGCCGCTGCGTGTAGTGGCACCAATGAGCGTAAAGGGGTGTAGGTTGATTTGAATACTTTTTGCATTCGGACCGGTATCAATCATAATATCGAGTCGGTAATCTTCCATCGCCGCATAGAGATACTCTTCCACCACCGTACTTAAACGGTGAATTTCATCAATAAATAATACGTCGTTGGGCTCAAGACTGGTAAGCAATCCGGCCAAGTCACCGGGCTTTTCTATCACCGGACCGGATGTTTCTTTGATCGCCACACCCATTTCATTGGCAACAATTCTGCTGAGCGTTGTCTTTCCAAGTCCGGGCGGACCATGAAACAACACATGATCCAAAGGCTCTCCGCGCATTTTTGCCGCACGAATAAAAATCTTGAGGTTTTCTATGATTTGCTCCTGACCGGAAAAATCAGCAATTGCCGCCGGTCGTATTGTGTTTTCGAATTCCTTTTCGGTGGGCGATAATGAATTAGAATCGTTATGTAAATGAGGATTAGGCATGTATTTTACTCCGAAGAGTAAAAGTAAGCAAATATCATCTTTTGTTACCCATCGAAAGCTGCTTCAGTCAGCAGTAATCACTCCATCAGGAAACTACATACGACTGAAGCTGTAAGATCAGCTCCGGATCTGGACAATTCGACAAGTAAGCTTCTCTTTCTGAAAAACGGCAAACACCGGGATAATCGCCCTGATGTTCCTGCATATCTGCGATGATCTGAAAATGGAGATGTGGTGGCCATTGACCGTTTTCTGCCGGTACCCCAAAATGTGCAAATACTTCACCGCGATTAATATATTGACCTTCTGCGATTGCAAGATCACGAACACTCAAATGCCCATACAAAGTGTAGAACGGAATACCATCAAGCTGATGCAGCAGTATAATGGTGGCTCCATAATCGCCCATGCGATCATTGAAAGCGAAACTATGTACCATTCCGCCCAGCGGTGCAAATACCTTTGTACCTGCAGGCCCCCATATATCAACCCCCAAATGCAATCTTCTTGGTTCACCACCTTCCGGATCATTAAAAAGACTGCTGCGATCGTACACCTTTCGCAATTCGGCATAACCTCCTATCCCAAAAACAGCTTGATGTGCCTTGATTTGCGCTTGCACCCATGCTTCGAGCAAGTCGATATCTTCCAATAGTTCTTTTGTAAGCTGCGTATTTGCTTCAGAAAAATCTAAGGCAACCAAACAGTCTTGCGGTTGCGATAAAGCAACGACCGGATGAAACAGATGCGCATTCTTATTCAATACCGTAACCAGGGGCTGTAGCATAATGCAATTTACAGAGAACGATGTAACCAATACAAACATTGAAAACGCTTCGTGCATGTTGCATATCCATAATGCAATGGATGTAGTGAAAAAAGCTGCGCCCTTTCTATCCAAATTTTTTCATACTCAAATAATCATTCCTGATTGGCATAGCCAAATAAAAAGAAAAAATATGTGAACAAAAAAAACTACCTTTACATCTCTTATCGTTATTGTTCCCTCTGTTTGCGACCCGTTCCAAATATTGTGATGCATAACTTAAGGCGGATAAAGTATCGTTGTTTCGATAGCCTTATCACAATTTATTTACTTAAAAAAGAATCATTTGAATTTTCAGGATTTAGCGCTCATGGAGCCGCTATTGGCGGCATTGAGCAAAGAAGGGTACACCACCCCAACCCCCATTCAACAACAGGCCATCCCTTCCATTTTAGAAAGAAAAGATCTACTAGGTTGTGCTCAAACCGGCACGGGAAAAACGGCTGCGTTTACGCTACCGCTTTTACAACTCATGCATGGTGAAGAGGAGAAAAAGCCACTTTTGCGCACCCTTATTCTAACCCCAACACGGGAGCTGGCCATTCAAATTGGCGAAAGCATTGCAGCTTATGGTCGTTACCTGCCGCTGAAACACCATGTTATTTTTGGAGGCGTATCACAACACAGTCAGGTGCAGGCCATCCGAAACGGATTGGATATACTGGTAGCAACACCAGGCCGATTACTCGATCTGATGCAGCAAAAAGTATTGTCGCTCGATCATATTCGTTACTTCGTATTAGATGAAGCCGACCGCATGCTCGATATGGGCTTTGTGCAGGATGTGAAGCGCATCATTGCCCGGCTGCCGCAAAAAAAGCAAACGCTTTTCTTCTCAGCCACCATGCCACCCGAAATTAAACAGCTGGCATCCATGCTGCTACACCATCCGGTGAAAGTAGAAGTTACACCCGTATCGTCTACTGCAGAAAGTATTGAGCAACATGTATATTTTGTTGAAAAGCATCATAAACAGTCATTGCTACTTGAGTTACTGAAAGATGAAAAAATCAAGTCGTTGCTTGTTTTTACCCAAATGAAACACGCGGCAGATAAGCTCTGCAAACAGCTACAGCGTGCCGGCATAGGTGCAGAAGCTATTCATGGTAATAAAACGCAAAATGCAAGACAGGCAGCATTACGCAATTTTAAAAACGGTAAAACGAGAGTACTTGTAGCCACCGATATAGCAGCACGAGGTATCGATATTGATGAACTATCTCATGTGCTGAATTATGAACTTCCCAATGTGCCCGAAACCTATGTACACCGCATCGGCAGGACCGGCCGCGCAGGTATGGAAGGCACGGCATTGTCCTTTTGCGACTGGGGAGAAAAAACTTTTCTCTCAGATATTCAAAAGCTCATTAAAAAGCAAATACCCGTGGTGAAAGATCATCCTTTCGATGTGCCGGGCATGCACAGCATCGCACCCAGCTCAACTGCAGGCAGCTTCCCCACCATCAGCAATGCAGGCAGAGGAAGAAGAGCGGGCAAAGTATTTATGCAGCGACGCTAAGCGAATTCCCTTTACTATGGCAAAGCATAAACTTTGTTCTTACTTGCTTTGATCTGAATCTGCAATGCAACAGCAGGAAATGATAAGTTTCTGAAGTTGAAACCTGCTTTTGTATTATGCAAGCGGGCAATCTGTTCCACTTTTAATCCAACTGCTTTTCCGGAACTTGATTTTTGGTCGGCGCTGCGTAAGGCAACACCTGCTATCAACGCAGCACCCCCACCGATCATCAACCCTGTTCCAACGGCTTTGCCGGGATAATAGGAATTATCCGACTCGGCAGCATATGAAATTACCCCTGCTGCAATGAGGCCAATACCGCCTATCAGCAAGAGTCTTGAAGCAGATACACTGCGAGCTTGGCTTTTACGATCATACTGGAGATTACTCACAGTATAAAATTGCTGTGCACTTGCTTCAAAAAACCAAAGCAAGCAACTGAGTAACAAAAAATAAAATTTCATGATTGCATTTTGGATCCAAATTAAATGGGCACAAAAACAAAAATGCTGACAATAATCGCTTCAAAAGCAAATCATCGTCAGCACAGTGATGAAGGGATCGAAAAAGTTGTCTGTAATCAGACTGTTTGCAGTAAGGACTTTTCTTTTTGTTGAATAGGATATGAAACTATTGAATCCAAATTCAGTTCTAGCGTTTCTATTAGCTGGTCTTCCAGCATCTGCGCATAGGTTTCAAAATATACAATCACATCTTCCCGAACATTTCTTTGCAACCAGCGAAATCCTCCGGGCAATTGTGCAAGCACTTTTTTATCTTCCAAATATTCCAGATTATGAATGTCGGAAGGTGTAAGACCGATTTGCTGCAGCTTGCTGATGAGTAAGCTCCAGGGGGCGTCGGTAACCGGACAAAAATCTTCTGCAAGCTCTGTCCATTCTCCGATGCCCGTATGCGCAAATTGTAAAATTTCTTCCTTGCTCATGTTACCCACTACTTGCATGAGGTTACCGCAATTACATGCGCCGTGATTACCCCAGGCATAAGGTGCACCATTCTTTAAGCGGGTTGCCGTTTCACGCAGTGCGCTAATTAATTCTACATTGGGATGTGCCATAATGTGAAATTCTGCAGGTATGATGAAACCCCGCAGTTTTGTTGAAGATTTTCAAGCAGAATAATACTTGTTCCTAAGACAATTAAGTAGATTAGCTGAGAAGTCAAACAAACATGAACTATTGCGGCGTTACCTGATATTCTTTGAGTCGCTTAAAGACCATATTTCCGTTTACAATTTTCACTAACCGAAAAGCATGAAATTCATCTTCGGCATCCAGAAATCCCACATCTACAGTCATAGGTGCATTGGCATTACGCAAAACCGGCTTGGGCATGATTTGAAAATTAGGATAGGTAAGCAGATACTCCCAGGTTTGTCCTCGGAAAGTTGATATCATACGATAGTCCAAAGCAACTTCTGTTTCGTATAGTTCTACTTTTAAAGTTCCCGAATCAGCACCAGTGCCCTTTTCTTCATAAACCTGCACAGGTGTTGCTTTTACATTGCTTCGCTTCTCTGTATATGGCTGATTTCCGCTGCCATTCGATCCGCATGAAAAAAGGAACATGAGCATCAATACAGTAACTACATAGTGCCTGATCATAAAAAGTAGATTTAAACCAAATGAAAAAATGAAATACGACGCATCAAACTACAATATTGATCATTTTGTTCTTCACATAAATGACCTTCTTGGGCTCTTTTCCTTCCAGCCATTTTTGAATGACAGGTTCGGATTTTACCAACTGCTCCACCTGCTCCTGTGTAGCATCCAAGGAAAGCGTTAACTCCGTTCTTGTTTTTCCATTGATGGCAACCGGATAAAGCTTGCTCGTTTCCTGAACATATTTTTCTTCAAAGGCAGGAAAACTTGCGTCAAGCACTGAGCCGTGATTACCCAGAAGATGCCAAAGCTCTTCTGCCATATGAGGTGCATAGGGCGCAAGAAGTATGAGCAGGGGTTCCAATATTTCCCGCTTGTGACAATCGAGATCACTCAGCTCATTCACTGCAATCATGAATGCACTCACTGCAGTATTAAAAGCAAAACGCTCTGTATCGTCTTCAATTTTACGGATGGTTTTATGCAATACCTTCAGTTCTGCAGCGGTTGCTTTTTCCTCATTCCACAATTGCTTTGTCTGCGAGCCATCCTGCAGTTCAGAAAGATAAAATAGTCTCCAGCATTTGCGCAGAAAGCGATGTACACCTTCAATGCCTTTGGTATCCCAGGGTTTGCTCAGTTCAACAGGACCTAAAAACATTTCGTACATACGGAATGTGTCGGCGCCATATTTTTCAACGATATCATCGGGGTTTACCGTATTGAACTTGCTTTTGCTCATCTTCTCTACTTCACTGCCGCAGAGATAAACCCCCTCACTGCCTTCTTCGGCGGAGGAAGACTTGGATCCATCTTCAAAAATAAAATCAGCTTGAGCATACTCACCGTTGCGCCATTTTTTGAATGCGCTGATATCGAGGGTATACCCATCCACAAAGTTTACATCCACATGCAGCTTATCGGTTTTCCTTCCATCAAAAGTTTCATCCGCACTCAAAAGGCCTTTTGAAACAAAAGTATGGGTACCATTGATGCGATATACAAAGCGCGATGAACCCTGAATCATTCCCTGGTTAAGCAATTTTTTGAATGGCTCATCAAAACCGATATGTCCAAGATCATACAATACTTTCGTCCACATGCGACTGTACAACAAGTGCCCCACTGCATGTTCCGTACCGCCAATATACAGGTCAACCTGCCCCCAATAATCGCTGGCAGTGCGACTGCAAAATTGCTGGTCGTTCTGTGGATCCATATAACGCAGAAAATACCAGCTGCTGCCTGCATAACCCGGCATGGTATTGGTTTCAAGTTCTTTTTCAACCCAAGAAGGAATATTGGCAAGCGGACCTTCACCTTCGGGTCCCGGTGCATAACTTTCTACTTCAGGCAAAAGTAACGGAAGCTCCTTTTCGCTCAGGGGCACAGCCACTCCTTGTTTCCACTGAACGGGAAAAGGTTCACCCCAGTAGCGCTGGCGACTAAAAGCAGCATCACGCAGCTTGTAATTTACCTTACGATTGCCCCATCCTCTTTTTTCGATTTCCTGTATCACTTTTTCCAAAGCATCGCGCATGGACATGCCGTTGAGAAAATCGGAATTTTCTAGTATGGCATCTTTGGTTGGGTTGGCTTCCGAACCATCATACAAAGGACCAATGATATTGGTGATGGGTATCTGAAAGTAGTTTGCAAATTTGTGATCGCGCTCATCACCGCAGGGAACGCCCATGATTGCACCTGTACCATACCCCGCCAGCACATATTCTGAAATCCAGATGGGTATTGCGCGGCCGCTGAAAGGATGCACTGCATAAGCGCCTGTAAAAACACCGCTGATTTTCTTTTCAGCCATGCGTTCGCGTTCGCTTCTGCTCTTTACATAAGCAATGTATGCTTGTACTTCCTCCTTCCGGTCTTCTGTGGTAATTGCCTCTGCTAATGCATGCTCAGGGGCAATCACCATAAAATCAACGCCAAAAATGGTATCAGGACGCGTAGTATATACCGTTAAAAATGCTTCTTTGTTTTTTACTTTGAATTGAATTTCCGCACCGCTGCTTTTCCCAATCCAGTTGGTCTGCATCTCTTTCATCGCATCGCTGAAGTCAACCTGTGTTAATCCTTCCAGCAAGCGATCTGCATATGCTGTAATGCGCAAATACCACTGACGGAGTTTTTTCTTCACCACGGGATGCCCGCCGCGCTCACTTACCCCATTCACCACTTCATCATTGGCCAAAACCGTACCCAGCGCTTCACACCAGTTTACTTCGCCATAACTGCTGTAACAGAGGCGGTAATCCATGAGTATTTGCTGACGTGTGGCTTCATCAAAATTTTTCCAGTCTTCAGCCGAAAATGATTGAGCAGGTTGCTTAATGCCGGGCGCTGCTGCGCCATGCTTTTCAAACAATGCTATAAGGGCTGTAATATTTTCCGCCTTTTGCTTGTCGCGATTGTAGTAGCTGTTAAACAGCTGCAAAAAAATCCACTGCGTCCATTTATAATAATTCGCATCACAGGTACGCAGCTCTCTACTCCAGTCGAAACAAAAACCAATATTATCAAGCTGCCTTCTAAAGTTATCTATGTTCTGCCTGGTACTAACCGCAGGATGCACGCCATGCTCGATTGCAAACTGCTCGGCCGGTAAGCCAAAAGCATCGTAGCCCATTGGATGAAGTACATTGAAACCTTTCAGGCGTTTGTAACGACTGTACACATCGCTGGCGATGTACCCCAGAGGATGGCCCACATGCAAACCGGCACCACTGGGATAGGGAAACATATCCAACACATAGCATTTCGGCTTATCGGGCCGTATAGCAACCTGATAAGTCTGGTTTTCTTTCCAGTATGCCTGCCACTTTTTTTCAATTGCTCTGAACGAATATTCCATAAAGCTGTTTGCCGGGCTACAAATTTTAAAATTTTAGATCCATGTGTTCTTTTCAGCATTGCAAGGCAAGTCTGGAAAAAACCAACAAAATACCTTAAACATATGGCGTATTTGCAAACGCCGGGTGGGCGACAAAAATAGCAAATACAGCCTTAAATCTGCTATTTTTGCCCGTACCGGGCCATCGGCAGGTACGCAATAGATATCAAACCTAAATAAACAGACATGGCACAAGTTGGCAAAGGCTCTGCACGACGTTCCAAACCATCCTATATCTACTCCATTACCGGCGTTGCTCTGGTGCTTTTCATATTAGGCATCCTGGGCTGGATTTTTCTCAACTTTCAGAAAGTAAATACAACGCTGCGCGAAAACATTCAGATACATGCCTGGCTTTCTACCGGCAATAAAAAGGCAGTTGATAGCCTGAAATCTTATATCAGCAAACAAGCGTATGTAAAAAACTGGGAATATGTTGACAAGGAAAAAGCACGACAGATCTATAATAAAGATGGCAATGAAAGCTGGGATATGATTCTGAAAGAAAATCCGCTGCCGGAAAGCATCGATTTCTTCGCCAAATCGGAATATGTTACACAGGATAGTCTGGCAAAAATTGCCGGCGACCTGAGAGCGAAGTTTCCCGGTGTGATCAGCGAAGTACAATACCCACGCGAGCTGGTAACCACCATTAATAAAAGAGCAAAAAATATTGGACTTGTGCTAGTAATTGTAGCGGTGATTCTGAGTTCAATCGTAATTATCTCCATCGACAATACCATTCGCCTGGCGATGTTCAGCAACCGCTTCATCATAAAAACCATGCAAATGGTGGGTGCTACACGCGGCTTTATTGCCAAGCCGATGAATGTGCGTGCGGTGATCAACGGACTCATCAGTGCAGGCATTGCCATTGTAGCCATGTGGGCGGTGATATTATGGGCTGAAAGCTACATACCCGATATGAAAGCACTGAGGGATCCGCAGAATTATTTAATCCTTTTTGGCTCCATCATTATTATTGGTGTGGGTATTTCGGTGTACAGCACACATCGCAGTGTAATGAAATACCTGAAAATGAAGCTAGACGATCTTTACTAAGTGCTGCTTTTCATTATCTTGCATTTACCAATTCAAAGTATATGAACGAAAAAAAATCCGTTACGTTTTTCCATCGTGAAAACAAGATGTGGATGCTGATTGGAGCTGGCCTGATGATCCTGGGCTTTTTGCTCATGATCGGAGGAAAAAGCAACGATCCCAATGTGTTCAATAAAGAGGAAGTGTACAGCTTTCAGCGCATCACCCTTGCCCCAATGCTCATCATTATCGGCCTCGTAGTGGAAATTTATGCCATTATGAAAAGACCCAAAAGTGAATAACCCTTCCAACTGAAAGGCATTCATCCATGCGTATGCGCTTAGCATTGATAACCTATTTTGATTATTGCACTTTAACCCTTCGTCTCCTTTGACAACCTTCGAAGCATTTGTGATTGCAGTAGTGGAAGGCATTACGGAATACCTTCCGATCTCTTCAACGGGACATATGATTCTTGCACAACATCTGCTGCATGTGCCGCATTCAAATTTTACCAAAGTATTTACCGTTGCCATTCAGCTGGGTGCTATATTAAGTGTTGTAGTATTGTATTGGCGCAAATTCATCACACCCCTTACAGAAGGAAAAAACGGATGGCTGTTTTATGCAAAGCTGCTGGTGGGTGTATTGCCAGCACTTATACTAGGCAAGCTGTTTGATGAAAAAATTGAATCCCTGCTTGAAAGTCCGCTAACCGTTAGCATCACTCTTTTTGCAGGTGGCTTTATCTTGCTTTTTATCGATCGCATCTTCAATCGTCATACCACAACCGATACTGAATCACTCAGCTTTTCAAAAGCATTTATCATCGGCATCTGGCAATGTATTTCCATGATTCCCGGTGTTAGTCGCAGTGCAGCTTCCATTATTGGAGGCATGCAGCAAAAACTTTCACGCTCCTTTGCTGCAGAATTTTCTTTTTTTCTGGCTGTACCTACCATGGCTGCAGCTACGGGATATTCCCTTTTTTTGAAAGACTGGAAAGAAAATGATCTCACGCAAAAGGGTTACGAAATCATTTTAGGAAATCAAGCACACTTACAGGCTTTCATTGTGGGCAATATCGTTGCATTTATTGTAGCGATGCTTGCCATTAAATTCTTTATCGGCTTTCTACAAAAACACGGATTTCGCTTTTTTGGCTGGTACCGCATCATCGTAGGCGGAATTTTGCTCGCCTTCATCCTTACAGGGGCGCTTTAAGCAAAACGCATTGTTTTGCTGATTTCTTCCTAATTTTTGCCCACAAAACCAACTGCATGCAACAAACTGCCCCTAAGAAAATTGTAAACGCATGGGCTATGTACGACTGGGCCAACAGTGTTTACAACCTGGTGATCACATCCACCATGTTCCCCGCATATTATGAAGAAGTAACCAAAGGGAATGGAGGCCTAGTGCGTTTTCTAGGCAGAGAATACGTAAATACAGCGCTGTATGAGTATACATTGGGATTTGCATTTATGATTGTAGCGCTAATGTCGCCGATTCTCTCCTCCATTGCCGATTACAAAGGCAACAAAAGGATATTCATGCGCTTTTTTGCAACGCTCGGAAGCATCTCCTGCTCCATGCTTTTCTTCTTCGATGGCAAGAATTTATTTCTGGGAATTGGTTGCCTTGTTTTTGCATGCATCGGCTTTTGGTCGAGCCTGGTTTTTTACAACGCCTACCTTCCTGAAATTGCAGCCGACGAAGACAGAGACCGTATCAGTGCTAAAGGATTTACAATGGGATATCTGGGGAGCGTACTCTTGCAGCTGATATGCTTTGCACTGTTTTTCTTTCCAGAAAAGTTCGGTCTGCCGAATGGCACAAGCGCCTTGCAAGTGTCTTTTTTATTGGTGGGTGTTTGGTGGCTCGGCTTTGCGCAAATACCCTTGCGCATTTTGCCTATTGCATCCAGAACGGAGCGAAAAAGTAAACATCATGTGCTGGCAAACGGTTTCATCGAACTGAAAAAAGTATCGCAGCAGCTGATACACATGCCCGTACTGAAACGCTTTCTGTTTGCTTTCTTTTTTTATAATATGGGCGTACAAACCGTAATGCTGGCAGCAACTTTGTATGGCAAAAGCGAATTGGCCATTCCTACTACCAATCTCATCATCGCTATTCTGCTGATTCAGCTGGTTGCGATTCCCGGTGCGTTGCTGATTTCAAAACTGAGCAGTATTATCGGAAATATTCGCGCATTAATGCTATGCGTTGGCATTTGGATTTTCTTGTGTTATGCAGGTTACCTGATACCAACGGGCGGAATCAATGAATTTTATTTACTGGCAACGATGGTGGGATTTGTGATGGGCGGCATCCAGTCCTTAAGCCGCTCTACCTATGCCCGACTGATGCCGGAAACGAAAGACACTACCTCCTTCTTTAGCTTTTACGACGTAACGGAAAAAATTGCCATCGTTATCGGAATGTTTAGCTTTGGATACATCACAGAACTCTTCAATGGCTCGCAAAGAAATTCAGTACTTGCATTAATGAGCTTTTTTGCCATCGGCCTCATTTTGTTATTTTTTACCTTACAGGCTCAAAAGAAGGCAAGCACATGAAACTCTATTCCATCAATACCGGATATTTTAAACTAGATGGCGGGGCCATGTTTGGTGTGGTTCCAAAGCAAATATGGAACAAACTCAATCCTGCGGACGAAAACAATCTCTGCAACTGGGCCATGCGCTGTTTGCTGATTGAAGATGGCGATCGACTGATGCTAATAGATAATGGCATTGGCGATAAACAAGATGCAAAATTCATGGGACATTACCATTTGCATGGCGATGAAACCCTGACATCTTCGCTGGCTAAGCACGGTTTTAGCAAAGACGATATCACCGATGTTATACTTACACATTTGCATTTTGATCATTGCGGCGGCAGCATTGTTCGAGAAAAGGACCGACTGGTGCCTGCTTTTAAAAACGCTACATTCTGGAGCAATGAACGACACTGGCATTGGGCTACTGAACCCAATATGCGGGAGAAAGCTTCCTTCCTTAAGGAAAACATCTTGCCCATCCAGGAAAGCGGTCAGCTGCGCTTTGTGCATAGTCATGTAGATCAGTTTGATACCGCAGGAAAACTGTTGAGCACGCCCTTTAATGAGAATATGCAGCTGCGCTTTGTAAACGGACATACCGACGCCATGATGCTGCCTCAAATTCAATACAAAGGGAAAACCATTTTGTACATGGCCGATTTACTTCCCGCCGCTGCACATTTGCCGATACCCTATGTGATGGCTTATGATATGCAGCCGCTCATTACACTTAAGGAAAAGATATCGGTGCTCGATGAGGCTTTGCAAAATGATTATATCCTGTTTTTTGAACATGATCCGCAGATAGAATGCTGTACGCTTCAAAACACAGAAAAAGGAATTCGCATGAAAGATGCCTTTAAGCTCAGCGACCTAACCGACTAATCTTATTTAGCCTCTGGTTTTGATGAGTCCGCTTAAAGGATACCGCAGGTTTTTATAGCCCATCATATCCACTTTTACACTGCCGACAGAAATCGGACTTTCAATGCGAACGGGCACGCGGTTGGCATCGTTGCTTACCCAAACCGTCATTTTTTCACCTCCCGCGAAAATGGTACCCTCAATCAGCAGCGGTTTGAACTTGATTGCCTGAAAGCGACCGTAGCGGGTTTTGATCTCTTCCTTACCGAGATAGCGTACATACAGCGCATGCACCTGATTATCGATGTACATATTAAAGGGAACCTTATCGCCGGGTTTATAACGATTAAAATCAATATTACGTGCATAGTAAATGGCACTTAACACATCCTGAATACATTCAGGCACTTTGGTGGTGCCGTTGTTGGATACGGCAGTGCGTGTGGCAGCATTAAAATTAACCGACTCATAAAATTTATACCCTCCCTCCTGCACACTGCGTAAAAAGCGAACGGGTTGCAAGCTTGCCGTATCGATAAATGATTCATAGCGATCGCGCACTTTAAAGATGCCGTCGAAAAAGGAATTGGTTTTGCCTGTTCCTAGCAAATGATACACCGGTTTGTTATTGAGGCGCTCGAGCTTTACAGAAAATGATGCATCGCCTCCGTACACATATATGCCTGCAAAGGTGTAATAAACATGATAATCAATCAGCTCTCCGGGCTGCCATGCACTATTACGCATACCACAAAAACGCTCATCATTGTTTAGTTGAAATGAAGTAGCAAGCATGAAAGTGAGCAATAGAATGGTCGAAATTCTGATCACGTTTTAAACCCTTTAATGGTTAGCATAAGCAAGGCGCCCAACAATGCCGGTACAATCAAATTTAGCACCCAAACAGAGATGGTGCCTGTTAAAATTGCAGCCGCATTGGCTGTGAAAAAACCCATCACCCCTATGGCAACTTTGCCGCGCAAGCCCAGTTCTACCAAGGCAATGGTTGGCACTACCGACATGATGAAAAAAACAACTGCAATACCTGCCAAAGCATCTTGCCAGGCAATACCAACTCCTAATGCTTGCCATATAAAAACATATTGCATGGCAAAAACAACAAAACGAAGCAAGGAATAACCAAGTATTATCATGCTTATATGAATCGGCAGATCAGCCACTGCAGGCGTATGAGCAAACTTCTCTTTTACAAAAGGGATCTTCCGCAGCCATTGTACGAGCCATTGAATACGGAAATACAATGCCGACAAAGCAATGGTAAATACGGCAGCAAGCACGAAAGCAAACCAAAACCAAGATGCTCCACCCTGCAAGGATGCATAAGCAGCAAGCAGCTCTTCTTGTAAAATAAACACAGCCAATAAACCAACATACAATGTTATCAAAAGCTGGCTAACACTGGAAATCATCGTGAGTAAAACACCCTTCAGTCGATATTCCGGCGCGAGATACAATATTCTTCCCCCATATTCTCCAATGCGGTTGGGAGTGTTGAGCGACAAGGAAATACCCGATAACACTGATTTCGCGGCCTGCTGAAACGAAAACGGATATTCGCGGTTCACCAGCAAATGCCATTTACATGTTTCAAGTGCCCAGTTGATCGGCATGAGCAGCAGCGCAACCCACAATTTCCATGCACCCGGGGCGCTGAAAGCTCCGAGCATATGCTGCAACGCGGGTATTAAATTGGGCTGATCGGCAATTTGTTGATAAATGGAATAGATGATCCAGATGAATAGAACCGGACCCAGAAAATAATTAAGAAATATTTTGATGGCTTTGTTCAGCTTGCGTAGTTTGCTCAAAATTAACTTGCCCCTTGCAAACTTTCAGTAAAATCATTCTTGGCATTGATCCCGGCACAGTTGTGATGGGTTACGGCCTCATAGGCATACAGGGGAAGAAAATTGAATTGATAGAAATGGATGTGCTCAAACTTGCCAAAAAAAAAGATGCACATGAGCGCCTACAATTGATTCATGAGAAGGTAGCCAGCATCATTGCAACACATACCCCTACTGATTTTGCCATTGAAGCCCCCTTTTTCGGTAAGAATGTGCAAAGCATGCTGAAACTGGGCCGTGCACAAGGTGTTGCCATTGCTACGGCCATGAGCGCAGGATTGAAAGTATGCGAATATTCTCCTAAAAAAGTGAAGCAGGCTGTTACGGGCAATGGGAATGCAGACAAAGAAAAAATTTGGAAGATGCTACAATACCATCTTGCATTTACCGCCAAGCCAAAATATTTCGATGCCACCGATGCAGTGGCAGTAGCACTATGCCATCATTTTCAGCAGCTGGGTACAACGATGCAAAAAAATCAGAAAATGAAGGGCTGGGATGATTTTATCCGTCGTAATCCGGGAAGATTGAAATAAGCTTTTGTTATTTCATTTTTTTGTAAGCCGCTAAAAAAACAATGGCGGGCAAAACGGAAAGCAATTGCCAAAGCTGAAAATTTCCGAATAAAAGATCGCTTCCTGCTTTCAAAGCAATCACCAGCGCAAAAGCGATGGATCCCCATTTTTCAAATGCCCACACACCGCTTAATGCTACAAAAGAAAGCACCACAATAAAAGCATTGATGGCAGAATACGCAACATGCAAATGTCCGTAAGCACCAGAAAATGTGTAGATGATCTCAAAAATTCCGTACGCAAAAAGCAGTCCACATAAAATTTTGATCGTCAAAGGTGGCGATACCTGATTTGCTTTTTGCGATCTGTTTTCTGATTGCTGCACAATTTTATTGGTTGAGATGAGCAAGTATTTTTTCCTGCGCCACTTTAAGCTGATCAGGCGTTACTGTCAATTTCGGCTTTGTAAAGTTAAGGTCATCACTGCTGCTGATCGGCACGAGATGCAGATGCGCATGCGGCACTTCGAGTCCGATGACCGTCAAGCCCACCCGATTGCAGGGAAAAGCTTTTGCAATGGCAGCTGAAATAGGCTTTGAAAATACCAAAATTTCAGATAGCAGGTTTTCAGGTAAGTCGAAGAACTGATCTACTTCCTGCTTCGGCACAACAAGTGTATGCCCTTCTGCAATGGGAAACACATCCAGAAAGGCGTAAAACATATCGTTTTCAGCAATTTTATAAGAAGGTATTTCCCCGGCAATGATTTTTGAAAAAATCGTCATGACATTTCAGTTTTTCTTACAGTGAAAACAACCAAGGAACGGAATCGCAATTTGGATTTGTGCCTGATTATACTGTAATATCTTCCACTTTAAATTTCACAATGCCGGCAGGCACCTGCACTTCTGCCATATCACCCACTACCTTACCCAACAAGCCCTTTCCGATGGGTGAAGAAACGGAGATTTTACCTGCTTTCAGGTCGGCTTCTTTTTCACTCACAATTTGATAGGTAATCTTTTTTTGCGTTGCCAGATTGGTAACGGTAACCTTGGTTAGTATAGCCACGCGACTGGTATCGATGGTGCTTTCATCAACAATGCGCGCATTGGCAATCAACCCCTCCAGCTGCTTAATTTTTGCTTCTAACATACCCTGCGCTTCTTTCGCAGCATCGTATTCGGCATTTTCACGCAGGTCACCTTTTTCACGTGCTTCTGCAATGGCGCGGGCAGCGGCAGGTCGCTCTACAGCTTTCATTTGCTGCAATTCCGCTTGCATTTTTTCGAGTGTTTCCCGGGTTACGTATTGTACGCTCATAACTGGTTCGTGTTTTACAAAAAAGAACAACGCCTCAGAATCTCTGCTGAAGCGTTGCGGTCATCGATGTGCAAAAATAAAAAAATTCCTGAAACCTTACTCAGTAAACAGATAATTAACAATTAATCCGCTTTCATAAGTCCAATTTTATCGGCCAGCACCTTACTCATTTTAAAAAATGCCTCATGGCTATACCCAGCAATATGCGGCGTAATCAACACATTGGGTAAGGACAATAATGTATTGAGTTGTTTTGTTTCCAACTCTGAATACGTTTCCAGTCTTTCGTTCTCCAACACATCTAGGCCGGCACCCGCAATTTGCTGATGCGTTAAGGCATCGAGCAAGGCCGCAGTATCGTGTACCTTACCCCGACTGGTATTTAAAAACCAGGGTTGCTTTTTCATCTGCGCAAAAAAAGCTTTATCCGCCATATGCATTGTTTCAGCATTCAGCGGAACATGCATGCTTACCACATCGCTCTGCTGCAGCAATGTTTGCAAGCTTACCTCTTTTACATTTTCTGAACCAAAAGATGTTCGATATTTATCGTAAGCCAATATTTGCACTCCAAAGCCGGCAAGCTTTCTTGCAAAAGCTGCACCGGTATTTCCATATCCAATAATACCTACTGTAAGCGTACCCAGTTCGCGGCCGCGGTTTTCCTCGCGCAGCCATTTACCTGCTTTCACTTCGGCGCTGCTTACCTGTATGCGATTCATCAGGTTCAGTAATAAAGCAAGTGCATGTTCGCCAACGGCATCACAGTTGCCTTCAGGACTGCTATAAACCTGAATACCCCTTGCTTCGGCAGCTTCCAGATCCACGTGTTCCAAACCGCTGCCCAATCGGCCAATCCACTGCAGTGCGGGCGAATGATTGAGCAGATTACGATCTACACGAATACCCGTTGAAATCACCAGACCTTGTGCATCCTGCATCCATGAAAGCAGATCTTCATAAGATATCCCCGGCTGAAAAATAATTTCGTAACCACTTTTTTCCAAGCGGTTGAGCAGGGAAGGGTGGCAACGAGATGTAATGACTGCTTTCATGATACTTTGCGCAATAAAATTATTTCATTTGAAAAGTAAGTGCTGCAAAATCTGCAACAGACAACTGCTCAGCTCTTTTACTGAAAATAGGGTCCTGCAAAAATGCTTCATCGAACAACCCTTTCACGGCGTTGCGCAGCATTTTTCTGCGCTGGTTGAAGGCTGTCTTTACAAGCAATATAAAACGGGCTTCGCTTTGCATGGCAGGAATATTTTTTGCAGGCAGCAAACGAATCACACCGCTCTTCACTTTGGGTGGCGGCTGAAAACACTGTTCATGCACATCAAAGAGATAGGTAACATCGAAAAAAGCCTGTACCAGCACACTCAGTATGCCATAGGTTTTACTGCCGCAAGGTGCAGCTACCCTTTGTGCCACTTCTTTTTGAAACATCCCCACAACACAGGTAATCTGATTTTTCCATTCCAGCACCCGAAAAAGAATTTGTGAAGAGATATTATAAGGAAAATTCCCTGCCAGCATAAAAGGCTGATCAAATGGTGGTGCGGCTTCCAAAAAATCCTGACGTATGAGCTTACCCTTCAAAGCAGGAAACTGGGTGAGCAAATACTCCACTTTCTCCTGATCCACTTCTATGGCCTTGAATGCTACTCCATCCAACTCAAGCAAATAGCGGGTAATAGCACCTGCGCCGGGGCCCACTTCCAAGAGGCGCTGCGGAGCTTGGGCCTGAATGGCTGCCACAATTTTCCGACAGATGTTGTCATCACGTAAAAAATGTTGTCCTAGGCTCTTCTTGAGTGTGTATTGCACCCTGCAAAAGTACTTGCTTACCATGAATATGCGCCATGAAAGGCTTTGAAAGGGCATTAAAATGGCAAAGGGCTTTTATAACCGTGCAACACCAACACAACGGGTGTTTTCCGAAGTCATTTGCAGCGCAAAACTGTACCTTTGCTGCTCACACATTCTACTATGTCAGACTCCAAACCCATCATAGGATTTACCTGCGGCGATGTAAATGGGATCGGTATTGAACTGATCATCAAAACACTTAGCGATGCGCGCATTACGGAGCATTGCACTCCTGTAATATTTGCATCGAATAAAGTAATTAATTTCTACCGAAAAAGCGTACAGGATGGAAGCTTCAACTTTCAACCCGTGAAAGAATTGCAGCGCCTCAATCCCAAAGCCGTAAACCTCTTCAACTGCTGGGAAGAAGAAGTGAATATTACGCCTGGTGAGCTGAACGATATTGGTGGAAAGTATGCCGTGCTTTCTTTAAAAGCAGCTGTAGCAGCACTGCGCGAAGGACATATTCACGGACTGGTAACTGCACCCATTCATAAGAAAAACGTACAAAGTCAGGATTTCCCCTACACCGGACATACGCCTTTCTTGAAGGATGCATTTGCAGCAAAAGATGTGCTGATGTTGATGACCGCTTCAAATTTGCGTGTAGGTTTGGTTACCGAACATCTGCCGGTAGGTGAGGTTTCAAAGCATATTACAAAAGAAGGCATTGTAAAAAAACTGGTTTTGCTGAAGCAGTCGCTCAAGCGCGATTTCGGCATTGACAAACCCAAAATTGCCGTGCTTGCGTTGAACCCGCATGCTGGCGATGAAGGCTTAATTGGAAAAGAAGAACTGGAAATCATTCAGCCAGCCATCAAGGATGTGAAGCAGCAGGATATGATTGCCTGGGGGCCCTACCCTGCCGATGCATTCTTTGCAAGGGGACAGCACGAAAAATTTGATGCGGTACTCGCGATGTACCACGATCAGGGACTGATTCCTTTTAAATCCTTAGCGGTTGGCGAAGGCACCAATTTCACTGCAGGCTTATCCGCTGTGCGCACATCACCCGATCATGGAACTGCTTTTGATATTGCCGGGAAAGGCAAAGCCGATGAAGCTTCGTTTCGAGCTGCACTCTATACCTGCATTGATATTATTCGCAGTCGCCAGTTTTTTGATGAAGGGCGCGCAAATCCGCTGCGCAAAATGAGTGGTGCACTGCTGGCCCGTGCGGTAGATGAAAAGATTGAAGAATAATTTTACTGCCCGCTATTTGAACATCGCATCACTTACGCCTTTGTTTACCTGGTAGGAGGCATAGCTGATTTCTATTCTTCCCTTTTTATTCTTCGGAAGCTGTTGCTGTTTGCTTCCGTCATCAAACTCAAGTGTAATTCCTTTTGGAAGCTTATAGTCTTTTGTATTAAAGGAAAAGGTTACTTTATCAGGTAATCCGTAATCGGCATAATTTCCAAACTGCATATCCATTTCATAGGTTCCGTTTTCACGGGTAGTGGTATTGGTTTTGAGTACCAGGAGTCGCTGCTCATCGATATACATGGTTGACAAAACCACATCACTGTTTTCCTGTAAAGGCAAAAGCTTGATAACACGAACTTCTTTGCCGGCAACAGAAGCTTTACCCGCATCAAGCGCTGTAAAATCATTGGTGAGCATTAATGCATTCAGGTTCACACTCACGCCGCCTTTAGGCAAAAGCGAAATACCGCCGTCACGATTAATTTTAAAACGATTGGGCTTTTTGTAATACACCCGGATATTGGAAACCGGTGCCTTGATGAATACCACATCGGTTCTCATTTTACCGGTAGCCGAATAATCATTCACACGGTCCATTTTTGCTTTTACCTTTTGAATCAGCCGCATCGCATCGTCTTGAGCAAAACCCGATATGCCTGAAAAAAACAATATGAATAAAAAAGTATAGCGCATATACATCAGCTTAAAATATCTTTTTTTCTAAAAATGAAGATGGCGGCAGCAGTAAACAAAAAAGTGTGTGCCAGTAAAATCCCCGCAGAGCGGAGTACTGCCGGTAAGTTGGCGATAGAGCCAACAATGGCATTGCCATCGGCATCCACTTTCACATCAAAAAACCCCTTCCAGCCAATCATGTGTGTGGTAAAGAAATAATGCTTTACCTGCTGAAACAGCGGAATATCCATCGTGCTGAGAATAGTGAATACAATAATTACACTCATGGTTGCCACGATGGGTCCGATGGCATTTTCTGCAAATACAGAAAGTAAAAAGCCCAGTGACGCAACGGTGATGAGCGCTACTGCCGCATAGGCAAAGGCAAGGGCATAGCGCCAGAAAATATCGTCTTTCTCGAGAATGATGATTTCATAGCTCTTGGCATTCATCATGCCATCGGTACCAAAAATAATCATGGAAAGAAACAGCGATAAAATAGCCATCCACACCAGCAAAAGCACTGCATACACCGCTGCAGCAAGAAACTTACTGATCATCAGCTTGGTACGACTCACGGGTTTGGTGATGAGCAAGCGCAGCGTACCCATATTGGCTTCCCCGGCTATCATATCAGCGGCCACCAATGCAATCAGCAGCGGCACATGAATGAGCAATGTTTGAAGTATGATAAAGCACACAAAATATCCATTCAGCATATTCCCCTGGATTTCAAATGAGGCTGCCAGGTCTTTCATGAAAAACTCCATATACCGCTGTCCGTCCACATATATCGCCAACTGTATGAGACTTACAATTGCCCAGATGGCCGCGAAAGAAATATAGGTGCGCGGCCTTTTGAAAATTTTATATAGCTCAATGCGTAAAAGGCTCCACATGCTGATTGGCGGTTGTAATTTTTAAAAAATAATCTTCCAACGTAAAGCGCGGCTCCACCGACATTACTTCGATCTGCTGTTGCACCAGCCAGGCTACCAGTGCGGGCACTTCCTGCTTCGACAAGCGCAGCAGCATTCCATGCGCATCCCATTCCTGCAGCTGTTTTGTATAACTGCTTTTTTGCAGGAGTTCTGCTGCCATCAGATTATTGGTGGTATGCAAATGCAGAATCATATCGTCGGTTCGGAATAGATCCTGCACAGTACCCTCTACCAGTTTTTTACCCTGATCAATGATGAGCATCCGATTGGCGATTTGCTCGATTTCACTCAGCAGATGTGAGGAAACAAAAACGGTTTTGTTCATCTGCCTGCTCAGCATGAGAATCAGATTACGCATATCGGCGATGCCCTGCGGATCGAGACCATTGGTAGGCTCATCCAGTACAATCAACTGCGGATCATGCACCAGTGCAATGGCCAAGCCGAGGCGCTGTTTCATACCCTGACTGTAAGTGCGCACTTTACTATGTGCCCTGTCGGCCAAGCCTACCAATGCCAACTGCTCCAGTAGGTGATTGCGCTTTACCGAAATACCGCTCATGGCAGCGAACAGATGAAGATTTTCGTATGCAGAGAGGTACTTGTATAAATCAGGGCGTTCGATCACTGCGCCCACATTACGGAGAATTTCACGGCGGTGTGTAGCAAGCGGCAACCCAAACATTTCAATGGTGCCGCTGGTGGGCGTGATAAGCGAAAGTAGCATACGGATGGTAGTGGACTTACCTGCTCCATTCTGCCCGAGAAAGCCATAAACATCGCCTTTTTCAACCGTGAAGGAAAGGTCAGACACTGCCTTGAAATGCTTAAAATGCTTGGTCAGTCCCTGCACCCGAATGATCGTTTCCATAGTCAAGCATTTAACAACGGTAACATGAGAATGTTTGGGAACGCCTGTGCCAAAATAAATCAGCTCCCTGTTTCGAAAGCAATTGCATCATGCTTAGCATTCGTATAAAAAAAATCACAGCCAATATTTCATTGGCTGTGATCTATAGTTAAGATGCTAACGTTAAGCTTTGTACTGTGCCATCAAACCCTTTGCCAGCTCCACCATCTTGGCGATACCGTCCTCGGGAAGTGCACCTTTCTTAAAGTCAGCCAGTACCTCGGGCAGTTTGTTTTCCATTTCCATCATGAAATGATCTTCAAACTCCTTCACACGCTTCACAGGAACACCATTCAACAAGCCATTGGTTCCAAGGTAAATGATGGCTACCTGCTTCTCTACACTGTAGGGAGCAAACTGGGGCTGCTTCAGAATTTCTACGTTGCGTGAACCTTTGTCAATTACTGCTTTGGTTGCAGCATCGAGGTCGCCGCCAAACTTAGAGAAGGCTTCCATTTCACGGTAAAGCGCCTGATCGAGCTTCAGCGTACCCGCTACTTTCTTCATCGACTTGATTTGCGCATTACCACCCACGCGACTTACAGAAATACCCACGTTGATCGCAGGACGAATACCCGCGTTGAACAGGTTACCTTCCAAGAAGATCTGTCCGTCGGTAATGGAAATTACGTTGGTAGGAATGTATGCAGATACGTCACCTGCTTGTGTTTCAATAATAGGGAGCGCTGTAAGCGAACCGCCTCCTTTCACCAAATGCTTGATGCTATCAGGTACATCGTTCATGTTCTTTGCCACATTATCATCACCAATTACTTTGGCGGCACGCTCCAGCAAACGGCTGTGCAGGTAGAATACATCACCGGGATATGCTTCGCGGCCGGGCGGACGACGCAGCAGCAGCGACACTTCACGATAGGCAACGGCCTGCTTGGAAAGATCATCGTAAATGATCAATGCAGGGCGTCCGGTATCGCGGAAGAATTCACCAATAGCAGCACCTGCGTAAGGAGCGAAGAACTGCTGCGGTGCAGGATCGCTGGCAGATGCAGCAACGATGGTGGTATATGCCATCGCACCATTGTCTTCCAGGGTTTTCATCACCCCGGCAATGGTAGATGCTTTTTGTCCGATTGCAACGTAAATGCAATAAACAGGCTTACCTGCTTTGAAAAATTCTTTCTGATTGATGATGGTATCTATAGCGATGGCAGTTTTACCTGTCTGACGATCACCAATGATCAATTCACGCTGACCGCGACCGATGGGAATCATCGCATCGATGGCTTTGATACCGGTTTGGAGCGGCTCTTTTACGGGCTCGCGGTAAATAACGCCGGGAGCTTTACGCTCTAAAGGCATTTCATAAAGTTCGCCTTGCAGCGGACCTTTTCCGTCGATAGGCTGACCGAGTGTATTGATTACACGTCCTACCATGCCTTCGCCCACATTGATGGAAGCGATTTTTCCGGTACGACGCACGCGCGATCCTTCTTTGATGTCTTTGCCTTCACCCATCAATACCACACCCACATTGTCTTCTTCCAGGTTCAGGGCAATCGCCTGCACGCCGTTTTCAAACTCAACCAGTTCACCGTAGCGAACATTATTCAAACCATACACACGAGCGATACCATCGCCTACCTGCAGTACAGATCCAACTTCTTCCAAATCAGCACCAACATTAAAATTGCTTAACTGCTGGCGAAGTATCGCTGAAATTTCATCGGGTTTAATTTCTACCATAAGAGAAATGTTTAATGCATTTAATTATTCCGCTAGCGGATATTTCTGATAAAAGTGTTTTCCATAAACTGACGACGGATATCACGTAAATCGCGCTGAATGCTGGCGTCGATGAGGTTGCCATCGTATTCTAGCATAAATCCGCCAATAATTTCTTCTTTCACTGAGGCTTCCAGTTCTACCTCCGGCATGTTGGCTGCGGCCTTCACCTTTTCTTTGATCTCCTGCTGAAGGCTATCGCTCAAAGGCGCTGCCGTTGTAAGCTTCACTTGGTGAATGCCCTTGATGGCATTGTATTGCGCTACAAAGGCGGCGGCAATTTCAGGAAGATTTGCCTCGCGCCCCTTGCGAATCAAAAGTTGCACAAAAACCTTCACTAATGCACCAATGTTGTTTTCGGTAACAGATAAAAATATTTTATGCTTTGTATCTCCTTTTATAATGGGACTGCGAAGCAACTGGTGAAATTCTCTGCTCGACTTACATAGCTGCAACAGGTATTTCATATCGTTGCACACTGCCTCTAGTTGATTTTGCTCAACAGCTAAATCAACAATCGACTTTGCATAACGGGCAGCAATACGAACATTAGGCATACTCTTCGAATTTCAATTAGTTAAGTTTTACTTCGGTAGCGAGCTGCTGGATATACGCTTCCTGCTCTTTTTTGTTTGATAGTTCGCGACGGAGCACTTTTTCACTTACTTCCAATACCAAATTACCTACCTGATTCTTCACTTCGGTGAGCGCAGCCATTTTCTGCTGTTGAATGGCAGCCTGTGCTTCCACAATGATTTTGTTTGCCTCTGCCTTCGCTTGCTCTTTGGCTTCATTTACAATGCGGTCGCGGGTTTCACGCGCTTCCTTGAGGAGTTGTGCTCTTTCTTCCCTTGCCTGCGCCAACATGGCTTCATTCTCGTTTTTGAGTGCGGCCATTTCCGACTTCATTTTTTGAGCAGCTTCCAGCGATGCTGCAATTCCTTGCTCGCGTTCATTCAGTGAAGTTAGAATGGGCACCCATGCAAACTTCTTCAAAATGAAGAATACAATGGAAAATGCAAGCAGTGTCCAAAACAAGAGGCCTAGGCCGGGTAACAACAAATCCATATCAATACATTAAGATGGTTTTTGAAATAACTGCATCCTCCGCCCTTTGCTTTGGATGCAGTTTTCTTTTTACGTGCAAGGCTTACTTCAGTACAGCCAGCAGACCTGCGATTACTGCGAAAAGGGCAACACCCTCTACGAATGCAGCAGTCAGGATCATGTTTGCACGAATGTCGTTTGAAGCTTCCGGCTGGCGCGCGATGGATTCAACCGCACCTTTACCGATTTGACCGATACCGATACCGGCACCAATCGCTGCCAAACCTGCACCGATGGCTCCACCAATGTGAGACAAACCGGGCTGAACTTCAAGCAAAAGGGTCATCAGACTCATGATACTTTGGTTTAAAAATGAAAAAAATCGTTAGTGGTGATCATCATGATGCTCCCCTTCTCTTGCCTGCCCGATGAATACAGCGGTTAGGTTGGTGAAGATGAAAGCCTGGATGAAAGCAACCATTATTTCAATCAGATAAATGAATACGGCAAACGCAATCGACAAGGGTGAAAAACCCCAACCGGCTACTGCACTCATTGATCCGAAAATAAAAATCAGTGTTACGAAACTTAAAATGATGATGTGCCCTGCTACCATGTTGGCAAACAAACGCACAATCAATGCAAAAGGCTTGGTGAAAACGCCCAACAACTCAACCGGCAACATAATGAAAAGGCGCACAGGCGTTGGTACGCCGGGATACCAGAAAATATGCCCCCAGAAATGCTTGTTGGTGCTGAACAGAATTACAAAGAATGAAATCACGCCCATCACCATCGTGAAAGCAATGTTTCCGGTAACGTTGGCTGAACCGGGGATAAGCCCGAACAAGTTGTTGATCAGAATAAAGAAGAACACCGTGAGCAGATAGGGCAGATACTTATTATAGTTATTGCCCAAATTTGGCTTAGCCACTTCGTCGCGCACAAATGTTATCACCGGCTCAATGGCATTCTGAAATCCTTTGGGAGCAGTAGTTACACCCTGTCCTTTTTTATAGCGATTTGCAACGCCAATCATCAATACCACCAACAGTGTGAGCGCCAGCAGCATTTGCACAACATTCTTCGTAATGGATAAATCATACACCTGAATGTCGTGCGCTGTTTCACCGGCTTCATTTACCGCATGTATTTTGCCTTCATGCAGCATATAGCCGCGGTAAGCATCATGGCCGTGGTGAAATTTGGAAGATAAAAATATATCCAAGCCTCGCTGGGGCGAATAAAGGATTACCGGAAGGGGAACGCTGGCATGAAATTCAGAACCATCCGTTTTGGCAATCGTAAAAAAGTGGAATTCATGCGCATCCTGAATATGCTCCATGATCACTTTGGCAGGATCCAGTTTCCCACCCCCGCCACCGGCGAACAAAGGATGGCTTGCAAGCACCAAAAATGATGTAAAAACGGCTGCCAATAAGGATTTGAAGCTTCTCAGGAACATACCTCTTCCGAAATTTGGCGCAAAGATAAGGCGGCGGGGCTTTCAAAAAAGGAAAACAGGGTTCAAATGCCTAAAAAAAGTTAAACACAAGGAGGTCTCAAAACTTACCCATTCAGGCGGAAAACTGCATCTGATGCAAACGGGCGTAATGACCCCCTGCTGCAAGCAGACTTTCATGGGTGCCGGTTTCTATCATATGCCCTTTTTCTAGCACAATAATCAAGTCTGCTTTCCGGATGGTAGAAAGGCGATGGGCAATGATAATGGACGTGCGGCCCTGCACCAGGCGGTCGGTTGCCTGCTGTATCAATTGCTCCGTTTCGGTATCCACCGCCGAGGTGGCTTCATCCATAATAAGAATGGAAGGATTGTACAGCAGGGCGCGAATGAAGGAAAGCAACTGTCGCTGCCCCTGGGAAAGCGTAGCCCCTCGCTCCATAACATTGAAGTCGTAATTTCCGGGCAACTGCATAATAAATGAATGCAGTCCAATCATTTTGGAGGCCGCTACTACCTGTTCCCTGCTAATTTGGGGGTTGCGAAGCGTAAGATTATCGGCAATGGATCCGGCAAAAAGAAAAACATCCTGCAGCACCACCCCAATATGACTGCGCAGGGCATCCAAACGGTAATCCTCAATCCGCACGCCGTCAACCCTTATTTCACCCTGCTGCACCTGGTATAGGCGATTGATCAAGCTTACAATGGTTGATTTACCGCTACCTGTATGCCCCACCAGTGCAATGGTTTGTCCCGGTTCCGCCGTGAAAGAAATATCGTGCAGCACTTGTTTATCTGCACTGTAGCCAAAATAAACATGACTGAAAGATAGATGCCCCTTCAGTTTTGCAGGGCTATAATCGCCCTGGGTGTGAATGTAATCTTGGTTATCAAGCACTTTGAATACCCTTTCGCTTGCTACCATACCCATTTGCAGTACATTGAATTTATCTGCAATCACCCGCAAGGGTCTGAAGAGCATGTTTAACAGTAAAATGAATGACATAATCTTGCCTGCCATCACTGCCGCCGCTGCTTCCGGAAACAAGAATGCTTCGCGCGCAGCGTACCACACCAATATACCCAGCGAAAGTGCAAGAATGATTTCCACCACCGGAAAAAATACGGAATAGGCAAAAATGGCTCTGATATTGGCATTGCGGTGCTCGCGATTGATGTATTTGAATTTTTCAAGCGCGGGATCTTCCACGGCAAAAGCCTGCACTACCTGCATACCCTGGATATGTTCCTGCACAAATGCGTTGAGTGCCGCCACGGCATTGCGCACACGATGAAAAGACTTGTTCACGCTTTCTTTGAAATACCAGGTGGCCACCAGCAAAAACGGAAATGGAATAATACATACCAATGCCAGCTGCCAGTCGATATAAAACATGGCGAACAACACGGCAACAATGGTGAGTAGATCGGCAAGCATGGGAATAAACCCTTCTGCAAAAACATCGCTGATGGTTTCAATATCATTCACCGTTCTGGTGGTAAGCGTACCAATGGGTGTTTGATCGTATTGCGTAAGATTCAGATGCAGTATTTTTTGAAACACCTGCATGCGGAGATCTTTCACCACCGATTGCCCCAACCAGGCGGAATAGTAGGAAAACAAAAAACGAAATACTGTTTCGATGATAATGAGCAAAAGCTGAAACAGGGTAATACGGATCAGCATTTCCGTCATGCTGTTTCGGATATAGTCATTCACCGTCAAATTGATGAAATAGGGCCGTAAAGGCGCCATGGCTGCAAGCAAAATGGCCAGCAATACCGACATGCGGTAGCGTTTCCTATAGGGCGTAACCAAAGCAAGTATGCGCCGAAGGAGAGAGAAATCAAAAATCTTTTTGGTAGCAGCCTGCTTTTTCAAATCCCGTTCATTTGAACGCAAAAGTAAATGCTTTTAAGTGGGCATTCCAGTACCTTTTGTATCAGGCCTCCGCACGATGCTTTCGATGAAAATAGTAGAGCGAAGCGAGGGTTGTTGAAAATCCGGCAACTGCAAAAAAGATCACCGCCTTGGAGAAAAACGGTACCCATGCAAGTTGAAAACTAAAAAATTCTTTGCTCAACATCACCGCAATGCTGCCGGTATATCCATAAGCATCGGCGATGTAAATTAAAAACCCCACATTGCCTGCAACACGAAAACTGGCCAGCAAACGCTCGAAAAAAACACTGTTAAACGGAACATAGGCAAGATAAAGCCCTAGTCCCGTCAGTTGCATCCATGTGCTCCCTGCAATACTGTTTGAAATAAAAAGCAAAGATGAAATACCCGCCATTGCAAATCCCGCTAATATGGCAAGATGGATTAGCCGGAAAGCAAGCATGTTGTTGCGTACCATTACCAGCATGCCCACTACAATCAAAACAATTAACGAAATCATGGTTTCACTTTGCGTAAATACCGATGCGTTGCTGCCATAGCCTAGCTCGGTCCACATATTAGCCATGTAATTATCACGGATATCACGGATGATGGTTAAAAACAGATAGGTGATCACTACCAGCACAACACCCGGACCAAAGCGCTGTAGAAACTGCTTCCGCATATTGCCATCCATGGGTAATCGTATGGTGCGCTCTTCTACATCCAGCTCGTCGGGAGCGGGTGCGCGCTCGAGCAGCAAATAAAAAAACAGCAGCGGAATCACAAATACGGCGCCTGTTGCAAAGGGCATCCAGTTTTCGGAAACATGATAGGAAGTCATGAGCCATTTTCCTACAGAGCGACTAAAGCCGCCGGCAAAAATGAAACTCACCGCCAGTACCGCACCAATAAAATCGGTTGCTTTTCTTCCTTCCACATAGCTGAACACAATTCCCCACATAAAACCCAGCGCAAAGCCATTTGCAAAAAGACAGATCATTCCAAAAGGCGGAGGAATCAATGCAAAAACAAGCAGAGAAAACCAGGCAACCGAAAGCAGCAGCACAGATGCTTTCCAGCGCTGCATCCGCTGTAACTCGGCAATGACACGAATACCAGCAAATTTGCTGAGCAAATAGCCGATTACCTGACTGATTATGAGTAAGGTTTGATAGCTGACACCCCAAAACCCAATTCCCTCAAAACTTGCAACGGTAAATGGCTTACGAAATGCAAAAATAGAAGCATAGGTGAAAAATACCGTTACTGCAAGGTAACATGCAGCTGCGATGCGTTGGCGATCAAAAAAAGTTGCTGTTGGTTTCAATGCCCATGAAGATAAACAACTTCGCTAAAGACATTACATTTCACCCATGGAACGCCGATACGCTTTGATAAAGATGGCACCCAGATTTTTGTGCGGCGGAATGTACTCATTGAAATACTTGGAAGCTACTGCATCTGATTTGATATTGCCATAGAGCTGCTGCCACAAGTTCATCCATTCAATATTGCGACCATTCACAATATAATCGTTCAAGATGCGCAAAATAGGATCATTCACTGTGAACGTACCCACTTGCTTGGTGGATATAATATGCGCATCGTTGTTAATATTGAGCACCCTGCTCAAATTCTGATAACCACCACAGGAACCAAGCATCACAATACGGGAAGAAGCCATCATTTGCTGCAAAGTATATTTCAGGTGATAGCTATGCCCCCTATGCACCACAACGGTTGGACGAAGGTTGTTGGCTTTCAAATAAGCAATCAAATTGGCCTGTGCTGCAGCATCTAAATCCAGTTTGTAGTCGAGCGGAAGGTTTGCATAAATAGTAGTAGGACGGCCTTTGAGGGAACGAATGGTAACCCATTCCTTTCCTGTTTCTACCTTCCAGTCGGGCTTATTATTAAACAGGCCCATGAAACTGCGAAACGACATGATGCCATCTTCATCGCCATAGAAAAACACCTGCTGCACCACCCTGCCGCTGTCATCTTGCAGTAAGCGTGCATCCAAACTGTAAACAGGTGGTATGCCCAATGTGGCGGAAAGATTTACGCTGGAATCGCCGGCGGATCGAAACAACGTATATAAGATATTATAAATCGCCTCGCCTTTTCGGTCTTTCAACTTCTGACTGCTCTCTAAATTCTGCTCCACCTGACGCATAAGAAAATACTGCAGATCGCGGTTCATAATGCTGCCATAGCTGTCGGCCACATCCACTGCATCTTCTAGTGAGTTGGTGCGCTGCAAACCGTTTACAAATGCATACATGAGTCGACGATTGTTCAGCTCAGGCATGGTTTGTAAAAAAGGATCCAGGGTATTGTAGTTAGCCGCCATTTTGATGAATTTTTTGAAACGATCAAAACGAATCGACATTAACAGGGAATCACCGCGGCGACCGGGAAAGCGATCCATCATACGCTTGTACAAATTGGTATAAGTACTGGTATAAATCACTTCCTCGGTATTCACAATGAGGTAATAGATTTCCTGCGGGGAAAGATTTTCTGCAATTTTAAAGCGTGTGGCTTCCGGCGCATCGTGCAGGTCGTTCATCACATTTACAAACACATCCGTTGCCTTCCTCTGCAGCATATCGGTAAGTGCCGAAGCAAGCACAGGAGTGTCGCCTGATGCAATGCGGCCGTAATAAGCAATCTGTGTTTTTACCAGCAGCTTGTAGTACTGAGGCTCGTTTTCAGTAACTGCCTGTATCTGCGAGCGCTGCATTTTTCCATTGATCAGCTCATCCAAAAAAGGAAGATACAAAGTGCCGTTGGGCAGACTGCTAAGTTCGGCAATCGTTTTTACCAACACATCTTTGCTGGAGCGAATCATAATGCCCTCCTTACTCCGAACCGCCTGCGCATAGCTGTATACTTCCATAGGAATTTTCCTGCCTGCCACTGCCAGCAAGCTATCGGCAAAAGCTTCCCCTTCAAAAGCGGTCATGCCTTTTAAAATTGCTTTTGGATCCAGCGCACATTTTTTTAGAAAAATGATTTTCCTCGCTTCCCTGGCTCCTGCATTATCTGAAAAAACATCGGTGATGGCCTCCCCTGCTTCAAAGGAACTTTTAGCTATGATGGGTGCGATGCTGGCGGACTGCATATCGGCGGCCATGCATTTTTGAAAAAGGTCGAGCAACTCAGGAGCGAAAGATGCGTTCGCACGATGATCGCGCACCATATTGCCATATGCAATCAGTAGCTTTTCAAGCAAAGTGACATAACGGATCTTGGCATTGTTTTCAGTATTGGCATCTTTTTCAATACGAAACTGTATTTCATCAACCCTGCGCAGGATCGCATCGGTAATTTGCACGTTCAGATCTTCATTAGACGATAAACTGAGCACTTGATTTACTTTCCCATCCAGCTTATCGATGCGCTTTTGTTCTTTATCAAGCCGATCATGAAACATCTGGCGCCGCAATGGAACTTCCACTTTCATGGTATCGTACACGAGCACCACCTGAGCAAATATACCCTGAGTAAAAAAGAAAAATAATGCGAGTGAAAACAAAATTCTGCGCGTCATAATCTACAAATTTAAGCTCAATTACTACATCCTTTTGAAGTCCAGCTTGCTTTGATGCTCAAAGATGTTTGAAAAAACCAGGTTTCTCGTTAACAATTATATAATATTCATATGCACAGGTACAGTGCAAGGGGCTTTAATTTTGCTTAACATTCCGTTTATGGATAAAGGCAGGAAAATTCTGATTGCAGACGACGAACCGGATATTCTGGAGATCTTGGAGTATAACCTCTCCGGCGAAGGTTACAGCGTGGTGCGTGCAAAAGATGGCAATGAGGCAATTGAACTGGCACGCAAGCATCAACCCGACTTAATGATTTTAGATGTGATGATGCCCGGTTTTACGGGCATCGAAGTATGCCAAATCCTTCGCAAAAACTCCGCTTTCAAAGAAACCTTTATCATTATCCTCACCGCGCTGAATGACGACAGCAGTCATGTGAAAGGCCTCGAATCCGGAGCCGACGACTATTTGAGTAAGCCCATCAGTCCGAAAGTGCTGATAAGCCGCGTAAACGCCCTTTTCCGCAGAAGTAATCGAACCGATGAAACCAGCATTCGCGTGGGAGAGCTGATCATCGACAAAGAAAAATTCAGCATCAATTTCAAAGGCAAGGAAATTACCCTTGCCAAAAAAGAATTTGAGCTGCTGGCATTGCTTGCCTCCAAACCGGGCAGGGTTTTTCTGCGCAATGAAATCCTCAGTCAGGTTTGGGGATCTGAGGTGATTGTAGGCGATCGCACCATCGACGTACACATCCGGAAAATCAGACAGAAGCTGGATGCAGACTGTATCTCCACCGTAAAAGGCGTAGGTTACAAATTCGATCTCACCGGCTGATCTGTTTTTTACGGATATTCGCTTCATGTTGGATGCGCGTAATATTACCCCGCGACAAATTGCCGCCATCAATGCGCTTACGCTTTCGGTAATTGTTGGCATTGCAAGCTTTATTTACACAGGAAATCCATGGATTTCAGCAGTAAGCTTTGCCTTGCTTTTTCTGCTCTCCTACTTGCTCATCACCTATTTTACGGAACGATTTATTTATCGGCAAATCAAACTCATTTACAAGCTGATTGCGCAAACCAAAGCCACCAAGCGTGAGTCTTTTTTCTATGAAAATGTACTTCCCGAAAAAAACCTTTCCGAAGTAACCGAAGAAGTGGAACAGTGGGCTGAACAAAAGCGCTTGGAAATTGATCGCTTGCAGGAAAACGAAAAGTACCGTAAAGAATTTCTGCAAAATCTTTCGCACGAATTGAAGACCCCCATTTTCGCCATTCAGGGTTATGTGGATACGCTCCTCAGTGGCGCAATGAATAACGAAGAAACCAGAAAGCGTTTTTTACAAAATGCATCACGCAATATCGACCGGCTCGTAAACCTCGTAGATGACTTGGATGAAATATCCAAATTGGAGAGCGGCGAACAGCTGCTGTATAAAGAGAGTTTTGTTATTCAGGATTTACTTAAAGATGTCTTTGAAGCACTCTCGCTCAAAAGTGCAGGCAAACAAATACAAATGCTCCTTAAAAAAGGATCAGAACTGCCGATGACGGTGTATGCCGACAAAGAAAAAATCAGACAAGTATTGATTAACCTGATCGATAATGCTATCAAATACGGAAAACAAAATGGCACCATTAACTTCAGTGCATATAAAGCAGATGAAAGCAAAATTTTAATCGAAATCAGCGACGATGGCTCCGGCATCAGCGAAGAACATCTGCCGCGTATTTTTGAACGCTTTTACCGCACCGATCTTGCACGCAGCCGCAAAGAAGGAGGCAGCGGACTAGGACTTTCTATTTGTAAACATATCATCGAAGCACATGGGGAACACATACATGTGCGCAGCACCCCCGATATTGGCACCACCTTCGGTTTCCTCTTGCCCGAAAAGGGACCCATCGCCTGATGGCTTGCATAAAAAAACGCCCCCTGAGAACAAGGAGCGGGAGTTAGGAAACTTGCTTAAGGAAAATGTTCGAGGAATTTCCACCAAAACTATCTGACAGCAATTTGGAACAGCTACATGAAGGAATGATGAAGGCAAGGTTAAGCATTGGTTAATTTTGATTTGATTTTCAATTTATTACGCCGCTAGCATCCTTTCAATATGAATTTATTGTTAAGTTTTTATAACTTTAAAGGATATGCGACAAAGCATTCTTGGCTTACTCTGCACCCTGAGCATTTTGCTAAGTGGAAACCTGAGCTCCGTTCAGGCACAGCATGCTATGCCGCTCACATTCGATTTTTACGGAGAAACCATACGGCTCAACCTGCCTGATGCACTTGTATTTGAGTATCCCGAAGCGCTGGATATTGAAGCCATTCAAAAACTACACCAAAAGCTGGAAGAAGCCAATGATGAAGGTCTGGTGCAATCACTGTTAGATTTTAAATCAAAAAGAAATTTAGATGACTGGCTCTATTATCAGCTGATTCGAAAAACAGCCCAGCAAATCAGTCCGAAAGAAAAAAACTATTACCGCTATACCCTCTACAAATGGTTTTTACTTTCCAAAAGCAGTTATGAAACCATGCTAACTTATTCGCACGATAAACTACTGTTTTATGTACGTAGCGATGAGCTGGTATATAATATCCCAACACGCATAGAAGAAGGGCGATCATTTGTGTGCCTGAACTATCACGATTACCAGGGGTCGATCGATTTTGAAAAACAAACCTTCCAGTCAATCGGACTAAAGTTTAATGGTGCCCATGCAGGTTTTACCTACCAGGTAAAAAATTTACCTGAGTGGAAGCAAGACCGCTACACAGAAAAAGAAGTGCGCTTTCGCTTCCGCGAAGATGAATATCGGTTTCAGATACGTCTGAATCCTGAAGTACAACAAATTTTCAAAAACTATCCTATTGTAGATTACGCTTATTACTTCAACCGACCCATGAGTTCCGAAACCTACCGTTCGCTTATTCCGGCACTCAGAAAAAAATTGCAGGGCATGCGCACAAAGGAAGGGGTAGATTTCTTAATGCACTTCACACGTTACGGCTTTTTATTTGAGCCAGATACACAGGTTTTTGGAACAGAAAAAAGATTGTCGCCAGAAGAGACGTTACTATACCAACAAAGCGACTGTGAAGATCGAGCTGCGCTTTTTTTCTTTCTGGTAAAAGAAATTTACAACCTTCCCATGCTAGTGCTTTCATATCCTGAACATGTTACCATTGCGGTGGGCTTTGAAAAGCCCTTTGGAAATACTGTTTTATACGACGGCAAAAAATATACAGTGTGTGAGCCTACACCACAAAACAAAACGCTGGCAATAGGAGAGCAACTGCCATCGCTGCGCCAACATGCTTATTTGATAGCATATCACTACGATCCAAATAACCCCTGATTTATTCTGCAGATGAAGGAAGTTCCACTGAACGCTCTTTCAAGGCTTGCAGCAATTTATTTGAAGCATCCGACATAGAAACAACGTATTTTTCTCCATTTAGGATAAAAGAAAATATGCCGCAACTTTGTTCCGGACTGAAATACACCACTTGTACGGCCTCTTTCCCCTGATAAAAGTAAATTTTACCCCAGCTGGCACAGGCTTGCTTTTCCTGAATCACCGCCGTATTCACATCACGCGTAATTGCATTTAAATCTGCTACATTTCTGATTTTTACAATAGTAAAAAAGCGGTTATTAGGTGGTTGCTTATAAAACATAACCGTCGCACTATCCGCTTTGCTAATAGCGGGTAATAAATTTTTTCGTTCTTGCTTACAAGCAGCAATCAAAAAGAAAAGGATTGAAACAAGCAGTCCGTTTTTCATTTTCGAATAAAGGAGATGATAAAAAAAGGCCGCCCTGAATGTACAAGGCGGCCTGACAAAAGTAGATAGATTAATATGCTTTATTAGCAGGATCCCACTCAGCCCATCCGCTTGTCCAGTTGCTTGTACCAAATGCGCCACGGAAAGTGGTACTGGTAAAGAAGGGATTCATTCCGGTAAAACTTGCTCCCGTTAAAGCAGGTGAACCTGTTTGCGGAAGGAAGTTGGGATTGGTAGAGTAGAAAGGACTGGTAAGCATGATGCCTGCAGGATTATCGTAAACGATGCAACCTTCACTTTCAGCCTTGGTACGCATTTGCGCAGCAGAGAGCAATGTTGTATTGCCGCTTCTGAAAATATTCGTATTGGCATGCACGAGGTTATTTCTAAACTCAGAAATGTTATTTACATAATCATCAATCGTGGCATTGCTTTCGAGTGAAAAGCCGGCATCAGGATGTCCGATCATAATAGAGTTACGGAAAACAAACTGAGTGGCTCTACGCCAGCGGAGTGAGTAGTTATGGTTGGCAGCAGTACCAGGAGCATCGTTGGGGCCAATAATGGTAATATTGCTCAGCTGCGGACGAGTACGCGGAGAAGCAGATGTTCCAGATCCGTCGTTGTCGCACTCCACACCATTACCCGCATCGCCACCATCTACGAAATCGGCCTTACGCAGTGCTACGGCAAACTGAATTTTACCGGTATAGCCAAAGTCAAAATCGAAATCATCATCGGCAGTTGCAAAAGCAATCAGGTTACGTGCATTTACAGTACCACCGAAAAATTCAAAGGCATCATCGTTACCAAAGGAAACCTGTACATTTTCAATGATCGTTCCGCTTCCTACACCACCGCAGGTTAAACCATTGATTTCTGAACCGGGTTCGGCTGCAATACCGGCATACTCAATGCGCACAAAGCGAAGAATTCCGCTTTCATCCAATGGATCGGTACCGCCGTATTGACGACCAACACCACCTTCAATAACAGGTGCCGGATCGAGGGGACGGTTGGTAGGTGCTTTACCCAGCAGAATAATGCCACCCCAGTCGCCGGGAGCACGCTGGCCTACGGCCTTGCCGCTCGTAAACACAATCGGGTTGTTGGCGCGTCCGTCGGCAATAATTTTTGCACCACGCTCAATAATCAGCGCACCTTTTTCAGTGATATCGCTTTTTACAATGGTGCCGGCTTCAAAAGTAACTGTGGCTCCTTCGGTAACATATACATATCCTTTCAGGATATAAGTACCACGCGGAAAATAGCGACTAGTTGTAATTTTTCCTGTGATCACATTTGAATTAGGATCAACGGGCGGCGCTACAGTTTCGCCATCGTCAAAGTTTACCTTGATGCAGGAGGTTACACTCAGCAAAGCTGCAAGGAAAAGCGTACCTGAAAGGAACTTGTTCATGTTATCGGTTTTTAAATTTTTGTAATGTTGATTAGCGGTTATTGTTTTTTTCCGAGATTAAAGTCATATGTAAATCCGAGCGTGATGGCTGTACCGGGACGATAGGCAAAGAAGAGCTTGTCTGCATCGCCTGCAAATGCATTTTTACCATCCAAATTGTCGTAGAAATAGTAGAAGGGATTCAGCATATCCGATACGTTGAGGCGAATTTCACCTCTGTTATCCAGTACTTTTTTGCTAATGGTAAGATCCACCTGATCACGGGGACGCTCATAGGTATTGGCAATACCCAGTGAGGGATCACCCACAAGGAAAAGACGCTGACCGATGCGGTTGTACAGTAATGACCCATTCCATGCTTTGTTTTTGCTGGCATATTGAAAGCCCACATTAATCAAGTAGGGCGATTGACCCTGAAGAGGGCGGGTTTGAGAAAGTGCCGCTCCGCCAGCGGTGGTTGACAAAATGGTTACTTCTGAATAACTCACCGTGAGGTTTGAAAACATACTGAAGTTTTCAAGGCTCGGACTTAAGAATTCCAATCCTTTTCTGATTTCAATTTCACCTCCCACGGTATAAGCTTCTTTGGTATTGCTGTAATTGTATATTCGGCGATCCACCACACTCGATGCATCGATGCGCAATTCAATGGGATTCTGGAAAAACTTGTAAAAACCGCCAATAGATATGCCCTCGCCACTACGTGGATACAGCTCATAACGCACATCACCATTCAAAATAGTACCACGCTGCAAATCAGGATTACCAACTACTCCATAATTCATCATGTAGTCGTAGAAAGCGAATGGTGCGATTTCCCTAAACTCTGGACGGCTTACTGTTCTGCTCACTGCAAAACGAATATTCTGCTTACTATTGGGGCTGATGGTAAGATTCATAGAAGGCAAGAAATCCCATTGCGCTGTTTCCACCACTACACGCTTTCCGGTATTATCTCTTGTTGTAAGAAACTGCTGGAAATTTTCTACGCGCAAGCCCCAGATGATGCGCAATTTTTCACCCAGCTTATTATCGAACATGCCATACATGCCATTTACCACAGAAGCACCGAAATAGCGATCGGTATTGTTGGTGAATTCTTCCATTACAAAACCATCAAAGCCAATATTGCCGGGCGTATAAATTTGATCGAAAGGCAGAGTTGCTTTATTGCTCACAAACTGTGGCAAGGAAGTGGGAATATAGCGAAATATGCGGCTGCGGAAATCGCGTACGCGCATAAGGGAAGATCCGCCGGCTTTGAATTTCTGAGCACGCCCACCGATATTGAAAGGAATTTCTAGACTCCCGTTTCCACCAAAGCTGAAATCTTCCAGCTTGCTGTAAAACCGGCGCGTATCATCATCATTAATTTCAAATGGCGTGTTGGTGCCCTGTGAACGGAAATAAGCCTGCGTGCGAAGATCCGGTTGTGTTTTACGATTATAACCGAAATTGCCGTTCCAGGTAAGCTTAATACCACGTGCACTCAGTTTATGCTCTCCTTCCAATTGCGAGCTAAGCAAACTACGCTGATTGAGGAAAGAAGAATAAAAGTCGTAATCCTGTAAACGGTCGTCGGATGTTCCCGTGCGGGTGTAGTAGTTGTCTTCGTACAACTGATTGAATAAATTCTTAAAAGAAATTTTATGATTCCCTTTTACGTAACTGATATTGGCAATACCTCCCCAGTTTACAGTAAAAACATTCTGCTGGTCGTTTAGTCTCACTACTTCATTTCCGTTTACTTCGTTAAATCCGCGCTCCACATCGTATTTCAACATACTATTTCGGTAAATCAGCGCAGCAACAATACCCAGCTTGCCACCATTTTTAAAGCGATTTACATTGCTCCAGGTAAGATTATAGGTTTGTGTAGGCAGCGCGGTGGATGTTTGCTGACGATACACATCCGTGTTAAAGGTTTTGGTCAAATCAATCTGCTGCTGAACGCCTGCTGCATTGGCACTCAAAACACGATAGCCCTGTGCTGAAGCAGGAAAACCTGCAGGAAGGTTACGTGTGCCGTCGTCGAAGCCCAGCCAATCGTAACGGTTACGTTCATTGCTTAAAAAGTCACGAAAAACAGACTGCGTATTGAAGCCGTAGCTCAATCCCAAACTAAGACTGCTGGAAGAGGGAACATCTTTGGTATTTACCTGCACTAAGCCTCCTGCAAACTCACCCGTAAGATCAGGTGTGGCCGTTTTATTTACAATGATATTATCAATGAGGGCTGCAGGAAACACATCGAATGAAAAAACTTTTTTATCGGGCTCGGTGCTGGGCAACTGTGCATTGTTGATGATGGCTGTGTTGTAGCGATCGCTCAACCCACGAACTACAACATATTTATTTTCCTGCACACTGGCACCACTCACACGCTTCAATACTTCACCGGTATTTTTATCGGGCGTACGACGAATAAAATCAGCGCTCAGTCCGCTCGAAACCGCAATATTGTTTTTCTGAAAGCTTAGCAGTGCATTCGTGTTTTCGCGGCGCGCAGTTGAACGGATGACAATTTCACCTACTTCTTTTGCGGCAACCTGTAATACAATGGTAATGGTATTGTCGGCACTTACAGCAACTTCCACTTCATCTACCATTTTGGTTTGATAACCCACCGCGGAAACTGTGAGTGTATATTTTTTACCGGTTTCCAACACAACGCTAAAACGACCTTCAATATCTGCAGCGGCTTGCTTATTAAGCTCTGCGATGCTTACAGAAGCTCCACCAATGGCTTCATTTTTTTCATTTACCACCCTGCCGTTTAATCGGATAGACTGCTGTGCTGCTGCATTCAGCGCGGACACTAAAACGAAAACCAGAGAAAAAAAAGCGAAGTACAATTTCCTTTGCATAACTGCTGTTTGTGCGGCAAAGGACGAATGGCAAGGTTAAGAGAAAATGAATGCAGTGTTAAGGAAAGGTTATGCCTATATGAACTCAATGTTAACGCGTGAAAACTTACCTAACATACCTGCTGTAACCCTCGAACCGGATGATGAACCGAAACCTAACGCATGATGCAAAGAAGCCCACCCATACTATGGACGAAACCTGTATAAAGTGCTCATTTTGAGTCGAAAACGCTCTAAACCCAATGTTAAGAAATCATTAAGCCATAAAGGGTTGAATAATAGCAGGCCCAAGCCTATATTTTTGTAAAAATTTTAGCGATGAGTGCTTTTAATACGATCATGAAGATATTTCTTCCCAAAGACAGAGTGTTTTACAATTTATTTGAAGAAGTAGCAGTTACTGTTGAGCAAATGAGCCAAATGCTGAAGCAGCTGGTAAATGAGCCGCAATTTGAAGAACGGGAAAAGCTGATTTCACAAATAGAAGACCTTGAGCATAAAAACGATGAGCTCACCCATCGCATTTTTACCGAACTCAGTCGGAATTTTATTACCCCCTTCGACCGAGAAGATATTCACTATTTAGCTACCGCACTGGATGATATTGCCGACTACATTTTTGCTTCAGCAAAAAAGATCAACTTTTACCGTGTAGATCCCATGGAAGGAAATTTTCGTAAAATGGCTGAACTGATCAATATGGGTGCCGTAAATGTGAAAAGCGCCATTTTGGAATTACGCAACATGAAAAATATGCGTCAAATTACGGACGCTTTAGTACGAGTGAACAGCATTGAAAATCAGGCAGACGATGAGTTTGATGCAGCAATTTTCAATTTGTTTGCTACAGAAAATGATGCAAAGGAAATTATCAAGAAGCGCGAAATTTTCACCGTAATGGAAATTGCAACCGATAAATGTGAAGACGCAGCAAATGTGATTGAATCCATTATTGTGAAATATGCGTAAAACGCAACATACATACGGCGTTTCCGCAATGCAATCCACAAACCCTTCCTCATGAGTTTAGTAGTTCTGATCATTATACTCGCTTTGGTGTTCGATTACATCAACGGCTTTCACGATGCGGCCAACTCCATTGCCACCATCGTTTCTACCAAAGTACTCACGCCTTTTCAAGCGGTACTCTGGGCTGCATTTTTCAATTTTGTGGCTTTTTTCATTTTTAGCGATCATGCCGTTGCCAATACCATTGCTAAAACGGTACATAAAGAATTTATTACCCTTCCTGTAGTTTTGAGTGGACTGATTGCTGCCATATTTTGGAATCTGCTCACCTGGTGGTACGGCATTCCGTCTTCTTCTTCCCACACACTCATCGGAGGATTTGCCGGCGCAGCCATTGCACATGCCGGTTTCGATAGCATCGATGGCAGCAGCATCTATAAAACACTCATTTTTATTGTATTGGCACCCCTGATCGGCATGTTCATCTCCATGTTTATCACCATTATTACCATCCAGCGAAATTTCTGGCTCAAAATCGGCATCATTACATTTTTGGTGAGCGCATGTGTGATATTCGTTCCTTTCAAACAGGAGTTTGAAAGATGGGCGCTTGCCGGTCTGGGCATTATCTTCCTTTTATCCTATTTCTACAATCAAAGCAAAGGCGAGTCGGCTTTCCGGACTGCCAACATGTATAAAAAGCTTCAGCTGGTTTCTTCAGCGGCATTCAGCGTTGGTCATGGCGGTAACGATGCACAAAAAGTAATGGGCATCATTACTGCGGCACTCATCGCCGGCGGAAATATTGAAAGCTTCGATCAAATGCCCAACTGGGTTCCACTGGCATGTTATAGCGCCATCGGCCTCGGTACCATGAGTGGCGGATGGAAAATTGTAAAAACCATGGGAACGAAAATCACCAAGGTAACTCCGTTAGAAGGCGTATGCGCAGAAACAGCGGGTGCGATTACCCTGTTTACTGCCGCCAACCTGGGAGCACCCGTAAGTACTACCCACACCATTACAGGCTCTATTATTGGCGTAGGCGCTACCAAACGCTTGAGCGCAGTACGCTGGGGTGTTACGGTAAACCTGCTCTGGGCCTGGGTACTTACTATCCCCGTAAGTGGCGCACTTGCTGCTATTTGCTATTACCTGTATCATTTGGTTTTCTAATTGGTTGCCGTTTCAAGTCGGACCAAGGTTTATATTTGCAGAAACCGACTGAAATGAAAGGTATTATTCTGGCCGGAGGTTCCGGTACACGCCTGCACCCTATCACCTATGCCATCAGCAAGCAGATCATGCCCATTTACGATAAACCCATGATCTACTACCCGCTTTCCATTCTTATGATGGCGGGCATTCGCGAAATATTGATCATCTCTACCCCACACGATCTGCCGCATTTTAAAAGATTATTCGGCGATGGTTCAAAAATTGGTGTTGAGTTTACCTATGCCGAACAGGCAGTTCCGAACGGACTGGCACAGGCTTTTGTTATTGGTGCTTCTTTCATCGGTAACGACAAAGTAGCATTGGTACTGGGCGATAATATCTTTTACGGATCCGGACTAGAGCAGCTGCTCATGAGCAATACCGATCCCGATGGTGGCATTATTTATGCCTACCATGTAAGCGATCCGGAAAGATATGGTGTGGTAGAATTTAATGAGGACATGAAAGCAATTTCTATTGAAGAAAAGCCTAGTGCACCCAAAAGCAGCTATGCTGTACCAGGACTTTATTTTTACGATAACGAAGTGGTTCGCATTGCCCGCGATTTACAACCCAGTCCGCGAGGAGAATATGAAATCACGGATGTAAACAAAGTATATCTGCAACAAGGGAAATTAAAAGTGTCCATTCTCGACCGCGGCACTGCCTGGCTCGATACCGGCACTTTCGACAGCCTCATGCAGGCCTCACAATTTGTGCAAGTAATTGAACAGCGACAGGGCATTAAGATTGCTTGTATCGAAGAAATTGCCTATAAAAAAGGATTCATCAACAAAGCACAGCTAATTGAAACCGCACAGCCACTGCTGAAAAGCGGCTATGGACAATACCTGATGGAAATTGCTGCCGGCTAAATGGAGCAAAAAAGAATTGCTGAAGAAATGCACATGCTATGAAAAAGATTTTGGTTACCGGCGGATGTGGTTATATCGGATCACACACCATTGCAGACCTACAAATGCATGGCTATGAAGCCATCTCGCTCGATAATAATGCTCGTTCTTCTGATACTATGTTGGAGGGAGTTACCCGCATTACCGGCAAGCCGGTAAAAAATTATCGTGTCGACCTTTGCAATTTCGATGAAACCTGTGCCGTATTTCAGGAAAACAGAGATATCGTTGGCATCATTCATTTTGCTGCATATAAAGCAGTGGGGGAAAGCGTTGAGAAACCACTGCTCTATTTTGAAAACAACTTGATGTCACTCATCAATTTGTTGAAGTGCGCGGAGCAGTTTAACATACCGCATTTTGTTTTTTCTTCATCGTGCACCGTTTATGGCAATCCCGATGTTATCCCCGTAACGGAAGAAACCCCACCCAAGCCGGCTGAAAGTCCGTACGGCTATACTAAGCAAATGGGCGAACAAATTGTAAGTGAAACAGTAAAAAGCACCGGCATACATTCCATTTTATTGCGCTATTTCAATCCGGCCGGCGCGCACCCCAGCAGCGAAATTGGCGAAATGCCCATTGGCAAACCACAGAACCTGGTACCTGTGATTACGCAAACTGCAATTGGAAAAATTCCTGCGATGCAGGTGCATGGCAACGATTATCCCACGCGCGATGGCAGCTGCATGCGCGATTTTATTCATGTGTGCGATCTGGCACATGCGCATACCCTTGCACTAGACTATTTAATAGAAAAAAGAAATATCTCGCGCTGCGAAGTATTTAACCTCGGCACAGGCAATGGCATTACCGTGCTAGAAGCCATCCAGGCATTTGAAAAAGTTAGTGGCGTTCGCTTGCCATACAGCATCGGACCGCGCCGTCCCGGTGATGTTATTGCCATATATGCCAATAACGATAAGGCAAAAACTTATCTAGGATGGGAGCCGCAATTCGATCTGGAAGCAATGATGAAAACTGCCTGGGATTGGGAACAAAGACTGAAGAAAGACAGCAGCCTGTTTACCAGTCAGGAACCCAGCTTGAATTAAAAATCAATACCATCATTTTGATAGCAGAATCAACGCTTTGCCTTTTCTTTGCAACGAATTGATAAAGCTGCAAAACCCTTATTATGTTAAAAGCAATTCAGGTATCAGGCAATAAAGACACACGCAGTGGTTTTGGTGATGGTATCGTAGAAGCCGCCCGTAAAAATCCGAACATCGTTGCACTCACCGCCGATTTGGCCGGCTCGCTGAAACTCAACCAGTTTATGAAAGAGTTTCCCGAGCGCTTTATTCAGTGTGGCATTGCCGAAGCCAACATGATGGGCATTGCAGCCGGACTCACCATCGGTGGCAAAATTCCTTATACCACCACTTTTGCCAATTTTAGTACAGGCAGGGTATACGATCAAATTCGGCAATCCATTGCCTATAGCGAAAAGAATGTAAAAATCTGCGCATCGCATGCCGGCTTAACGTTGGGGGAAGATGGCGCTACACATCAGATACTGGAAGATATTGGCATGATGAAAATGCTTCCGGGGATGACCGTTATTGTTCCTTGCGATTACCAGCAAACCAAACAGGCTACCATGGCAATTGCGGAGTATCAGGGTCCGGTTTATCTGCGCTTCGGCAGACCGGTATGGCCTATTTTCATCAAAGCAGAAGATCCCTTTGTGATTGGCAAAGCACAAATCCTCTCCGCAGGAAAAGATGTGACCCTCTTTGCCTGCGGACATCTGGTATGGAATGCCGTACAGGCAGGTATAGCGCTGGAGGAAAAAGGTTACAGCGTAGAAGTAATCAACATTCATACCATTAAACCGCTTGATACAGAAGCAGTTGTTCGTTCGCTTCAAAAGACGCGCTGCGCAGTAACCTGTGAAGAGCATAATATATTGGGTGGCTTGGGCGACAGCATCGCACAGGTAGCAGCACGCAACTGCCCTACCCCCATAGAATACGTTGGCGTGAAAGACAGCTTCGGAGAAAGCGGAAAGCCGGCAGAACTGCTTAAGAAATACGGACTGGACGTACCGGATATCATTGCTGCGGCAGAAAAGGCAATGGCCCGCAAATGAGCTTTTAAACTTTCCCTTGTTAAACCCATCCAAGTGATGGGTTTTTTTATATCATTATACTTATTGGAACCGCTACCCAATATGGCAGAAACCGAAGACAAAGTATTGCTCGAACAATTTCGCGATCCTGCAACACGCGAAGAAGCATTTACAGTGCTGATGCGCAAGTATCAGGAACGGCTTTATTGGCATATCCGCCGCTTGGTAGTACAACACGAAGACGCCAACGATGTGTTGCAAAATATGTTTATCAAGGTTTGGAAATCGCTTGAAAATTTTCGGGAAGACAGTCAGCTGTATACCTGGCTCTATCGTATTGCTACCAATGAAAGTTTAAGCCTACTTGAGCAGCGAAAAAAAAGAAATACCCTTTCTCTGGATGGAACGGAAAATGATATGACCACATTGGTAAAGGCCGATCCTGATTTTGACTTCAACAAACTGGAATGGAAACTTCAGCTGGCCATTCAACAGCTTCCTGAAAAACAGCGGGTTGTTTTCAATTTGCGCTATTACGATGAAATGCCCTACCAGGAAATGAGCCGGCTACTCGACACCAGCGAAGGTGCACTCAAGGCAAGCTACCACCATGCCGTAAAAAAAATTGAGGATTTTATTCTCAACCATTAAACCTGCTGCTTTTTCAAACATCTATGTTACGATGCTCAGAAACCACGATACGGCAAATGAACTGAAAACACTGGGAAGCAGGCATTCTGCAACCATCCCTGAAACACCTTACAAAATCCCGTCGGGCTATTTTGAAAATTTGCCCCTTCAGGTACTACAACGAATTCATTCGGAAGAAGCAAAGGACGAACTGAAAGCCATCTCTCCTATGCTTGCAGCAGCCGATAAAACAAATGTTTATCGCGTGCCTGATCATTACTTTGAGCAGCGGCATCCCTTTCAGGTTCGCAAATCCACAAGCTCGGTTTTACGGTTTTTACCCAAAAGAAAAACACTGCAATATGCAATGGCAGCAGCCATATTCACCGCCATTGGCTTCATTGCTTTTTTCCTGGCAAATTCCAAAAAAAATATAACCGGGCATATAGCTGCAGGCCTTAGTATTAAAACTGAAGCTGTCTTTAACCAGGAGCTTGCCATGCTAAGTGAAGCCGAGATTTATAATTACCTGATCAATACAGGTGATATGACGGACATAGAAACGATCGCCAGCTGGGTTGACCCCAATACACTTCCTGCGGAAACAGATTATATGGATGCCCGTTTCATGGAAAATTATTTTCAAGAAATTGATAAAACAACAAAACAAAACAATCTATAAATCCAAAAACAGAAATCATGAAAAAGATCATTTTACAATGTATGATGCTGATGTTAGCAACACCGCTTCTTTCAAAAGCACAACCCCCGGCAAACGACCCACGTCATCAGGAAAGAGTAGAAGCACTTGAAATTGCCTTGATCAGTCGCAAGCTTGCACTCACACCCGATGAGGCGCAGAAATTTTGGCCGATTTATAACGAATACAAGCGTGATCTTCGTCAGATAATGGTTGCGCAGCGCAACAACCCTGACCGCGATATGATTGATACGGAACAGAAAATGGTAGATGTGCGCAAGAAGTACAAGGACCGTTTTGTGGGCTGCATTGGTCAACCGCGCATGAATAGATTGTTTAGTGCTGAACGCGAATTCCGTGGCGTTTTAATACAACAGTTGAAGAACCGTCCGCAACAAAGACCCATGATGCGCCGCGGTGGACGGTAATGGTTTGCATGCTGAAATGCATTAAATTTATTCCAAGGTGTTTTTCATAGATTAGCAACGGCCAACTCTGTCTAGGGTTGGCTTATTTTTTTGCTTAGAACGCAATGAAAATCAAAGAGATCGATACTCGAAAAGAAGTAATGCATAGCTACACCATTAACGCATGCTGAAGAAAGGAGCATGCCATCCAAAATGAGGTAGGATTTTGAAGAGAAGAGAGGCTTTCTTTTTTTGGTGAAAAAAGACAAATAAATCCTCAGAATCTGAAAACAGGAGTGCGGATATCGTGATAAAAAAGGAAGGTCCACTTTTCCTCTTCGCCCCGCTGCCACCATTTTTTACGCAAGTCGGCAGCCATGCGTCCGTCGAAATCGTATTTGGCGGATATCCTGGTTTTCATCTGCATCAGTTGTGGCGCTACATCGCCTCCAAAGAAAACAGTCTGTCCCTGATCGGTTATTTTAAACACCTGATGCCAGGGACTGTGAGCTCCCGTCCATGCATAATGGATATAGCCGTCAATTGTTCCGCTGCTCTCTACCAGCATAAGCTGCTTACTATTTTCAAGCAAACGCACATCATCGGCGCGATATGATTTAGATAGACCGCTCAGTGCAATTTCAAATTCTTGTTTATTCACTACATAAGTCGCCTGCGGAAAGCTGAGTACCCGCTGCTGCGTTGCTTTATCGATAGATGCAATACCTCCTGCATGATCGCGGTGAAGATGTGATAACAACACTTTTGTAACATCGCCGGGCTTGATACCATGGCGAAGTAAATTGGCGTGCAACTGGAGGGTGCCATCGGGTTCAGAAAAACCTAGGCCGGTATCGAATACCAGGACATCTTGAGCCGTAACCATGGCAAAAGGCTGCACTTCTACCAATAAGCTGCCTGGCGGACGATCCTGAATGGCATCGGTTTGAGGATGGAAAGGAACAAATTCCTTGGTGCGGTCAACGGTAAAACTACCTTCTGAGAGCGGATAGACGTTCATGGCACAAAAATCCGACTTATTAATTTAAAATCAACCTAGGTGCCCCAATCATTGAGTCAAAAATGAATAATTCTTCGGCTTCATACCGAATAAACGACCTTAAGGGAAAGCGTTCTATGATTTCGCAGGCATCTGCCATACTTTCAGCATTCAATACGATCCACCCCTTACTACGATCGCGGTTTACAGAATAGGTAACAATCACCTCCTCATCCATGAGCCGGTTAATATGCCTGCGATGCGCAGGAATACATGCCCAAAAATCATCATTGAGCTGTACAGGCAGGTGGAATGTGAAGAGAAACTTTTGCATGAGGAGGGGGAGATGCAAAAATAGAACAATCCCGCTACGAAATAGTTCGCGCTCAGCGCAACACCATTTGCCTGTCAGCATCCAACCGTACCATAATGAATATAAGAATGGTGAAGGTTACCAACGAAGAGCCCCCGTAACTGAGCAAGGGAAGGGTGATACCAATCACCGGCATCAAGCCGATGGTCATACATATATTGATGAATACATGGAAAAACAAAATGGAAGCCACACTGTAGGCGTATACCCTCGAAAATACACTTCGCTGCCGCTCGGCAATGGTAATAATGCGCATCAGCAACAGAAAATAAAGAGCAAGTAGCAGCAGACTGCCCCATGTTCCATAGCTTTCAGCGATGGCAGTAAAAATAAAGTCGGTATGTTGTTCGGGAACAAAATCGCCTTGCGTGGTAATGCCTTTCAAAAACCCTTTGCCTAATAACCCACCTGAGCCAATGGCAATTTTCGACTGCTTTACATTATAGTTACGATCTTTTTTCCGACCCACCTGCATTTCCTTTTCGAGTGCTGCCTTGCGCACGGGATCGCGGGGCTCGTACTCCTTTCCAAACATACCCAAGATGCGTTCCACCTGATAAGGCTTAAAAACTTTATCGAACATAAACGGCAAGGCAAACCGCTGAATGCCCACGCTGATAAACCAAATTGAAGCAATGAGCAGGAGAATGCTTTTGTTCTTTTTGATTACCCTACGCATTGCATAAGCAGTGATCACCGCAGCGATGCTCAGCGTAATGGCAAGCACATTCGATTCAATTACAATTGCGGCTACAAATAAAGCCACTGTAGAAAATCCGATGATGAGATAATTCGATGGAAGACCTTCACGATACATCACCAAAAAAAACGACAAATAAACGAGTGCGAGTCCGAGTTCCTTTTGTGCAATGGAAAGCAATGCAGGTAAAAGTGTGAGGGCAAAGGCAATCAGGTGTGAACGGAAAAGGCGAAACTCCGTTTCGGGCCTGCTTACATACTTTGCAAGTGCCAGCGAAGTAAATACTTTACAGAGTTCAGCGGGCTGAAGATTGAATCCACCGCCGAGCGCAATCCAGGATCTGGATCCGCTGATATCTTTACCAATCACGAATGTGAGCAACATGAGCAAGATGCCGAGCAAATAAAGCAGATTGGCTGTTGCAGTAAAAAACTTGCTGTCGGTCAGCAAAATGAAAACCGCCACCACACTGCTCACGCCGATGAATAAAAACTGCTTGGAATAATTTTTTTTGAAATCCAGCATCGATTGAAATAAAGGATCACCGCTTCTGTACTCTACCGAAAAAATGGCGATGAGTCCAATAAATACCAACGCAGCGTAGAGCCAAACCACGCCGGTATCAATTCCCTTAGATATGTTGGCCTCACGCTGATTCATGATGCTTTTTAAAAGGATGATGGAACCATTTGCGTTTTCCGCGGATAGAAATCCATGCAACTGCATTGCCAAAGTACAAAACTGAATGTGCATGCTGAGGAACAGCAGGACCCACTCCAACAATACGCTCTTCCAGCTTACGTCTTTGTTCTATTTGCTGCTGTTTCAATTCTTTTATCCGGCGCAGCGAATCGAAGCGTGCTCTTTCAACACGAATACGGGCGGGAATGAGCGAAGCCTGACTGATGCGCTCCACTTCTGCTTTTCTTCCTGCACCGGCAATAGAATCGCGCAGGTATTGCTCCATTACCAACGATGCGATGGGTGCGGCCCAGGTAGCGCCAAAGCCGGCATTTTCAACCACTACACAAACGGCAATCTTCGGATTGTCTTTTGGCGCAAATGCCACAAAAAATGAATGATCTTTTTGCTTTTGACCGCGATAAAAATTTTCTACCGTTCCGGTTTTAGCACACACATCAAAGCCTTCAATTTTTGCATTGCGCGCAGTGCCTGAAGTAACCACTGCTTCCATACCATCAATTACTGCCTGATAGGCGCTGTCGGGAATATGAAGCGGCTTAATTTTTTTTCTGTATTTGTGAAGGATCGTATCTGCTTCCGTTTCACCATCAATGGTTTTTACCAAGTGCGGAACATAATACCAGCCCCGATTGGCGATGATACACATTGCATTTGCCATTTGCAGCGGAGATGCCTGGATTTCTCCCTGGCCGATACCCAATGATGCAATGGTGCATGAGTTCCATCCATTCTTGCCAAACACTTTGGGATTGTTATAGCGATTGGTATCGGGAATAAAGCCCGCATATTCACCGGGAAGATCAACGCCTAATCGATGCCCTAATCCAAAATCTGACATGTACTGCTTCCAGCGATGCAAGCCCTTCTCCACACTCTTATAATCACTATTGTCGATCGCCATCCGAAACACATGCGCAAAATAGGAGTTACAGGAATTGGCAATAGCTAAACTCAGGTTAGATGCATGCCCTGCATTGCTATGCGTACAGGCAGGTTTACCGCAAGGACCATAGCGACCAAAACAGGGATATCCATAAGAAGGATTGATCAACCCTTCATCCAATGCCACCAATGCTCCCAGAGGCTTAAACGTTGATCCGGGAGGATAAACACCTTGCATGCCGCGGTTAAGCATTGGCTTGGCAGGATCGAGAAATAGGCGATTGAAATTTTTACGGCTTTCCGGACCGGTCAGCAAGTTGGGATCATATGCGGGCGTAGAAGCCATGGCAATGATGCCGCCGGTACTGGGTTCGATGGCCACTACACTTCCTACTTTATTTTGCAGCAGCTTTTCTGCAAGCACTTGCACATCTATGTCGAGATAAGTACGCAAATGCCTGCCGGCTATGGCTGCGGTATCAAAGCGACCACGCTCATAAGATCCTTTTGGACGGTTGAGGTTGTCGCGCAGCAAATACTGGATACCTCTTTGGCCCATGAGCGTTTTTTCATAAAAACTTTCCAAGCCGGAACGACCGGCATAGTCACCCATCTGATAGAAAAAGTTGGACTTCTTGAGTATCGCTGAATCCACTTCCCCCACATATCCCAACAAATGCGCTGCAGCTTTATAAGGATAACTGCGCACAGGGCGTTCCTGTAAGAAGAAAGCCGGCTGAAAGCGAAACAGATTTTCATTTACCCGCGCATATTTGTCGGGCGTAAGCAGCGCTTCAAAAACCGAAGCGCGACTTCGGGTATTCTTGATGACTGCAGTAACCACGCGCTTACGAAACTCGGATGTGTCAATATCTAGTACACGACAAAGTGCGAGGGTATCAATACCACGCAGCAACGAAGGAGTTACCATCAAATCGTACATGGTTACATTATCAAGAATGGCTTTACCTTTTCTGTCGAAAATGATGCCCCTACTGGGATACACTACTTTTCTCAAAATCGCCTGGTTGTTGGCAAGACGGGTATATTCTCCCGAAAACAACTGGAGCGTTATAACGCGAATAGCAATAATGAGAAATACCGCAGCAAAAATATTGCGGATGACACGCTGCCTCGACTGATTAAAAAACTCCATGCGTTATCGCGGTTGCCTGTTGCTTAGGTATTGGTGAGAAACTTTTGTTTTCGGATAAAAATGATTTCAACCACCAAAATCATCAGCAGACTAATTGCCAGCGAGCCGATGGTTTTGCTAAGGAGATAAATGATATCGCCAAATTGAAAAGCTTCAATGGTGAAGAGATAAAGATGGTGAAAAAAAGTGAGCAGTGCTACATAAATCATATACTGCACCAAACCCAAACTGAGGGCTGACGGCTCACGATAATTGAATTCCACACCTTGCTGTGGCATGAGAATATTGATAAAAAAAGGTCGGAGATACCCAATGAGCACACAGGGAGCAGCATGCAAGCCGGGCGTTTTCATGAAAAAGTCGAGCAGAATGCCCGTAATAAATGAAACCAGCAAGAGTCCGCCGCGCGAAATGGTAAATGGTAACCAGAGAATGAACAGAAAATAAATGGAGGGGGTGATGTAAGCATGCAACGCAGGAATTTGGTTGAGCACATACACCTGTGCTAAAATGAACAGAGCCAACCGTATCGTATATTTTAGAAACTGTTTCACGGTGCGTTTTGTTTTAGTTTTTGCTCCAGCGCCTGCTGCTCTGCACGCTGCAAATTGCTCACCACAAATACATGCTGAATACGACTGAAATCGGTGGAAGGCCGCACATGTACCAAATAGTTGTTGGTGCTTTGTTCATTCAATACTTTTTCAACTGTTCCAATCATAATACCTGGAGGAAAATCAGAATACTGACTGGTAACTACCGTATCGCCGCGCGATAATTGCACACTTTTGGGAATATCGCGCAAGTGCAGAATGCGTGCATCGTTTCCATCCCATTCAATACGTCCGGAGATGCCGTTTTTTTGGAGGCGCGCACTGATTCTGCTTTGTCGGTGCAGCATACTCATGACCGTAGCAAAATTTTCACTCACGTCCAGCACCACACCCACTACCCCATTCGGACCCACCACCACCATATTGGGCTCTACGCCTTGCTTGCTACCTCTGTAAATAGTGATATAGTTATTGGGCTGAGAGGTGGAATTGCCTACCACCGTGGCATCCATGTATAAAAATTTTCTGCCGGGAGCGGCACTATCCCAAAGCACCGTATCTTTTACAAGCATGGATGCTGTATCGGGCAATAAAAAATTTTCAGGGAGGCGGTTTTGTAAGGCGGTGAGTTTGCGTTTAAGATCTTCGTTTTCACGCTTCAGGAAAAAATAATCTTCAATACGATTGTACTGCAGCTGTACTTTTCCGATCAGCTCTCCCGCTACATTCATATAAGCCGCCTCATGAAAGCGGTTGTATCTGAAAAGCAGCACAAAGCTGAGTGCCTGCAGCAAAACAAAAAACAAGAGCACTGCATGTTTACGAATAAAAGCGAAAATATTTCGCACAGAAAAGGTGATTTGAGTTAACCGGAATCAATGCCTTAGTTGCGCATCACAAAAGGAAAGCGATTGTAATTTTTCAATGCAATGCCCGTACCACGCACCACACTCTTCAGCGGATCATCGGCTACATGCACCGGCAATTTAATTTTTTGTCCCAAACGCTTATCCAATCCACGCAACAATGCTCCACCGCCGGTGATATAAATTCCTCGACGGTAAATATCAGCAGCGAGTTCGGGTGGCGTCATTTCCAATGCTTTCAGGATGGCTTCTTCGATTTTGAAAATCGATTTATCCAATGCCTCCGCAATTTCCTGATAGCTCACCATGATTTGTTTGGGAATACCGGTAACGAGGTCGCGACCATTCACGGGAATATCATCCGGCGGGTTGTCGAGATCTTTCATGGCGGCTCCAATCTGTATTTTGATCTGCTCTGCGGTACGCTCGCCTATGAGCAGGCTATGATAGCGGCGCAATGCCTCCATGATATCTGCTGTAAACTCATCGCCAGCGATGCGGATACTCTGATCACACACAATACCTGCCAGGGCGATAACGGTGATGCCCGTGGTACCACCGCCGATATCTACAATCATATTTCCTACCGGCTCTTCTACATCGATTCCGATACCTAAGGCAGCAGCCATCGGTTCGTGAATGAGATATACTTCCTGTGCGCCCGCCTGCTCAGCGCTGTCGCGCACGGCTCGCTTTTCCACTTCGGTGATGCTGGAAGGGATACAGATCATCATTCGCCACTTTGGCGGAAATAAAGGCTTCTTGGTATATACAAGCTTAATCAGCTCACGGATCATGAGCTCGGCTGCGTTAAAATCGGCAATCACCCCGTCTTTCAGCGGACGAACGGTACGGATGCTCTCATGGGTTTTTTCATGCATCATCAGGGCTTTCTTCCCTACGGCCAATACATTTTTGGGATTGTTGCGATCGAGCGCAACGATGGAGGGCTCGTTCACCACGATCTCATCGTTGTGTATAATCAATGTATTGGCGGTGCCCAAGTCGATGGCGATATCCTGCGTGAAAAAGTTAAAAAGTCCCATTACTGCGGTAAAATTGTTGGTGATGCTTGTTGCTATGCAAATTTGAGCGAAAATAGTGGATTTAACAACGGAAAATCAACAGAATACGGGATTTTTCCTAACCGAGCTTCCCCATCAAAAAACCTGCTTCCAGAGGCTGGTCTCACCCTAAAAACTCATACCCGATATCACGCCGGAAATAGATGTCCTGAAACTGAATTTTATCCAGCGCCTCGAGGGATGTGCCGGCAGCTTGAGCCGGTGTTTCACCAAAGGAAGTGACCGCCAACACCCGACCACCATGGGTTACAACGTGGTCGCCTTGCTGTAATGTTCCGGCATGGAATACCAGCGCATTGGTTGGTTGATCCAGCCCCTCAATCGGATAGCCTTTTTGATAGTCGCCGGGATAACCTCCGCTTACGGCCATCACCGTTACCGCAAAGCGCGGATCCTGTGCAACCCTGGCTGAAGCAAGCTGACCGCGACAAGTTTGCTCAAACAATGCAACAAGATCATTTTGCAAACGGGGCATCACCACTTCTGTTTCGGGATCGCCCATGCGACAGTTATACTCAATCACATAGGGCGCATCGCCCACTTTAATGAGTCCGAAAAAAACAAATCCCTTGTATTCGAGTTGTTCCGCACGCAAGCCATCAATAGTGGGCTTTATGATCTTTTCTTCTACCTGCTGCATAAACGCCACATCTGCAAAAGGAACGGGACTAACCGCTCCCATGCCGCCGGTGTTCAAGCCGGTATCACCTTCGCCAATACGCTTGTAATCTTTCGCTGAGGGCAGCAAAACATAATCGTTACCATCAGTAAGCACAAACACGCTCATTTCAATGCCACTGAGAAATGCTTCCACCACTACTTTCTTGCCTGCATCACCAAACTTCGACTGACGGATCATGTTTTCAAATTCTGCAATAGCTTCGTTTCTGTCCTGACAAATCAGTACGCCTTTTCCTGCCGCCAATCCGTCTGCCTTCAACACTACAGGCAATGCATGTGTTTGTAAATACGCAACACCTTCGTCAAAATTGCTGGCATCGAATTCACGATAAGCAGCCGTAGGTATCTGGTACCGCTGCATAAATGCCTTAGCAAAGGCCTTGCTACCTTCAAGCTGTGCTGCGGCTTTGGAAGGACCAATCACCATCAACTGCTGCAGTGCGGAATCTGCTTTGAAAAAATCATAAATGCCCTTAACCAGCGGCTCCTCCGGCCCTACCACCACCATTTTTATATCGTGCGCAAGCACAAAATCTCGAATCTTGTCGAAATCATTTACTCCCATATTTACATTCTCACCACACTGTGCGGTGCCAGCATTGCCAGGAGCAATGAAAAGCCGTGTACAGGACGGACTCTGTTTTAGCTTCCATGCAAGCGCATGTTCACGTCCACCTGAACCCAGCAGTAAAATATGCATACAAATATTTTTTTTATTGAAACGAAACTGATGCAAAATGCATGTTTTGCATTGTGAGCGAAGTTAACCATTGAAGATGCCATCTGTAGCAAGCGCACTGATTTTTTTCATTCATCTTTTGCACAGCATAGAAATGTAAAAACTTCATACATTCGGAGCGTAGTTATTTGTTTTACCAAACACTCAATCATGAATTCAACAACTGCAAGTACCGGACACCCCAAGGGCCTTTGGGTGCTTTTTGGAACCGAAATGTGGGAGCGCTTCAACTATTATGGTATGCGTGCCGTGCTCGTACTATTTATGACCAAGGCATTGCTTTTTGATAAAGTATTTGCTTCTAATTTATACGGCAGCTATACCAGTCTCGTTTACCTTACTCCACTCATCGGAGGCTATGTAGCAGATCGTTTCTGGGGCAACCAGCGATCCATTATTGCCGGTGGTATTGTAATGGCATTAGGTGAATTTTTACTTTTTTTCTGCGGCTCAACTTATACCACGGCACCTGAGCTTTCCTCGGTGCTGTTTTTTAGCGGATTGGGATTGATGATTGCAGGCAACGGCTTCTTCAAACCGAATATTTCTTCGCTGGTAGGACAGCTTTACCCCAAGGGCGACCGACGCATCGATTCTGCCTATACCATTTTTTACATGGGTATCAATGTAGGCGGAGCAATGGGACCTTTTATATGCGGACTCCTTGGCGATACAGGCAATCCGGCCGACTTCAAATGGGCTTTTCTTGCAGCAGGTATTGGTATGCTTATCAGCGTAGTAGTGCAAATGCTCTTTCATAAAAAGTATGTGGTGGGGCCAGACAATCAGGAATTGGGCGCACCCCCCGCAAACGCACCAGCTATGTGGCATAACCCCATTTTTATAATAGGCGGACTCGCATTGCTTTCTGCCGTAGCAATTGGACTGCTGTACATCGATGCAAAAGTGGTGAGTTATCTCACCTACCTGCTCATTGCAGCCACATTACTGATTGCTTTCATCATCTTCTCCGATAAATCACTCAACGGAATTGAAAAGCAGCGCATCGGAGTGATCTTCATCGTGGCATTTTTTGTAATCTTCTTTTGGAGTGCTTTTGAACAAGCCGGCGCTTCGCTCACTTTTTTTGCGGAAGAGCAAACACAGCGCGACATTGGATTTTTTGTGGTACCCGCCAGTTTGTTTCAATCGCTTAACTCCATTTTTGTAATTGTGTTTGCACCCGTATTTGCCTGGCTTTGGCTTAAACTGGGCAAATACGAACCTTCCTCTCCTACGAAAATGGCCATCGGTTTGCTTTTACTTTCGATTGGTTATTTGTGGATTGCCACGGGTGTGAAAGATGCAGGTGCCGGCATTAAAGTAAGTATGATATGGCTGGTAGGCATGTACGCGCTACATACTTGGGGCGAACTGAGTTTATCACCCATTGGCCTTTCATTGGTAAACAAATTAGCGCCTTTCAAATTTGCTTCGCTACTGATGGCGGTATGGTTTTTAGCCAACGCCGCTGCCAATAAGCTGGCAGGTGTACTCAGTGCATTGTATCCCGAAGCAGGAAAAACCACACAGTTCCTGGGGTATCGTATGGAAAACCTGTACGACTTTTTCATGCTTTTTGTAGGCATGTCGGGTGTAGCAGCACTTATACTTTTCCTGCTTACCAAAAAACTACAGCAGATGATGCATGAGCAACATGCATGATGTTGAAAAGGCAATTTAAAAGCAAATGGGAGAAACATGTTTCTCCCATTTGCTTTTTGGCAGGTGTATATATTTATTATCTTCCCGATATAAATCTTACACTATGTCGGAAAATAAATTCCAACCCTTTGTAGCAGACAACAGTAATATGCCCGAGTTCACCATCAAAAGTGTGCTTGTGGGATCTGCCTTTGGTATCATATTCGGCGCAGCCACGGTTTACCTGGCACTGAAAGCAGGACTTACCGTTTCTGCATCCATCCCCATCGCAGTCATTGCGATTACATTGGGCAGAAGATTTTTAAAAACCACTATTCTCGAAAATAATATCATTCAAACAACAGGATCTGCAGGCGAAAGCATTGCAGCAGGCGTTGTTTTTACTTTGCCGGGTTTTTTGTTTCTAAGTGAAAGCAGCAGTGCGCAGTTCTTCAATTACTTTACCATTCTTACCCTTGCCACCTTTGGCGGTATTTTGGGAACACTAATGATGGTGCCACTGCGCAGATCTTTGATTGTAAAAGAACATGGCACCCTCCCCTATCCGGAAGGAACGGCCTGCGGAAGCGTGCTGAAAGCCGGTGAAAAAGGAGGCGACTTTGCCAAAACTGCTTTTCAGGGTTTGGGATTTGCTTTTGCCTATGCTTTACTGCAAAAAATTCTCCACGTAATTGCTGAAACACCTGCATTCATGACGCAGCAGGTAAACAAATATTTTCCCTCTGCAAAAGTGAGTGGTGAAATCACACCAGAATACATGGGCGTTGGTTACATCATCGGTCCCAAAATTTCTGGCGTGTTGGTTGCCGGTGGTGTGCTCGCATGGTTTGCCACCATTCCCTTGCTGGCATCGGTAGTACCTCCCGATACCATTGCATTGCAGCTGGTGAAGTTGGGATACCTGAACGACTTAGCGACGGCAGGCGGACCCGGCGGATGGGATCCGGCAACACATCAATTCACTGATTATTCTGCTGCCATCTATCGCGCTTATATCCGACAAATCGGTGCGGGTGCAGTGGCAGCAGGCGGATTCATCACCCTCATCAAAACCATTCCTACCATCATATCTTCTTTCAAAAGCAGTTTGGGATCACTTAAAAAAACAGATGGTGAAACACCTTCCGTTCTGAGAACAGAACGCGATCTAAACATGAAAGTGGTATTGTTTGGAAGTCTTGGATTAATTCTGCTGATGGCATTTTTACCACAGGTGCCGGGTGATGGCGTAGCGAGCAAGTTGTTACTGGGTGTGCTGGTGGTAATTTTTGGGGCATTCTTCGTAACGGTTTCGTCACGCATTGTGGGACTGATTGGTTCTTCCAACAATCCCATCAGCGGCATGACGATTGCTACACTGATGGGTACTTGTCTGATATTTATTGCAGTAGGCTGGACCGGTAAAGTATATGAACCGATGGCATTGGTGGTGGGAAGTATGATCTGTATCGCTGCTGCCAACGCTGGTGCTACTTCGCAGGATTTGAAAACCGGATATATTGTAGGTGCAACGCCGCGCTATCAGCAGATTGCATTGTTTATCGGTGCCATTGTTTCATCGATTGCGATTGGTGCCACCATCAAAATTCTCGATACGCCAACTCAGGAAATGTTAAGCCAAGGTATTACGCATGCCATCGGTACCGATAAATACCCCGCGCCGCAGGGAACGTTGATGGCTACCCTCATAAAAGGTATTTTATCATTCAATCTCGACTGGCAGTTTGTATTGGTGGGCGTTGCCATTGCCATCACCATGGAGCTTTGTGGTATTAAATCGCTCAGCTTTGCAGTAGGTCTTTACCTACCACTATCTACTACCCTGCCTATTTTCATTGGCGGCGCTATTCGCGGTGCAGTGGAGTGGAAGCAAAAGCAAAAAGGTGAAAGCCTTAACCCCGAAGAGGAAGACCTGGGCAAAGGAAATCTGTTTGCAACAGGGCTAGTAGCAGGCGGTGCGTTGGCAGGGGTATTGGTTGCTATTTTATCGGTTAATGAAAATATTACCGCTACACTTGGTAAAATCAATCTGGAACATACAATCGTGGAAAGCATATCACTGAACGGATTTGATTTACTGGGTGTGGGCTTCTTTGCGTTGATGGGAATAATTTTGTATCGCATTGGCACGAGCAAACATTAACACATGCAGCGAATGGCAGCATCAACATTTCTATTGTAAAAACAGGAAACAGTATGCAGTGGCGCCCTTATAAATATCTGAGTCCGATTCTTATGTTGGCATCTGCGTGGATTTCATTCCATAGCACCGGATGGATGAGCTTTCTGACGATGTATTATGCATTCGGTTTTATTCCACTTGCTGAATTGTTCTTCAAAGCAAATCCGAATAACCTGGATGCAGCGGAAGAGGAAATGGCAAAAAATGATCGCAGCTATGATTTCATTTTGTATCTCATGCTGCCGCTGCATTACGGCTTGCTCTTCATTTTTCTGCAAAGCTTCATCACCAATCCTGCAGAAGGCTGGACGCTGGCTGGAAGAATTGTTAGCATGGGCATTCTCTGCGGAGTTTTTGGCATTAATGTTGCACACGAATTGGGACATCGTGCTACAACACATGAAAGGGCCATGGCGAAAGCGCTGCTGCTTACTTCATTGTACATGCATTTTTATATCGAACACAACAAAGGCCACCATAAAAGAGTAGCCACACCCGATGATCCTGCCAGTGCACGCTACGGTGAATCGATTTTTCAATTTTATCTGCGCTGCATTGCCGGAAGCTATATGAGTGCTTGGGAAATCAGCAATAGAGAAATGAAAAAGAAAGGCTTGCCGATACTACATATTCAAAACGAAATGCTGCGCTTTCATGTAATACAGCTTCTATTTCTCGTGCTGATTTCTTTACTCTTTGGCATAAAAGCCCTGCTAGGTTTTATTACTGCCGCCATCATTGGCATTTGCTTGCTGGAAGCAGTGAATTACATTGAGCATTACGGGCTATCACGCAAAGAAATTGGCGAAGGAAAATACGAAAGAGCTATGCCCGTGCACAGCTGGAACAGCAACCATCCCATCGGACGCATAATGCTCTTTGAATTAAGTCGACACAGTGACCACCATTATCTTGCCAGTCGCAAATACCAGGTATTGCGTCATCACGAAGACGCACCACAAATGCCTACCGGTTATCCGGGCATGATGGTATTAGCACATTTTCCGCCGCTTTGGTTTAAAGTGATGCATCGTACAATCGAGCGTCTCAATACAAGCGCAAACAATACTTCACAGCAAACTGCCGTGATTGCGGAAGGATAATTGCTAAGGCGTTCTATCAAATACTTGTAAAAGGAAGATAAGGATGCAATACTTCCGGCAGCTGAATGCCTTCGGCAGACTGATTATTCTCGAGCAAGGCAGCAAGAATACGCGGCAAAGCGAGTGAACTTCCATTTAAAGTATGCACCAACTGTGCTTTTCCTTTTTCGTCTTTAAAACGAATCTTCATTCGATTACTCTGGAAGCTTTCAAAATTGCTTACACTGCTGCATTCCAGCCATTTTTGCTGCGCGGCACTCCACACTTCAAAATCGTAAGTGAGCGCACTGGAAAAGCTCATATCGCCTCCGCATAATTTCAAAATGCGATAGCGGAGTTGCAGCGACTGCAATAATTTTTCTACATGCGCCACCATCTCATCCAGCACCTCGTAACTTTTATCGGGATGCACCAGCTGAACTATTTCAACTTTATCGAACTGGTGTACACGATTGAGTCCGCGCACATCAGCACCAAAGCTTCCTGCCTCTCTTCTAAAGCAGGGTGTGTATGCCGTCATGCGAATGGGCAGCTGTGCTTCTTTCAATATTTCATCGCGGTAGATATTGGTAACGGGCACTTCTGCTGTTGGAATAAGATAAAAATCATCCGCCGGCATATAATACATCTGTCCCTCTTTATCGGGCAGCTGGCCTGTACCGTAAGCCGTAGCCTCATTTACCATATAGGGCGGAATATATTCTGTATAGCCTGCCTGCGTATTAAAGTCGAGGAAATAGGATATTAATGCACGCTGCAATCTTGCTCCTTTTCCTTTGTAAACCGGAAAGCCGCTGCCGGTAATTTTTACGCCGATTTCAAAATCAACGATATCGTATTTACGAATGAGCTCCCAGTGAGGAACTGCGTCAGCGGGCAGGGATGGCGTTTCGCCCCATTCTTTTACAAGCACATTCTGTTCGGCATGCGTACCGGCGGGCACATTTGCAGCAGGAAGGTTCGGAATTTTAACCAGCGTGTCGTGCAATTGCTTTTCAGCAGCCGAAAGTGCATCGCTGATGGGCTGCAAATTCGCTTTCCACCCTGCTACTTCCTGCTTCTTTGCTTCGGCCTGCTCGGCAGATCCCTTCGCCATGAGCATGCCAATTTCTTTGGAAGCCTTGTTGATCTGCGCCTGCAGTTCATCATACTGAAAAGTAAGCTGGCGCCGCTGCTCATCGTAGTTCAATGCTTCATCTACCAGCGATATATCCTTGAAGTTTTTGATCGCCAGTCTTTCCTTTACCCATTCGAGGTTGTTTCGTAAAAATGCTACCTGAAGCATATGCGCTGATTTGCGGCAAAGATAAGTCCTGCGCCGCGCTTGCCAAGTGATGTGTGTGTTTATGAAAGATACTTACCTACTATGGGCATACGGCGCCCTACACCAAAAGCCTTGGGACTAACCCGAATGATGGGACAAAACTGATTTCTTTTGTACTCGTTGATATTCACCATCCGTAAAACCCTGTCAACCAAATGGGCATCAAAACCCTGGGCTTTGATATCAGCGGGACCCTGGCGCCGCTCAATGTATTGATATAAGAGCGGATCCAATACTTCATAGGGAGGCAAGCTGTCGGTATCTTTTTGTCCCGGCCTTAATTCAGCACTGGGTGCTTTGGTGATGATGTTTTCGGGAATTATCACTGAATGCTGATTAATGTACTGCGCTAACGCGTACACTTGCAACTTATAGCAATCGCCCAGCACACCCAACCCACCGGCCATATCGCCATATAGGGTTCCATAGCCCGTAGCCAGTTCGCTTTTGTTGGAAGTGTTCAGCAAAATGTATCCGAATTTATTGGCGATGGCCATCAGCAGATTACCTCTGGTTCTACTTTGAATATTTTCTTCTGCCAGTCCGAAAGGCAGATCATTAAAAATAGGCTGTAGCTTTTGCAAAAAAGCATCATACACCTGCTCAATGGGAACGATATCGTAGGGATTACCGAGATTTTGACTAAGCGCAACAGCATCGCTCACACTATGCTCCGATGAATACGGAGAAGGCATGAGAATAGCGCGCACATTTTCAGCGCCTAAAGCGCGACAAGCCAGCGCCAATGTAACCGCACTGTCGATGCCCCCACTGCTACCCACCACAGCCTTAGTAAAACCCATTTTTTTAAAATAATCCTGTATGCCTAAAATAATAGCATCATGAATGGCTTCAATGCAAAGTTGCGGCTGCAATGCGGGGGGATTAAGCTCTTCATCGGGCAGCAAAGCTGCGGGCGTATCAATGGGTGCATCAAAACTTCCGTCTGCATTCCACTCCACTTTGTGCAGCGCTTCCTGAAACAAAGGCAACTGCTTGATCATATTTCCTTTCGCATCAAAAACCAGAGAGCCACCGTCGAAAACAATTTCCGTTTGACTGCCCACGGCATTGCAATACAGCATGGGAATACCATATTTCTGCACATTCAATTTCACGATCGCCTTTCGATCTTCCACATGTGTGTAGTCGAAGGGAGATGCTGAAAGGTTGAGCATAAGATCTGGTTGCTGAGGAATTAGCTGATCCATGGGACAAACACGGTAAAGCGGATGAGTGCCCAAATTCCAGATGTCTTCGCAAATGGTAATCGCTATTTTCTTGCCTTTGAAATTCACCAGCTCCCATTCATAAGCAGGCTCGAAGTAGCGGTATTCATCAAACACATCGTAGGTGGGCAAGCATGTTTTATGTACCACTGCCTTTACTGATTGCTCGTACAAAAAATAGGCAGCATTATGCAAACTTTTTCCTTTGCCGTGCTTGTTATGTACCGGCGCACCCACAACTACCGCAATGGAATCGGCATGGATGCGAATCTGTTCGATAGCAGCATCGCATTGTTCAATAAAATCTTCAAACTCGAGAAAGTCGCGCGGAGGATAGCCACAAACAGAGAGTTCACTGAAAAGAATCAGATCGCCCCCGGCTGCCTTGGCCAGTTTAATTGCATCGATGATCTTCTCCACATTATATCCGAAATTGCCGATGTGGTAATTTTGCTGTGCCAGGAAAAGCTTCATATTGCAAACTTAATTATTAATACCCTTGGCACTGCAACAAATCCGCCACCCTTTCGTTTGATGCATGATGAATATGTATAAACTTCTGATACCCTTACTGCTTTTGGCCGCCTGCCAGAGCAATAAAAAACTACCTGATGTTTCAGGCATTGAAGTAGATCTGGAAATCCGCAGGTTTGATAGAGATTATTTCGCCATCGACAGCAATCAATCCATCCCCCTTTTAAAGGAGCTTCAAAAAAAGTATCCCGATTTTCTGCCGTTGTTTACGGAAAACGTTTTAGGCCTGGGTCCATTTTCCGACACCAACACCCTGCTCGAAAAAGGCACCAAAAGATTTCTGCATGTAAGTCGCCCGCTCTATGATACGGTTCAAATCGTTTTTCCTGATTTTCGCGCGCAGGAGAACGCACTGGAAAAAGGCTTTCGCTATCTGCGGTATTACTACCCAAACTATGAGATACCGGTTATCCTCACCACCATTGGCCCCATGGATGCTTTGCCGGCGTTGAGCAATATGGAACCCACCCCCAATTATATGGGGCAAAATTTTATTGCGATCAGTCTGCCGTTTTATCTGGGACCCAACTTTAGCATTTACAACGATATGGCTTTTGCGAGCAGCATCGTGCCTCAATATCGGAGCAGAAGATTCTCAAAAGAATATATGGCTGCTGATGTGTTTACACTGGTATTGGATGATTTACACCCCGACAGCAGTTATCGTTTTCCGTTGATTGAACAATTGATTGAAAGGGGGAAAAGATGGTATGCGCTTCAGCAACTTTTGCCCAACGAACAGGATACCATTATTACCGGTTACACTTCCAAGCAGTTAACATGGTGCAACAGCAATCAAAGAGACATTTATAATTTTTTCATTCAGCAGCAACTGCTTTTTGAAACCGACCCGCAACTGATCCGACCTTTCGTGAGCGAAGGCCCCAGCACACCGGGCTTATCGGAAGCGGCGCCGGGAAACATAGGAGCATTTTTGGGATGGCGTATTGTACAGCGCTGGATGGAACAACACCCGGAAATAAGTTTGCCTCAGCTGATGACAACACCTGCCAAGCAAATATTTACCGAAGCAAATTATAAGCCACGTTAAAAAGCAAGAGGAATCAGTTTTGTTTGAAAGGAACAATCATTTCAAAAACAGGAATGCGGGCATGAAATTCTGCTTGAGTATGTAAATTCTGCATGAGATAAGTACCATGCATTTTCCCCATTTCAGTTTTCAGGTTACAGCCACTTACATACTGATACTTTTCTCCCGGTTGAATTACGGGCTGTGCACCTACTACCCCTTCTCCTTCCACTTCGCGCACAGCACCATTGCTATCGAAAATATACCAATGACGTCTGAGTAATTTAAGCGGAAATTCGTTGGTATTTTCAATGGTGATACGGTAGGCAAACATATACTCCCCCGCCAGCGGATTGCTGTAGTCGGACTGATAGAACGTTTCTACACTAATCTTTACCCCCTCTGTAAGTTTCGACACCATACCTCAGCTTTATAAATGAACCAACAAATGATGCTTCAAAAGGTTTGTTTTAGGTTTTTTAATCCATTGCCTCGATTCAACTAATATTTTCGTGCCAGCTTATACCCCTGCTTGAGCAGCCACTGCAATATTTTGTCGGCATGATTGCCCTGAATGATCACCACGCCGTCCTTGACAGCGCCACCCGTACCGCAAATACTTTTTAGTTGCTTTCCAAGCTGCTCCAAATCGTCTTCCGTTCCGGTAAAACCTTCCACAAGCGTTACTACCTTTCCCGCACGTTGTTTGGTGTCGATTCGCACCCGGAGCGGTTGTTGATCTGGTGCAAGCGTAACCGCTGAAGCATCATCAGACGCGTACGTATAATTGGGATCGGTGGAGTAAACAATACCTCCGCTTGATTTCTTTTTGCTCATCTTGATATTTCATCCGGGATTTACAAACATCATCGGGAAAAGTACCGGAGGAATGGTTGTAAAATTATCAAATTGCCGGAAACGGGGGCTCAATATCATTAGATGATTTTGCATAATAGCGAAACCGATGAATTCGCTCCAACAGCTACCGCCTTTCGCATGAATAAAGTAGCTTTGAGTGCATGAAAAGTAAAAAAGCAATCCTCATTATAATGGATGGCTGGGGGCTGGGTAGAGTGAAAGAAGCCGATGCCATTCAGCAGGCAAAAACGCCCTTTGTGTCATCATTATATAGCCGCTACCCGCATACCACACTCACCACCTGTGGCGAAGCGGTAGGCTTACCCGAAGGCCAGATGGGCAATAGTGAGGTAGGACATCTCAATTTAGGCGCAGGCAGAGTGGTGTACCAGGAACTCCAGCGCATTAATGTTGCCATTCGCAGTGGAGATTTGAATGAAAACACCACACTCAATGCAAGCATCAATTACGCAATTCAAAATGGTAAGTCACTGCACCTGATTGGCCTGGTAAGTGACGGTGGTGTTCACTCACATATTGATCACCTGAAAGCCATTCTCTCACTTTGTAATGCAAAAGGACTTCAACATGTATATGTACATGCATTTACCGACGGCAGAGATACCGATCCCAAAAGTGGATTGGCATTTTTAGCGGAACTGCAACAGCATATGCAGGCCACCACCGGCAAACTTGCTACCGTAGTGGGACGATACTATGCAATGGATCGCGACAAACGCTGGGAGCGCGTAAAACTGGCTTACGATGCATTGGTGCACCGCAAGGGAAAAATGACCGATGACTTTCAGTCGGCAGTAAAAGCGTCTTATAACGAAGGCATCACCGATGAATTTTTGCAACCTCTGATCGCCTCAAACGGAGGTAAAGCATCCGGTATTCAAAATGGTGATGCAGTGATCTGTTTTAATTTCAGAACAGATCGCTGCAGAGAAATTACCGAAGTGCTGACGCAGAAAAATTTTCCTGACTTTGAAATGGAAAAATTGAACCTGCACTATACCACCATGACGGAATACGATCAAAGTTTTGAGCAGGTACATGTGATTTTCGAAAATGATCATCTGGAAAATACCCTCGGAGAAGTATTGGCAAAAAGCGGCAAGACACAAATACGCATTGCCGAAACTGAAAAATATCCGCATGTAAGTTTTTTCTTTAGCGGTGGCCGCGAAACACCTTTTGAAGGTGAGAAGCGCATTATGATCGCTTCTCCGAAAGTAGCCACCTATGATCTAAAGCCGGAAATGAGTGCACAGGAAGTAACAGATGCCATTGTGCCTGAAATTGAAAAAGAAACTGCAGACTTTATTTGTCTCAATTATGCCAATGCAGATATGGTAGGACACACCGGCGATTTTAATGCAGCCATTAAAGCCGTGGAAACCGTTGATGGTTGTGTAGAACGCGTTGTTACCGCAGCACTGCAACACGGATATACCATCTTTCTCACCGCTGATCACGGTAATGCCGATTTTATGATCAATGCCGATGGTACCCCCAATACGGCACATACCCTTAACCCGGTTCCACTTTTTGTAATAGATGCTGAATGGAAAGGCTCGCTGAAAGAAGGAACCTTAGGCGATATTGCTCCGACAATTTTACGCATGATGGATGTACCAGTTCCGGAGGTGATGAAAGGGAAAATACTCACTGCAGATTCATAATGCGTAGAGAACACATGACAAAGATTTTTTTCCGGTGCTCTATTTTTATTTTTATGATGCATATCGCCTGTAAAGCACAGGCGCAAGAAACGGCTACACAAGACACGCTTGGAAAGGAGTTGGAAGAAATCATCATTTCCTTCAACAAATGGGAACTGAAACAAAATGAAGTGCCCAACCGCATCACCAAAATCAAGCGCGGCGAAATCTTTTTCAATAACCCGCAAACCGCAGCCGATCTCTTAAATCAAACCGGCACGGTGTATGTACAAAAAAGCCAGCTTGGCGGCGGCAGTCCAATGATCAGAGGATTTGCAACCAATCGCGTACTGCTGGTTGTAGATGGCGTGCGTATGAACAATGCCATTTATCGCAGCGGCAATTTGCAAAATGTAATTTCAGTGGATGCCCTGGCACTCGAAACTGCTGAAGTAATTTTTGGACCCGGCTCGCTGATATACGGTAGTGATGCAGTAGGAGGTGTAATGGATTTTCACACGCTTCATCCGCGCATTGCAAAAGATTCGGGGAAAATTTTTAGAACCAATGTGTTCACCCGATATTCATCTGCCAACCGCGAACAAACCCTTCATGCCGATATCAATATCGGCGGAAAGAAATGGTCGTGGCTAAGCTCTATCACACATAGTCGCTTCGATGACCAGCGGATGGGAAAACATGGCGGACAAGATAGTTATCTGCGCAAAGAATACATCGAGCGTATCAACGGAATAGACAGTATCAGAAAAAACAATAACCCCCGCATACAACGGTTCAGCGGTTACGAACAAATCAACTTACTACAAAAGCTTCGCTACAAAATCAATACACACAACGATCTGCTCTATAGCTATACCTATGCACGCACCGGCGATGCACCGCGTTACGATCGGTTATTACAATATCGCAACGGAAGACTGCGCTTCGCCGAATGGTATTATGGCCCCATGATTTGGCAAATGCATCATGTACAATGGGTGAATACCAAAAGGAACCTTTTCTACGACGAAATGCGCGTCATCGCAGCAATGCAAAACAATCAGGAAAGCAGAATCGATCGAGTGCGCAACAGCATTATCCGCAACCGTCAGGAAGAAACTGTAAAAGCATATAGCATCAATGTCGATGCAAACAGAAATTTTGGAAAAGGAAAAATCTTTTACGGACTGGAATATGTTTTCAACCGGGTGGGATCCATTGGTGCACAGCAAAATATTGTCAGCGGCATCACTACACCTATGGTGAGCCGCTACCCCGATGGCAGCACCTGGAGTACTGCCGGTATTTATACCAGCTACAAAGTGGATCCTCACCCGAATATCACGCTCAGCAGCGGTTTGCGCTACAGTTTGAATGCACTTTCAGCAAATTTTGATGATCGTTTTATTCCATTCCCTTATCGGAATACCAAGCTGCAAAACGGAGGTATCACGGGCAATGCCGGAATGGTGTATCGCTTGAACGCAGGCTGGCAACTCAACGCTAATATGGCAACCGGATTCAGAATGCCCAATGTGGATGATATCGGAAAGCTATTTGAGTCGGCAGCTGGATTGGTAACCGTTCCCAATCCCTCACTCACCTCAGAATATGCATGGAACTATGAGCTGGGTTTTTCGCGCAGCGGACCCTATCGTTTACTTTGGGAAGCCAATGTTTTTTACACGCGGCTGAACAATGCAATCGTACGCAGGCCTGCAAGCTTCAACGGCGCCGACAGCATTCTTTTTATGGGTGTGATGAGCGGGGTGGAATCGCTGCAAAATGCTGCCTTTGCAATAGTATGGGGCCTGCAGTTAAGTGCCAACTGGCAGCTGCATGAGCGATTAAAATTGATCAGTCACGCCAACTGGATCCAAGGTAACGAAACCGAAGATCGAAATAATGTGCAAGTACCACTGCGACATGCGCCTCCATTTTATGGCAGCACCCTGCTGCGTTACCAGCATCAAAAATGGATGGCAGAACTAAGTGCAGTATATAACAGTACAGTACGCAACGAAAATCTCGCGCCCAGCGAGCAGGCCAAACCGGAAATATATGCCCTCGATCAAAATGGTAAGCCCTATGCTCCCGGGTGGACTATTTGGAATGCCCGCGTATCGTACCAGGCAAATAGGCAGTTTTTGATTACCGCTGCCTGGGAAAATATCACCAACCGCTTATATCGGCCCTACTCTTCCGGAATTGTTGCCCCCGGTAGCAATCTGGTTTGCTCAGTTAAGTGGAGCCTTTAACCTTCCTGCCTTCTATAACCAGCGGTTTTAGAGAAAAAATCGGCCTAAAAACGCCCTTCTACGCAGCGAATTTTACTGGAATTTGTCTAATTTGAGGGTTGCAAATAGATCTGCATGACGGAAGAAGCCATTTTGAATGGATGTCTTAGCAACCAACCTGCCGCACAGCAGGCACTGTATCAACAATACAGTCCTAAAATGCTGTCGGTATGTTATCGCTTCTCTAAAAGTAGAGAGGATGCAGAAGATATGTTGCAAGAAGGCTTTATCCGCGTATTTACGCAGATACATCAGTTTCAAAGCAAGGGCTCTTTTGAAGGATGGATACGCAGAATTATCGTACACACATGCATTAACCAGTTAAAGAAAAACAAACGCTTTAACGAAAGCATAGATATTACCTATGCAAACAATGTGCAGGTGCGTGAAGAATCGGTCCCATCCATTATTCAGGCCAAGCAAATTACAGAGTGCATCCGTCTCTTACCCATCGGATACCGAACCGTACTCAATTTGTTTGCCATTGAAGGCTACTCGCACCGGGAGATTGCTACACTTCTGGATATTGAAGAAAGCACCAGCAGATCGCAGTATACGCGGGCGAAAAATATGCTGGAGCAGATGCTGATACAACGACAGATCATCTTGCAGCCACGCAAAGAGGGCGAATGGAAAGTGGCAGCCCATCATCGGTTTTAAAGATCCGTGAGTATGCCAGCCAAACACTGATTATGGAAAGAGATTTCTACCAAGATGATTTCGAAAATCTGCTCAAACGCAAAGCGGATGAGTACCGTATGTACCCGGCTGAAAAGATCTGGGAAAACATCGGCAAGCGACTTCATCGGAATCAGCGTGCATTTTATTCCAAAACCATTGGCTTCACTACTGTTCTCATCGTTTTCTTCAACATCATTCCGTCCAAATACCAGCAAAAGTTTTCGCCTGTCGAGGGTTGGAAAGTGGCTGCTATGAATGCTGCCCAAGACAATTCCGTTGTTGTAAATCAAAACGCAAGCAGCACAAACCGAAAAAAGAATTTTTCTCCGGCTTCACCATGGGTAACTACAGTGGAAACGATTAGCGAAAATACTTTGCCAACGGCGATTGCTTTGGAAGAAGGCGCATCGGCTATTATGGTAACGGAACATGAAATAGTACGCGAGGAAAGAAATGCCATCGATGATTTTGTTGCAAGTGCTGAAAAGGAATTAAAAGGCACACGTGTGAGCATGCCCGATTTTGCTGACATTACATTCAAAGAGGGTGTGAAAGCTGATGATGCCGAAATAGAAAACACTTCTTTAGCACCCAATGCGCTGCAAAACAAAACGGATGCTGAGCTGAATTATGAAGTGAAAGTTCCGGTAATTAATAAAACCACCAACAAAGAGCTGGTGTATCATATCACACCATCTATTAGTTATCGTGCACTGCGCACGCCCACCAGTTTCACTTTCGGCAATTTCTTACCCATTGATCCCGACAATACGGTGAAACACAGTCCGGCTTTAGGACTGGAATTCGGCATCGCTGTTATGACACCGCTTACAGAAAAAATTAAGTTCATCAGCGGCATACAAGCCAACTATACCAGCTATGAAGTAATGGCATATACCAGCTTGCCTCAAATGACAAGCGTACGCTTAAGCGGCTTCAACAATATTCAAAGGGTAAGCAGTTTGCGTACCAATAATGGCATGGCAAAACAAAGTCTGCTCAACAAAACCTTACAAGTTTCGGTACCGCTTGGATTGCAATTCCGCCTTGTAGGAAACAATAATTTTTCCTGGAACCTCAGCACAACTGTACAGCCTTCCTTTATGCTGGATGCTACCGGCTACCTCGTAACATCCGATTTCAACAACTATATCAAAGCCCCTGAATTTTTACGTCGATTCAATGTAAACGGCGGTATCGAAAGCTACTTCACCTGGAAAAGCGGCAAAACGATCTGGCAGGCCGGACCATCACTGCGTTATCAGGTATTGTCCAACTCAGTGAGCGAATACCCGATTCGCGAACACCTGTTACAGTATGGTTTCAGACTGGGACTGATTCGCCGGTTTTAAAGATGTGCAAGGCCTAGCATCCCACTACCTTTTTGAAAATCTTACTTTTGCAGCATGAATCCAATGCGCTTTGCTTTCATTATGCTTTGTCTATTCTTGTTTGCCTGCGCGAACAAAAAAGAAAAACAGGAGCAATACATTCAGGTGATCGATTTTCTAAAAGGATCGCTCAAGGAGCTCAAATCCGATTCATTGGCAATTGAACGCAGCATACAGATCGACTCGCTAGCAGAAACAACTTCAACGGCAGATTATTCATCAATTGAAATAGACATCAACCCATTTCTTTCAGATGAAATCAGTCCGAAAAACTTTGAAAAGCATTTTAAAGAAACTTCATTCGTAGATGCTTCCACCAACAGTATCACCTTTTCATATCAGTCGCTCGATAAAAACACTTCCATCAAACAGGTAGATGTGCATATACTCCCCGCCACCGAGTCGATTGAATACCTGTACATCACCCGCAATGGCAAAGTCGGTGATACTGCATTTGCACAAAAACTGCTTTGGAAAAAAGGAAGTCATTATACCCTGATTACTGAATACCATACCGGAAAACGGCAATTCAACCGCATCGAAAAACTGCGTTGGCATAAAAAGGGGTCAGCTTCATGAACGCAGCCTCCTTTCAAGAGATAGCAGCATCCATTCCCCATCAGCCGGGCATTTACAAGTATTTTGATGGAGCAAACAAGCTATTGTACGTGGGAAAGGCCAAGGACTTACGCAAACGCGTTTCCAGTTATTTTTCAAAAACTGTACAATCCTATAAGACTGCAGAGCTGGTGCAGCGCATTTGTCGCATTGAATTTGTTGTGGTGAATACAGAACAGGATGCCTTCTTGCTTGAAAACACACTGATTAAACAACACAGGCCCGTTTTTAATATTGAGCTGAAAGACGATAAAACTTATCCTTACATCGTCATCAAAAACGAGCCCTTTCCACGCGTGTTTCTCACCCGTCGAAAATTAAACGACGGCTCTACCTATCTTGGTCCGTTCACCTCTGTAGGGAAAGTGCGTGATCTGCTTGCATTCATTCGCCAGAATATTCCACTGCGTACCTGCAAACTACCTTTGACAGAAAAAAATATTCAGAAAGGCAAGTTTAAAGTATGTCTGGAATATCATTTGGGAAACTGCAAAGGTCCCTGTGCCGGATTACAAACACCTGATGATTATATAGCCGATCTGGTACAGGTAAAAAATATTCTCCGCGGAAAAATCACTCCGGCGATGCAGCATCTGAAAGCAGCCATGCAACAGCATGTTACTGATTTGGAATTTGAAAAAGCCGCACAGATCAAAAAGAAAATTGAGCATCTTGAACAGTATCAGTCTAAATCGGGTGTGGTAAATCCTAAAATGGGTGATGTAGATGTGTGCAGCATATTGATGCAGGATGAGATGGCCTGTATTAATTTTATGATGGTCCGCAATGGCGCCATTACCACCTCAGAAAATATCACCTTTACCGCCAAGCTGGCCGATCTGGAGCAAGATATCCTTTCATTTGCAATCAGTTATTTCCGCAACAAGTTTGAGAGCACTGCGGAGGAAGTGATTGTTCCCTTTTTAGTTGAAATACTGGAAGCGCCGTTCACCATTAAAGTACCCAAGCTGGGCGAAAAGAAAACGCTGCTCGCTTTGTCGGAAAAAAATGCTGCCTTTTTTGCGGCGGAGCAAGTAAGAAAAAAGAAATTACTGCTGCAGGAGCACAGCAAACAAACCAAAGATCAGCTGTTGCCCGGCTTACAAGCGGATCTGCATCTTGCTGAATTGCCCGAACATATTGAGTGTTTTGACAACTCCAATTTTCAGGGCAGCTTTCCCGTTGCAGCTATGGTATGCTTTCGAAATGGCATGCCCAGCAAAAAAGAATACCGCCATTACAATATCAAAACGGTACAAGGCATCAACGATTTTGCGAGCATGAAAGAAGTAGTGTACCGTCGCTATAAAAGATTGCTACAGGAACGAAGTTCCCTGCCGCAGCTGGTGATCATCGACGGTGGTAAGGGACAGCTTGCTGCAGCCAATGAAAGTATTCGTGCGTTAGGGTTGGAAGGAAAGATGACCGTTGTTGGACTGGCAAAAAATGTGGAGGAAATCTTTTTTACAGGCGATCGCGAGTCTTTAAAACTTCCCTATCAAAGTCCGAGCTTGCTACTCATCCGGCGCATCAGAGATGAGGTACACCGTTTTGGAGTGAGCTTTCACCGACAAAAAAGAAGCAGTGGCACTTTCAAAAATGAATTGTCGGAAATCAAAGGCATCGGCAAAGCCACTTCAGAAGCACTTTTAAAGCATTTCAAATCGGTACATAAAATTGAAACTGCATCACTGAGTGAAATAGCGGCTATCAGTGGCATTGAAAAAGCAAAGCGCATCCAAGAATATTTTGCTTCGAAGCGCTCGGGCGAAAACGCATAAAAAAGGGGCCAGGATAGAAATCCAGCCCCGCCTTTAAAATCCAATATCCTATGAAAAACCGTTTCAAAAGTACCGTGCAGAAATACGCGATACAATAACGGTGGTCAATCATCAAAAATAAATATGCCGGAAATGACTGACCGCAAACGGCAATCGAATTGATACAGGTCAATTATTAAACACCTGCCTGCAAAACAATCCACAATTCTTGATGCTTATAATACTCAATAAAAAAGGCTGCCTGAACCAGGCAGCCTATGAATAAAGTAATAAGAGATAGAATTAATACGACCAGAGGTCCTGCTCGTAGTTGAAAATCTTTTCCTTGATATTATCTCCCTCCAGCAAACGCAGGATAGGATCTTTGATGTAACGCAAAGTACGATCGTAGGGGTTATCGAGGGTTGACTTAGTGATATAGCTGCTGAACATTCTGTTTTCAAAATATTCTTCCCAAGTCATGCGTGCACCGTAGTTTTTCGCATTGTAAATTTCAAATTTGGCGAGCTCCTGACGCAGACTTTGTCCGGAAGTAGGATCATCGGGATAGTACACCCAAAACAGCGGAGCCATATCCAGAAACTGTCCTGTAGAAGTATAAATGGGCTTTATAGGAGCGATGCCTAAGATGCGTACAAACATGCGGGAAGATTCTTTATCAAACACCCACTCTTCTTTTATGCGATAGCGATAGATGCTATCGGGGTCAAACTCTTTGGTACGCACTTCGTACTTCGAAATATTTCCCTGCAAATCATACACCGGCACTGTATCCACCCCACCTGAAAATGCTTCCATCACTTTTTCGGGCGTGAGCGGAGTGGTGAAGCGATCATCAACGGGATCGAAAGCAGTAATTTTTCTGTCGCGAATAGCATTAATTAAAATAGAAACAAAGCGCTGGTTTCCGTTGTCTTCATCAGCGGAATAACGAAAAGCCATATTCATTTTCTCACGCGTATCAATTTCACGCCATACACGCTGACGATAAACGGCATCATCTTCACGAATATGTTCAAATGCAAGCGGTTTACGCTCTTTATTCAGGTTACGCTCAAACAATGCATCGGGGCGCTGGGAAGGCCGCACTGAATCGAATGCGGTGCCTCTTGATGGAACAACTACAATGGGAATATTCACCTGCGGCTGGTTAGACGCCTGCTGCTGGTTATTGTTTCCGTAAGCGCTCTGCTGCGTCTGCTGCTGCGTGTTAGCAGGAGTGTTAGGGGTGCCATAACCAGAGCTTTGGGTACCATAGCCACTGGTTTGCTGCGCGGGCTGTGCCTGCTGAGCGGGTCGGCGGGTGCTGGTACGGCGCTGTTGCGCATCTGCTGTAACATGCAGCAGCATAGCCGAGCCAAGAAGCATCCAGCTAAGATTTTTTATTTTCATGGCGATCCTTTTCATGATGTCAAATATTTCATTTCGCAAAAAACCGAAACGGCCTTTTGCGGATCAATACAAGTTAAATACGATGGGTGCAAGCTTTCTGCCTCCACCGGGGCCCTGTGCTCTGATTTCATCTATCACCACAGTGCTACCGGGGCGACATTTATTGATGATATCCTGCACCGGAGCAAAACTGTTTCCACCTACATTCGGCATTACGCCGGGTGCCTCCGAAAAACCAGCACCGGTAGCATAAAAAGTGTAACCGGTCACGGTAAAGTTTACACCTTCAAACACAAAGTTTTCCAATTCAGCACGCACACCCTGCTGTGCCTTGAATACATTGGCCTGTATACGGCCGCCCTTGCTGGCACCTACCATTGCAACGGGATCAGGAACTGTTTTAACTCTAAAACTAAACTCTGAAATTTTTCCGTCGGCGTTCACTTTCACTTTTGCCGTACCCGGAGTAGCGGGATTTGACAAATAACGGCCCGGACCAATTTTACGCACAGTACCATTATCGATAGAGATGCTCACTTTCTCATCACCTACACTTCCACCGGTAACGGCAAGCTCATTATCTAAGCCGATGTACAATACTTTTACCTTTTCAGCTGAAACAAAAGAACCGGTGGGCGTACCTACCGTATATTGAATTTCACGTACTTCTTCGCGATCCTTGCCATCCTGATCTTTGAACTTGATACGAACAGGTATAGAACCGCCTCCGGCACCCACTTGTGTTTTGAATACCGCCACACCGTTTTCATCAAGCGGAATGCTGCGACCACCTATGGAAATTTGAGGCTGGGCATTTTTGCTGAAAGCACCAATACCTGCTCTTACTTCCAGTTCCTGACCAGGAAAGAGATAGGTAGAGTTAGCTCCCACAATGGGTGCATAGGTATCAAAACGAACCGCTACTTGACCAACCTGATTGTGACAGAAATTAACGATTCTGTTTTCGGTATTACGCACATCGTTTTGAAACTTACTTAAGATAGTAAGCGCTGCGATGGTGGGCGTCATGTTGAAATAAGCAGTGCTCCAGTCTTTGATGTTGTCTGTAGTTTTTGGAATGCTGAGATCAATGGGAAGGGAGTTCTCAAATTCTTTTGCGATGAGCGGATCAATAGCAACTACCTGCTTACGAAACTGATCCAATGCAGCATAGAGCTTTTTTCCTTCTCCTTCTGAAATAAGATATTTCGTTGCAATGTCAATATTGTCTTCCTTGAAAGTAGAATCACCGCTGGAAGGATTGTAATCGGCACGCTTTAGGATCTCATTTTTAATCTGCTGTATATACTCATACGCACTAGATGCAAGTTGCACCGTTGCCTGAGCTTTCGGCATCCAGATTTCAGCTTTTTCACGGCTTTCGGGCTGTTGCATTTTAACTTCAAAAGACTTCATAATCGTGGTGGTGGAAGCATTCACGATTGCGTTGGTCTTTGAAAGACTATTATCAACGGTTTTAAAGGCATTCAGAATTTCAGCAGAAACGTTCAGTGCCAACAGTGCGGTAAGCACCAGGTACATCAAGTTGATCATTTTCTGCCGGGGCTCTTTAGGTAAAGCCATGAGTTCTTTTTTTGGATTTTATAATTCAAATGCGTCAAACAACATGCTATCAGGCTCTGCCCTGCATGGCGTTAATCATGTTGCCGTAAATGCTGTTGAGTGTTCCCAAATTTTTAGCAAGCGCTGTGATTTGCTCATGTGCTTTTTTCGCATCATCGACACTTCCCTGCATGGCTTCGGATGCCTGCACCATGCTACCATAAAACTTGTTCATGGCTTTGAGATGGTTGTTGGTATCCTGAAGTTCTAATTCATAAATCGTGTTCAATGCGCCCATGTTCTTGGTCATCATTTGTACCTGCTCATGAAACTGACGCGTGCTTTCGGCTGCACTGTTAAAGGAGCTTACCGATGCAGTAGCTTGCTGATAGGCTTCTTTCATCTGACCTAATACGCCTGCAGCTTCGCGTGACTTGCTACCCAGTTCGCCAGTTGCGGCCAATACATCACTAGCATCTTTCATGCCATCAATGGTGGTATTAAGTTTGGTGAAACCTTCGCTGAGTTTTTTCAAACTGGCGGGAGTAATATCTGCATCTTGCATCATTTTATCCATAGAAGCGAGCGCAGAGCCGCCAGCAGCCGGCGCAGGCGCATGATCGGAAAGACCATAACCCTGTGTTGAAAGATAAGCATATACTAAAAAGATGAATGCTTCGGTAAGCAAACCGATGGTAAGCATAAGATCGGCAAAACCAAGGTGCAGAATTTTTGCCCATGCGCCGAAGATTACAACTGCGGCACCTACTGATACAATAACGTTCGTAACTTTTTCGGTGGTTTTAGAAACTGCCATAAGGACTGTTTAAAGATGGGTGAAGTGAGTAGTTGATTTTATAAAAGCTTTATTCTGAAATTGATTATCGGAATTCTTAACGGCGCTGCATTGCGGGTGGTAAATCGATCACACAACGGAAACCAATATAAGCCTTAGCTGTATCCTGATACTCATAATTTCTTGTTCCGTTTTGTAGATAATAACCTACATCTTTCCAGCTACCGCCGCGAACCACTTTACGCTTCATGCGGGGAGGATCATTGTCTTGCGCGTTGTAACGGATATCCGGATTCAGATCGTGTGCAAAGTTGTAGCCGCCTTCGTAATAGAGCGAGCTGGTCCACTCGGCCACATTGCCCGCCATATTGTACAAACCAAAATCGTTGGGCCAGTATGCATCGGCACGTACGGTATATAAACCGCCGTCTTCGGGATAGTTACCACGGCCGGGTTTGAAATTAGCCAGCAAGCAGCCCTTTCTGTTGCGCAAATAATAGTTACCCCAGGGGAACATTGACTGTGATCTTCCACCTCTGGCAGCGTATTCCCACTCGGCTTCGGTAGGCAAGCGGAAAGAAGATTCGGTTTGTTTCTTTTTTGATTCCAGTGCGCTGTTGAGATAGCGGCTGCGCCAGTTACAAAAAGCATTCGCCTGCTTCCAGTTTACACCCACCACAGGGTAGTTGGCATATGCAGGATGAGAGAAATAACGAATGGTTTGAGGATCGTTGTAGCTGTAAGTAAAATCGCGGGTCCAAACCAAGGTGTCCGGATAAATCTGGATTGTATCCTTGATTATGAAATCTGAGCGTGATTGACCGGGCTTGCGATAGGCGGCTGCTTTGAAATCAAAATATTCTTCGAGGTAAATGATTTTCTCAGGGTCAATTTCTACTCTTCCGAAAAGACTTTCAGCGGGATCGATCATCAAACTGCTCAGCTTTTCCTTGATGTCTTTGTCTTTCCACATGAGTGCCATCTTCTTCATGTCAAGCTTTCCCGTCTTCTCGTCTTTTAAACCCAACACCGTTGCTGCAATAGAATCGCGCACCCAGAATACAAACTGCTTGTATTCGCTGTTGGTAATTTCGGTGGCATCCATCCAGAAGCCGTTGATGGAAATCTGACGGTTGCGTGCGGTATAGGCATAGTTGATGTCTTCATCGCTGGGGCCCATATAAAAAGTACCCTGGGGCACATGCACCATTCCAAAGGGCTTTACGAGGCCGGCAGGCGCACCGTAATTGGCACCGCGGAGCTGACCATCGCCCATGGGCGATTTGGAAGATTTTGACTTGCCGCAACCTGTAATCAGCATGGCAAAAGCCAGGATTCCAAGTAAACTGAATATCTGGTTCTTCATCGAAGGCATTTTTTCTTTCACTGTAATGGACAAATGTAGCAAATTCATAGGTTTTATTGCTTCATTATTGGGCGGAAACAGGGTTAATTTTCGCATTTTCAACGCTTTGGGCGCACATTCTTTAACGCAGACCGGTTTCTTTTATTGCAATAAGTCCGTTTTTATCTAACAAACCCATCAATGCTGCCTCAGTTGCCACCGGCGGCAAACAAGACTGATTACGGCATAAATAGTAAAAAACACCCTGTTCCGGACTTTGTTTATCTGCTATGAAAATCAACCCCTTATCTCCCCTACCCGCCGAGGCAAACACCTTGTTGGGCACATAGCGGCGGATAAAACCATCCCGCGCCTGCTCAAAATCCATCCCCAAAATGCTGATTTCGTTGAGCCCGGCTACCAGATTCATCCATTCAGACGCCCAAACCCCGAAAGAGCCGGGGTGACGCATCACTCCCTGTTGCAGGGCTGCCAGCATATCGATGCCTTCTTGCAGCATCGTCGCATCGGTGTAAAGTGTCCCCAGATAAAGTTTCGCTGCGCAAACCATGGCATTACCGGAGGGTACTGCCCCATCATATACTTCTTTTTTGCGCACCAGTACATCCTGCTGCTCACTCGGACTATAAAAATGAAATGGTGATTGCTGATCGCTGAACTGGGTATTCAAGTTGCCGAAAATCTTTTTTGCTTCCTCCAAATAAGTAGCATCGGAAGTAATTTCCTGTAAGCGAATAAGCGCAAGCGCCAGTGCAGACAAATCATCGAGAAAAGCAGGGAATTTTGCGTTGCCGGCTTTGTAAACATGAAAAAAACCGCCTTCCTGTTTTGCAAAGGAACGCAGCAGAAAATCCATATTGGAAACCGCCTTCGCGCGATATGCTTGATTTCCTGTAGCGGCAAATGCTGCGCTGTATGCCATGTTCATCAGCGCATTCCATCCTAAAATGATTTTATCATCAAGCAGGGGCCGGATACGCTGATCACGCAATGCTTTCAGGCGTTGCAAACCATTTTGCATCTTTACTAAAAACGAGGGTAGATCAAGCTTTTTTGCTACGCAAAATTCTTCCGGTGGAATTTTCACCCAGGGAATATTTACATGCTCCCAATTCCCTTCCGACGTTATATCGTAGTATGCACAAAACAGTGGCGCATCTTCTTTGAGTGCTTCGCATACTTCGTCATAGGTCCATACATAATACTTTCCCTCCACACCTTCGCTATCTGCATCGAGTGCAGCATAAAAACCACCTTCCGGCGAAGTCATTTCTCTTTCGATAAAAGACAGCGTTTCATGTATCACTCGCTCATAATGCGGAAGACCAGTCAGCTGGAATGCTTCAGAAAGCACCACCACGAGCAATGCATTATCATAGAGCATTTTCTCAAAATGCGGCACCAGCCATTCTGCATCGGTACTATAGCGCGCAAAGCCACCACCAACATGATCGTAAATACCGCCGTATAACATTTTATCGAGCGAGCGACAAGCATGCTGCAAAGCATCTTGGTTGCCTGTGAAATGTGCGTAGCGCAACAAAAATTTGATCGTAAACGTTTGTGGAAACTTCGGTGCATTGCCAAAACCTCCCCAGCTGAGATCAGCTGTTTTCATGATGTTTTCAAACATCGTATGAATGGATGCCGGATCGTACAACTGCGCATCGCTGTTTTCACTTTGTGAAAATCCTGCACCAAAAGCGTTGGCATTTTCAAGATGTTTTGTAAGCTCCGTTGCTTGTGATTCTATATCGTTCCTTCGCTCCTTGTAGGCAGCCGCAATACCATGCAATACTTCTTTCCATGAAGCACGGTTATATGCCCGCACAGGCGGAAAATAGGTGCCCCCGTAAAAAGGCTTGAGATCAGATGTAAGAAATACATTTAATGGCCAACCTCCGCTGCCCGTCATAGCAGTTACCGCATCCATGTAAATATGATCGAGGTCGGGACGCTCCTCCCGATCAATTTTTATATTAATAAAATGCTGATTCATGATCTCGGCCGTAGCAGCATCTTCAAAACTCTCCCGCTCCATTACATGACACCAGTGACAGGAAGAGTAGCCAATGCTTACCAGTATGGGCTTGTCTTGCTGCTTCGCTTTCTGCAATGCTTCCTCTCCCCAGGGATACCATTCAACCGGATTATGGGCATGCTGCAGTAAATACGGACTTGTTTCAGCAATAAGTTTATTCGGTGCTGCCATCGCTGTGGTTTCTAATCATTACAAATGAAGGCAGGAAGGGTTGGAGAAAGCAGCAGATTATTTGCCTGAAGACAAAAACTTATCAAGCGCTGCTACCATACTGGGCGACTGCGGTTCGGGCGCTTTGATTTCAAGCTGCAAACCTGCTTCTTCTGCTGCTTTGAAGGTATTTGCGCCAAAAGCTCCAATGATGGTTCCGTTTTGTTTGTAGCCGGGGAAATTTTCGAGTAAACTTTTCACGCCGCTGGGAGTAAAAAAGCAAATGACATCAAATTTTTGCTTCATCAGCTCTTTCACATCGTTACAAACGGTTTTGTATAAGATGGGCGTTGCCAGTTCGCACTGATGATTGCGCAGCCAGGAGATAATTTCATTGTCGAGGTTCTCCGAGCAGGGATACAAAAAACGCTCATTGTCTTTGTGCTTGTTGATTACATCAAACAAACTTTTGTTGGTGCCGTCTGCACCGTAAAACACTTTACGCTTTCTGTAGAGAATAAACTTCTGCAGGTACAACGCAACTGCCTCGGTAATGCAGAAGTATTTGGTATCCTGCGATATGTTCACTTTGGTTTCTTCGCAAATGCGAAAGAAATGATCAATGGCATTGCGGCTGGTGAAAATTACGGCTGTATAGGAAGCAATGTCGATTTTTTGCTTTCGAAATTCTTTGGCAGATACACCTTCAATGCGGATAAAGGGATGAAAAGAGAGCTGCACAAGGTATTTCCTTTCCAGCTCATAGTAAGGTGATTTGTCGGTCTCGGGCTTAGGTTGGGTGATCAGAATCTTCTGAATGCTCCTGTTTTTTTTGGATTTATTCCCGTTTAATTCCATGCAGTAGCGGAAAATTTTGAGCAAAGTTAAGGCTATTCCTAAAAATAGAGTGTAAATACCCTGTAAATGACCAAAAGTGGGGCTACCTCAAAGCCAAGCAGATAGAGCAAGAAATGAAAACGGCTTAGATTGATTTCCCGTTTCACCGTACCAAAAGCACGCAGGAAGCGATACAAAAACAAAGCTGCCACAAAACAAAGCGCAACCGTTACCATTACGTCTGCTATAGGTCGGGGCGAAAAGGCAATCATCATCAAAAAGGGAATCAGCAGCACCCCCACCAGTTTATTGATCATAAAAACGATGAACACATAGGTTTCGGCGATTTTGCGTATTCCGAAAATCCATCCGCTAAAATGAAGAATCATAAACTTGCAAGCATACAGTGCCGCAGTAAACAATATGCTTCCTGCCAACAATTGGTAAGGATGCGCAACTGCGGGGTGATTGGCATAACGCAATAACAAAAAAAGAAAGCTGCCGCCGCTGATGAAAAAAAACAGGTTGAACAGCAGAGAGGGTAAGCCCGACTGCACTAGCTGTTCTCTGATTTGGTTTACCCGCAGTGAAGTGCGAAAAAAAACGCGGAACAGATCGCTGAAATACTTGCGCTGTGATGCAAGAATGAGTGCAAAAATCATCAGCAGCGAAAGCAAATAATAAAACAGCCAGTCTTCCTTCTTTTCAATTTTGGGCAGCATGGGCAACACCTGCCGATCGGCATCATGCGTAAACATCAGATGAGATTGGCGAAGCAGATACCGAATGCTTGCATCTTTTGAAACACCCTTTGCATTTACTTTGGGCGTGATGTCGGAAGCTGCCTTTATGGCCACTGAATCCTGCGATGAAGCAACCAGTGTATCCTGTGCCGCGAGTGGCATCAGAAAAACCAACCCTAATAAAAACAATAGAAAATGCTTCATGCGTTGCAGCAAAAATATTCAAACCCCTGCGCCTATCAGAAAAAATTTACATAACCGAAGTGAATTTTCGCCTGCCGAAGATTCATAGGTAGATCATTTCTTTTCCCGGCGGCAAAAGCAAGGTTAAACACGCCGGCTTTGTTTTCAAAACTGATGCCCAGCCCTGAACCGAAAAAACGGTTGGTGGTTTGAGCAATGTTACTGTGGTTACGCACCCAGCCAAGATCTGCAAAGGCAAACAAATAGCTGTTGAGTCCTGTTAGCACACGATATTCTGCCGTAGCAATGCCGTATTGCGATGCGAAAATACTTTCTTCATCGAAGCCGCGCAGTGTTTTAAACCCGCCAATCTGAAACAGTTCATTGCGAAAAATGAGCGGACTTTCCACCCAGCCGGCCTGTAATGCTGTTTTCAATGTGGTTTGCTTTCCAGTTTTGAAAAAATGTGCCGCCTGTAACTTCAACCTAAATGTGGAAGCGCGCAAAGCAAGCGAATCATACAAACTGCTCATTGTTTTTCCCGGTTGCAGCGGATCGCTGATGCTGCTGATATTATTATTCTGGCGGATGGTTCTGATGCCGGCCATACCGGTAAATTTTACTTCACTACCCTTGCGCGGATTCAAGCGATAATCGGTATTGAACCATTCATAGTCTATGCCCAGCTGCGTAGTACGCTGATCGATTTGCTCGGGCAAGCGGCGCGTGCTGCGAATGACTGCCGAATCGATGGTGAGCAGCGATGTACTGAAAGCATGATAAAAAATTCTTCCGCTCCGATTGCCGCCAAATGCATATTGCAAACCGATGCGGAAGTTCAGGTTGAGGAATGAACTGTCTTTTTTAAACAATTCAAAATTAAAGTCACTTCCAAAGGCAGTACCCAACATAAACGGCTGCTCATAGCGTAGTTGCAAGCGGGGCGACTGCACCTGTATCTGCTGCCATGTTACGCCCAAGGCCTCTCCCATACCGAAAGGGTTGCGCAACTGCAAATTAAAATCGCCGGTCACCAACATCCTGTTGCCACCCAGCTGATCGTTGGCAGGCAGAAATCCCACGAGACCGCTTAGCTGGCTGCTGCGCTTGGGGCGCAGATAAAGATTCAGGATTGCTCCGGTACCCAGCATACTCAAATTCCAGGGATCTTCCTCCTGCAGGTAAGGAAGCAACAATAAACGCTGACTGATTTGCTGCAACTGATTGCGCTGAAAGATGGAGGCGGCCGGAATTTCAAGATAACGCTGCAGAAAACGATTACGGATATTCACTTCACCAAAAACACGAATACTGTCGATTCGATAAAGCGGCCCTTTTCTTAAAATCATGCGGGCCGACAGGCTATCATTTTGTATTAAAAAATCATCCAACCATACCGAAGCAAAGGGATAGCCATTGTTTTCAAGAAACTGCAACAAACGCTGCTGTAATTGTTGAACGATGTTGAAATTGAGCGGCGCTTGCGTGAACTGTCGCTCCCGGTATCCGATACTGCTGAGGATAGATGCGTCCACAGAATCAGTAAACAAATTTTTCCACTGATACCTTCTGCCTGCATATACATAAACGGTGGCTGACGATGAATCGCTGTGCATGCTGTCGATCGATGCCGTTATGTATCCTTTGGTTTGAAGGAGTGAAGGCAACCGCTGTATGTATTCCATGCAGGCATCGCGCCCCGAAAATTGTTTCTGCAATTCCGGCATCGGCTGCGCCATGCTACTATCCTGCCAGCGCACAGCTAAAACATAGGACTGCTGTGCCGAAAGTGCAGTGCTGATAAACAAAAGCACGCTCAAACAGCAGCAGCGAGAAATGAATTGCCATGGTTGCAGCACAGACGCGTAAATTTGAGGTCTAAAATACAATTTGTTTTGGCGGGCATTTACATTCATATTCCATTTTGCAGACAAGCCTGCCACTACTGTAATTTTCATTTCAGCACATCGCTGCAACACCGGCCCGAAATGGTAGCTGCCCTGATAGAGGAAATACGCATCAGAAATTCCTATCTGGAAAACGATCTGATTGAAACCATTTATTTTGGCGGCGGCACACCTTCTCTCTTACATACCAATGAGCTGGAACAACTCATGCAATCCATTTTTCAGTTTTTTACTGTTGCCGAAAACGCCGAAATAACCCTGGAAGCAAACCCCGACGACATTAACCCTGAGCGACTGCAGCATTGGCGTTCCGCAGGTATCAATCGCCTGAGCATAGGTGTTCAATCTTTATTTGATGAAGATCTACTTTGGATGAACCGAGTACACAGCGCCAAGGAAGCCTCCAAGGTAATTGAAATGGCAAGGGCTGCATCTTTTGAGCATTTTTCGGTGGATCTGATCTATGGCATGCCGACCCTTACCGATGAAAGATGGCTGCAGAATTTAGAATGGGTGGTGCAACAGGGCGTCAATCATCTCTCATGTTATGCGCTTACCGTGGAGCCGCGCACAGCACTTGATGTCAAAATTCAAAAACAGCAGCTGCAAGATGTTGACCCCGCAAATCAGAAAGCACAATTCATGATGCTGCTGGATTTTGCAGCAGCCAATCAATGGGAACACTACGAAATCTCCAATTTTGCCAAGCAAGGGCACCGCAGCCGGCACAATACTGCTTATTGGTTGGGCATTCCTTATTTGGGCATCGGACCCGGCGCACATTCTTTTAAAGGTAGCAGTCGCCAGTGGAATGTTTCCAACAACATGCAGTATATCCGCTCCCTGCAAGAAGGAATCATTCCTTTTGAAATGGAAACATTAACGATGGAACAGCAACTGAATGAATACATCATGACCAGTTTGCGCACCATAGAAGGTTGCAAGCTTGATGTAGTAAGTACCCGCTTTGGAGAAAAAGAAGCCGCACGCATCACAACACTTGCCAATCAGCTGAAAGAAAACGGACTGATTTGGTTTGAAAAAAATACCCTCTTTCTTACAAAAGAGGGAAAATGGTACGCAGACGGTATCGCTGCGAAATTATTTTGCGATAGCTGATTAGTCGATATGCGATAAAATATTATCAGCGGCCTGCAGTTGATACATTAAAATGGGATAGAACTCATTTTTATCATTTTGCTTAGCATGCAAGCGATCCTTTAGGTTTGACAATGTCATCAGCAGCACTTCCTTACTCACGCTTTCCGCCTGTATAGAAAGTGGCTTGTGAATTTCAAAATCATCCTTTAGTAGCTCCAGCATCGAAACATCCAGAATTTTACTAAGCTTCTTTACATGGTTCACTGTCAGCTGCGTTTGATTGTTCTCAATTTTACTATAAGCATTTTGAGAAATTCCCATTCCGCGGGCTACCTCGTCTTGCGACATTTTCTTGTTCTCTCTGATTTTACGAATAAGTGTTCCGGGCATGGGAATTCATTTAAATGAACAATCAAATTTTTACGCGCATTCACTTTTCAGCAACTAGATACAATTATATATATCAGCGCATCGAACTAGGCGTAATATGGTGACATGAAGGTAATGCGATATGGGTATAAAGCTGGGAAATGGCTGGATTTTAACAATAATTTTCAGCGTCAGATCATCGCTTCTTCTATATGTCGGAACCCTTCCGCAGGCGATAGATTTTCCCACAAAATGCGATACAACGTTTCTGCAATGGGCATATCGGCCTGTACGGTTTGATTGGTAATGTACATGCAGCGTGTTGCATTGTACCCTTCGGCAACCATATCCATTTCTAGCTGAGCCGTTTTTACACTAAACCCTTTACCGATCATGTTTCCAAAGGTTCGGTTGCGACTAAACAACGAATAGCAGGTTACCAAAAGATCGCCCAGATATACGGAAGCGGCATAATTGGCCGATTTACGTAAAGGATTTTTTACGAGCTGCACACCCGGTATAGGTTCCTTGTGTACACCTACTTCAATATTACGTATGCCTGCTTTGCGGAGGAAGCAAGCCATTTCGTCTGCCGCATTGGCGATGAACACACTCAAAAAATTATCGCCATATTCTAAACCGTGAGCAATGCCTGCTCCGAGTGCATAAATATTTTTCAGTACGGCTGCATATTGTACACCCACCACATCATCGTTTACCACAGTGTTCATATAATGCGTGCGAAAATGATCGGCGATCCACTGTGTAGTTTCCTCATGCAAACCGGAAAAAGTGAGATAAGAAAGTTTCTCTGAAGCCACTTCTTCTGCATGGCAGGGACCCATTACTGTATAGTAATTCTGTATGTCCACGCCAAAGTGTTGATGGAGGTAGTCATTCAGCAACAGATTATGTTCCGGTAAAATTCCCTTGATGGCAGATATGATTTTCTTGCCCTTGAAAATATCTTTTGGCAAATGCTGCAATGCATCGGAAATATAGGCCGAAGGAACAGCTATAATGATAAACTCAGCCCTGCGGATGACTTCGGCAATATCGGTATGCATCGTTAGCAGTGCAGTATTGAAAGATGCAGAACGTAAATAATGCGGATTGTGATGGTACCGCATCATGTGATCAATGATCTGCTGATTGCGAACCCACCAGTGTATAGGCACATGATGGTCGGTCAGTATTTTCGCCAGGGCTGTTGCCCAGCTACCTCCGCCAATGATTGCAAACTTATCGTTGAGTGCTGCGTTCAAAATGAACTGATTATTTCTGGTCGTACACCTTTTCCTTATCCACTACTTTCACTTTCATACCATCCTTCAAAATTTTACTGATGGTATTATAGGGCGCACTCACCACTTTATCACCTTGCGCCACACCGGAAAGCGTTTCAATATATTCATTATCCTGTATATCGGTGCGGATAGGTACTTTTTTAACGCTGCCATCTTCTTTTACAACGAACACCACTTCCTGCATGTCTTCCAACGAAACCGGCGCACTCATTTCATCTTCCTCACCTGCAGCTTTCTTTTTGTCGGCCTCGGCTTTCGCTTTTGCTTCGGTATTTTCCTCATTTTTATCGCGTGTGGTAACGGCCAGGATAGGAACTGCCAGTACCTGATCGCGCCGGCGGGTCATGATATCGGCACTTGCACTCATACCCGGACGAAATGGTAAATTCTTCTTCCGAGAAGGATCAATTAAATCTGCATAGGAATCGGGATTGAGCCGAATATGTACTTTGTAACTGGTAACATCGCCCGATGCGGCTGAAGTGGCAGTAACGGCAGAACTACTGCTTGCAATTTTGGTTACTACACCTATGAACTTACGATTATTATACGCATCTACTTCTACGTTGGCGCTATCGCCGATATGAATTTTGGTTACATCGTTCTCGCTCACATCAACGCGCACTTCAATCTTCGACATATCGGCCACACGCAGCATTTCAGTACCGGCCATCTGCGCTGTTCCAACCACGCGCTCGCCTTTTTTAACGGCCAATAAGGACACAATACCATCCATCGGTGCAACAATAGATGTACGGGAGAGATTTTTATTGGCTTCGGTGAGCGTTGCTTCTGCGCTGCGCACCGCTGCTTTTCCACTGGCGATGGTTTGCTGTGCTGCACTGAAATCGGCACGTGCACTTAAAAACTGGCTTTCCGCCTGTTCAAATTCAGCACGGGAAATCACTTTATCATCCAGTAATTTTTTCTGACGATCGTAGTTAAACTTGGCCTGATCGAAACGCGCTTTGAATGATGCCAGCGATGCTTCGGCATTGGAAACCTGTGCCTGCTGCTGACTCACCACCGAAGAAGCGCGCTCTTTGGCTGAGCTGAGAATGTCGGCATAAACTCTTGCAACCAACTGGCCCTTGCGCACACTATCGCCCTCCTCTACATAGAGGTCAACAATTTCACCACTCACATCGGAACTCACTTTGCGCTCATCTTCGGGATATACTTTTCCACTGGCACTTACGGTTTCAATGATCGTGCGACGCTTCACTTCTTCCACTGCAACCTGTATGGTATCCTCCTTACCTAAAACACCTGTTTTTTTAAGGACAACCAGCGTAACAATTACCAGTGCCAGCGCACCAATCAGCCACCAAATTTTCTTGTTCATACTATTGAGATTAACGAAATAATGAATTAAAGTTTAAGCCCTTCTCCCTTGTAAAATTCCAGCACTTTCATGCGGAAAACATAATCGTACTGATTCAGCAGCACTTCTATCCGCGCTCTGAAAAGATTGTTCTGATTGGTGATCAAATCAATGGTGCGGAGCAGTCCGGCCTCGTATCTTTTTTTCGATAGCGTATAGGAATATTCTGCTGTGGTTACTGCTTTTTGTGCCGCAACAAACCGTTGCAATGCAGCCACAGCACTGTTGTAAGCATTATAAATATCCTGCTTCAGCTGCAGGTTATCACGCTCATTTTGCAATTGCTGATTACGCAAATTCAATTTGCTACGCTCCCAGCCGGAACGTGCCTGATAGCCGTTGAAGACGGGTATGCTCAAACTCAATCCCACATTCTGTCGCAGCTGATAATCAAGCTGACGTGCGAATGTTGCTTTTTCAAAACCCGCTGGCACAAATGTTTCTGCAAATACATTCGGATTGGTTGCACTGCCACTTCCGGTAAAACCGATGGGTATGGTAATAGGTACATTAGCACCACTCGGCAAGCGCTTCAGCGCACTTGAATAGGATGTGGTCATGCCACCAAATGCTGAAATGGTAGGATACATTTGTCCGCGTGCTGCTTTTAATTGCTTTTGAAGCGACTGTGTACGCAGATCGTTAACACGCTGCTGCGGTAAGTTCTTCAATGCCATTCCATATACATAAGAGGGCTCGAGGGTAGCAATGGGTTCTACCGGAATACGTTCAACAGGGGGCGCATCCAAATCGAGCGGCAATGCAGGATCCATATTCATCACCAGCTTCATTTGAAGCAGATTGGTGAAATAGGCCGTCTCCGCTTCAATCAGTCCGCTACTATCGCGCGAGAGCTGCGCTTCCAGCTCGGCTGCATTCAGCTCTGGCAAACTGCCTGCCAATACCAGCTTACGTGTATTATTAAGTTGTTCCAGCGTATTGTTCAACTGCACTTTGCTAATGGATACGCGCTCACGGGAAAGCAGCGCCTGTAAATAAGCGGCTGCCACATTGAGTGAGATATCATTTTTAAGTCGCTCAACATTGGCTTCGGAAGCTTTTTGCTCCAAGATATTACCTGCAATTTGGTTGCTTTGCGAAAACCAGTTGAACAGCGTTACATTAGAGCCCAGCTGAAATTGTGAGAATTTAATTTGCTGATTGGTAAAGAGGTTGGTAGCCGGATCGATGGAACGACCAAACTGCAAACCTTCGTTGTTGGTGAAATTGAGCGTGGGAAAGCGACTCGCTTTGCTTTGCTCGGTGGTTATACCTGCAAGTCTTGCCTGAATATCGGCCTGCCGCACCTGAATATTATTGGCAACGGCAAATTCCACACAACGGCGTAAATCCCATTTATCCTGGGCAGCAACGCCAAAAGAGAAAAACACGATGAATAAGGTTAGAAGCGTGTTTTTTAGATTTTTCGCATTCATCGGGCAAAAATACATTCAAAAAATCAGTAATGCCTGTTTTTTGGATGAAGGGTAAGATGACTCAATGTGCAGTTTAACCGGCTGCAGGAAAGGCTTTTTGGAATGCCTGCTCCAGGTCGGCAATCAGATAGGCAGCATCTTCCAATCCCACATACATGCGCACCATGCCATGCTCCGGATTATTGGCGTCAAATGCATCATCCTGCATCGACGCACATTTGGGCAAAAGCAAACTTTCGTATCCGCCCCAGCTCACTGCCATCATGATATGTTGCAAGGCTTCACAAAAAGTTACGATCTGTTTCCTGCTGCCGGCTTTCAGGAAAAAAGAAAACAGCCCGGGTGCTGCCCCCATTTGTTGTTGGGCAAGGGCGTATTGATCAAAACTTTCGTCGAAAGGATAAATGATTCCACTTACCGCAGGATGTTGTTTTACAAAGGCGACCACCTGCTGCGTGGTTTGATTGATCCGCTCAAGGCGAACCGGAAGCGTACGGAGTCCGCGTATCAGCAGCCAGGCATTGAAAGGCTGAATGCCGCTACCAACGGTTAAATATTCACTGTCGAAAATTTTTTTCATCATGGCTTTGCTGCCACATAATACCCCACCGAGCGTATCGCTGTGCCCGCCAATATATTTGGTAGCGGTTTGCATGGCCAAATCAATGCCCATAGGAATCGGCTGCTGATACAGCGGTGTGCAATAACTATTATCGATGAGGGTTACAATGCCTTTTTGTTTTGCAAAAGCAGCAATGGCTGGGATATCCTGCAGCGCAAAATTCCAGCTGTTGGGACTTTCGAGGTAATAAAAAGTTGTGTGCTGTGTTGTAGCATCGAAATAATCCTGCGGATTTTTACCTGTAACATACGTGGTGGTAATGCCAAAGCGGGGAAGAATTACATCAAATAAACGCTGTACCCAGGTATAAGGATGGGCAACGCTCACAATATGATCGCCGGCTTTTACATTGGCCAACACGCCAGCGAAGATGGCGGCTGCGCCGTTGTTGAAAACCAGACAATCCTCGGCACCGTCGAGTGCGGCTAATTTTTTTCGGAGAATATCAACGGTAGGATTCACTCCCCTGCTGTAGAGATAAGAACCCATTTCATTTTCAAAAGCATCCCGCAAAGCATCCACCTTGCTGAATTTGAAATTGCTGGTTTGCATGATGGGCGGCGAAACAGCATTATAATAATCGCTGCGCGCTTCTCCGTATTCGTTTAACAGATAGGAAAGATCCATAAGCATCGTTTAAAACGGATTGATATTGCCTTTACGCCGGCGGGGTACTATAAAATAAATCAAGACGAAACCCAATAACACCAAAACACCCGTGATGGCTGCCTGTGGATCGGAGATAACAATGCTGGTGCCTACAAATACATAAGCAAGCATAAATATCAGCGGCAGCAACGGATACCATTTCATTTTATAAATGCCCTGATCATCAAGACCGGCAGTTTTTCTTCGAAACCAAAAAATGGTAGCACTGCTTAAAATCATACCAAAGCAATCGAGAAAAATCGAAAAGGTAAGTATGCGCTCAAACTGCTGGGCAAAAAAGAGAATGACCATACAGATTGCCGTAAATACCGTAAGTGAAAAAGTAAGTACACCGGTTCGTTTGTTTTCTCCGGCAAAAACTTTTGGCAATGATCCATCGGTGCCCATGGCATACATCACACGCGGATTACTGAGTAGCAAACCGTTTACATAGGCCAAAACACCCAAAAACAAAAAAGCAGCAAAAAAATCCGCGCCTGCTGCGCCCGAAATTTTTTCGATTACCACATACGCAATTTCTTTTTCTCCTTTCATTCGTTCAAAGCCCACCAGCTGATAATAACTATAATTCACTAATAGATACAATCCAATAATTATAGCAATGCCAATGAAGATGCCACGGGGAATATTCCGCGCGGGATTTTTTACATCGTTGCCGAAGTTGATGGTTTGTTGATAACCGCCATAAGTAAAAGAAACGGCGATCAAGCTAATCCCTAAACTTTTTATCCAGTCTGTCCACGAATACGTTGCTGCTGTATCAGTAGCAACAGAAGCGGAAGCTTCTGCATACTGCGCAGGAAAGAACAATGCGGCGATCAGCACCAGAATCATACCGATTTTAATGATCATGAGGATATTCTGCGCGCGTGAACTCATTTGCAGTCCGCGCAGATTAATCAGATAAAAAATTAAAATAGCGCCACAACTCAACAAAGCTTTGTGCGTATCGGTCCATACACCGGGAAATAATTTTAAAATATAACCACTGCCTATCAGTGCCACGCCGCTTAAACTCGCAGCATTGCTTACCAAAATCAAACAGTTTACTGCAAAGGCAATGCTAGGATGATAGGCCTCTGCAAATACTTTATAATATCCCCCGGTAACGGGAAAGCGGCTTCCGATTTCGGCATACGTAAGGGCACCGCATAATGCGATCAGTCCGCCTACCAACCATGCACTGAAATATACCGAGGGTGCAATGGCATCGCTTGCACTGGTTGCTGCCGTTCGAAAAATGCCCATGCCAATCACCAGTCCCACCACAATCATGGTGAATGAAAACAGGTTGAGTTTGTTTTGTTCTTGCATGCACAACAAATAGGTGATGAAGTTAGGTTTTTTGTAGTGGAAATCTCCATCCTACGCTGCATGCCGCCACATCGATTGAAAGCGAATGAATAACTTTACACTTGATGCGCATAAAATGTACATGGTTGATTATTTTGATTTTCACTTTCCTGCATACGAATGCACAGGAAACGCCCGACAGCAGTGTTGCTGAGCTGGAAGAAATCAGTGTACAGGCTTTTGAACAAAATACCCGAAGCGCAGATGCAGTAACCCTGGTAAAAAGAATCGACCGATACAACAGCGACCGTTATAACAAAACCTCGCTGGTACATGCTTTTAATACCATTGCCGGTGTGCGCATGGAAGAACGATCGCCGGGCAGCTACCGCATCAATATCCGCGGCAGCTCGCTGCGTTCGCCTTTTGGCGTACGCAATGTAAAAGTGTACTGGAATGATATCCCTATGACCGATGCAGGCGGCAATACCTATTTCAACCAGTTTGCTTTTAATAATTTCAGCAGCATCGAAGTGGTGAAGGGCCCTGCCGGATCACTGTATGGTGCGGGCACGGGCGGACTGATTCTCATGCACAGCTTCGATGGCTGGCGGCCGGGTGCTTCGCTGGAATACATTCGCGGCAGTGAGGGCCTGCAGAATATCCTTGGCAGTATGCGTTTTGGAAAAGAAGATGCCAAAAACCAATTCAGCTTCGCACATAACAACGCAGCAGGCTATCGCGATCAGTCGGCCATGCGCAGAACCAATCTTTCCTGGACGGCCGAGCTCAAGCGTTCAGGGCGACAAACCATTTCCGCATCTGTACTGTTTACCGATCTGTGGTATGAAACACCGGGTGCACTTACGCTCAATGAGATGAACAGAGAACGGCGTGCCGCACGACCGGCAGCAGCGGGCTTTCCCAGTGCCGTTGATGCACGCGCATCCATCCATCAGCAGAATTTTACGGCGGGCATTACAGCGAAACATGAAATAACTCATTCGCTTACCAACAGCACCACCCTTTTTGGGGTATTCAATCAGGTACGCAATGCAGCGATCCGCAATTATGAACGGCGACTCGAGCCGGGCATGGGCGGCAGAACGGTTTTCAAATGGAATGCCATAAGCGGCACATCATCTGCTAAAACCCTGCAGCTGGTATGGGGCGCTGAATACCAGCGCGGCAATTTCAACACACAGGTATTCCGCAACCGTGGTGGCAACCCCGACACCCTGCAAACCAACGACGATATTCGGCATACCAACGCACACGCCTTTGCGCAGATTGATTTTAAACCTGCAGCCGGATGGATGGTGAGTACGGGCGCGAGCATGAATATGACCGATGTTTCGTTTCAGCGACTGAGCACCTACCCCATCCTGAAGCAGGAACGCCGCTATCGGAACGAATGGGCGCCCCGCATGACGGTGAAGAAAAATATCACCGAAACATTTTCAATATTAGCCACGCTTTCACGTGGTTTTTCTCCACCTACCATTTCTGAACTGCTTCCTTCTACCGGCACTATTAGTACCGAACTGGAAGCTGAATACGGATGGAACAAGGAAGCTACGCTGCAGTACAGCAAGCGCTTCAATAACCAACTGCTGCAAATCGATTTCACTGCTTTTGCTTTTCGGCTGAACCAAGCCCTTGTGCAACGACGCGATGCAGCCGGTGCTGATTTTTTTACCAATGCAGGGGATGTAAAACAAAAGGGATTGGAAACTTCGCTGCAGTACTGGATTTTTTCAAAAAAGAAAATATCGAATCTTCATTTCCGCCTCGACCACAGCTTTCATCATTTCAGATATGGCCGGTTTAAACAGGGCAACAACGATTTCTCTGGCAAAACGGTGCCTTCCGTTCCGGCACATACTTTATCGGCACTGGCCAACCTCCAGCATACCAAAGGATATTATCTGCAGCTTACCTATTACTATTGCGATGCCATTTTTTTAAACGATGCCAACACCGCACGCGCCGATGCCTATCACCTTGCAGCCATGCGCCTCGGTACCAGTAAAAGCTGGAGCGATCATCTTCGTTTTCAGTTTTACCTGGGTTGCGACAACCTGCTGAACATGCAGTACAGCTTAGGCAACGATATCAATGCTACGGGGGGAAGGTTTTTTAATCCGGCACCCGAGCGAAATTTCTATGTAGGCATTGCGCTGCAGTGGAAGTAAGTAATGTGTTAGAACCTGCGCCGTTGCAAAGTTTTAAAGATTATCAACAAGGCTGTGAACAATATTTTTTCCTGCGTTCGCTGCGTGAAACTACATTTGTTATGTAAACGGTTCACGCTCTGCGTGATGAAAAGGGAAGTCCGGTGCAATTCCGGCGCTATCCCCGTAGCTGTAAATCCGCTGCCGCAAGGCATACTTTTGAATCGCTGCATCCACTGTTTCAAAACCAATTGAAATGGGAAGGAGTTCAAAAGGCGGAAAAGCCAGAAGACCTGCCGCTTACAAGAACAATCATTTTGCTTTCGGGTGAAAAAGCAAGGGATGAGGTTTCCGATATGCGCTGCAGCGCAACATCGATCTCCGCATTCTTCACTTTTTTTCTGAGAGCAGTCACCTTAAACTTTTTTTATGCTGAAAAAAATGTTTTGTGTGACTGCTGTTCTGTGGGGCAGTCACGCCTTTGCACAAAGCGACACCACAGTAAAATCGATGGATGAAGTTATTGTTACCGCCAACCGGCTGGAACAGAAACAAAATCAAACCGGTAAAATCGTTTCCGTCATCGGCAGATCGGTGATTGAAAAAAGCAACGGAAAAACCTTGTCGCAGGTGCTGAACGAACAAGCAGGCATTACCATCAACGGCGCGCTCAACAACGCCGGCACGGTACAAACCGTATTCATGCGCGGAGCTGCCAGTGGCAGGGTGCTGGTACTGGTGGATGGTATTCCTGTAGGTGATCCTGCATTCATCAACAATGAATTTGATCTCAACTTCATTTCGCTCAACGATGTGGAAAGAGTAGAAATTGCAAGAGGTGCACAATCTACGCTCTACGGCAGCGATGCAGTAGCCGGTGTAATCAACATCATCACTACGCGCAGTAATATGAGCAAACCATTGCATGTTGATGCTACCCTCGCCGGTGGTAATTATGGCACCCTGCGCAATCAGTTGCACGCATATGGCAAATCGGGCAAGTGGCGCTACCAGGCCAAATATGCTCGCCTGCAAACGCGTGGCTTTTCCGCCGCGCACGACAGCACCGGCAACAAAAATTTCGATGCGGATGGCTATCGCGGTAACAGCACCAGCGCCCAACTTAGCTATCAGGCAAACAATGCACTTTCCTTACAAAGTTTTATACGCTACAGCAATTACAAAAGCGATGTAGATGCTTCTGCTTTTACCGACGACCGCGATTTCACCATCAACAACCGCAATATGATGACGGGGCTTGGCTTTCGCTTCAAAAAGCAAAAGATCAGCATCACCGGTAACTATCAGTACAGTGAAAACAGAAGAAACTTTCTGAACGATAGTGGACATGTTTCCGGCTTCTCTAAATATGTACAGGATGATTTTTTCAGTAAAAGTCATTTCGGAGAACTATACGCAACCTTATCGCTCGGCAAAGGGTTTACGTTGCTGCAGGGTGCCGACTATCGCTGGGGAAGCTACAACAATCAGTATCTCTCCATCAGCAGTTTTGGTCCGTTCCGAACCGGCTTTAGCGATACCTCCATTCATCAGCGCTCTGTATATACATCACTGATATTTAACGGGCTGAATCAAAAGCTGAATATTGAATTAGGCGGACGACTGAACTGGCACAGCCAGTACGGCGACAACCAAACCTTCACTTTTAATCCGAGCTATGCACTCAACAAAGCTTGGCGCGTATTCGGAAGTATTTCCAGCGGCTTTAAAGCACCCGGATTATATCAGCTCTATTCTGCTTTCGGCAACCGCGAATTACAGCCGGAAGAAAGCATCAACTATGAAGTAGGTGCGCAATATCAAAAAAAGAAGAGCGGGCATCGGCTCGTATATTTCTACAGAGAAATCACCAATGGTATTGATTTCGACAACAACAACTGGAGCTATTTCAATTTTCCGCAGCAGTTTGTACGCGGACTGGAATATGAATGGAATGCCGAGCTGGGTAAAGGATTCCGCATAAACGGAAACTATACGTATATCAGCGGCAATGAAATTACCCAAAGCCGTGTTACGTTTAAAGACACGAGTTATTCCTACCTGCTGCGCCGCCCTGCCCATCATGCCAATGCAACACTGCAGTACAGCAAGGCAGAGAAATGGTCGGCCAGTATATCTGCAAAATATGTAAGTGCCCGCTACGATGTAACGGGTTATAAGCGGCCTGATGCAAAGCTGGACGGATATTTTCTACTGAATGCTTATGCCGATTACAAAGCCAGTGAAAAAATTAATCTGTTTGCCGATCTGCAAAACATCACCAACACCCAATTCTTTGATCTCAGGGGCTTTAACAGCATTCCCATGATGCTGACTGCCGGCATCAGACTGCATTGGTAAAAGAAAGTTCATCACAATAAAGCATCTCCCCTACGGAGATGCTTTATTTTTGTTGAAAATTCAGCATATGAACTTCGATATCAACCTCAACCAACTGCTTTCTGTTACTTTCACCTTGTTTGCGGTGATTGATATCGTAGGATCCATACCCTTGCTGATTGGCTTAAAAGAAAAACTGGGCGGCATTAGGGCATTCAGGGCCACGATTATTTCAGGCGCACTGATGCTGTTGTTTCTGTTTGTGGGCGAACCCTTTCTGCAGATACTGGGCTTAGACCGCAGATCCTTTGCAGTGGGTGGCTCCATTGTCATTTTTATTCTGGGGCTGGAGATGGTGCTTGGACATGAATTTTTTAAAAGCGATAAGGATGCCAAAAGCGGAACGGTGGTACCGATTGCCTTTCCCATTATTGCAGGATCGGGAACACTAACTACCATCATGTCGCTGGGTGCCAACTTCAATGAGCTGGTAATCCTTATAGGCATCTTACTTAATCTGATGATTGTATATGCCGTTTTAAAATCACTCACCTGGATTGAGCGCATGCTCGGCGCAGCCGGACTGATTGCGGTTAGAAAGTTTTTTGGTGTAGTTTTGCTGGCTATCGCCGTGAAAATTTTCGCTGCAAATGCAAGCGGCCTTCTCAAATAATTTTTCACGCGCTGTAATAGCAGGTCTCGTAGTACAATGGATAGTATGGGAGTCTCCGGAACTCCAGATTCAGGTTCGATTCCTGACGAGACCACTGCTCAAAATTCTTCACAATTCGTTTTTATTCAAACGCGTTTCTAAACACTGGTTCGGATTCGCGAGGATGCATACCGCATCCATTGTATGCAACACATAAGCCCTTTCAAAATATCTATTCATGCATTTCGGCTACGCAGACGTTCGAAGAAAGCTACATTCATCATGATTAGTAACATGCCATAAAAAGTATCTTCAAAGGGTATGTTATCCATGGGTGCGGGAAAGAAGGAGAACATACGTATGCCCAAATTCTCAGCATCATTATAAAGTACTACAGGAATTGATGTAAGAAAACCGTTTACAATGAAAAAAGGAATCAGACAGACTGCGTAGGATATCAAAAAAGAAAACGCATCAAAGCCAATGAAAAAGCGCTTGAATACAAACAGCAATGCAATGAATGCAGCGTTGAGTACAAAAGTATAGCCGGTATATGCCTTATCGATGAATAGAATGCCAAAGATGAGCATTAGAAAACCTGCAGTGAGTAAAAAGATCGAGGCAGCGCGCGACTGCTGCAATCGCGGAAAATAACAGCGAATGCATTCATACACAAAAACGCAGCAGTAGGGAACAGTGAAAAAGAACAGCACTTCCTCCAGCGGCAGGTGTCCCAGTTTAATGCCGATGGTATGTGCTTCACTAAAACCCCAAACACCTATGCGGGTAAAATACTCATCCCATACCAAAAAAATGAGTGCAGGAATGAGCATGGCAGGAAACAGATACTTCCACTTGGTATAAAAAGCAACTTTCTTATCGAAGCTTAAAGCGAGCGGTGCCGCAAGCGAAGCAGCATGTATCAGCAGATAAGTGTACTGGGAATCCAAGATGGTTAATATATGTTGGGGTTAAGTTCCTTTTCCCTCCGCACTTTGTCCCAGTATTTCGCGGCAACAATCAGCATACCGAAGCTCTCTCCGTCTTCTTTACCACGATGCTTGTGGTGCATTTTATGTGCCCAGCGAATGGCTCTTACATACGTATTATTCCAGCGGGAGAAAATTTTAAACCGCTGATGAATGATGATATCGTGTACTAAAAAATAGGCGAGTCCGTACATGGCAATGCCCGCACCAATGCTCACCACCCAGTATACCTGTTGCTGCAAACCCAGCATAATACAAAGCCAGCTGGGGATAGCGAAAATGAGGAAGAAGGCATCGTTCTTTTCAAAAAAGCCGTGTTCAGGTTGGTGATGGTCGCGGTGCAAATACCATAAAAATCCGTGCATCACAAAGCGATGGGTTAGCCAGGTGATGCCTTCCATGGCAACGAATACCAAAAGCGTAAGTAATATATATAAAGCGAGCGTCATAACATGGAACGTAAAATGAGAAAAAACATAAACTGTATCAAGAACAAATTTACAGCGAAATGGTTGGGTTTGGGAAAAGCAAGGCGCTTATAAAAAAACAGCAAAAAAGCACTTACAAAAAACCAGCTGTAATAATTTTTCATGGGTATGCTTCCGTCGTTTGCCCATTGCCACTAGCCGAGCTGAATGGCTACGGGCTCCATAATCCAGTCGAACAGCGTGGCGATCAAAGCCCCATCGAGGATTACGGAGAAAAAGCCAACACCGCTGCGTGCACTCAGGGCTTCTCCTGCCAGCATATTCCATACTTTATCGAGCAAGCGCTGCACAAAGCTGCCTGTGCTGTAAATGATGATGAACCAGTTGATGCCGATCACCAAGGGAACACCGTACAATTGCAATCCCAATGCCGGCTTATATATGTATTCTCCAAACAGAAGCTGATAATTGATACCAAGATATTCGGTAAAGAAGCCGGTAAAAAAACACAATATGAAGAAGAACAAAAATCCGATTGTTTTTTCTTCCTGTGCCCATACCAGCAAGCCTGCAGAAAGCAAAAGATTAAAGGGCGTGAGCGATGCAAACAACGCCTGATCACCATAAAGCATACCAAACAATCCTATGGCATGAAAAAATATACTGATGCCGGTGGCAATTTGCTGTCGGTTAATATGTTGAAAGCGATACGAGGTCATTTTAATGTTGGGCGAAATCCTGCTTAACCAGATCGGATACGATACCGGCACTTTTAAAACACAAAGGTATGCCACCGCCGGGATGTACACTTCCGCCGCATAAATACAACCCTTTTATGGTTCGTTTAAAATTGGCATGACGCAAAAAAGCTGCCATGCGACTGTTGCTGCTGGTGCCATACAACGCACCCTGATAAGCACCCGTATTGGCCTCTATCCGAATGGGATCGAGGTATTCCTCCACAGCAATGGCAGCAGCAATATCTGTTCCCAAACGATTACTCAGCTTCTCAACAACCTGTTGCCGCAGCTGCCGGCGGAGAGTTTCCCAATCCTGTCCGCTGTTGGAGGGCGCGTTGATGAGCAAGAACCAGTTTTCACCACCCTGCGGTGCATGCATCGCTTCCATTTTAGAAGTAATATTTACATACACAGTTGGATCGTGGTACAAAGTACCCTTTCCGAAAATATGATTGAACTCATCGTGGTAGTTGCGACTGAAAAAAATATTGTGCAGATGTAATTCCGGAAAGCTCCGATTCATGCCCCAATAAAAAATCATACCACTACAGCTGCGCTGCTGACGGAGTACGCGGCGCGTACCTGCCTCATCTTGCAGCAAGTTGCGGTAGGTGAAATATACATCGGCATTGCTCACCACCACCGGTGCAGATTCAAAAGCATCGTTTACCATTACGCCCTGCACTTTGCCCGACTGATGCACAATGCGCTGCACGGGTGTATTGAAATGAAAGGTAACACCCTTTTTTATGGCCAGCCGATACAATGCTTCGGTAATGCTGATCATTCCTCCTTCGGGATAAAAGGTGCCTTCATTCAATTCAAGGTGCGGAATCAAACTCATCATACCGGGTGTTTGATATGGATCGCTGCCGTTGTAGGTGGCAAAGCGATCGAAGAGTTGCACCGTTTCAGGATTGCGAAAGCGTGTGCGGTTGAATGCATGCAAGCTGCTGAAAAGATAGGGCCATCGTACGCGCTTGAGTGCCGCAGGTATGCGGCGATGAAGCCAGGTTTCGGGTTTGTGCAAAGAGTAATTCAAAAAGATGCTTCCAATAGCATCATACACCGATGCGGCATCAGACAAATAGCGTTTTACAGTTGCAGGGTCCTCGCCCAATTTTTCCTGCAACTCTGCGCAAAGCGCTTCATTATCGGTGTAAGCATTCACGGTTTTACCGCTTTCATAAAAATAGCGACAGGAAAGCGGAACGGATTGATAACGAAAATAAGATTGCATGTCCTCCCCTGCCAGTTCAAAAAGTGCTTCTATATTTTGCGGCTGCGTAAATAAGGACGGACCCGCATCAAAACGGTAGCCATCTTTTTCTATCAACGTGAGCTTGCCGCCCGGACTAGCATTCCGTTCATACACATTTACCTCAAAGCCCATCACTGCCAGTCGAATAGCACTGGCCATACCAGCCACACCGCTACCAATAACAATGGCTTTGCGATTTTGTATAGAAAAACGATTGGTCATGAAATAATTTCTGATTGAAGCAATCTTCAAAAAGGATGGTTGTGCATCCATTCTTCCAGCAAAGGAAAAGCAATTTTAAACCAAACGGTATATTGCTCAGGTGCAATCTTTAAAGAAGTACGCACTGTTTCCATGCTTTCATAAGTAATGGCCTTCACTTCCAACGGATCAGGATGAAACGCACCTTCATATTGACCAACAAATACATGATCGTATTCATGCTCAATGAGTCCGTTGTCGAAACCGGAACGATAGGTAAACTGAAAGGCAGACTTGAGCGGTGTTGCTATGCCCAGTTCCTGCTGCACGCGTCGATGTGCTGCGGAAAGGGTGTCTTCTCCCGGCATCGGGTGACTGCAACAAGCGTTGGTCCATAAACCCGGACTATGATATTTTGAATCGGCACGCTGCTGCAGCAGCATATTACCGGCATGGTCGAACAGAAAAACACTGAAAGCCCTGTGCAGCAGCCCTTTTTGGTGCGCTTCCATTTTCTCCATTACACCAATGGGCACATCCTGCTCATTCACAAGAATCAATTCCTGCATGAAGGTTTATTGTTTAGAGAATATTCAATTGGCTGCGAATGCCCGCACGTACAAGAATCATGGCTTTGCCGTAGCTGGGAATGCGAATACGCTGTTCCATGATGGTATCGGGCTCCAGACGTTTGATTTTTTTGAACAGCGAGAGGTAATACTTATACGCCACATATACTCCGAAACGAGCTTTCAAAGGCAATTGCAGAATGCCTGCATAGGCCTGATCAAAATCTTTTTGAATATCCTGTTCAATAGACATTTTATCCGCTTCGCTGAAGCGCGCGAAATCGAGTCCCGGAAAATAAGTACGGTTCAGTTGTTTGAAATCGGCACGGAGATCGCGCAGGAAATTTACTTTCTGAAATGCGGCACCCAGCGACTGCGCATAGGGCTTGAGTGTTTGATATTTTGCTTCATCCCCATTCAAAAACACATAGAGGCACATCAAACCAACCACTTCGGCACTGCCGTAAATATATTCCTCATAACCTTGCTGGTTGTAACTGAATTTATTCAGATCCATTTCCATGCTTCTGAAAAAAGCTTCAATTAGGTTATGATCAATTTTATAATGATTTACGGTAAGCTGAAAACTGTGCAGTATCGGATTAAGACTGATACCGCGCTCAATGGCATCGTATGTCTGGCGCTTGAAATCGGCCAGCAGCTCATTTTTATCCTGGTCGTGAAAGGTATCTACAATTTCATCCGCAAAACGCACAAAACCATAAATGTTATAGATGGGCTGACGCAGCTCTTCATGCAGCAGGCGAATAGCCGATGAAAAGGATGTGCTGTATTGCTCCGTTGTATGACGGGAGCAAAACTGGCTTACCTGGTGAAAGAGTTGCATCATAAACAGTACATGAAATGGCAGACGTTAAAAATATCGATTTATTTGCTTCGCTACAACTTCTCCGCTGATTAAACTGGGCGGCACCCCTGGTCCGGGCACCGTAAGCTGCCCCGTATAAAACAAATTCTTCACCTTTTTACTACGCAGCGAAGGTTTTAAAACAGCTGTTTGCAGCAAAGTGTTCGCTAAACCGTAGGCATTTCCTTTAAAAGCATGATAATCATCCTTGAAATTGCTTACGCCGAAGGATTTTTTGTAAACAATGGCATCGCGGATACGATTACCGGTTCTGTTTTCAAAACGTTCGAGAATACGGTCGAAGTAGCGATCACGCAGCTCCTCAGTATCACCTTCCAAGCCGGCAGCGATGGGTATTAAAAAGAAAAGATTTTCATGATCTGCTGGTGCCCCCGATGCATCGGTAGCCGTGGTGGCACTCACATAAAAAAGCGGATCGGATGGCCACTGCGGGGTGGTATAAATTTCTTTTCCGTGTACCGAAAAATCGGTGTCGAAGAAAAGGGTATGATGCGGAACATTGTTCAAACGTTTGTTCAGTCCCACATAATACAGTAAAGAGGATGGTGCCATCACGCGGGTGTTCCAATACTGATCGCTATAGCTGCGATAGGATGTAGGCAAGAGCGATGTTTCGGTATGATGGTAGTCGGCCCCGCTGATAATTACATCAGCTGTGAATTCCTTTCCAGCAGCAGTAACAGAAACAGCGCGACCATCTTTCACATTGATGCGCTCAACCGGATGATTAAAAAGGAATGTTACGCCCAGCTCTGCAGCAACGCTTTGCATTGCTTCCACAATTTTATACATGCCGCCAATGGGATACCAAGTACCCAACTGTACATCTGCATAATTCATTAAACTATAAAGTGCCGGTGTTTTCTGAGGCAATGCCCCTAAAAAGAGTACGGGAAATTCCATCAGCTCGCGCAGTCTGGAATCTTTAAAATGCTTTTGAACATGTTTGCTGATCGATTGGAATACATCGAGACGAAATACACCGCGTACAAGTTCCATATCTGCAAACTCGAGCAGTGATTGCCCTGGTTTAAATACCAGTTTATTGATGCCCACTTGATATTTGTAGGCAGCTTCCTCCATGAAACGATCCAAAGCCAAACTACTGCCCGGCTCAATCTGATCGAACAGCTGCTTCAGCTTCGCATAATCGGCGGGAACATCCATTGCATCGTTTGGAAAGTAAACGCGGTAAGATGGATCTAGGCGTTGTAACTGATAATAGTCGGATACTTTTTTTCCAAACTGCTGAAAATAGCGTTCAAATACATCAGGCATCCAATACCAGCTGGGACCCATATCGAATGTAAAACCATTCACTTCCATTTTGCGTGCTCTGCCACCTGGAATGTTATGCTGTTCCAGCATAGTAACATTCCAACCATCTCTTGCTAAAAAACTCGCAGCTGAGAGTCCGGCAAATCCGGCACCTATAACCAATGCATTTTTCTTCATCCGATAGTACGCATTAAAAAGATGAAAGGGTAAGATACGGATAAGCAAAAGCTTTTAAGGTCCGCATTGTAAAAACAAGGTTTGGCTGCATCAGTAACGGGTAATCTGTTCTTTCAGCAATTTGCGTGCAAAGTGTATTCTGCTTTTGATGGTGCCCAGTGGCTCCTGAAGCATATCAGCAATTTCATGGTATTTAAACCCTTCAAAATAAAGCATGAAGGGCTTTTTGAAAATTTCAGGCAGGTTATGAAGCGCCTGCGTAATTTCTTTCATGCGCAATGCAGATTCAGCATGATTCACAACCGTTGCCTGCTGGTAGTCGAGAAAGAATTCATTCGGCGTTGCATCGAAGATGGTGTTTTGCTTTACGCGTCTGCGATAATTATTAATGAAAATATTACGCATGATGGTATAAAGCCATGCTTTGATGTTGGTGCCTACATTATACTTTTCCTGGTTTGCCAATGCCCTGTACATTGTTTCCTGTAAAAGATCCTTGGCGGTTTCATTATCCCGCGTTAAGGTGAAAGCAAATGGCTTGAGGAACTCTGTATTGTTCATCAGCAACTGGTTGAATTCTGCGGTTGACATAGAAACTTGTTTAATGAAAATGATATCAAATTTAAACACAATAACCGCAGCTTTCCAATTAAATGTTTAATTTTTTGATAAAAAGATAAAACAAACTGGCTGAAAGTAATTAAAACATTGATTATCAATACATTACTGCCAAAAAGGGCAATAAATTAAACCAGAACTGTAGATGAGAAACCGGTAAAAAAGAGGGATAAACTGAACAAAAACCTACTTCAGGTTGGCAATAAACGTATTTACATCGGCCAGTGATTTCAGGAACTGAATATTGGAATGAGGCGCTTCATCGGTATAGGTTTGACTAAGCAATCCGGAAATCAGCAAGGGTGTTTTTGCAATGCGATGCTTGAAAGAAAGCAGGAATTTCTCAAAATTAAATTCCTTCATCACTGTAGTTAAATGCGTGTAGAGATAATCGGGCTGTTTGATATTCACTACAAATTCCACATCTGCCAGAGGCACATTCGCACCCAGGTAAATGGTTTTAACACCTCTGCTCTTTAGCATGTAATTCAGAAACAGCAAACCCAATTCATGGTGCTCATTTTCGGGAAGGAAGAGCAATACCTTGGTTTTTAAATTGAAAGGCACTGAAATGCTTTCGATGCCTACAATTAGCTTTTGTCGAATGATATTCGTTATAAGATGTTCCTGCGCAGGATTGATATGATCGGTAACCCACAATATGCCTATGCGATCCAAAAACGGAAAAATAATATGCGTGATGGTCTTTTCAATTCCGCGTGCAACAATATACTGATCCAACACGTCTTCAAAATCTTCCGTATTCAGATCAATCATGTTTTGTATCAAATCATTTACGATCCGCTCCTGCTGTGCCTGCGCTCCTGAAAGTGCAAGTATTTTATCGCGCAGCTCTTCATTGTTCATACGGTTGATATGCGAAATTTTATAACCGTATTTATTCAATAAAGAAATATTGAGCAGGGTTTTGAGTTCCTGATTGCTGTAATAGCGAATATTGGTGGCCGTGCGCTGGGGACGCAAAAAACTGTAACGCTGCTCCCAAATACGAATGGTATGGGCCTTAATACCGCTTAGGTTTTCTAGGTCTTTGATCGTGAACTTGTTCATTCGGATCTATTACAAAAGAAAGAAAGGCTTTGTTTACGAAATTCAGACAAACATTTGATTATTAGCTCTTTCTCACAAATTCGTTGTGATGAAGTTAAACAAAATTCAAATTCAAAAACAACCCTAAGTCGGTGATCTGTAGCATTTTATCGATTTTCTTGCTAAAAACAGGCATTTTGTCTGAAAAAAGGGACATGCCGTGGGCTCAAAATATTTTTATCGGTCTGCCTCTGGAAGCGGCCCAATTCGTTTTGCCGGGTTGCCTGCATAAATACCTGGACTAAGAATACTTTGGGTAACAACGGCTCCTGCACCAATAACTGCATGATCACAAATATGAACCGGTAAAATGGTGGCATTACTGCCGATGGATACATGATTGCCAATATGCGTTTGCTCCCATTTTGAACGGTCGCCACCGGCGGGCTTTCCATCATTGAAGCGATCGTTGATAAACATCACGCCATGACCAATAAAACAGTCGTCGCCAATCGTTACCCCTTCGCAAATAAAACTATGGCTTTGAATACGGGTACGATGCCCCACGGTTACGCCCTTTTGAATTTCGGTGAACGGACCTACAAAGCAATGATCGCCCAACTTACATTCATACAAATTACAGGGAGCAACAATCACCACTGCTTCTCCCACTTCAATATCACGGATCTGCGCTTCGCGCAGCTGAAAATGATTTTTCATAAAGGAGAGTGCAGAATTTTATCAAAACAAATATCTACTATTTTTTCACGACGCACATAACAGAAGTAACGCCGTTGATATCTATTTTTTTGCTGCTTTGTAAAACTGCTCGATCATACGCACTGTCTCCATGCCTTCTGCTCCGGATACATGTAAATGCTTTTTCCCACCTAAGAGCGCTATGAATTCATCATACACTTTATCATGGTTGCTCATGGATCCTTCGTATCCCTTATAGCGATTGGGTTTAACTGTTGTGGCAAGCAGCTTGCTTTTAATCAGTTTAGGCTGCTGGTAAGTTATGGTATTGAGATACGAGCCGCCGATTTTGATGGTTGCTTTTTCAGCCAGTATGGTAAGCGAACCTTCAAAGTTGGATTTTATACTGTTCACAGAATAATGAAAACTGCCCGGTACACCCTTTTGCGTGAGAAAAGAAAACACACCGGTATCTTCTGTTTCAATTTGTTGCTGATGTAATTGATTGGCTAGGCAGCCCTGCACTTTTTCAACGGCACCAAAAAACCAGTAGAGCAAATCCACAAAATGACTAAACTGCGTAAACAGCGTACCTCCATCCAGTGCAAGGGTTCCGCGCCAACTGCTTTGCCCATAATATGCCGGACCGCGGTGCCAGAAACCATTGATCTGTATGCTGCTGATAGCACCTAAGCGGCCTTTATCGAGCAGGCGCTTCACTGCGGTTACGGCCGGATTAAATCGATTTTGTTTTACAATTACCAAATGCTTGCCTGCTTTCGCCGCTGCTGCATTCATGCGTTTTGCATCTGCCAAACGAATGGCCATGGGTTTTTCGCATAATACATGCAAACCTGCACGCAAACCGGCAACGCTATGCGCTGCATGCAATCCGTTTGGCGTGCATACAATCAAAACATCTGCTTTTTCACTGCGCAACATTTCACAGATGGAAGTGTATCCGTAGCAAGACCATTTTTTACTAAAACTCCGCACACGCTTTTCGTCTGTATCGCAAACTGCAACCAACACACCTTTTTCAGCAGCTAGTTGCGCATGGCGATTACCAATGGCGCCACAGCCTACCAGTAAAAAGCGAACAGGGCTTTGCATGAAAACAAAAACTTAAGATGAATACCAATACTTTAGGAAATAACCGAAAAGCAAGTTAAGGTATTTAACGGCGACTGCTAACAATGCCGTTCAGCAAACAAGACCCGGGTTTATACAGGCTCCAGATTTCTTTTTTCGAATTGTGCGGCAAGTTCATATCCCAAACTTTCAATCACCACAACGGCGCGGTTATTCTTGATTTGTACTACCACCCCTTCTTTGTTCATCATCACACCCGTTCTAATGCGCACGCGCTGACCTTCTGTTAGTGTTAAGGGACGCACCTCCACATCTTCATAATCGCGCAGAAACTTTTTGATGAGTTCGATCTCTTCATTTCGGATAATCGCGGGCTTCCGCTCCCAGTAAACAAAGTTTACCACGCCATCGGTAAAACGCACTTCTCCCTTTTCAGCTTCGGTGATATTTACAAAAACATAAGAGGTAAAAAGCGGGACCTGTACAATTTTTGTGCGGTCGGTCCAGCGACGACGAACGCGATTCAGCGGACAATAAGCCTCCATCCCTTTGCGGGTGAGCAAATCATTTACTTTTTTTTCCCAACGCGGGCGCGTATAGAGCGCATACCATTTTTTTTCTTCACTCATGTCGGCGTTTCACTTTTATCGTGCAACAAACCCATTGTTTGTCGCACCCGGTTTTTCATGAAAAAAGCAATACGGCAGATATGCCTGTTGCTTTGATGTACATGCATCGCAAGATTGAACCTGCATCAAAAGAAAGTTGGATATAGGATTTTTCGTGATCAGCATGAAATTCAGGTTAATGAATTACAACTGCTACAAATATATGGAAACAACGAGTTTAACTAGTTGAGATTTATTCCCTTGTTGAACGAAAAAGCATTCTTACTTGCACGAAAAGCAGTAAAAAACTGAACTCCTGCCATTCTGCCGAAAAAGGGTTATTCGGGTGCCACGATGAAATATTAGGCGGATGCGCTACATTTAGGCACCCAAAACATTGCCTGTGAATCAACGTTTTTTTGCGCTAGATGTTTTCCGTGGTGCCACCGTAGCGCTAATGATACTGGTAAACAATCCCGGCTCCTGGTCGCATATTTACCCGCCGCTGGCACATGCCCCCTGGCATGGCTGCACCCCCACTGATCTGGTATTTCCCTTTTTTCTTTTTGCCGTGGGCAACGCTATGGCCTTTGTGATGCCGCGCCTGGAAGCATCCGGACAAGCTGCTTTCTGGAAAAAAGTAAGCAAAAGAACCCTGCTCATCTTTTTGATCGGACTAATGCTACACTGGAGTCCTTTTGTGAAATGGAGCAATGATGCCCTCGTATTCAAAACATTTGAAAACCTCCGCATCATGGGCGTATTGCAGCGCATTGCCCTCTGTTATTTTTTTGCAGCGATCCTCATTTATTACTTTAAAATACGCGGCAGCTTTGTTGCAGCCGGTATCCTGTTGCTAAGCTATTGGCTACTCTGCCTTTGGCTGGGCACCCCCGGTGATCCCTACAGTTTGCAAGGTTGGTTTGGCACCAATATAGATAAGTGGTTGCTCGGCGGCAATCATATGTATAAAGGAGAAGGTACCGTTTTTGATCCGGAAGGACTGGCAAGCACCATGCCCGCAGTGGCGCAGGTAATACTGGGATATTTAGTAGGACAATACATTTTCCAAAAAGGAACACAAACAGCCAAAGACGGGCAAACGGGCATGTATGAAATGCTGACGGGCTTATTTGTTGCCGGTACGGCACTCACGCTTACGGGGTACTTATGGGATATGTCGTTCCCGATCAATAAAAAAATATGGACCAGCTCTTACACCGCTTACACAACCGGACTGGCCATTATAACAATTGCACTGATGATTTATTTCATTGAGTTGCGCAAAGCAAGGGGATGGCTCAGCTCCTTTTTCAATGTGTTCGGAAAGAATCCGCTGTTTATTTTCGTTCTCAGCGGATTACTGCCACGCACGCTGGCACTGATACGCATTCCCAATGGAGTGAATGCGGAAGGACTTCCCAAATATCTCAGTCCGTTTGGATGGTATTACGACAAGGTATGCAAACTCATTCCGGGCATTCCTGAAAACGGATCCCTGTTTTATGCCTTGAGCATGATCATTTTTTACTGGGGCATCTGCTACTGGATGGACAAGAAAAAGATTTATGTAAAAGTGTAGCATTTAGAAAGAAGCCAAAAGTCATTAGGCCTATTTAAAATATTGCTCAGCAACCGCTACGCTTTCGGGCTTGCCTACATCTACCAGTACATCCCCGCTGTGATCATATCCAAGAATAGAATGAGCGGGTGCAAGATCAAGATAGCTTTCAATGAGCGAGAATTTGCCCTGCTGACGAATAAGCGAAAAAACCTGCGACTCAAATACCACCACACAACTATACGCCTTGGGTATGAGTGTATCCTTTTGTAAAACAATCCGCTCCTCTCCCGTTTTGGTATTCTTCCATCCGCATAAACGATCCGCATCATCAAAAAGCAAATAACGCGAAGTGGTTCTATTCGTTACAGCGAAAGATATCAGCGGCTTGTGTTGCTGATGATAATGATAGAGCAAGTTTAAATTCAGATTTGTGAGAATATCCACATTGATTGTTACAAAAGGCTTATCGCTTTCCAACAAATGTCTTGCTTTCATTAAGCCACCACCCGTTTCGAGCACTTCACCTGTTTCATCGCTGATAAATACTTTACTACCCCAACCATTGTTCTTTTCAACGGCAGAAACGATTTGATCGGCAAAATGATGCACATTCACTACTACTTCTGTAATGCCGTACTGCTGCAAATATTCAATGTTTCGCTGTAACAGCGACTTGCCGTTTACCAACGCAAGGGCTTTGGGATGCTGATCTGTCCAGGGTTTAAACCTGGTACCCAGTCCTGCTGCGAAAATCATGGCCCGCAGGCCGCTGAGTGAATTATGCATGTGGCTCAATGCTTTTGAATGGATGGAATGCCATGAATGCGATGTTTTAAAAACCTTTCTGCTCGGTAATGGCCTGCTCGCGGTGCTGCAGCAAAATTTTTACACCGTACTTATTGCGTAGGTAGCGGGTGAGCGCATCTGCCGCATATACGCTTCGATGCTGACCGCCGGTACAGCCAAAACTGATTTGCAAACTTTCAAAGCCGCGCCTCATATAATCTTCCACGGTGATATCTACAATATTGTAGATGCCGTTGAGGAACACATTCATTTCCGTACGCTGTTCAAGAAAATCTTTCACTTCCTTATCGCGGCCGGTAAGTTGCTTATACTCATCGTAGCGACCGGGATTATGAATACCTCTGCAATCAAACACAAAGCCGCCACCATTGCCCGATTCATCTTGCGGTACGCCCTTCTTAAATGAAAAGCTATTGATACGTACTAGCAGAGGCGTACTGTCATCGGCACGAAGCGGTTCAAAGCGATGTATAATTTCATCCTCCACAATCAATTGCAGCAATCGTTCAAACTCCGGCACTACAATACCCACTTGTTTGTTTTGTAAAAACCAGCGCAGGTTGCGCAATGCAAGCGGTATGCTGGTTAAGAAATGTGCTTTGCGTTCAAAAAGCCCTCTGAAACCATAAGCCCCCAATACCTGCAACAGGCGGATGAGTACATATCCGTTATACTGACTTACAAATCGAATACGGTCGATACTCCGGCCAAGCACTTCCTGCACACAATCCATATAGTATTCTAACAGATTGTTCTTCCAGGAATCGGAAAGTTCTGCTTTTGCCTGCCACAGCAGGGAAGCCACATCGTACTGCAAGGCACCACGCATACCACCCTGATAATCGATGAAAAAAACTTCCTGCTCTTTCACCATGATATTGCGACTTTGGAAATCGCGAAACATGAAGTACTTATGATCTACATGACTGAGATAGGTACTGAGTGCTTCAAAATCTTCAATCAGCTGTTCTTTGTCGTAAGGTATCTTCAGCGTATCTAAAAAATAGTATTTGAAATAAAGCAAATCGGCAAGAATAGCTTGCTTTCCGAATTCTTTGGAAGTAATACACCATGCGTAATCAAAGCCTTCATGCCCGCGAATCTGCATATGCGCCAGCGCTT
>CAZDGV010000001.1:220730-246199 GCA_964505195.1 uncultured Chitinophagaceae bacterium
CACCATGCGTAATCAAAGCCTTCATGCCCGCGAATCTGCATATGCGCCAGCGCTTTCAAGCTTTGCTGAAACAACTGATACACCGCATCGTTTTGACCCTGCTGCTCAAGCGCATGCAACAAAGATGTATCGCCCAAGTCTTCCTGTAAGTAAATACTTCCCTCGCCGTTGGTGAGGTAAACAAGCGGTACAGGACAGCCAATTTTTTTAAAATGCTCCGTGAATTTGAGAAAGGTTTCGTTCTCACGTAAATTCAGGTTATACGTAGCAATCATGCTGGTTGCAGCTCCCTGCACGCGATAATACTGACGATCACTGCCCGACTGCGGAAGCTTTTCTACCGTAATAGCCTCGCTGCCGGTTTGACTTTTAAATAAATCTTGAATCTCTTTAATAATATCATGCATCATACGCTGCAAAGTTGCGCTTTTCTTTTACAAAGCGCTCATTTAACCCATTTGTTGTTTTCACGGTTGATATCGGGCAATCGCATATCCGGATCAATGATCACTTCTTTCAGTGCCGATTTTGTCTTCCAGCTAAATACATAGGTATCGCCGCGACTCCATATTTCAACAGGCAGTTTCACTTTTTCCTTACGCCCTTTTACATCTACCAGCAGTAAGGTTACCGGCATGGGCATCTGCTCCAGCAACTGCAAGGTAATCCGCGCTTCATCGCCTGATCTTGCATTTACGTACTTCACATCTGTAACGGCCTGATCAATTTTCCAGCGCTCAAATACCCAGCCCCGCCAAAACCAAGCCAGATCTTCACCGCTCACATTTTCAATGGTGTGAAAGAAATCCCAAGGTGTAGGATGCTTAAATGCCCAGCGGCGGACATATTCTTTCAAAGCACGATCAAAACGTTCTGCCCCCAGCACTTCATTACGCAATACATGCAACATCATACCGGGTTTGAAATAAGCCGCTACGCCCAAATTGACTTGCTGAATTACATCCGGCGTATTAAGGAGCGCATCCATCTTGTCGTTAAATACAGAAGACGCCATTCCCGCAAGCATCCCCTCATCTTCTTTATACTCGCCCTTATTAAATGCTGCAGAGGAAAGGGTATTGATGAAAGTGTTAAACCCTTCGTCCATCCACGCATATTTTCTTTCATTGCTGCCAACAATCATCGGAAACCAGGCATGACCAAATTCATGATCGGTTACGCCCCATAAACTTTGCCCGGCAGCAGCATGACCGCAAAAAACAATACCGGGATATTCCATACCTCCTACAATACCGGCTACATTAATGGCTGCGGGATAGGGATACTCGTATAGGTAGTTAGAATAAAATTCAATGGATGCTTTGGTGTATTCTGTTGATCTCCGCCAGTCGTTTCCATTACGCTGCTTTGCGCTCTCCTCCGGGTAAACCGACATTGCCAATGCCGTTTTTCCGGAAGGCAGATTGATGCGTGCTGCGTCCCAGATAAAACTTTCGGAAGCTGCCCAGGCAACATCACGAGTATTAGCACATTTGAATTTCCAGGTAAGCTGTGGCACCTGGGGGCGCGAGCCTGCATCGTTTACTTCCGATGCAGTGCGCAGCACTACGGTTTGATCGCTGCTGCGTGCTTGTGAAAGTCGCTGTTGCTGCAGTGGTGTTAGACAATCCTGCGGATTCAGCAGCTCACCACTTCCTACCACAATCAGGGAAGAGGGTGCTGTAATGGTATAATCAATATCCCCGTATTCGAGATAAAACTCTCCCTGTCCTACATAAGGAAGTGTATTCCATCCCTGCACATCATCATAAACACACATGCGCGGAAACCACTGAGCAATTTCATAAATCCATCCTCTTTTCATTTTTAGCCGGCCCATGCGATCAGTGCCATACTCAGGTACAGTAAAATCATATTCCATACTGAGCGTTAGTTGTCCACCACCACTTTTCAGTGCTGCAGGCAGCCATACCTGCATGCGCGTATCAATGATTTCATAAGGAACTACCGTTGTATTACCATCCATTTCAAGCTTCACCGATGTTAAACGATAACCATCTGTATAGGATGCGTTCGCCCAACGGCCACCCTGCGCAGTAGTAGTGAATGTGCCACGCGAATCATTTTTGTAAATGTTCTGATCGAGCTGCAGCCAGAGAAAGCGCAAATCATCGGGACTCTGATTCGTATAGGTAATCCGTACAGCGCCACTCACACGATGATTGGTTGGATCGAGGGTTGCGTTGATTTGGTAATCGGCCCTGTTTTGCCAATATGCCTTGCCGGGTTCACCGCTGGCACTGCGGAAGGTGTTGCCGCTCTGCGGATAGAAAAAGGGATGAAAGGCCTGCCGGTGATCGTATTTGCTCTGAGCCATTGCGGCATGAAAAACGAGCAGGCTGAGGATAAAAGAAAGATAGCGCATGATAAAAATTTGTATAGGTATAAAGAAACAAATGTTTGCCCACCCGGTAAAAAGGAATTTTTCACTTTACAATTAGATATGAAATTCATATTTATCAAATACCACGCACTCAAGCGCATACCCAACCATGATGTTTATGCCTAACTTTAACCTATGTTCACAAAAGAAGCATTCTTCCAAAACGGGATTGATGTATTGCTTGCTGATAAAACTGCTTTGTTGCGAAACAAAAGCATCGCCCTGGTTACGAATGATGTTGCAAAAACCAATGAAGGTGTCTCCACGCGGTTTGCATTGCAACAGCAAGGATTCAGACTCAAAAAATTGTTTGGACCGGAGCACGGACTGCAGGCCACAGGGGCAGATGGTGCTTTTCAGGCACACGGAAAAGATGCATTGACGGGCTTACCTGTGGTTTCGCTCTATAGTGAAAAACTCATGCCATCGGAAAGCGACCTGTCGGATGTTGACGTAGTGCTCTATGATATTCCCGATGTGGGTTCTCGTTTTTATACATACCTGTGGACGCTCACCTATGTTATGGAAGCCTGCATGCAATCCGGAAAGCAGTTGGTTGTACTCGACCGGCCCAATCCCATCGGCGGAGATCTGAAAAAAGCGGAAGGTCCTTTCTTAGATGAAAGTTGCTGCAGTTCCTTTATCGGTCGCTGGCGCATGCCAATCCGCCACAGCTGCACCACCGGTGAGCTTGCATTGTATTTTGCTGCTAACAGAATGCCTTCACTACAGTTGGATGTAATTGCATGTCGTGGTTGGAACCGAATGCAGGATATGGAAGACGCGCAACTTGAATTCGTACCAACATCTCCTGCCATACGCGATCTCGAAACAGCGTTGCTGTATCCCGGCACCTGCTTATGGGAAGGCATCAACATACAGGAAGGAAGAGGCACGGAATATGCATTCAAACAAATGGGCGCACCCTGGATCAGCGGAGAAGCACTGTGCGAAGCATTGAACCAGTGTGGCTTGGAAGGGATTGCTTTTGAAGCAGTAGGTTTTGTACCGCAGTCGGGACGATTTGCAGGAACATCCTGCGAAGGCATCCGATGCAGCATTACCGACAAAAAAAATTTTCGTCCCGTACACAGCGGCATTGTGATGCTGCAAACCCTGGCCGCATTGTATCCGCAACATATTACAGAAGCTACGTATCCAACGCGCGCCAACCCTTCAGGCAGCGGCCACCTCGATCGACTCCTTGGCTTTTCCAATAGTTTTGAGCAAATGCTGTCACAGCAACCTATCGATACGGCGATACCGTTGTGGCAGCAAGCAACCGCTGCACATCTGTTGTACGAATAAACCGCTTAAAACAGCGTATTGAATTCCGAATAATGATACGGTGCCATCACTTCGGGTACATTGCTGGAACTACTGCGTGAAGTGATCAGCTTTACAATGGTATGATTTTCCATTGCATGCTCGGGATAAGGCTGCAACAAAGCGGTAATGGCTTCCTGTGATAATTCTGGCTGCAGCCAATCATGATACTGCTGCGGAGCGAGAATAACGGGCATGCGCTGCTTCAGGTTGTGAATACGTGCCATCATGGGATTTGCTTCACAGGTAACGATGGAGAAACTGTCGATATGCTCTCCCGTTTCACGATCTGTCCAGGATGCATAAATGCCGGCAAAGCAAAACAACAAATGCTGTTTGAGATAGATATAATGCGGATACTTTTTCTTCTTCACATCCATCCACTCAAAAAAACCATCTGCCGGAATGAGGCAGCGTTGGTGGCGGATGGAATGGCGATAGGAAGGCTTTTCAAATATCGTTTCAGCGCGTGCATTCAAAGTTTGTGCGCGTATCTTTTCTGCATCTTCTCTGTTTTTCACCCAGGCTGGGATCAGTCCCCAATGCATCGGCTGAATGCGTTCGGGTGCTTCTTGCGTAATTACGGGCATTTGCAAAAAGCTGAATCCATCGGCATGGTACACGGGCTGCCATTGATAGCTGCCCCATGCTGCGTGAACTTGCCGGGCAATAGCCGCCTGCTCCAGGGTGAGCGAATAGTGAAAACACATGGCATAAAGATAAAGCAGCACCGGAGCATCCATGAAAAATCGTTCACTATAAGTCCGCCGCAAAAATAGCCGCTTTCCGATAAAACTAAAATTTTTAGTTATTAACTTACTAATTAATTTAGCATTAAACTTTTCTTTATGGACGATCTTTTTACCGGCCGCGCTGCCTACAAAGGCAGCAAGCAATTTACGCAGTGGGAAGTGCCCAGTGCCAATGCCACAGGCTTCGGCGCGGCAGCCGATGATTTTATGGACCGCGGCATCGATTTAAACGAACAGCTCATCCGCAACAAACCCGCCACCTTTTTCTTTCGCATGAACGGAGAAGCGATGATCGACGCAGGAATCCACAGCGGAGATGTGCTGATTGTAGACCGCAGCATTGAGCCAACAAGCGGAAAAGTGGTGATTGCTACGCTCAATGGCGAGATGCTGGTACGGCGACTGGAAAAAGGATTCAACTACCTGCGCCTCGTGCCCGCCACGCGCAAGCTGGCCGCGATTGAGGTAGCACCCTACTGCGACTTCAGCGTATGGGGCGTAGTTACTTATGTCATTCACCAGCTATAGGAACACACCACATGAAAGCCATTGTAGATTGCAACAGTTTCTACTGCTCCTGTGAACGACTCTTCCGTCCTGAGCTGCGCCACCAACCGGTGGTGGTGCTCAGCAACAACGACGGGTGCATTATTTCACGTACCGATGAAGCAAAAGCGCTGGGCATTGGTATGGCAGGACCCTACTATCAGGTAAAGCAAACCATTCTGCAGCATGGCGTAGCAGTATTTTCTTCCAACTACAATCTGTACGGCGATCTCAGTCAGCGTGTAATGGAAAGCATGCGTGCCATGCTGCCACCCGGTACGGTGGAAGTGTATTCGGTGGATGAAGCATTTCTCGATCTGCAGCACCTTGATGTATCAGCGCTGCCGGAATTTGCTCTTTCACTGCGGCAACAGGTAGAAACATGGACGGGCATTGCCGTATCGGTAGGCATTGCCCCCAGCAAAACGCTGGCCAAAGTAGCCAACCGACTGGCGAAGAAAAACAAGCAGGCAACCAACTGTATCATGGTACTCAACGACGAAGGATCGGTTCAGGAAGCATTGCAACGTACCCCTGTTGGCGATATATGGGGCATTGGCCGGCGCTATGCACGCAAACTGCAGGAAATATACCATATCGAAAATGCATGGCAGCTTCGGCAAATGAACGATGCATGGGCAAGAAAAAATCTGGGAGGTGTAGTGGGCGTAAGAATGCTGCGGGAGCTGCGCGGCGAAGACTGTGTACCCATGAAAGATCCGCTGATCAAAAAACAAATGATTGCCACCACCCGCATGTTTGGAAAGGCAGTGTATGATCTTTCAGAACTAAAAGAAGCAGTGGCCACCTATACCTCCCGGGCAGCGGAAAAACTTCGTCGCCAGCACGGCGCAGCAGGTTCACTAACGATATTTTTAGTAACCAACGAAACAACAGACAATCGCTATGAATATAACCCGCACGGAAACCAAGCTTTCACACTATTGCCACAAGCTACAAGCTCCACGCCGGAGTTAATCAGCAAGGCAATACCGTTGCTGGAACAAATTTACCGTAAAGGGCCACGCTACCTTAAAGCGGGTGTAATGCTGGGCCATATCGTACCGGACAGCGCCATCCAGGCAAACCTCTTTAGTAAGGGTACGGATCAGCGACAGCGAATGCTGATGCAGGCAGTCGACAATGTAAACTTCAGCATGCGCGACGATGCGGTGAAATTTGCCCGGGCGGGCATTGGGAAGCAATGGAAAATGCGACAGGAACTGCGCAGCGGCCGCTATACCACCAGGTGGAATGAGCTGAGAATCGTTTCGTAAACGAAAGAAGCGCTACATATTCCTGCGGTACTGTCCACCTACCTCATAGAGTGCATGGGTAATTTGTCCCAGCGAACAATACTTCACCGTTTCCATCAATGCTTCAAAGAGATTACCATTGTTAACGGCTACCGCCTTTAAGTGATGAAGTGCTGCTACTCTCCTTTCTTCATTGCGCTTCCAGAAAGCCTGAAGATTGGTAATCTGCTGTTCTTTTTCTTCGGTCGTACTGCGGATCACTTCGCCCGGAATGGTGGTGGGACTACCCTGCTTATTTAGGAATGTATTTACGCCAACAATGGGCAGTTCGCCGGTATGCTTGAGATGCTCGTAGTGTAAGCTTTCTTCCTGAATTTTATTGCGCTGATACATGCGCTCCATGGCACCCAGCACACCGCCTCTTTCGGTAATGCGGTCGAACTCGGTCAACACGGCTTCTTCTACCAGATCAGTAAGTTCTTCAATGATGAAACTTCCCTGAATGAAGTTTTCCGTTTTAGCAGAACCCAACTCGCGATTAATGATGAGCTGTATCGCCATGGCACGGCGTACACTCTCTTCGGTAGGCGTTGTAATTGCTTCATCGTAGGCGTTGGTATGAAGCGAATTACAGTTATCGTAAATGGCATAAAGTGCCTGTAATGTGGTGCGGATATCGTTGAAATCAATTTCCTGTGCATGCAGCGAGCGGCCAGAAGTTTGAATATGATATTTCAACATCTGGCTGCGCTTGTTCGCTTTATACTTGTACTTCATTGATTTTGCCCAGATACGACGTGCTACGCGACCAATCACACTGTATTCAGGATCCATGCCATTGCTGAAAAAGAAAGAGAGGTTGGGTGCGAAATCATCGATGTTCATACCACGGCTCAAGTAATACTCCACAAACGTGAATCCGTTGGCAAGCGTGAAGGCAAGCTGTGTGATAGGATTGGCACCTGCCTCTGCAATATGATACCCGCTGATGCTAACGCTGTAGAAATTGCGCACTTTTTCCTGAATGAAATATTCCTGCACGTCGCCCATCAGCTTCAGCGCAAACTCCGTGCTGAAAATACAGGTGTTTTGCGCCTGATCTTCTTTCAGAATATCGGCCTGCACGGTTCCCCGCACCTGTTGCAATGCGGTTTGTCGGCACTGCGCATACGCATCTGCGGGAAGCACTTCATCGCCGCTGAGTCCGAGTAGCTTCAATCCCAGTCCGTTGTTCCCCTCGGGAAGCGCACCGGGAAATAAAGGATTGTGATATTGCGGCGCTTTGCCATCAGGATACTTACGCTTCAATGCTGCTTCTACCAAATCTTGTCGTCCATTTGCCTCTATCCACTTTTCACATTGCTGATCGATGGCGGCATTCATGAAAAAGGCGAGAATGATGGGTGCCGGACCATTGATGGTCATGGAAACAGATGTACGCGGGCTGCACAAATCGAAGCCGCTGTATAATTTCTTTGCATCATCCACAGTTGCTATGCTCACGCCGCTATTCCCAATTTTACCATATATGTCAGGACGATGATCAGGATCTTCTCCGTAGAGTGTTACACTGTCGAATGCGGTAGAAAGGCGCTGTGCTGGCTGCCCCATTGATACATAATGAAAGCGTTTGTTGGTGCGTTCCGGACCACCTTCGCCGGCAAACATGCGCGTAGGATCTTCACCTTCGCGCTTAAGTGGAAACACGCCGGCAGTAAAGGGAAAATGACCGGGCACATTCTCCTGACCCTGCCAGCGAAGCAGATCGCCCCAGTCTTTGTACTTGGGCAATACCACTTTCGGAATCCTTGTTCCGGAAAGACTTTCGGTAAACATGGGCTGACGAATCACTTTATCCCGAACGGTATATTCATAATGATCTTTCTGATATGCTGCTACTTTGTTGGGCCAGTTAAAAATCAGCTTGCGTGCTACAGGCGTGAGCTGATCGGTATAAAACTGAATTTGCTTTTCAATTTCCTGAATGGCAGCAGATGAAGCACCTGTGGCTGTGAGTGTATCTTTTACACCATGCAACTGATAAAGCTTTGAAGCATATTCACTTTGCATTTTCACCAACGCATCATAACTGCGGTTATTTTCTGCAATTTCACTCAGGTAGCGCGTGCGGTTCGAAGGAATAATCGCCTGCGTTACTTTTGCTGTTTCTGCAAATTGGTAATCGCCGAAACGAATATTTTTTTTCTTTTCGATTACTTTCAGGATCCATTCAAAAAGTTGGTTTACCCCATCATCGTTGAACTTGCTTGCCATGGTACCTACAATGGGCAGTTCCTCATCTTTGGCCGTCCATAAACCATGGTTGCGTTTATACTGTTTGCGTACATCATTGATGGCATCCAACGCGCCTGCCTTATCGAATTTATTCAAACACACCACATCGGCATAGTCGAGCATGTTGATTTTCTCCAGCTGTGAAGCTGCGCCATATTCCGGCGTCATCACATACATACTTACATCGCAGTAGGAAAGAATAGATGCATCGCTTTGTCCAACCCCTGCACTTTCCAGAATAATAAGATCAAAGCCTGCAGCGCGACAAATATCCAGCGCTTCCTGCACGGCACTGCTGAGTGCTGTATTATCATCGCGGGTAGCAAGGCTGCGCATATAAGCACGCGGATGTGCGATGGCATTCATGCGAATACGATCGCCCAATAACGCCCCGCCGGATTTCTTTTTGCTGGGATCAACGGAAATAACCGCGATGGTCTTGTCGGTAAAGTTGTGAAGAAAGCGACGCACAATTTCATCGGTTACGGATGACTTACCCGCCCCGCCGGTGCCGGTGATACCGAGGATGGGAGCCCCCTCTACTTTAGCCTTCGATTTGATTTCGTCGAGCAAATCTTGAAAAGGCAAATGCTGCTCCACCAATGTAATTGCCCTTGCAATTCTTCTGATATCCTTTTTCTCATCTAGTGGAAGTTTGCCGTTCCAATTTTGAGTAGCCTGCCAGTAATCAGCCCCCTCCTGTTGGGGGCGACTCTTTTCAATCACATCTTCAATCATTCCCTCCAACCCCATTTTTCTTCCATCATCAGGGCTATATATACGGGTGATGCCGTAGGCATGCAGTTCTTCAATTTCTTCAGGCAAAATCGTTCCACCGCCACCGCCAAAAATGCGGATATGTCCGGAGCCGTTTTCATCAAGCAGGTCTTTCATGTACTTGAAAAATTCCACATGCCCACCCTGATAACTGGTGATGGCAATACCATGGGCATCTTCTTCCATCGCCGCTTCAACTATTTCTTTCACACTGCGGTTATGCCCCAGGTGAATGATTTCAGCCCCTTTGCTTTGCATGATGCGGCGCATGATATTAATGGCAGCATCATGTCCATCGAACAAACTGGCAGCGGTAACAATGCGTACTTGTGTGGTAGCGTTTGAGCTCATAATTGCAAAACTAGCGTGTGCAAAGGTAAAAACATCGCTAAAAACAAACAGATGTTAGCGTTTTAGCATAAAAAAACCCTCCGCATACGCGGAGGGTTGAAAAATTGATTTTGAGTGGATTAGTATCCTTCGTTTTGAACCAGGTTCTTATTCACGTCCATTTCACGCTGTGGAATGGGCATGATCAAACGAGGGCTGTTCCAGGCCGGACCATTGGTAAAGTTGGAGCCCGGTGCAGAACGACGGAGACGCTTCTGATCCCACAAGAAATGCCCTTCAAAGGCAAGTTCCAACTGACGCTCACGGATAATATTATCCAATGTAAGATCAGCAGCAGCAATTTCAGGCAAACCTACGCGATCGCGGATACGCTTGATATCTGCAGCAGGTGTGGCACCTACGGTAGTACCCAGGCGGAAATTTGCTTCTGCACGGGTAAGATACATTTCAGCCAAACGAATTACAGGAACGTGACCAAAACGATCAAGGTGCTTCTGTGTAAGACGACGGTTGGTTGTTAAGAAGAATGCTCTGCGCGCATCACCCGCCTGATGAAGATTCACCCAAGCAGTTTGTACATCCATATCACCGCGGCCTGCAGTACCGGGTATGCTACCTACTGTTTGTCCGTAGTAAGTATTCAAACCATTTGTACCATCCTGCGTAGTAACACGGATATAGAAAATGTATTCACGGGGAGCAACACCACCGAAGTTGATGAAGTTATAGAACAGATCGCGGAAATTAGAAGCGAGACCAATTCCTCTTCCTTCGAAATCCTGAATAGCGCTATTAGCCATATCACGTGCAGTTGCAAAATCACCCTGCATGAGGGCAATGCGTGAAAGCTGGGCCCAAGCAGCCGACTTGGTTGCATAATGCAGATTACTGTTGGGAAGAAGTGTGGCAGCACGCTGAAGATCTTGTTTCGCACGATCATAGACAGCCGCAACCGTTGCACGACGTGGATAGTCGGCATCGGTTAAACCACTTGCCTGGAAAGATGTAGGAGTAAGAATCAGAGGAACTGCTAAATTGGTGTTGTTGTCACCATCGCCCCAGGTTTTTCCATACAAACGAACGAGTTCGAAATACATGGAACCACGCATAAACAATGCTTCACCTTCTACCCAGCTTTTATTACGCATTGTACCCTGGCTAAGGTTTAAGTTAGCCAACACTAGGTTACAAGTGTTGATGGTACGATAGGCATTTGACCAAAGTGTGGTAGCCCAACCATTATCAACCTGTATAGGGTTGCTAGTAGTGGTAACGCTTGCAATTTGCAGCAAACCGTTAAAGCTTCCGCGGAAACGCAGGTAAGCACGGTTTGCCCACAAATCAGCCATCAGCTGAATGTCACCACCATAAGAGGAAGTACTTTGCATGGCATCGTACGCACCGATGAGCAGACCAACCAGGTCCCCCTCAGTTTTTAAACCCTGCTCAGGCGGAAGGCTCTGGAAGGGCACAATATCTAGGCGCTTCTGGCATGCACTGAAAGACAGTACCAGCGTGGCCATGATTGAAATTGCAAATAATTTATTTCTCATATAATTCAGATTATGTTGTGCTTTAAATAAATGATTAGAATCCAATATTTACGCCAAACAAGATGGTCTTGGGTTGGGGCGGTGTATAGAAATCATTGCCCTTGGCAATATTGGAATCGAAACTATCTGCATTCACTTCAGGATCCCAAAGCGGATAGTTGTTGGTGAAAGTGAGCAGGTTCAATGCAGAAACATAGAGCCTTACACGATCAACCTTAATACGCTTGAGCACAGAAGCAGGTACAGTGTAACCGAAGTTCACCGTACGCAAACGCACAAATGAACCATCTACAATAAAGCGGCTGCTGCGCTGATTACCGTTACCAAACCAGTAACGAGCCTGGGGTACATTTGTAATATCACCGGGCTTTTGCCAACGCTTCATCTGATCTGCCGTTTGGTTGTCTTCGTAAATCATGTTCGCCATAGAGTACTGACCCATACCGAAAACTGAAACCTGGTTACCAAACACGCCATTGAAGAATACAGAAAGATCAAATCCTTTGTAGTTGAAGGTATTGGTTACCCCTGCAACGATGTCGGGGTTAGGATCACCTACCACTACACGTTGTGCCTGATTGTAGTTGGCATTGTTCACAGTGCTGCGATCGAATGAGCCATCTGCATTTTTCGTATTCTTATAGAAGAGTGCATCTCCATTTTGAGGATCAACACCAGCATATTCTACTGTAAAGAACACACCCAGAGGCTGTCCTTCCATTGCGCGGTTAAGGTTACCTACCCCACCTTCAATAATCTGATCGTTGATATCAAGAATTTTACCTCTGTTAAATGCAACGTTCATTGAAGTGGTCCACTTGAATTCACCAACGGTATTTTGTGTGTTCATCACAAACTCCACACCGTAGTTTTCCATAGACCCCAAGTTCTTCACTACAGAAGAGAAACCGGTTGATGTTGGAATATTTACGCGTAAAAGGAGGTCTTCAGAGCGACGACGATAGTAATCGATTTCACCGGTAAGACGATTGTTGAACAAACCGAAATCGAAACCTATGTCAAACTGCTTGTTGGTTTCCCAACGCAGATCGGGGTTACCGATTTGTGAGGGCGACTGACCACCGATACCTGCATAACCTGCACTACCGGTGAACAATCCCAACTGAGGGAAGTTTCCTACTTCAGCGTTACCTACGATACCGTAACTGGCGCGAAGCTTCAAGAAGCTCAAGCTCTTAACGTTGCTGAGGAATTTTTCTTCAGACAGAATCCATCCTGCTGATGCAGCAGGGAAGAAACCGTAGCGATTGTTCTCACCGAAACGTGAAGAACCATCAACACGTCCGCTAAGCGATACCAGATACTTGTCGGCAAACTTGTAGTTTGAACGGAGGAAGTATGAAAGGAATCGGAAATTGGTTTCGCTGGAGCTACCACCTGAAATAGTGGCAGCACTGGCAATACGCTGATAAGAATCAGAAGGGAAGTCAAGACCTTCTACGAAATTGTATTTGGCGGTTGACTGCTGATACTGCATACCGAGGGTTGCAGTGATATCGCTCTTGCCAAATGCTTTATTATAGTTAAAGTAGTTGTTGGTGTTATAGTTGGTAATGAATGTACCACGGTTGGTACCCAAGCCACGCGCAGCACGAGTTTGGTTACGTACAGTCTGCGACTGGAAATAACCTTCTTCCTGCTGTGCCATGATATCCAGACCAAATTCAGACTGGAAAGTAAGTCCGGGCAACAGTTTCATGGTTGCATAACCAGTACTGAAATTACGGAACGATTCTGCAGTATATCTAGCGTAGTCAACTGTAATCTGCGGGTTATAATACATTGGAATGTTCACATCACCAGGAGGTGTACCTGCAGGCAATCCTGTGTTAGGATCGATAGAAGGTGTCATTGGCATTAGTGCCACACTCTGCAATGGGTTAGAGAAGGCGTTATCATCAGGAAGACGTCTGTTGAGTGTACGCGCAAAATTCATCGTTAAACCAAGTGAAAGCCAGTTGTTGGCTTTGTGGTCCAAGTTCATTCTGGCAGTCATACGCTCCAGGTTGTTACCTATGATGATACCCTGTTGATCGAGGTACTGACCCGACATAAAGAACTTAGTCTTGTCGTTACCACCGCTCATTTGAAGATCGGCCTGACGGTAATGTCCCTGCTGGAACACTACATCTTGCCACTCGTATGTTTTCTTGGGATCCCGTTCCCATTGGCCATAGCTAAAGTAATTCATCCAATCTTTCGCATATACTGTTTCGCTAGTTGGATCATTGTAGGGAGTACCATAGAAATCGTCAATGTATTTTGCACCTTCCAGCAACAACTCAGCATATTGCTCAGAGTTAAGGAAAGGAACACGACGGCTAGACTCAGAAGTACCGGTTTGAATGTTCACGGTAACACTGGTTTTTCCGCTTTTACCTTTTTTAGTGGTGATCAATACCACACCGTTGGCAGCACGAGAACCGTAGATAGCACCGGCAGAAGCATCTTTCAACACTTCAATTGATTCGATGTCGTTGGGGTTCAAATCAACTAGGGGGTTGGTAGCACCACCATAGCTGCTTTGGCTTGTGGTAGTAACTGGCACACCGTCTACTACATATAAAGGTTCGTTACCTGCAGTTACGGAAGAGTTACCTCTTACGCGTACACTTACAGCCTGACCAAGCTTACCACTTTGGCTGTTTACATATACACCTGCAGCCTTACCCTGAAGGGCAGCATCTACAGATGGAGTAGGCATGTATTCAATGTCTTTCCCTTTAACGCGGGCAATGTTTCCGGTAACCTCGCGCTTTATCTGCGCACCGAAACCGGTTACAACCACTTCACTAAGTGATTTTGTACCTGCGGTTAGAGAAACTTCTACATTGCCGCCTGTAACATTCACTTCCTGCTCATCAAAACCTACGTAGGAAATTTGTAAAACAGCGCTTCTACCTTCGAAGGAGAGCTTGAAATTACCTCCTGCATCGGTAACTGTAACACGGGGGGTACCTTTAACTTTAACGGTTACGCCTGAAAGCGCAGAACCGTCGCGGGAATCGGTAACACGTCCTGTTACTTCTTTGGTTTGTGCCCAAAGCTGGCCTGCAAATAAGCACAGGCTCACGAGTAGCATGGTCAATTTTCTCATTGTTGGATTCAGTTTAGGGTTCAAATATAAAGCTTTTTAACAATTCTTTAGCCAATTATTAATGACATGTTCACATTTGGAAATGCTGCACAGCAATGAAAAAAATTGGAGCTTCCGAGGAAGAGGGCGAAAATGTGCGTTTTAAAACCCAAAACTTGTATCTGCTTAATATTGCGATAGTTACAAAGGCGTTCTCAACAAAAAAAGGAGCGCATTTGGCCCCTTTTTGTAAAAAAATAAATATTAAACTAATTTATAATACGACTTATAAAAGCATATTTGTTGACCGGTTTTAAAAAAAACTATTCCCGGTCCCGACTACCCATAAATATTAGTATGTACTGAACAAGGGTAACTATAGATGCAATGGCTGCTACTACGTAGGTCATGGCTGCCCATTTGAGGGCATCCTTCGCACCGGGGTATTCTGCACCATTTGTAACATTGGTATGGTTCAGCCAAGCTAACGCCCTGTTGCTGGCATCAAACTCTACCGGAAGCGTAATCAATGAAAACAAGGTGGTAGTGGCAAACAGCAGAATGCCAATCAACAGTACTGTGGGGTTTCCGCCGCCAAAACCTAGCAAACCGATCCCGATCATTATAATCCATTGGGAAAGGGTGGTACTTACCTGCACCACCGGCACCAGCCGGGAGCGCATCATGAGCCAGCGATAGGCCGTAGCATGCTGAATGGCATGTCCGCACTCGTGAGCAGCCACCGCTGCTGCGGCAACATGGGTGCCATTATAGACGTCTGGACTCAAATTGACGGTTTTGTTGAGGGGATTGTAATGATCGCTCAAAAAACCTTCCGCAGAAGTGACCTGCACATCGAAAATGCCGTTTTCTCGGAGCATTTTCTCGGCCACCTGGCGGCCATTTAGTCCACTGGATAGGTACTGGCGACTGTAGCGAGCAAAACGACTTTTTAACTGCATCTGTACCAAAAAACCGATGCCCATAAAAATCAACGAAACGAACAAAATTCCGGGTGTCATATGCGTGATAAATGATTTACTGTTACAAGATTACTTCGCAAATTTGTATCCAAATCGTTAAAAGTTAATTTTCGGAAAAATTTGACCAAAACCCTTGCCGATTTGTCAGCCTGCCGCCCAAGTTAAAACGAAAAAAGATCTGAAAATGAGCTCACTTAATGCCTGTAATAAATTGTTTTTCAATGAATTACATGCAAACTGACAAATACTTCCTTTTCCCCCTCCCAAAGCTGTGGCTGCAGCTAACATGGTGGGTAAGTGACCAAAATTAATTTTGAAATCTGACGGCAATTTGTAATTTAGCAACAGAATTTAATGGGTTAGTAAGTACAAAGGGTTGGAAATATTTCCAGCCCTTTTACTTTTTTATCAAGTTCGTTTTTTTCATTCATTCAACCCGCTTTTCAGCTATTTTTTTATCATTCCTTCCGAAGATTTTCTTGCCCATTTTCTTGTCACACACAGCAAAAAATGTTTGGATATACATTCGCTTCAACTCTACCGTTTCCGGATTAGGTATTGTGCATTAAAAAAGTATGATCCAATAAAATTTTGCCAGCGATTGTATCATCTATAAAATGAGCTTTCCGTTTTTTTGAAAACCGAAATACGATTACCGGTTAAACCTGAAGCGATATTTTGAAGATGAAGAACTGAATCACATACTGCATCCCTTTCAAAAAACTTTAGAACAACTTACCTTCACGCTATGTCGAAAGTAAAAACCGGTTTTTTTTGTCAGCACTGCGGTTACGAATCTGCGAAATGGTTGGGACGTTGCCCTAGTTGCAATGAGTGGAACAGCTTTGTGGAAGAAATCATTGAGAAAGAAAAAAAATCGGGCAAGCAGCAAGACTGGAAAAATTATCATGACGATGCGCGCAGCATGAAAACGATTGCGCTGAGTGATGTGAACGCAACCGAAGAAAAAAGACTGGTAACAGAAGACACAGAACTCAATCGTGTATTAGGCGGCGGCATCGTGCCTGGAAGTATTGTACTGATTGCAGGTGAGCCGGGTATTGGCAAGTCGACTTTATTTCTGCAACTGGGCCTGCAGCTGAAAAACATTACTACGCTTTATATCAGCGGCGAAGAGAGTGAACAACAAATTAAAATGCGGGCAAACAGACTGCAAGCAGATCATCCGCATTTTTATCTGCTCACTGAAACATCTACCACACAAATTTTTCAGGAAATTAAAAAACTCAAACCGCAACTGGTAATCATCGATTCCATTCAAACACTGCAAACTCCATTCATCGAATCTTCTCCCGGCAGCGTTTCGCAAATTCGCGAATGCACCGCCGAACTGCAGCGTTTTGCAAAAGATACCAACACGCCTGTTTTTGTTATTGGTCATATTACCAAAGACGGATCCATCGCCGGACCGAAAATTTTGGAACACATGGTGGATACCGTATTGCAATTTGAAGGCGATCGTCATTATGCCTACCGCATTTTACGCACCCTCAAAAATCGTTTTGGGGCAACCTCAGAATTGGGCATCTATGAAATGAATGATGTGGGCATGCGCAGCGTAGTGAATCCCAGCGAAATGCTGATCGCCCAAAAAGAAGAAACCCTGAGTGGCATCGCAATAGCTGCCACCATAGAAGGAATGCGCCCGCTGTTGATTGAAGTGCAGGCGCTGGTAACACAGAGTGTTTATGGCACACCGCAACGTACGGTAAGCGGCTTCGACCTAAGGCGCTTACAGCTGCTGCTCGCCGTACTGGAAAAACGCGGAGGATTTCAGTTTGGCATAAAAGATGTATTTCTCAACATTGCAGGCGGACTAAAAATTGAAGATCCCTCCACCGATCTTGCCGTGCTTTGTGCTTTGCTTTCAAGCTATGAGGATGTTCCGCTTTCATCGGGCATCTGCTTTGCGGGCGAAGTAGGACTGAGCGGCGAAATCCGCGCCGTTAACCGCATTGAACAGCGTATTGCAGAAGCAGAAAAACTCGGCTTCGAAAAAATCCTCATCAGCAAATACAACCAAAAAGGAATCAGCAAACAAAAATTCAATATTGAAGTGGTGATGATGAGCAAAGTGGAAGAAGTGTACAGCTATCTATTTTAAACCGCCCACTTGATTTGAATTGTGGCTTTGGGTGTTTTTCTTTGTATAACCGATCAACACCCTAACCTATGCGAAGTATCCGTGCATGGACCGATGCACTCGCACACCTTTTCTTCCCACACAATTGTGCCGCCTGCGGCACGGAGTTATCACATCGCAATCTTTGCATTTGTACCCGCTGCCAATTGCAGCTTCCCGAAACCGGTTTTGCTGCATTGGCAGACAATGCAGTTGAAAAAGCGTTTTACGGCAGACTGCCACTGATGGCTGCAGGGAGCGCCTTTTACTTTCATAAAAATGCCAAACTGCAAAGGCTCATCCACCTCTTCAAATACAGCGGCAGAAGCGATGTGGGTTTACAGCTGGGGCGGCTGATGGGAATGCAGCTTGCAGAAGCTGCGCGCTTTAGCCACATCGATACGCTCATACCGCTTCCACTTTATCCTGACAAAGAAAGAAAACGAGGTTATAATCAGGCTTCCATCCTTTGTAAAGGAATGACTGAAATATTAAAACTTAGCGTACATGAAAATGCCATCATCAGAAAGCGACCCACCGAAACCCAAACTAAAAAAGGCCGCAGCGAACGCTGGCAAAACGTGCAGCAAAGTTTTGAAGTACAGGACCATGTTTACTTGGAAAATAAAAATATTCTGCTGGTAGATGATGTAATGACAACGGGTGCTACTCTGGATGCATGCGGACAAGCACTGAGAAGCGTTGCTGGTATTGGCATTTCCGTTTTTACATTGGCCTATGCAAGCGATATTTAGAATACATATGCTTTCTTTATGCTTTTGAAACGCAACCTTTGATGATTAATTTTGTTGTATCTACAAATTCGGTTTTATGAGTCAATTTTTGTTTACGACCGTTTTACTCGGTCTCTTTGGATTAGGGAATTTTTCGCATCCTGCAGCGCAACAAAAAAGCATTTACGATTTTAAGGTTGCAGCCATTGATGGAAGCGTGATCAATTTTGCCGAATTCAAAGGCAAGCACATCTTAATTGTAAACACTGCTTCCAAATGTGGATATACTCCTCAGTACAAAGATTTGGAAGCACTGTACCGACAATACAAAGGCAAGCTGGTAGTGATAGGATTTCCTGCCAACAATTTCGGCGGACAAGAGCCGGGTAGCAACGAAGAAATACAAGTTTTCTGTTCAGAAAAATACGATGTGAGCTTTCCTATGGCGGCTAAAGTAAGCGTGAAGGGAGATGATATGCATCCTCTTTTTCGCTGGCTTACCAGCAAGTCGGAAAATGGTGTGCTGGATGCAGAAATACGCTGGAACTTCGGAAAATTTTTGCTGGATGAAAAAGGAAAGCTGGTAGAATATTTCCCGAGCCGCGTGAATCCGCTCAGCGCAGAAATTACCGCGAAACTTTGAGTTGTCTAGGCGCAAAGTAAAGCCCTGCAAAGGTTTCATTGAATTTATTTCCATCATTAAGTTGTAGTCCGCCCATCCGTATCTTCGCTTTATGCATTGGAACGATGTAATCGGACAAGTGGATACGCGCCGGCAATTGATTCAGCTGGTTCAGCAAAACCGGCTCAGCCATGCCATGCTCTTACTAGGTAATGAAGGCAGTGGTGTATTACCGCTTTCCATCGCCTTTGCACAATATTTGGTTGCATTGCCTTCCACAACAAACGCTGCGCAAACGCCTGATCTTTTTGGTAACCCGGAATCAAAACCTGCTTCGCAGGAAGGTATTCCAGCTCCGGAAGCAATCTTCAACACAGCAGCTTATCAGCGTGCGGTGCAACTCTTGCATCCCGATCTGCACTTCTCCTACCCGGTGATCCCCCGCAAAACCGGAGATAAACCCATCAGTACCGATTATGCTTCGGAATGGCGCAGTTTTATTCAAGAGCAACCCTATGGCAATGTGTACGATTGGCTGCAGTTTATTGGCGCCGAAAACAAACAGGGCAATATTACTGCTGCTGAATGTGCCGACATCCAGCGCAAGCTCAGTTTAAAAACTTTTGAAAGCGACTACAAAGTATTGGTGATGTGGATGCCTGAATACCTGGGCAATGAAGGGAACAAACTGCTAAAGCTCATTGAAGAGCCACCGGCCAATACCATTTTTATACTGGCAGCGGAAAATGAAAGTCAAATACTGCCTACCATCTTATCGCGCTGCCAAACCATTCGTGTGCCACCGCTTGCTACCTCCTATATTGAAGAAGCCCTCATACACCATGCCGCTGCGGAACCAACACAAGCCAGACAAATTGCTGCGGTAAGCGAGGGTAATTACCGGGAGGCGCTGAAGCTTTTGCAGCATACAGAGGAAGACTGGCAGCAACTTTTAAGGGAATGGCTGAATGCCCTGATGAAATTCGGACCGGCAGCACAGGTTGCCTGGGTTGACAAAATCAGTCAGCTGGGAAGAGAAAGGCAAAAACAGTTTATCCGCTATTTCAGCCACTTACTGGAACAAGCCACGCGCCTGCGGGTATTTGAAGCCATACCGCAACACCAGCCGGTGATGCCTGAAAAGGAGCGTGATTTTGCTATTCGCCTCAACCATATTACCGGACTAGCAGAACAAAAAGCCATCATGGAAGAGCTCGACAAAACCAGCTATGCCATAGAAAGAAATGCCAACGCCAAGATTCAGTTCCTGGCACTCAGCATCAAACTCTACCACCTGATTGCCGATAAATCACTAATTTTGACCACCTGACGGTGATGACATTCCATAAAAAATGTTTTTTCCGTTGGCATGTGCGAAAGAACAGAGGCAAAGAAGGTCATTTGAAAAAGGAAGTTTCCAATGTATACTGCAACATATTTTATCGTTTCTACCTTGAAACTGCTGCGCAACGAAGCGTATGCACCCATATGTGACGCAAGTTTGGCTTCTTTATAATTCAATAAACCCTCTCTCCCTCCCTAGCACTGATTGTTCACCAATATCAGAAAACCTTTTTGTATCATGGGTTGTAGCAGTTGCGGAACGGGAAAGCCCAATGGTTGTAAAAGCAATGGCGGATGCAGCAGTGGTGGCTGTAACCGACTGAATGTATTTGATTGGCTCGCCAACCTGCCTTTCAGTGATCCTGAGAGCAGCTGTCGGGTGGTGGAATTAAGCTTCAACAACGGCAGTCGGAAAGAATTCTATCGCAACAATACTTTACAAACTTTTATTAAAGGCGATATGGTGGCAGTTGAAGCTGGCGGTGGCTTTGACGTGGGCATGATCAACCTTACGGGCGAATTGGTAAGGCTGCAAATGAAAAAGAGGGGCGAAAAAGAAGACAACCCCGAAATGAAGAAAATTCTCCGCCGCGCCACCGATTTGGATCTTCAAAAATGGAACGAAAGCAAAGGGCGTGAAAAAGAAGCACTGGTGCGTGCGCGTGCCATTGCGCGTCAGCTGAATTTAAATATGAAAATCATTGAAGTGGAAATACAGGCCGATGCCCGCAAAGCCACTTTCTATTATACCGCAGAAGACAGGGTTGATTTTCGCGAGCTGATCAAACGCTATGCTACAGAGTTCAAAGCGAAAGTAGAGATGAAACAAATCGGCATACGCCAGGAGGCTTCTAAAATTGGAGGCATCGGCAGCTGCGGTCGTGAACTTTGCTGCAGCACCTGGCTTACCGATTTCAAAAGCGTTACCACCACCATCGCGCGCTATCAAAATCTCAGCATCAATCAGGCAAAACTCAGCGGTCAGTGCGGGCGACTAAAATGCTGCCTGAACTACGAACTCGATACTTACTTGGATGCCTTGCAACAGTTTCCTGATCGTGCCGATGTACTGCGCACACAAAAAGGAAATGCGCACCTGGTGAAAAAAGATATTTTCAAAAACCTTATGTGGTACACGCTGCCCGACAGCAATCAGCAATACCCCGTAACCATTGAGCGCGTGCGTGAAATTCTTTCTTTGAATGCGCGTGGCCAGCAGCCTGAGGAACTAGGTGCTGTTGAACTCAGTAATTCCAAGGGCGCTGAAAAAGAAATGGCACATGTGGAACTGGTAGGACAAATCAGTTTGCGTAGCCTTGAACGGAATAGCCGTCGCCGCAGAGACCGCGAAAGATCTCAGCAACAAGGCAGAGCTCCGCAGGCAAAATCACCACAAGCGCAATCATCCAAAGGACCACAACAAAAGGGGCCTAATCCCCAACAACGACCGCAACAGCAGCGCCCCGATCAGCGAGGTAACAGACCGCCGCGCCGTCCCGATCAGCGCCCGCCGAAAAAAGATCAACCGTAATTTTAATTGCGCAAATCAGTTCTCCTTTCTGCTCATTGAAAATGAGGAGCGATACATAGCTGTTTAACCGCTACTCATTTTTACAGCGATGCATTGGTAAATGCTTTGTAAAGCAACCCATGCACCTTGCCGCGCACATTCAGCTTGAGCAATTTGGTATTGGTGCCGCCTTCGGGGTAAACGCGGTTCGAAAGAAAAATAAATACCAATTGATGTTTCGGATCGGCCCATACGCCCGTTCCTGTGTAACCTGTATGGCCAAAAGTTTCTGGCGATGCCTCTAAGCAAGGATAAGGTTCAGCGCGTGTTGCATTGTCCTTTTCTGGCTTATCGAATCCAAGTCCGCGCCGGCTGCCCGCTGCGCCGTATGTAGTGAATAACTTTACAGTTTCGGGCTTTAAAAATGGACGACCACCTATGCTGCCGCCATTGCAAAACAGCTGCATCATTACTGCCATTTCATACGCGGTGCTGAATAAACCGGCATGCCCTGCAATGCCACCAAACATGGCGGCACCGGGATCGTGTACATCGCCATGCAACTGCTGCAAACGAAATATTTTTTCCCGTTCTGTAGGAACAATGGTGTTTATCGGCAAATGATGCAAGGGCTTAAATCCTGTAGTATAAAAGCCGAGCGGTTCGTAAAAGTTTTTTCTAAGGTATTCGTCGAGCGAGCTTCCGCTGATTTGCTCTACTATTTTTCCAAGAAAAATAAAATCATTGTCGCTATACACATACTTGCCATTTGCACCCAATTCACTTTGCAGTATGCGCTGATGCATGGTGTCTGCCCAGTCGCTCCGCATATACATTTGATCTGCTACGCGCACACTGTAATTTTCCTTCCGAACGGTACTGAAAAAGCCTTGCTTTGGTATGCCCGTTGCAGTATCAATGGTTTCGCGAAAAAAAGGAATCCATGCTTTTAACCCTGCTTGATGCAGTAAAACATCATCGATGCGTAAAGCCGCTTTATTGCTACCTCTTACCCATGGCAGATAATCGCCCAGAGTTCCATCCAGCCGAATTTTTCCTTCCTCATACAATTTCATCACCGCAACGGTGGTAGCGCATATTTTCGTAACGGAAGCCATGTCGAAAACCATATTGGTTTGCATCGGCTGTAAACGATCGTAGCGAGTGTGCCCGAAAGCTTTTTCATAAACAATGTTTCCGTCTTTCACCGCCATAACTACCGCGCCGGGAAAGGCTTCCTGCACTATGGCATCTTGCATCAACGAATCAATGCTGTTTAAAAAAGTAGCTTTCAAATCATTTTTCACCGATGCATTGTTGGGCAGCAGCGGCTTGAATGAAAGTCCTGTTCCAAAAGGAAACGCATCGCATACCGTTACCGGTAATTTTCCGCGGGGCGATACTTTTCCGGTAAGCACTTCAAATGCTGCCTGCTGAATGATGGCATCGTCTTCATACGCCACCATTACATGTGCGCCTTCACAAAAATTTTGAAGTGCATAAGGGTTACCAAAGAGCATTAGAATACTTTGAGGATTTTGCAAGAGCGACCTGGTAAACTGAACTGCCGGTGCACTTAAACCGAAATTGCGCTGAGGGCGGCGACTGTAACCATGCATACCCACCACCACCTGCTGATACTTCGATAACTGCGCCACCAGTGTAGCAATTCTTCCTGCATCTTCACGATAAGAAAAAAAGTAAACATCCGCTTTCAGCTCTGTGCGCATGCGGCGCGTCATCACGTTTTCGCCATTTGCACCAATGGCTACATAGGCAATCTTTTGCGGCTTACTGCTACGCAAATCTGCAAACTGATATGCTTCAGGAGAAAGTGGCAGGCGATGCTGCTGATTGGCAGCAAGGGTAATGGCTTGCAAGGCGATGTCACGGTGAAGCGATTCGGTATTGCGATTGAGATCTGTTACCAGATGCTGCGTATCAACAGGTTTGATTTCAGAAAGTCCGTAATGATATTTTGCTTCCAGTACCCGCAGCACTTTTGCATCGATATTTGCCCAGCTGAGTTTACGCTTACGAATGGCTTTTTTCACCTGTGCAATGGCAGCGGGCACATCTTCAGGCAAACAAAGCAAATCATTGCCGGCAATGATTGCCTGCACAGCTGCTTTACCGGAGGGGAAAAATTTCTTCACCCCTTGCATTTCCAAAGCATCGGTAAATGCAATGCCTTTGTATTTCAGCTCTTCGCGTAAAAGCGCGGTTACATTATTCACAGAAAGCGAAGTAGCCAAATTGCGGGTATTGTCGATCGCGGGAATATACAGATGTCCAATCATCACACTCCCCACCTGCTCTTTAAATATTTCACGGAAAGGATAGAGTTCTAGCTCATCCAGCTGCGCCCTTGTTTTTTGAATAACTGGCAAATCGTAATGAGAATCGGTTTCCGTATCGCCGTGACCGGGAAAATGCTTGGCGCAAGCCATTACTCCTGCCTCTTCCATACCACGCATGTATTCAATACCAAAGCGGGCAACTTTGTATTTATCCTCTCCAAAAGAACGATCATTGATAACGGGATTATTGGGATTGTTATTTACATCCACCACAGGTGCATAATTCACGTGTATGCCTATGCGCTTGCACTGTTCCGCCACTACTTGTCCGTAGCGATATACCAGTCCTCCATCGGGCAAAGCACCCAGCATGAGTTGTCGCGGCAAGTTTTTTACACTGTCGAGGCGCATACCCAAGCCCCATTCGCCATCGATGGTGACCAGCAGGGGTGTTTTTGCAATTTGCTGATAATAGTTGGTGAGGTTTGCCTGTCGTACCGGCCCGCCTTGAAAAAAGCACAACCCGCCCACATTGTATTGTTTTATCAGCGCCTCTACCTGCTGCACATGTTTGGCACCCAGGTTGCTGTGTGCACGAATGATCATCAGCTGTGCAATTTTCTCCTCCGCACTAAGGGTACGGAAAACGCTATCGGCCCAGTTCTTGGCACGCTGCTCCTTGGTTTGTGCACTTGCCAATGAAATGGAAAACAGTAAAACTGAGGCGAAGATTGATTTCATAAGGGTAAAATCGTTGGTGGGGGCAATGGATGTCATCAATAAAAAATATGGCTAAAGTTAAAGAGAAATCGTCCTGCGTTTCGGGGGAGTTGCCGTATTTTTGTCGTTTGCCAAAAAAGTATTCCGTGCCCGATATTATTCAACTGTTGCCCGATCACATTGCCAATCAAATTGCCGCCGGAGAGGTAATCCAACGCCCCTCCAGTGCAGTGAAAGAATTGCTTGAAAATGCGGTAGATGCCGGTGCAACAGAAGTAAAGTTGCTGGTAAACGATGCGGGAAAATCATTGATACAGGTGATCGACAATGGCTGCGGCATGAGCGAAACCGACGCACGCATGGCCTTTGAGCGCCATGCCACCTCCAAAATCAGCAGGATGGAAGATTTATTCCGCATCAAAACCATGGGATTTCGCGGAGAAGCACTTGCCTCCATTGCTGCAGTGGCACAGGTAGAGGTAAAAACCAAACGCGCTGAAGATACAAACGGCGTGCGCATTGAAATAGAAAACAGCACTGTAATAACGCAGGAGCCGGTGGCCTGTGTAAATGGCACTTCCATTGCTATGAAGAATCTCTTCTTCAATATTCCGGCAAGACGCAACTTCCTCAAAAGCAATGCTGCAGAAATGAGGCATATAGTGGATGAATTCATTCGGGTGGCAATGGCTTTTCCGGATGTATTTTTTTCACTGAATGCAAACGGACAGGAAATGTTTCACTTGGAAAAAGGAA
>CAZDGV010000002.1:0-10025 GCA_964505195.1 uncultured Chitinophagaceae bacterium
TATCGCTCGTTGCATGCCCCAGAAACACATCATCGACGTATAGGTCGAACTCGGACGACAGAATTTGAAAGGAGATCGGGTTGGGATTTTCGTACACGAGGTCCATCCGGACGGTAGAGGATGCCACCCCCAGCTTTTCCATTTTGAGGTTTCTCATTTCCAAAAACGAGGGCTCCTTGAATATAGCACATCCAGAAAGGGTGCAAAGAAATCCGATTAAAAGCAGAGGTAAGGGTAAAAAGCGCATGCCGCAATTTAATGGCTCTTAACTTATTGGACTGTGAAATCTTTGCGAAAAACAAGTACATTTGAGCTAAATAGATTAGCATTTGATGTCAATTGATGATTCAAACAGAAAACTAATAAAAGACGCATTTTATTATTTAAATAATATGTTGATATTCAAATAATTAATAATTATTAATTAATAATTATTGTAAATTAAATTAGACTTCAGAGTGTCGGATTTTATGGAATAAAATTTTAGCATTAATTCCCAGATGTCTTTTAAAAAAAATATGTATCAAATATCAGATATACAATACTTTGGAAGCGTAAACTATTATTATAATTTAATTACAAGCTCATCCATCCATTTTTCCCCATCTATTCCCTATCAAAAGGAGCAAAAATGCAACCGAACTTTCATTCTTGGTGCCAATGGACTCATCCTTCTTTCCCTCCCATTAGCCGGTGGCAGGTCGGTCAAAGGGCCAATTGGGGAGATTGCCATTGCGGAAGACGATCGCTGGAAAAAGGTTCACTGGAGGGGTATACATGATGCATACCGAAAAGCACCCTGGTTTGATGCCTACGGATGGGAATTGGAGCTGATACTGAAGCAATCGGACAATCGTTTATATCCATTAAACCTGGTTATCCTTCGGTGGGTCTTAGCAAAGCTGCGCGTAGATGTGGAGATTGTTGAGGTGAATAACCAGGAAATGTCCGAATACGAGGTAGTGAAACGAGCTATTGGTGATACGGCTCCCTTGGACTCGATTCCGGAGGGTTATCCTACATATCAGCAAGTATTCAGCGATCGGCTTGACTTTGTTGGGAATTTATCTATCATCGATTTGCTGATGAATGAAGGACCGGCTGCACGGGATTATTTGATATGTTTATCAGGTTATTTGGAACGGCAAGTAAATGCACAAAACGACCAAAAACTTATTTAATTTCGGCATCCAAGGGGGATTCTTCTCTTTCATAATCATGAGAAAACTGCTTTTCTGTTATTTTCTAGCTTTTTTGTTACCCTTAGCATCCTATGCCCAGGACTTTTCCAACCGTGGAAAGGAGTTTTGGCTGGCTTATCCGGGTCATATCGACGGGAATAATTCCCGTATGGCACTGTACATTTCCTCTACGGTCAACACATCCGGATCCGTTTTTCTGCCGGGAAACAACCAGATCAATTTCACCGTAACCGCCAATCAGGCATCTGTGGTGCAAATTTTTCCGGCTACTTTGAATGTAATTAATGCACAAAGTGAGGGAATAAATACCGGGTTTGGCATTCGTATTGTAACCAATGACCCGGTTGTAGCTTATGCGCATGTTTTGAATGCAGCACGTTCTGGTTCTACCTTGCTTTTTCCGGTAAACACTTTGGGTCGTGAATACGTGGCGGCCTCCTTTGCGAGTGTTTCAAATTCTAATCCTCCTGCCGGTGTCATCAATGGTTCTGCTTCTGGTAGTCAGTTTACAATTGTTGCAGTGGAGGATAACACTACCATTGAAATTACCCCTACTGCTCCAGATGTAGGCAATAGACGATCCGCAAACATTCCTTTTACAATTACAATGAATAGAGGGGATGTTTATCAATATCGAACTGCATTTAATTTGGATATTACAGGAACTAAAATCCGTTCCCTTGCAACTTCAACATCTTCATGTAAACCAATCGCTGTTTTTTCTGGAAGTCCCTGGGCTGCCATAGGCTGTCCGGGTTTTCTTGGAGGAACCAATTGTAATGCTTCCGGAGGCGATAATCTCTTTTTGCAGATGATCCCCAAATCATCTTGGGGAAAAGAATATGTTACAGCACCATTTGCAGATCGACCTTATGATATTTACCGCGTATTAGTTGATGATCCTGCCACAAACGTTACGCTCAATGGAAATGTATTGCCTAAAAATCAATTGGTCAACAACAGCTATTATCAGTTCTTTGGATCAACCCCCAATGTGATTTCAACAGACAAGCCCGTAGTGGTGGTGCAATACATGGTTGCACAGAATTGCGATCCTAGGAATAATCCTTTAAACAATTGCGGAACGGCCAATCCTGCTTTTCCAGGTGATCCGGAAATGGTCATTATTAATCCTATCGAGCAAACCATTAATGATGTTACCGTGGTATCGGCTAGAAATAATCTTACGCCTCCCAATACCAATATTATCAAGCATTTTTTCACGATCATCATGAAAACCAATGCAACGGGGAGTTTGCGTATTGACGGAAATCCGCCCACAGGTAATTTTATACCTATTCCGAATTCTGCGTACTCTTATCTACATGAAAATGTTACCGCATCTACCAATATCAATCCATCGCATCGTATTAATGCCGACAGCGGATTCGTTGCGCTGGCATACGGATTGGGAGGGGTAGAATCTTATGGGTATAATGCTGGTACCAACGTGCGCGATCTTTTTCAATTTATGAGCGTGAGGAATCAGTTCGGAAATGTTGACTTCCCCGCTACTTGCTCGGGTACACCTTTCAAGTTGGCAATCACGCTTCCTTATCGCCCTACCAAACTGAATTGGAATTTGTCTAGTCTGTCGCAACCTGCCGTTGATAATAATGCTCCAACGCCTGACTCCAGTTATTTTCTACAGGGGCGTGAACTATTCGTTTACCGGCTTCCGAATAATTATCAAATGACCCAAAAGGGTGTGTATCCCATCAAAGTTTCTGTAAACAATCCCACACCCGACGGCTGCTCTGGTGAGCAGGTTATCGATTTTGAACTCAATGTTTTCGATCCGCCTACAACCAGCATGAGTGTGAGCTCAGACGGATGTGTTGGCAGTCCCGTGCAGTTTACTGCAACTAATAATACAGGTGGTCGTCCAGTAAGTCGTTATTACTGGGATTTTGGAGATGGTACGAGTTCAACTGCACAGAGTCCGCAAAAAACGTTCACCCAACCAGGTAAGTACAACATCAAATACACTTTACAAACAGATGTGGGTTGTATCAGCGATACCGTATTTCGCGAAATTGAAATTTCCAATGTGCCAACACCCGGTTTCAGTGTGTCGAATCCACAGTGTACTAATAATGCCATTGCTTTCACAGATGGTTCCTCTTTTTCGGGATTTGGAACGGTGACCAACTGGCGCTGGAATTTTGATAATGGCACAGTGCTTAACAATGCCAACAATAATGCCGTTACAAATACTTTTTCAAATGCGGGTAGTTACAATGTTTCATTGCAACTAACTACCAGTACGGGTTGTGTGAGTCCTGCTTTTACCATTCCTGTAACAGTACATCCGCTTCCTGTTCCGAAGTTCTCAATGAGCTATGCCTGCTTACCGGATGGACAGGTTCGATTTACGGATGAGTCAACCATTGCCAATGGCACACAGGCTCAGTTTGCTTATCGTTGGAATTTTGGTGATCCCAATTCGGGCGGAGCCAACTTAGCTAATATCGCTAATCCTATACATCGTTATAGTACGGTTGGACCTTACGATATTCAACTGATTGTTACTTCTGTCAATGGCTGCGTGGATTCAGTTACAAACAAACAGAGCAATATTTATCCTCAGCCTAAAACCAACTTTTCCATACCAGCTGAAGTTTGCTTCCAAGCACCGGTAACCATGCAAGATCAAACCGATGGCATCACACATCCGGTCGTGCGATGGGAGTGGAGGTTCCTGCAAGCCAATGGTACGCAAGCGGGAACTTCAACGGCACAAAACCCGGTATTTGATTTTCCCGCTCCGGGCACCTATACAGTTCGTCATTGGGCCTTTACCGATCAGAATTGTGTGAGTGATACTGTTGAGAAACAGATCGTAATTCATCCTTGGCCTACTGCAAATTTTGCACCGGTTAATCCAACCTGCGAAAAGAATGCATCGTTGTTTAATGACCTATCCGTAGCGAATGTAGGGAATATCGTGCGTTGGTATTGGAAAATGGGAGATGGTACAATCCGTACTCAAACTACACCTGCGCAGCTTTCGCATACTTATACAAGTTGGGGAGATCAGAATGTTCAATTGGTAGTTGAAAATAGCAAGGGTTGTGTGAGTGATACCTTTACGCGCACACAACGCATTCATCCGCTGCCTCAGCCGGGATTTGTTTTACCTGAAGTTTGTCAGAACGACGTCCTCGCTAATTTTACAGATACTACGAAGATTGCTGATGCTACCACGGGTTTTACATATCGTTGGAATTTCAATGCGGGATCACCGGCAGTGAATCCAGGTCCGGTTCCAACTACTTCCACCGCCAAAAATCCCATCATACGCTTCAATAAAGCAGCGGATTATATTGTTTCGGTTGTAGTGGCTTCCGCTGCAGGATGTGTTGATTCCTTGAGTAAATCTTTTACCGTAAATGGTGCCGTACCTGATGCGAATTTTAATATTCTTCCTACCAACGGACTATGCAGTAACCGGCCGGTTGAAATACAAAATACATCCACCGTTGATTTTGGTGTAGTAACCAAAGTGGAAGTGTATTGGGATTTTGATCAGCAACCAACGGTATTCATCACAGATGATCATCCGCAGCCTAATAAAATTTACAGCCATCAGTATCCCAATTTCCAATCGCCGCTCACGCGCAGCTTCCGTATTCGTTTGCGTGCTTTTTCCGGTGGCACTTGCGTGGATGAAATCATCAAAACAGTGGTGGTCAATGCCAGTCCGCTCACGCAATTCAATGCTATGCCGGGTATTTGTTTGGATGCTACGCCCCGACAAATCACTGAAGCTTCTGAACTGGGTGGCCTTGCAGGGACTTCGGTATTTTCCGGACCGGGCGTAAATGCAAGTGGTCGCTTTGATCCTGCAGCTGCCGGGGTAGGAACACATACACTGCGCTATACCTTCACTGCTGCCAATGCTTGTACCATGTTTAGTGAACGCACAGTTGAAGTATGGCCCCGACCTGTAAGTGATTTCGATTTGCTTTTGCCATCCTGTGAAAAAAATCAGGTTGCATTCCGCGATAATTCTACGCATAACGCCACATCCATTACTACCTGGCAATGGAACTTTGGAGATGGATCGCCCTTGCTGATTGAAAATTCGGTAAGCAATGCGCGACATATATTTAATCAGTTCAATGATTACAATGTAACCTTACAGGTAATCAACAACCGAGGCTGTACCAGTATACCCACCACCAAAAACATTACAGTACATCCTTTGCCTCGCGTTAGTTTCACTCTGCCCATTGTGTGCTTGCCCGAAGGAAAAGCTGCTTTTGCCAATTTAACCGCATTGCCTAATGGTAGCAATAATGGTATTCAATATCGATGGAAATTTGGCGATGCTGCTGCTTCACCTGTCGGTTCGGATACATCCATTCTGAAAGATCCTGTTTATAATTATCGCAATTTGGGCAATTATACTGTTCGGCTTATTGCACAAACCGATCAGCAGTGTATCGACTCACTTGATCAAACAGTTACAGAAGTGTATCCGCAACCAAGAGCTTCCTTTACATCTACTGATAGTGTATGTATTGATAATGCTGTCGTATTCACCGATCGGAGTACGGGCAGTGGCCGACCCATTCAGCAATGGAAATGGAATTTTGGCGACGGTATCAGCTCTGCATTACAAAATCCCGTGTATCTCTATCGCAATCAAGGAGCTTATACAGCCAGCTTATTTGTAATAACTGATAAAGGATGCTTGAGCGATACCGCAACGCGTAGCGTAAACGTATGGGATTATCCTATCGCCAATGCCGGTCCTGATTTCACCATGCTGCAGGATGGCGTTCGGAAGATTTCAGCAGCAAGTGCCAGCGGTGCTGAAATACAAATTCTTTGGACGCCGCCCACCTGGTTGAACGATGTGAGCTTACAAAATCCAACCATCGTGCAGCCGCAAGATGATATAACTTATCGAATGACGGTTACCGGAAGAGGTGGGTGTACACGATTTGACGATGTATTTGTCAAAATTCTCAAAACGCCTAAACCGCCCAATACATTTACGCCTAATGGCGATGGCATCAACGACTTTTGGGAAATTGAATATTTGAACGACTATCCCGGCTGTGTGCTGGAAGTATATAATTCAGCCGGCACGCTCTTGTATCGTTCGGTGGGTTATCCTACACCATGGGACGGAACTTTTAAAGGACAAAAGCTACCGGCCGGCACCTATTATTATGTGATTGATCCTAAAAACGGTCGCAAGCGTGTGGCCGGTTATGTAACCATTATCCGATGATTGACATGAAAAGAAGAATTTACTTTTTTCATTTTGCATTTGCTTTTTTATTTGCTTTGAAAGCAGATGCGCAGCAGCGTCCACACTACACGCAATACATTCTCAATAATTACATTTTGAATCCTGCACTTACAGGAATTGAAAACTATACAGATGTAAAGTTCAGCTTTCGCAATCAGTGGGTAGGTTTTCCAGGAGCTCCGCAAACTTTTTACGCCAGTGTTCACGCGCCTATCGGGAAAGAAGATTATCGTACCAATGCTACTTCATTTCAAGTGCCGGGACAGAATCCAAGAGGAAAAGCCTATTGGGAGTCTTATACTGCAGCTGCACCACACCATGGTATTGGCGCTTCTATTGTGAGTTATAAAACGGGATATATTAGTCGCAACTATGCAACGGTATCCTATGCATATCATCTCGGACTTTCACCGAAATTTAATTTAGCTGCCGGTTTTTCGGGTGGAGTTTCCACTTTAACCCTCGATAGAACAAAAGTAGAGCTTGCTAATCCAATTGATCCCGCTATTGGTAATTTAGATGGACAGCTGAACCGTATTCGTCCGGAATTGAATGCCGGTTTGTGGCTCTATTCCGATCGTGTGTTTGCAGGTATCAGCGCGCAGCAAATCATACCGCAGAAAATCAATTTAGTAGATGATCAGCTGTATCGTTCAACACTGGTGCCGCATGTTTTTGCAACGGCCGGTTATCGCGTAATGCTAAACGATGATATCAATTTCATCCCATCCGTTATGTTGCGTTATATCAGCAGCATGCCATTATTTGTTGATGTGAATGCCAAGCTACAGTATCGTGATTTGATTTGGGTAGGGGTGAACGGCAGGATCAAAGAAGGCATTGCAGGCATGGCAGGCATCAATGTTTCGAATACATTCAACGTAAGCTACTCTTACGATGTAAACAATGCCCGTTACCTGCTTGGATTTATGCAGCGCGGTACACATGAAATGGTTTTGGGTTTTATTCTAGGAAACCGTTACGGCGATCAGTGCCCAAAACGCATGTGGTAGTTTGCTATAAAAGAAAAGCCCCGAGGTGGAAACATCGGGACTTTTGGTAATGGACTGATTTAGCGATTTATTCTGAAGCAGTTCCGTTTTGGTTCTGCTGTTCGATTTTAAAGTCTTTTACACCTGTGAAGTAGGTTGCATATTTTTCAAAAACTTCCTGACTTTGTTCCTGATCGTTGATGAACAGTTTTCCTTCTTTCAAAGCAATGGAGAAGCTTCCATCTGTAATTAAATGATCTTTTTTCAGTGCATCAAGCAGGGGCTGTAGGTCCATGTTTGTATCTGCTTCATCATTCTGAATCATCACTTTTACTTCCTTTTCTATCGTATTGTGTTGTCCGTGTGCACCTGTTCCGTGAATCTGTGCCAGGGAAGGAGCTATTACAAGTGAAACAATCGACATCAGTTTGATGAGGATATTCATTGAAGGTCCGGAAGTGTCTTTAAATGGATCACCAACGGTATCACCGGTAACAGATGCCTTGTGTGGTTCAGATTTCTTGTAAAATACTTCGCCATTAATTTCAACGCCTTTTTCAAAGCTCTTTTTGGCATTGTCCCAGGCACCGCCTGCATTGTTTTGGAACATACCCATCAACACGCCGCTTACGGTGGCACCGGCTAAAAATCCGCCCAGTGCTTCGGGGCCCATTAGAAATCCAATCAAAATAGGGGATACAATAGCAACGGCCCCGGGCATCAGCATTTTCTTGATGGATGCTTCGGTTGAAATGGCTACGCATTTGTCGTATTCCGGCTTTCCGGTTCCTTCCATGATACCCGGAATGGTACGGAACTGGCGGCGTACTTCTTCCACCATGCTCATGGCAGCTTCGCCCACTGCACGAATGGCGAGTGAAGAAAAGATGAAGGGAATCATGGCGCCGACAAACAAACATGCCAGCACATCTGCTTTGTAAATATCAATGCCATCAATACCTGCTACTCCTACAAAGGCTGCAAACAATGCCAGTGCGGTAAGCGCAGCTGAGGCGATCGCAAAACCTTTTCCGGTAGCAGCGGTTGTATTACCAACGGCATCGAGTACATCTGTTTTTTCACGCACTTCTTTTGGAAGTTCACTCATTTCAGCAATACCACCTGCGTTGTCGGCAATCGGACCAAATGCATCAATAGCAAGCTGCATGGCAGTGGTAGCCATCATACCTGCAGCAGCGATGGCGACACCGTATAAACCGGCACACAAATAAGAACCATAGATACCACTTGCCAGTACCAAAATGGGGAGCATGGTTGATTCCATACCCACCGCCAAACCACCGATCACGTTGGTGGCATGTCCGGTACCAGACTGGCGTACGATGCTCAATACAGGGCGTTTGCCCATAGCGGTATAATATTCAGTTATGATGCTCATGAGGGTACCTACAACCAGTCCCACTGCGATGGCGCCCAAAACACCCCATTTGGTGAATTCACTGCCGCGCAGTACCATGGTTTCGGGAAGCATGTAGGCAACTAATCCTACCGAAGCAATAGCGGTAAGCACGATGGAGCCCCAGTTACCCATATTCAATGCTTTTTGAACGGTAGCGGTGTGAATACCTGCCTGATCGCTGATGCGTACAAACCAGGTACCTACAATGGAAAACAAAATTCCAATACCGGCAATCATCATGGGAAGCAGGATAGGAGCGAGTCCGCCGAATGCATCATCCGACTTGGTTTCCTGTCCTAATACCATGGTAGCAAGCACTGTAGCAACATAAGAACCGAAAAGATCGGCGCCCATACCGGCTACATCGCCCACATTATCGCCAACGTTGTCGGCAATGGTAGCAGGGTTGCGCGGATCATCTTCCGGAATGCCGGCTTCTACTTTACCTACTAAATCGGCGCCCACATCGGCAGCTTTGGTATAAATACCACCGCCCACGCGCGCAAACAAAGCGATGCTTTCAGCGCCAAGTGAAAATCCGGTAAGGACTTCAATGGCTTTCAGCATTTCAGCACCATTCACAGATGCTCCGGCAGGTACAAAAATGTATTGAAGGATGATAAACAAAGTGCCTAATCCCAATACAGCAAGTCCGGCTACCCCCAAGCCCATTACCGAACCGCCTGTGAAAGAAACATTCAATGCCTTGCTCAGGCTAGTGCGCGCTGCATGGGCAGTACGTACGTTGCTGAGGGTCGCTATTTTCATTCCAATATAACCTGCAGCCGCACTGAATACGGCACCGATTACAAAGGCAATGGCAATGCTCCAGTGGCTATTGGTGTTCGCCATAGCCATCACGCCCAGAAGCAGTCCGACAATCACCACAAAATATCCCAGAATTTTCCATTCTGCTCTCAGAAAGGCCATAGCGCCTTCGGCAATGTGTTTGCTGATTTCCTGCATTCTTTCATTGCCTGCTTCCTGCTTTGCTACCCAGTTGTACTTAACAAAGGTGTACAATAGGCCTACAACAGCCATGGCGGGTACGAGATAAATTAAATTTTCCATACGCTTTTAATGATATGAATTCGTGTTTTTTAGGGACGGCAAAGATAGGGGAAACAATACAAAAATGAGGGGGT
>CAZDGV010000002.1:10125-24818 GCA_964505195.1 uncultured Chitinophagaceae bacterium
TTCGTGTTTTTTAGGGACGGCAAAGATAGGGGAAACAATACAAAAATGAGGGGGTAGATCAAGGAGTAAAACCATTCCTAAACAGGTCATTTTCAATGATTCGATGCCAATAATTTGTAGACGAAATGCCGGCTCTTACGAAATAATTGGTCTGCTGGAGAAATAAAAAGGGTTTGGCTAAAAAACCCTAGTTTTTTAAAATTCAAAGCCCAGACTTAATCTTTCTGCCTTTCCGCTCTTTCGTAAAAATATAAAACCAGCCATAGGCGAGGAGCATGGCCAAAACGGAAGCCAAAAGCACGGCCATTTTTGAAATATCCTGAGTAGCTGGGTTGTCAAATGCCAGCATGGAGATAAAAATCGACATGGTAAAGCCGATTCCCGCTAATAATCCTAGTCCTATCATGCTGTTCCAGCTGAGACCGTTTGCCAGTTCGCCCCATTTCAATTTTGCGGCAATAAAGCAGAATAATACAATACCAATGGGTTTGCCAAGAATAAGTCCCACCGCAATACCGATGCTTAGGTTTTGAGTAAGATTTTCAATAAACGATGCCGGTATAATAATTGCTGTATTAGCCAGGGCAAAAATGGGAATAATGATAAAATTGACCGGTACATGCAACTCATGTACGAGATTTTCCAACTTTTTTAAAGGTATAGTAAAAGCCAACAGCACGCCAGCAATGGTGGCATGGATTCCGGAATTGAAAAAGCAAAACCACATGATTGCTCCGGCAATAAAAAAAACAATCCCAAAAGGAAGTCTCAAGCGATTCCAAAAAATCAGTACAATAAAAATGGAAATGCCCCCCAGTAAGTAATAAAAATTGAGTTCATTGGTGTAAAAAATGGCAATGGCGATGATGGCGCCCAAATCATCAATGATTGCAAGTGCTGTTAGAAATATTTTGAGTGCAATAGGTGCTCTGCTTCCCAGCAACGAAGCTACTCCCAATGAAAAAGCAATGTCTGTTGCCATCGGAATGCCCCAGCCTTTTGCATATTCAGTGCCTGCATTAAACAAGGTAAACAGTAATGCCGGAACCAGCATGCCACCCAAGGCGCCTACAATGGGCATCAACGACTTTTTGAAAGAGGAAAGTTCCCCAACCATCAATTCGCGTTTGATTTCCATGCCCACCAAAAAAAAGAAAATCGCCATTAAGCCATCGTTGATCCAATGCAGCAGACTGTGCGGCAAACCGGGTGTGTGGCCCAGTTCGGCATTGAGCAGCGTAACAAATGCTTCACCTGCTCCGGAGTTGGCAATCAACAATGAAAGCAGGGTGCTGATGATGAGAAAAACGCCCACCGCCCGGCTGTCGTGAATAAACTCAAGCAGCGGTGAAACAAAACTTTTTCTTAAGTATTTCAGCAGGGGCATTTGTTCAGTTTATTGAAACAATGAAAATTTATCTTTTGGTCTTTTTTCATTTCTCCATTCGAAGCCTTCCAGCTTTGCTTTACCCTCCGGAATGCTACGCATGGGGTAGGTAGCGCTTTTGATGGAACGGATATATTTCACCTGTTGCAGTTGCTTGTTTTCAAACAGCATTTCAATTTTATCTGCCTCGGTTCTGGTCATTCCAATAAAGGCGCTATCATCATCGCGTGCAAAATAAATACTTTCAGCGCTCCCCCTCACATTTGTAAGGGTAATTTCACCCTCTTTAAAAAAAGCATTCATTACCCGGCCGCTAAGCTGATTATAGCATTCAGTATTCAGTGCTTGAATCATTAAAGCATTCTCAAAAACATCCATCCTGTCGGCTTTTTTGTTTTTGGTAAAGAGCAAAATAGTATCCCCAGTAATCTGATTTTCTTTATTCCATACCGTTGGTTCGTAATACAATGCAAAAGAGGAATCGATGCCTGAGTAAAACATGCTATCGGCGACAGCTTGTAAGGAATCGTTGTAAATGCGCACATTTCGGAAGCCAGTAATAAATCGAATGGTGTCGATGGAAATTGTCTTGTTTGCTAAAATTGATACGCTGTCTACTCGAATTGTGTCTTTGGAGGCATTTATCTTTTCTGGTTTGTTTTTCGGTGCGCTTGATTTTAAAGCAGTATCGCTGCGATAAACAATTTCTGATGAATCGGCGTACTGAAAGTTGATTTTACTAGTATCAAAAGCACTTACAAAGCCTTTGCGTCGTAGCGTTTTCAGCTCCTGAAACATGCCTGAAAAAAGAGTATCGGCGGCAATGTAAATGGAGTCTTTTTCCTGCACCAATACCAATACGGGTTTGTCGGTGGCAAGAAATGATTTCTTTTTTTTATGAAAATAAAGCGTATTGGCGTAGAGCTGCATTTTTTGTACACTGTCTTTATACCAAACATTGCCTCTTGCTTCTCCCATTCCTTTGTTGTCATCAAATGCAAAATCGTCTGCAATCATCACGGAGCTACTGTCTTGTACAACAGATCGTTTTCCCAGTCTGGATTGCTTTTTTTGCAAATCATAAAATCCTTCTTTGGTGTAAACAATTGAATTGCCGGTCTTAATGGTGGTAGGAGCTAAAAAGGTGGCTACTCTGTTTCCTGTATTGTATAGAAGCGTATCTGTTGCAAGTGCATATTCAGGGTCTGCAAGTTTTACCTTCTCGTAGAAATAAACATCCTTAATATCTGCATAATAAAAACCTTGTTTGCTGGTTAACGTGGTTTGTTTGCTTTCGAGCCGGCCGCCATCTCTGTAAGTTCCAACTTTTCCATTTAGATCGTATTCCATATGGTCGGTATATAAAATACTGTTGCCATCAGAAAGCTTTACATTTCTTTTGAAAGTGGCCAGCTTCTTGGAGCCTTCATACATCAGATACTGTGAATAGATATTTACTGAATCGGCATCTTTGATATGGATATTTCCAAACGCTTCCACAAAGTTCTCTCTTTCATTGAATACCACGCTGTCAGCCTTGAATCTGGTATTGCCCTGCAGCAACTGAACATTACCGGTCATCACCTGGATTTGTTTAACCGAATCAATGGTAAGGAAACGATAAGTGTTGGCGTTGATGATTTCTACATATCTGCTAGTGTCTGTAGCCTGAGAAGGGCGCGGAGGTACTGTTTGCTTTTGTGCCGACAAGTCAAACACGCAACATAAACATGCTGCCAATAATGAAATAAAAACATTGATTTTACCGCGGCTCATTGTTTTGGGTACTGTCGGCCAAGGGCGCCATCAAGGGCGTTGATTTGTCTTTTTTTCCAAACACTGAAACGTTGATATAGCGTTTAGGATGTGTTTTAAAGTCATCCAGTAATATATTCAGACTCCGGGTCGTTTGCTGTAAATTTCGATACAAACCCGGGTCGTTTGCAAGTAAGCCCAAGCTGCCTTCTTTGCTGTTAATTTTTTGCAGAACCTGATTTAAAGTTGCTGTGGTTAACTGGATGGTCAGTGCAAGGGAGTCTAGTTCTGCTTTCGACAATTGCTCACTCACATTTTTAAAGTTCTTCAGCGTGGCAGTAAGTGTTTCATTGTTATTTTTCAAGTTTTCAGAAATACTTTGTGCGTTTCCAAGCGTTTTAGCCAGTGGTCCATCTTTGCTATTTAAAAGTATATTCAAATTTCCGCTGGCTATATTTAAGTTGGAAATGACTGCTTTTAAATTGTTTTTGTTTTCCTGATCAAACACACTGTTCATTGAGCCGAGTAATAGCTTCAGTGAATCAAGTGCAGTGTTAATATTTGCAAGCGCGGGCTCCATTTCATGCGTGAGCTTGGCAATAATGTCCGGACTGTCGCGACTAACAAGTGTATCACCATATTGCATCATTTCCGGACTATCACCTGGGATGATGGATATGTAAGATGATGCAGTAAGGCTAGACTGTACTACGGCAACAGAGTTTTTGGGTATTTCTATATCTCCCAAAATATCAATGGTGAGCAAAATTTTACTGATGCGTTTATCAAGATTGGTGATGCCGGAAACATTGCCTATTTGAAAACCATTGATTTTAACAACATTGGATCGTTCAATGGTTCCAACATTATTGAATACCACATATATGGATTTGCTTTTTTTGAGCAGACTTTTGCCTTTCAAAAAATTGTAGCCCAATACCATCATGGTAATGGCAACTACTGTGAGCGCACCTACTTTTGTTTCGTTTGAAACTTTCATGAAAAGCAGTTTTAAAGGTTTCCTTCTAGGTTCAGCAAAGCAAAAGTAATAAATGTTTGTCCCCCTGTTGAATGATAATATGCTGTTGCTTCGAAACTTTACTTTGTTTTCGTCTGTGCAGCCTGTACAGCAGCTCCCTTTTCAATCAAATCTTTATATCTCCTTACTGCTTTTGAAATTGCTTCCGCAGTTTGTAATTGTCCTTCTTCACTGGCTAAAAAAGCCTCTTCGTCGCTGTTGGAAAGAAACCCAAGTTCTATCAAAATGCTTGGCATTGCCGTGGCCTGCAAAACCCAAATACCTTTTTGTCTTTGTTTTACCCCTCTGCTGAATCTGCCGCTGCTTACAAATTCTTCTTCTACCAGCGATGCGAGTTTAACGCTGTTGGTGAAGAACTGCTTCGTCCAGAGCGCGGCTTGTTGTTTTACAATGGGATCAGTATAATTGATTACAAGTGTGCTGTCTTCCTTTTCATTTTGAAATACATCACCGTTCTCCAGAATAATTTCCTCTTTGTCTTCCGATTTGTGCGAGGCAAAAACATAGGTTTCGGTTCCTTTTGCAGGATTGGGATGATAGATGGTTTTATAAACAGGAACCTGCTTTGTTTTTTTGATTTTTTTTCCTTTGCTTTTTACATAGTAGGTCTGCGTACGCGTTCCTGTTTTAATGACTTCACGCAATGGAGGCACCCAATTACAGTGTACCGAAATAAAAAGATTTCCTTTATTGCGATTGGCGAATTCGGCCCGTTCTTTCAAGCCAACATAAAAAGGAGTGGGTCTTGATTCAAGAATCACTACATCCGGCATGGATTTCTTCAACGCCTCTACAAGTCTTTTGGTAACCTCGTAAGAAATTTGATCTTCGGTGTGATTGTCGCCTGATGCGCCATTTCTTTTATCCATCGAACCCATGTAACCATGGCCTGCATCAACTATGATGGTGCTAATGCGTGGCGCATAAGATGAGATCCGAAGTGGCGCAGTAAAAGATATTAAGCTTACTGCTCCAACAACGAGTAGGGTAATAGTGAACAGGAATCCTTGTTTCATAGCGGATGTCATGGATGTTTAAGTTCGAGTGCTTCGGCAGGCCGTAAGTCATTTCTGGCTATTTTTGTACGAACTGCGTTATGAAACCCGGCCGTAAAGTTAACCAATATCGTCCATTGATGTTCATATCGATGCTATTGGCGCTTTATGGATTCTCGCTCCCTGGATCAAGTTTCACAATTTCTAATAATACCTTTTACAAAGCGTTAACGGAAAGTAGTGCATTAAATCTTTCTCAGACTGATCTGGCTGCTTCAAAGGCAAGTAAAGTCGATTTGCATTTTTATGCCAACGATACCATTCCGGTTAAACGAGAAAGCATCGTAAACAAGGCAGATACCGTCAAACCATTGCAAGATTCCGTTATCCGTGTTACGGATACGCTTTCGTTACGCATTTCAAAGGATTCCATTGATGCTACCATAGAAATTGATGCGGAAGATTCAATGATTGTGGATGTGCCGAATAATAAGGTTTATATTTTTCGCAAATCGAATGTAAAATATAAAGATATCCAGCTTGCAGCTGATGTGGTGGAGATCGATCAGAGTACACAAATGATCACTGCTTTCTCCGGCAAAGATTCAGCTGGAAAGCGCTCCGGCGTTCCAAACTTTCAGCAAGGCGAAACATCTTTTACTTCCGACACTATTCGTTATAACTTCAAAACGCAAAAAGGACTCACCGTTGGTACCTATACACAGGAAGGAGAGATGTTCATCTACGGAGAGAAAGTCAAACGCATTGACCCGCAGGTTTTTTTTGTTGATAAAGCCAGATTTACTTCCTGCAATTACGATACTCCGCATTTTGCCTTTCGTACACGTAAATTGAAATTTATTAACGACCAAATGGCAGTTACAGGGTTTACGCGCCCGGAGTTTGAAGGCATTCCTATACCGGTGGGGTTACCCTGGGGTTTATTTCCTATGAAGCAGGGCAGAAGAACAGGTTTGTTGCCTCCTCAGTTTACGGCAAACGAACAGCTGGGTATTGGACTGGAGGGATTGGGATACTATAAAGCAATCAACGAATATTGGGATCTTACTTTGCGCGGGAATATCTATTCCTACGGAACATGGAATTTATTTGTAACACCCAATTACAGACGACGCTATCGCTATAGTGGTGGTTTCAATATTTCAATTACCAATAATCAGGTTGCTTTTAAAGGAGATCCGGATTATCAGAAATCCCGAAACTTCGCTTTACAATGGAGTCATACTGTTGATGGAAAAGCCCGCCCGGGAACCAACTTCAGTGCATCGGTAAACTTGGCAACCAGCAAATTCAACCGTTTTGTAACGAATAATCCTTTTCAGAATTTCAATAACCAGCTCAACTCTTCCATCTCATATCAAAAAAGATGGGATGGCAAGCCCTACAATCTGTCCGTCACTGCCAACCACAATCAAAATACGAATCAGCGTAGCATTAACCTGAATCTACCTGATATCGGTTTTACAGTGAACACGATTTATCCATTTCAGCGCAAATCATTTGTAGGTCAACCAAAATGGTATGAAAAGCTTGGTATTGCGCTCAATACAAACGTAAAAACACAGACTTCTTTTTACGATACCGCTTCTAATATCTTCCGGCAGCTAATAGATACTTTCCAGTGGGGTGCACAGCATAGCATACCCATTCAATTATCACTTCCGCCCATGGGCCCAATTCAAATTGGACCGGCCATCAGTTTTGAAGAGCGTTGGTTTTCACGACAGTTTATCCGCCAGTGGAATCCGCAAACCCGAAAAGTGGATACGGTTATCAACAAAGGATTTTATTCTTCCCGTCAAATGTCTTTCGGACTCAACTTCAGTACTGCTTTATTCGGTACGCTCAACTTCAAAGGAAACGGAGTGAAATCGATCCGACATGTAATGCGACCGACACTAGGTTTGAGCTACAAGCCGGATCTTACAGGTGATCAATGGTACAACGTGCAGGTTGATACATTTGGCAACAAGCTTCCCTTTTCAAAATTTGACAATTCTATTTTCGGGGGCTTTGCACCGGGAAGAGCAGGTTTTATCAGCTTCACGCTGGATAATAACCTTGAAATGAAGGTCAGAGATAAAAAAGATACTACTGCGGATGCTACGAAGAAAGTAAAACTGATAGATGGTTTTGGATTAACTACCGGCTATAATTTGCTCGCAGATTCTTTTCCATTATCTGATTTTCAGGTATATCTCCGCTCTAATCTTTTCGAGAAAATCAATTTCACGGCCGGTGCAACACTTAGTCCTTATGAAGAAAATCAGTTTGGTAGACCCATACAGGAATATGTATGGAGTAATGGAAAGCTGCCACGCTTTATGAGTGGCTTTATATCAGTGAACACCAGTTTAAAGTCAAAGCCCAAAGACGAATCAAAAGAAAAGCAGAAGAATGATATCAGAAGAAATATGCCTTTCGATGAAATGGGAAGAGAGCTTGCGATGACGCAGGCAAACCCGATGGAATTTACAGATTTTAATATCCCCTGGAGTTTGGATATCGCTTATGCATTGAATTTAAGCAGGCAATTGCGTCCCGACTATTCCGGTTTTCAAACCATCCTTACGCAGTCGCTTAATTTGCGCGGCGATTTTAACCTAACAGAAAAGTGGAAAGTGCAGGGGCAAACTACATTTGATTTTCAAACTAGGAAGCTGCAGTTTTTTACTGCCTCCATTGCACGCGAAATGCACTGCTGGCAACTTTCGATCAATGTAACGCCTGTAGGCTTTTTCCGTTCATTTAGCATTACCATCAATCCCAAATCTTCTCTTCTGCGCGATTTGCGTATTAACAGGAACCGCTTTTTTTACAATTTTGCTCAGTAAAGCTATCACTGCTTTCAATAAAAGTGTACATCGTACTAAATACTTGTTGTTTGAGTATTTGCACATCATTTATGTTTAAATGTTGTGTGGGTATGGGTGGAAGAAAATGGAAGGAAAGTGGTGTTGGCCAGAAATAGATGAAACGGCTAGCTGGCATTACTTTTCTTGTGTTAAAAATTACAGCAGGAATAATCGGCTTCCCGGTTTCAATGGCCAGTCGGAAAGCACCATCTTTAAATTCCTTCAAGGGTTTGTCTGTTCTGTTTCTCGTTCCCTCGGGATATATGCACATGTGCATGCCCATTGCCAGAACTTGTTTCATGGCTTCGTAGCTCTTAGCCCTGCTTTCATCGCTCTTGCGGTCAACCAGTACAGACCCACGTTTATAAATAATTCCAAATAACGGAATATCCGCCATTTCTTTTTTGGCAATCGTTTTATTGGCGCCGGGAATGCCGGGAGAGGAGATGGGAACGTCCATCATGGCATTGTGATTGCAAACCACAATATAGTTTTCCCCTTTTCTAAAATGCTGCTTGCCGTAAATGCTAAGCGGACATCCCGACAATGGAAGAAATACTCCCATCCATGCACGTGAAATACGGATAAAAATATCCGTTCTCAACGGCTCCGATAAAAGTCCAAGGAACCAAACAGGAATTAAAATAACAAGCATCGTGCCAACGAATAAAAGAATGGCCCACGCTGCAAAAACACGTGCTAGAATATTTCTTACTGCATTCATGATAGTTTCCAGTCGATTGGAAGTTTACCTTGCTTGATCAGTATTTCATTGGTTTTTGAAAAATGCTTGCAACCAAAAAAGCCCTTATCCGCACTGAATGGTGAAGGATGTGCAGCTTTTAGTACAAAGTGTTTTGTTTCATCAATCAGCGCTTGTTTTTCCTGTGCAAATTTCCCCCAAAGTAAAAACACTACACCTTCTTTTTGATCTGAGATGGTGCTGATGACGGTGTTGGTAAAGTTTTCCCAGCCTGATTTCGCATGACTTGCGGGTTCGTTTGCCCGAACGGTTAAAAAAGCATTCAGCAGCAGCACGCCTTGTTTTGCCCATGAAGTTAAATTGCCATAACGGGGTGGCATTACCACACCGATATCCGATTCAATTTCCTTGAAAATATTCATCAGTGAGGGAGGAGGGGTGATGCCCTCGGGAACAGAAAAGCAAAGTCCGTGTGCTTGCCCATCGCCATGATATGGATCCTGGCCAAGCACAACAACTTGTACATCATCAAAATGCGTAAGGCAGAAAGCATTGAAAATGAGCGATCCCGGCGGATAAATGGTTTTACCCTGCATTTTTTCCATTTTAAGGAAGGTTGCCAGTTGCTGGAAATAAGCTTTATTGAATTCAGGTTTTAATGCCTTTTTCCAACTCGCTTCTATGTTCACGTCCATGGGCAAATGGTTTGGATGCAATGCTAATAAAAAATTATCTTTGCAAAGTTAAGGTCCCGTAGCTCAGCTGGATAGAGCAACAGCCTTCTAAGCTGTGGGTCACACGTTCGAATCGTGTCGGGATCACCATTAAAGCCTCTCTGTTGAGGCTTTTTTCTTTTGACCAGTTTCTCAAACGCGTGATCTTTTCGAAAAAAAAGTATTCCGTTTTACGATTCCTGTTGCATCAACTTTTCAAAAAGTCGTTCATACTCACTGTTCAGCTGTTTCAGTTTTTCAGAGGCTTCCTGATAGGCGCGTTCCGTTTCAAGAAACTGTTTTTTGTCGGCATAGGTGTCGGGGTTGCCTAGCAGTAATTCCAGTCGATTTTTTTCAGCTTCCATCGTTGCCAATTCATTTTCAAGTTGCTGAAATCTGCGCTGATCTTTCTGAAATTCTTTCTTCTGTTCTTTATTAATAGCAACTGGCTGTTTTTTTTCTTCAATAGCTGGCTCAACTTTTTTTATGGGTTCTGCTACCATGACCGGCTCCGCAGCTTGTTTTTCTTTCATGCGCACTTTCCAATCAAGATATTCCTCATAGCTACCTTTAAAAATATTGATTTTGCCGTCTTCTATTTCCCATATTTTGTTGGCAGTTTTAGAAACAAAATATCGATCGTGACTTACCAATATCAAACTGCCTTCGTATTGATTAAGTGCTTCAATAAGCAGCCCTACTGAAAGCATATCCAAGTGGTTGGTGGGTTCATCAAGCAGTAGGAAATTGGCTTTGCTGATAATGGTTTTTGCCAAAGCAACGCGTGCTTTTTCACCACCACTCAATACTTTGATTTTTTTATCGACATCATCACCGCTGAACAAAAAACATCCCAGCAGGTTGCGGAGTTCTTGTTCTGTTTTCTGACTGCCACATTGTTTCATCTCCTCTAAAATCGTGTCATTGAGATTGAGTGCTTCCAACTGATGCTGTGCATAAAAGCTTTCCTGCACATTATGTCCCCATTTGCGTTCCCCTTCAAAGGGCTCTGTACCTGCGATGATGCGCAGCAGAGTAGACTTACCTTTTCCGTTTGCGCCAATCAAAGCAATTTTATCTCCCCGTTCAATTTCGCCCATTGCCTGGTCAACAATGGTGAGTGCTCCGAATTTTTTGGTGATGTTTTTTAGTTCACAAATTACCTTACCGGGTGTTTTCTCTACGGAAAAGCTGATTCGAATCACCGGACGATCTGCACTGGGGGCCTCTATAACATCCAGCTTTTCCAATCGCTTTATAGCACTTTGTGCTGCTGCGGCTTTGGATGCCTTGGCCCGGAAGCGCTCGATAAAGCGTTCCTGCTGACGGATATAGTCTTGCTGATTTTCAAAGGCCTTTTGCTGCAAATCCATGCGCATGGATTTTTCCTGCTCGTAAAAACTAAAATTACCGCTGTAAATATGGATCTGTTGTTGGAACAGTTCTACAATTTTGGTAACCATGCGATCAAGAAACCAGCGGTCGTGCGACACAATCAACACTGCGCCGCGATAGTGCTGTAAGTATTTTTCCAGCCATTCGATAGAGGGAAGATCGAGGTGGTTGGTAGGTTCATCCAGCAAAAGCAGATCTGGCTGTTGCAATATCATTTTCGCTAGTAAAACACGCATCCGCCAACCGCCGCTGAATGTTTTGTAAGGCCTTTGTAAATCTTGCTGAGAAAAACCCAGGCCGTGCAACACTTCTTCGGTACGATGGTGAATATTGTAACCATCCAGTGCATCCATCTCCTGTAATTTATCCGCGTAGGCATGCAGCTTCTTTTCATTATGCGGATCTGCCTCTAGTTCTTTCCCCAGTTCATCAATTTCTTTTTCAAGTGTTCTTACTCTTTCAAATGCGCCCATTGCCACTTCAACTATGCTTTCAGCCGTGTCGAAACCAAGCAAATCCTGATGTAAATAGCCAATGCTAGTTTGCCTGCTGCGCAAAACTTCCCCCGATGTGGGCTGGTATTCGCCCACAAGCAGTTTTAATAAAGTTGATTTGCCTGTTCCGTTATAGCCAATCAGTCCGATACGCTCCTGCGGCTGTATATGCCAGGTGGCATTTTTTACCAGTGCCCTGGCACCAAATTCAAATGTAACGTTTTGTAAACCTGCTAACATGGGTGATAGAGTAAGGGCGCAAAGTTAATTTAAATCATTTTGCTGCAGTTAATTACGAACGGGATCATCCATTCTTTTCTTACTCAACAAGATGGTTAGTTTTTTGTTATGGTAACATCATGTCGGCTTTTCTTCGTTTTTTTATCTGCCTCTTATGTATAACACCTTCATTTCTGCATGCACAGCAGAAGGTAACCTTGAGCGGGTATGTACGCGATAGTATCAGTGGTGAAAGTATTATTGGCGCCAGCGTTTCAGCAAAAGGGGGCGGGCGAGCGGTACTTTCCAATTCGTATGGCTTTTATTCCATTTCACTTGACCGGGGTGCGTACACCCTTGCTGTATCGCATGTGGGATACAACAACTTTTATTTAGAAGTAAATCTAGCTCGCGACACACAAATCAATCTCGACCTTTCGCCTAAGATTGCTTCATCCAGTGAAATCATCGTGTATGCGCGTCGGCGAGATCAGAATGTAAAAGCTGCACAAATGGGGAAATTTGATCTTTCCATGAGCCAGATCAAATCTGTTCCTGTACTGGCAGGAGAAGTGGATCCTTTAAAAGTTTTACAACTGTTACCCGGTGTGCGCAATGCCGGTGAAGGGAATGCCGGACTTTATGTGCGTGGTGGAGGCCCGGATCAGAACCTGATTTTACTTGACGATGCGGTAGTGTATAACCCCGGACATCTTTTTGGATTTTTCTCGGTTTTCAACGGCGATGCATTGAAAAATGTGAGCTTGATAAAAGGAGGTATGCCGGCTGTTTACGGAGGCAGATTAAGCAGTGTGGTGGATATTGCTATGAAAGAAGGAAACAACAAACAAATGCAGGTGGAAGGCGGCATCGGCCTCATTGCTTCAAGGGTTTCAATACAAGGACCTGTGGTGAAAGAAAAATCGTCTTTTATCGTTTCTGCCCGGCGCACCTATGTAGATGCGCTGATCAGTCCGTTCATACGCAAGGAAAGTCGCTTTTTCGGTTCTGGTTATTATTTCTACGATCTAAACCTGAAATTCAATCATAAGTTTTCACAGCGTGATCGTTTGTATGTGAGTGGCTATTTGGGAAGGGATGTATTTAATTTCAACAATGCCGAGCGATCCTTTCGTGCAAATATACCCTGGGGCAATGCCACTGCTACATTACGCTGGAATCATGTATTTAGCAGTAAACTATTTTCAAATACTTCGGTAGTTTTTAATGATTATAAGTTTGCCTTCAATGGTGCTCAAAGTAATTTTGAAATCGGGTTACGCTCCGCCATCAGAGACATTGGCGTTAAAACCGATTTCGATTATTATCCTTTTACGGATCATCATATCAAATTTGGCGTTTCGGTTACGCGCCATCGCTTTGAGCCACAAACCACTTCGGGTAGCAGCAACGGGCAGGTATTTGCACCCAACAATGTGAATAGCAAGTTTGCCGATGAAGCGGCAGTTTACGTGCAGGACGATTGGGATATTTCTGATAAGTGGAAATTGAACTATGGTTTACGGTTCAGTTATTTTCAGCAGGTTGGGCCTTATACGCTTTACAATAAAGATGCAGATGGTAATTATACCGACAGCAACTTTTATGGCAGAGGTAATATCGTGAAAGCATATGGTGGGGCAGAGCCGCGTGCAACCCTCCGCTATACCATTGATGAGCAATCTTCCTTTAAAGCAGCAATCACACGTAATCTTCAATATATTCATCTGGTTAGCAATGCCGGTACAACCTTGCCAACTGATATATGGGTTCCAAGCACTTATCGCGTAAGACCACAAATCGGATGGCAATATGCGGCAGGATATTTTAAAAACTTTAAAGACAATCTTTGGGAAACATCCGTTGAGCTTTATTATAAAACCATGGACAACCAGATTGAATACAAACAGGGGTATACTCCCGGTATTGGTGATCCAGAAGAGAGTTTTGTATTCGGCAGAGGATGGAGTTATGGTGCTGAATTTTACATCAACAAAGCCAGAGGACGTTTTACGGGATGGCTGGGTTATACTTTATCGTGGACGTGGAGAAAGTTCGCTGATTTAAACGAGGGGAATAAATTTCCCGGACGCTTCGATCGCAGACATGATATGAGTTTGGTTGGGAATTACCAGCTAAACAAAAAATGGAAATTTTCAAGCGTATTTGTTTACGGAACGGGTAATGCATTCACCATGCCCGAACGCTTTTTCCTGTTAGAAGGGGTGCTTACACAGCAGTTCAGTAATATCAATCAGTATCGGTTGCCTGCCTATCATCGACTTGATTTCTCGGCGATTTATAATCCTGTTCAACGCAAGCAAAGAAAAATCAGAACGGAATGGATTTTTAGCGTTTACAACGCTTACAGTCGACTGAATCCCTATTTCATTTACTTCGATCAGCGCGGAAGTGCTTTACAAGGCAATTTGGAAGTAGATGCCCGTCAGGTTTCATTGTTTCCGGTGATACCCAGCGTTACAATGAACTTTAAATTTTAAGGGGTTTTTATTCTGAATGCAACCGTAGCATTCTTTTTTTCATCTGCCGAAAGCAGTACTTTGTAAATCTGGTCACCGTTTTTAATGCGCATGAATGCGGTGTTGGGCGGAATACGACCCATATTATCGGCATACATTACGAGCAAATTTTCTTTGCCGGGTTCAGCGCGTAATTTGCGAACGATGGGCACATTGCTTAAAGCTTGCTTTGAAACAACCACTTCATTATTGAACAGTACGGTAACAACATCGCCATCGATTTCAGCATTATCGTACAAGCTGATTTCAATTTCAGGATCTGTTAATGTAATCGTTTCGTAAAGTTGATTATCGCGTTTTTGCATCCCTTGTTTAATAACCTGCTCGGCTTGGTTCTCTTCACGTTTTTCCAACACAGATGGAGCAGGAGTTATATTCGTCTTTGGTTTGTCATCTATAGCTACTTCAGCTTTTTCGGAAGAGGTAGGCTTTGTGGAGCTGTTTGGCTGTTGTGTTGTTGTTGCTTTTGAAATACCACTGTTTGGTTTTGCGGTTGTGCTTGGAGTGCTTGTTTTAGGCTGCGGCTTGCTGGCCAGATTGTTTTGCTGACCAGCATTTATTTTCTTTTGCTGAAAAA
>CAZDGV010000002.1:24918-72202 GCA_964505195.1 uncultured Chitinophagaceae bacterium
GGCTTGCTGGCCAGATTGTTTTGCTGACCAGCATTTATTTTCTTTTGCTGAAAAATTTTCCGCTGAAGTACTGTTGTGCCGCTTCCACCGCAACCTGCGGTTGGTTTAGCAGGTTTCCATACGCCTACTAATTGCTCAATGGAGTCTTTCTTGAAATAGGTGAGTGTATGTATCTGAAAGCAATCTTTAAAATCGGGCGGGGTGTTTGCTTTAATTCTTTCCACTTCTGTGGAAACGATAGTTTTGCTAAGCGGATCGATAGTGCCTTTGATGCGGCAGATGGTGAAATAACGCTTTCCCTGTATTATAAAATAAGTGATAGAAGATCCTTCGAAGCTGCGGTCTTTTGCTTCGATTTCGAGTACATAATCCGTTTTTAAATCGGGCCTTCCTTTTTCATCAAAACTGCCTGTCCACTGTCCGCTGAATTTTTGGGCAGAAGCCGATACGACGAAAAAAAAGGAACAAAGCAAGAATAATCCTCTCATGATCATGGTTTCAGGGCTCAAAAGCAACGAGAACAACTGCAAAATAACCAAAACCTTTGCCCTTCCATGAGCAATAGTTTGTTAATTTTGCAACACTTTAAAAGAACGCTCAGATTTTATGTCGCAGATGATTCATATAACCCTTCCGGATGGTGCAGTAAAAGAAATGCCACAAGGCAGCACCTCGCTTGATATTGCTAAATCAATCAGCGAGGGACTTGCGCGTAAAGTACTGGCTGCCAAAATAAATGGTGAGGTATGGGATCTTTCCCGCCCGCTGCAGAGCAATGCAAGTTTGCAGCTGCTCACCTGGGATGATACAGATGGTAAAAATACTTTCTGGCATTCTTCTGCTCACCTGCTTGCTGAGGCAGTTGAATTTATTTTTCCGGGTGTGAAATTTTGGGTAGGACCACCAGTAGAAAATGGGTTTTACTACGATATGGATTTGGGTGATCGGAAGCTCAGTGAATCGGATTTAGAACAGCTGGAGAAAAAAATGAATGAGCTTGCCCGACAAAACAATGTTTTTGAAAGAAAAGCAATTTCGAAGCAGGACGCTGTAAAATACTTTTCTGAAAAAGGGGATGAGTACAAGTTGGATTTGTTGCAAGGATTGAACGACGGCGAAATCACTTTTTACAGTCAGGGCAATTTTACGGATCTGTGTCGCGGCCCGCATATTCCGCATACCGGTTTGATCAAGGCCATTAAGCTTACCAGCGTAGCGGGTGCTTATTGGAAAGGCGATGAAAAAAATAAAATGCTCACACGCGTTTATGGCGTAACCTTTCCGCAGCAAAAAGATCTGGATGCTTATTTGCTGATGTTGGAAGAAGCCAAAAAGCGTGACCATCGTAAGCTCGGTCGCGAGTTAGGCATTTATACCATGGATGAAGATGTGGGCCCAGGTTTACCACTTTGGCTTCCCAACGGAACCATTGTTATTGAAGAGCTGGAAAAGTTAGCAAAGGAAACCGAACTGGCTGCAGGTTACAAGCGCGTTGTTACGCCGCATATTGCAAAGGAAACCATGTATCTCACCAGCGGACATCTTCCATATTATCAGGATAGTATGTTTCCGCCGATGGAAGTGGAGGGACAGAAATATTATCTGAAAGCAATGAACTGTCCGCACCATCACAAAATATTTTCTGCCGAACCCAAAAGCTATAAAGACCTTCCATTCCGACTTGCAGAATATGGTACTTGCTACCGTTATGAGCAAAGTGGTGAGTTATTCGGACTGATGCGTGTGCGCTGTTTGCATATGAACGATGCGCATATTTACTGCACCAAAGAACAGTTTTATCAAGAATTTGAAGCAGTGAATCAGATGTACTTGAAGTACTTCAAAATTTTTGGTATTGAAAAATATGTGATGCGACTCAGTCTGCATGATCCTGCAAAGCTTGGACAGAAATATGTGGATGAGCCCGAACTATGGAAAGAAACAGAGACCATGGTACGGGAGGTGCTGGTTCGTACCGGAACACCTTTTGTTGAGGTGCATGATGAAGCAGCGTTTTATGGCCCTAAAATTGATGTGCAAATCTGGAGTGCCATTGGCAGGGAATTTACCCTCGCAACCAATCAGGTAGATTTTGCTCAGGGTCGTCGTTTTAAATTGGAATTTACCAACCAAGAGAATAAGCCGGAAACTCCACTTATCATCCACCGTGCGCCACTTGGTACGCATGAGCGCTTTATTGGCTTTTTGCTGGAGCATTATGCAGGTAAGTTCCCTTTATGGCTGGCACCGGTGCAGGTAAAACTGCTGCCCATCAGCGACAAGTTTTCCGAATATGCACACGGAGTAGCACAAAAGCTGAAAAAGATGGATATTCGTGCTGAGGTTGATGATCGAAACGAAAAGATCGGTAAGAAAATACGCGATACAGAATTGATGAAAGTTCCTTACATGCTTGTGCTGGGTGAGAAGGAGATGAATGAAGGCATGGTTTCGGTTCGTCGCCAGGGTAAAGGTGATGCAGGTGTAGTTACCGTTGATGCATTTGCAGCATCCATAGAAAAAGAGATCAGAGATCGTATTGCAGAATAAGCGCAAAGTCCCTTTCTTTGCGGTATCAACAACAAAACAAGCAACGTTCACATGTTAGGGATGTGAGCACAACTTTATGGCATTTCAACCCAGACCCCCCAGAGGCAGGTTCATCCCAAGAAAAGAACCCGAACACCGTATTAACCAAATGATCAGGGTTCCAGAGGTTCGCCTGGTAGGCGACAATGTAGAAGTGGGTGTATATCCTACGCAAAAAGCCTATCAAATTGCACAAGAGCTCGGACTCGATTTGGTAGAAATATCTCCTAATGCAGTACCGCCCGTTTGTAAGGCAATCGATTACAATAAGTTCCTTTACGAGAAGAAGAAGAAAGAAAAGGAAATGAAGGCAAATAGCAAAGTTTCCGAGGTAAAGGAAATTCGCTTTACGCCCAATACCGATGACCACGACTTTGATTTCAAGGCAAAGCATGCTGAAAACTTTCTGAAAGAAGGAAACAAGGTGAAGGCCTATGTTCAATTTAAGGGCCGCGCTATTCAGTTTAAGGAAAGAGGAGAGCTGGTACTGTTGAAATTTGCTGAAAGACTGAAGGAGATCGGTCAGTTGGAAGGTTTACCCAAACTGGAAGGTAAGCGCATGCTGGTGATCTTCGCGCCAAAAGCCACGAAAAAGAAAAAGGACAATCCACCTGCATAATTGCATCACATTCATAAAGGAGCTTTGCTCCTTTTTTTGTGCCCTTTTAATAGGATGTTGTCGTTGTTTGTTTTGAACAATGGGTTGGTAGCATTGTTGCTTTTAAATGAATGCATTTTCAAAAATTGGTTGGCCCATTGCAATCGTCACGGGATTCGCATTCTTTTACCAGGCAACCCCATTAATGGGTTTTTCTGAGCAAATGATAGTGTTTATGTTCTGTATTTCACCTTTTCTGTTTATGTGGATGGTTTACAAGGTGTTACGGGATGGTAAGCCCTCGGAGAAAACCTGGGAGGAACATTTTTACGAAGATCTAGACTATCGCAGAGCGGGAAAAGGGGAATAATGGTTTATTCCAGTGCATTTTGACCATTTGAACTGAATTCCATACCTTTGCGCTCCCGTAAATGGGAAATATTGCCCGTAAGGCCCCAAAAGTGTTGAACCAGTGTTCAGCCGCCAGCAGGGTATCATCTTTAAAGCATGTTACAATGCCAAAGGTAAAAACGAATTCCAGTGCTAAAAAGCGGTTTAAAGTTACCGCCACCGGAAAAATCACACACCAGAAGCCCTTTAAGCGGCACATTCTCACCAAAAAATCCAACAAGCGCAAGCGCCACATGGGTCATGATGGCGTAGTACACAAGTCGAATCTGGACTTCGTTAAGCGTCTTTTGCGTTTGAAGTAATTCTTAATCCTCTAAACTTATTTTGATATGCCTCGCTCCGTAAATGCTGCAGCTTCTAGGGCTCGCCGCAAAAGAATATTGAAAGCCGCTAAAGGTTATTACGGCAAAAGAAAAAATGTTTATACCGTTGCGAAAAACGTGATGGAAAAAGGTCTTACATACAAGTATGTAGGCCGTAAACTTAAAAAGCGTGAATACCGCAGTCTGTGGATTGTACGTATCAACGCTGCAGTGCGTGAAGAGGGACTTACGTATTCTCAGTTCATCCACTTGCTGAATGAAAAGGGAATTACGCTCGATCGCAAGATTCTGGCTGATCTTGCCATGAATGAGCCCGAAAGCTTTAAGAAGCTGATCGCTTCTGTAAAATAACCATGCAAAGCATGTAAATATTTTTAAACCGGATGTGTTCAAACGCATCCGGTTTTTTTAATTTTGAAACCATTTTAAACGTCCGTTTACTCATACCTGTTGTTTCATCATGAATAATACAACTTACACCGATCTGGTACATCAGACATTTAACTTTCCGCAAGAAGATTTCGAAGTGAAAGATGGCTATTTACAGTTTAACGGACTGGATTTAAAGGCGCTGATTGCCAAGCATGGTACGCCCATGAAGCTTACCTATTTACCTAAAATAGGAATGCAGATCAAAAAAGCAAAGCGCATGTTTGATGCAGCTATGAAGCGGCATAAGTATGAGGGTAAGTATCATTATTGTTATTGCACCAAAAGCAGTCACTTTTCGTTTGTGGTTGAAGAAGCCTTAAAGCACGAGATTCATCTTGAAACTTCTTACGCATACGATATTGAAATCATTAACAAGCTGCATCAGCGCCGTAAAATTAATAAAGACATTTTCATTATCTGCAATGGCTACAAGCAGAAGGGCTATATAAGCAGGATTGCTAAACTCATTAACAGTGGCTTCAAAAATGTTGTGCCGGTGCTCGACAACAAGGAAGAGTTGCAGCAGTATAAAAAAACGGTAAAGCAACCATTTAAAGTCGGCATTCGTGTGGCAGCAGAAGAAGAACCCACTTTTCCCTTTTATACATCGCGACTTGGCATGCGTGCGAGAGATATCCTCGAGTTTTATGTAGATAAGATTGAAGGAAATGAAGATCGCTTTCAGCTTAAAATGCTACATATCTTTTTGAACAAAGGCATTAAAGATGATATATACTACTGGAGTGAATTGAATAAAGTGATCAATCTCTATTGTCAACTTAAAAAGATTTGTCCGGAGCTTGATTCAATTAATATTGGCGGTGGATTTCCTATCAAGCATTCGCTGGGTTTTGAGTACGACTATCAATTCATGATCAATGAAATTGTAGGTACCATCAAAAAAACCTGTAAAAAAGCAGGCGTTCCCATGCCGCATATCTTCACTGAATTTGGCAGCTACACTGTGGGAGAAAGCATGGCACATATTTACAGTGTACTCGGCCAAAAAACCCAGAATGATCGTGAAAACTGGTATATGATCGACTCATCTTTCATTACCACTTTGCCCGATACCTGGGGCATCGGAGAGAAGTTTCTTATGCTGCCTATTAATAAGTGGGATCAAGATTATCAACGGGTGGTGCTGGGCGGTATCACCTGCGATAGCCACGATTATTATGATTCCGAAGAACATATCAACGAAGTGTTCCTTCCTAAATTAAATGGAAGTGGTGAGCCGTTGTATGTAGGATTCTTTCATACTGGAGCGTACCAAGATCAAATTAGCGGGTATGGCGGTATCAAACATTGTTTGATACCTTCTCCGAAGCACGTCATTGTGGGGCATGACAAAAACGGTAAGCTCACCGATTGGGTATATGCAAAAGAGCAATCCGCTCAAAGTATGCTCAAGATATTGGGTTATTAATCTAGTCAACATTAAATGAATCCTGTGAAACCCTTTTTTGTTTTTTGCGCTTTTATAGTCATCTGCTCTTATGGTTTTGCCCAGTCGCAGGATGCAGCAGTACGTTTAACCGTAGAGAACATGTTTGAGGCAATGCGGAGTTCAGATACGATTCTTTTAAAGCAGGTGGTTGCTTCAGATGCTATTTTGCAAACGGTTGTTTCTCCGAGAAATGCTGCAACGGATATACGACTGCAAAGTGTTACCTCGTTCATTGAAGCAGTTGGAAAGGGAAAGCCCGGTGATGCAGATGAGCGCATTCGTTTTGAAGCGGTTCACATTGACGGGGTACTTGCTTCTGTATGGACATCCTATCGTTTTTATTACAAAGGAAATTTCAGTCATTGCGGAGTCAATTCTTTTCAGCTGGTTTTAAAGGAAGGAGCGTGGAAGATTCAACACATCATCGATACGCGCAGGAAAGACAACTGTATTTGGTAATCAGCGTTTCTTTTTATTCATCCGATATTTCTCATTCACTTTCGGACTGTTGAAATAGGTGTCGGCCTCTTTGGTATTTTGTCCGGAAAGTTCTTCCAGTGGTATATCTATCAATTGTATCTGCACCTGCTTCAGCTCGTTTTTCAGCTTGGTTGTTTTAGCAAGCAGGTCAGGATCACGGTCGTTGATGAGTGCATTATCAGAAAGCAAGTATTCCAAACGTTTGATACTTGTACGCACAAGTGCGGCAGAATTCTGATCATACACACGGTTGGGCACAGCTGCTTCTTTCATTGGTACCAAAGCAACTCCCACACTGGGTAAAATTCTTCCGGTGGTTTTGTTGGATTCGCCTGGTAAAGATGAAAATATGGTTCCACCTAGTGCAGAAGTAGCCGAAGTCATATCGAAGCCCAAACGGGTATTACGCACTTTTTTTATTTTTTTATCCAATGTGCGGAAAGTTAGTTTAAGCTGGGCGACATACTGATTGATATCATTTGTGAGTTTATCGTATTCTGATTTTTTTAGCGGAAAATTTATAGCATCCCGAACGATGATGCGCACATTGGCGGTATCATGATTTTTGAATTTGTCTGCTCCGATAAAGCGCAGTTGAACAGTTTTTGTTTTTGCGGTGTCGTTGTCCTTGATAAAATCAAAAGGCACATACCATTGAAACAGATCATTGCATTTTGAAACGGTTTGATAGTTCTTGATGGCCTGATTGCTTTCAAAAGTGATGGTTTCAATGGGGAAACTGCCCGTTTCACAAGCAATGCGGAACTGAACGGTATCACCTTCATCAATGATGAGCGGACTTACCACACTGGGCCGAACACGGCTAATAATAATTTCTGTATTGTAAAAAACGAGAGTGAAAGAAGTATCAACCCTTTCTGCAGGATGCTTCAGATTCTGTACACCGATGAGCACTTTGTACTCGGTATCATATTTTAGACGACCGGATAGGAAAAATGATTTATCGGCCCTGAAGTCGAGCGTACCATTGTCTTTGTTAATTTTCAGCCCTACAGGTGCATTCTTCAAAAACCAGTAATAGCCATCTTTGGGTTTATTGATCTCCAACTGATAGCGCAAAGTACTGTCAACATGAAGGGTAAAGTAGGGATTGATATTGGTAATTCTCAAAAGGGTATCTGATGCATTAGCTGATTGAGCTGAGTCGGTGATATCCTGCCCAAGAAGCATTAAGCTTTGCAACAAGCAAACAAAAACAAGGGATGTGATTTTAAGAGCCCGTTTCATTCATTGCGAAGATAAATGTTTCAACTGTTTTAAAAACAGCAAACCCGCTATAGACATAGCGGGTGCAAACCAACTGTACTTGCTTTTTAAGCATTATTTTACAGATATCTGTTGTGCGAGGGTTGCTGTGTGTGCTTTTTTGGGAAGTTTTATCGACAACACACCTTGCTCATATTTTGCTTCGATGTTAGATGCGTCAATGGATTCATCAACATGAAAGCTGCGCTTGAAGGCAACCAATTCAAATTCTTTGCGAATTACCTTTTCATCCGAGTCTTCATCTGCGCTTTGGTGGACAGCCTCAACAGTAAGTATTCCCTCTGCAATTTCGATTTTAAAATCTTCTTTCTTTCTGCCCGGTACAAGGAATTGCATGTTATAGGCATCCTTCGTTTCAGAAATATTCGTTGCCGGAACAGCATTGTTATGAGAGCTTTCTACAGATGGAAAATCATTTAGCCATTGATTCCAAAGCTGATTAAAATTTGTAAATGGGCGGTTTTTGTAGCGAATGAGTGTCATGGTATATGTTTTATTTGTTTTGATATTATCAAGCAACAAGCCAACAATATTTAGAATGACAAGCTTTGTTTTTCAATCATACCAAAGCGCCAAAATGGCGTACAAACTTATCCAAAGCAGACAATATGGCATTCGTTTCAGGGAAACATTTTAATTTACTTTTGTGTTTACTTAAAAAACATTGAAATATGTACCCAGTAGAGATTGTAACGCCTATGAAGGCAGAAATGACGGATGGTGGTTTTATAGAGTTGCTGAACGCATCACAGGTTGATGAGGCGCTAAAGCAGGAGGGAACCAGTTTGGTATTTATCAATTCTGTATGTGGTTGTGCAGCAGGTTCTGCACGTCCGGGAGTATTGATGGCAATTGGTAATTCGCCCCGTCGGCCGGATAATCTTTATACCAGCTTTGCAGGTTTTGATGTAGAAGCGGTGAAAAGCATTCGCAATCATCTACTTCCTTACCCGCCTTCTTCACCTTGTATTGCGCTGTTTAAGAATGGCGCATTGGTGCATTTGATAGAACGACATATGATTGAAGGAAAGCCCGCACAAATGATTGCTCAAAATTTAATTGGTGCATTTGAGGAACATTGCAATTAAGTTTACAAAGTATTCATCAAGCCCTGCATTTGCAGGGCTTTTATTTTTCATGCATTTTTAAGTTACATTGCAATCTAAATAACAATGGATGTATCCAAACCTGTATTATTTTTTTAGAGACATCTTGGGTGTAGAATGGCAATGGGCCCGCTTCATCAATTCATTTGGTGTTTTTGTGGCGCTTGCGTTTGTATCGGCTGCTTTTGTTCTTACCAAAGCTCTGCAGCGAAAAGAGAAGGCAGGGTTACTTGGTTTTAAAGAGGAGAACATCATTGTTGGAAAAGCAGCAACGACAGGGGAGTTGCTAACCAATGCATTGCTTGGGTTTTTAATGGGATATAAAATTATTGGTGCCTTTTTGCTTGCAGGCGAAGGCATAAATACACAGGAGTTTATTTTTTCATTGCAGGGAAGCTGGCCTGCGGGGATATTGCTTGCACTTCTTTTTGGTTGGTTGAAGTGGCATGAAAAAAACAAACAAAAAATGAACAAGCCTGAAACGCGCATTATTCGCGTTTGGGCGCATGAAAGAGTAGGTGACATGACTATTCTTGCGGCCGTATTTGGTTTTGCCGGAGCGAAAGTGTTTCATAACCTTGAAAATTGGGACGAATTCAGTTCTGATCCAATAGGTGCATTGCTTTCTTTCAGTGGATTAACCTTTTATGGCGGCCTCATTTGTGCTGCCATTGCAATCATCATTTATGCGCGGCGAAAAAACATTGGTATCCGACACCTTGCAGATGCAATGGGGCCAGCGCTCATCCTTGCTTATGCAATTGGCCGAATTGGTTGTCAGGTTGCAGGCGATGGCGATTGGGGTATCCTCAACAGTGCTTATGTTGCCGACAAAGATGGTGTGGTTCGCCTGGCGAAAGAGGGAGAATTCAAGCAATCACTCACAGAAAATTTTGCTTATTACAGAACAGGAGAGTTTCGTGCTGTTAGCACGAACGATGTGCCGCATGCTGCTTTTAAAGGGTTTTCGTTTTTACCCGATTGGTTCTTTGCTTACACGTATCCCCACAATGTAAATAGCATGGGTGTGCAATTGGCAGATTGCAATGATCCGGAACATTGTCAGTATTTACCGCTCCCGGTTTTTCCAACGCCCCTATACGAAACAATCATGGGCTTACTGATTTTTGGGCTATTAATGTTTTTGAGAAATCGTATTAAAGTTGCCGGTGCACTTTTTTCACTTTATCTCATGCTGAATGGAGTAGAACGCTTTCTCATTGAAAAGATTAGAGTAAATACCAAGTATGATTTTGGATCATTCCAACCTACGCAAGCAGAATTGATATCTTCTGCATTGGTCTTGCTGGGTATCGGCTTATGGATCGTATGCTATAGAATGCATCGCCGTAAAGTGATTTAAAAGGATTTGATTTTTAAGTTAAATTCTTACCATTCAATTTGTAAATTGCTTTAAAGTTGATTGTATGCCTTCATTTGATATTGTTAGTAAAGTAGATGCACAGGCGCTTGATAATGCCGTGAATGTTACCAATAAGGAAGTAACGAATCGTTATGACTTTAAAGGAGCGCATGTACTTATTGAGCTGGATAAAAAGAACTTTAGCATCAAACTGGAAACGGATGATGATATGAAAATGCGTCAGCTAGTTGATGTTTTGATTAATCGAGCAAACAAGCAGGGGATCGTTCCGCTTGCTTTTGATGTTTCGAAAGATGCTTACCAGAGCGGTAAGATTATGCGCAAAGAGATTTCCGTTCGAAACGGCTTGAAGCAGGAAGATGCCAAGAAAATTGTGAAATTAATTAAGGATTCCGGATTAAAAGTGCAGGCGCAGATCAACGATGATATTGTAAGGGTAACCGGCAAAAAAATCGACGATTTGCAGGATGTGATCCAGTTATGCCGTCAGGCTGAGCTGAGTGTTCCGCTTCAGTTTGAGAATATGCGCAGCTAAACCTAAGATTTCAGCACTTTTAGATGTATTTAGGGCGATTTGTCCCATAAATTGACTCGAAAAATATTTGGTTCAAAATAATCGGAACGCTACCTTTGCACCTTTGCAAAAATGGTTCATACGGCTGAACCGTATGGTCAAAACCCCCAGTATATGAAAAAAGGTACACATCCAGAAAACTACCGCTTTGTTGTGTTTAAAGACATGAGTAATGGTTTTTCATTTTTAACCCGCTCAACTGCCCCCTCCAAGGAAACTGTTAAGTGGGAAGATGGCATTGAATATCCGCTCATCAAGCTCGAAATTTCCAACACCTCTCATCCTTTTTATACAGGACAAAATATGTTGGTAGATACAGCAGGTCGTATTGATAAGTTCAAGAAGAAATACGCCAAGAAGGCATAAGCCTTTTAAAATCAAATATTTATACAAAAGCCCTTCGCGAGAAGGGCTTTTTATTTTGGGGTATACTGGTAAAACTTCAAACCATTGAAACTCGCAACCTTAAACCTTCTACCTTAAACGTTAAACCTAAAATGCATCACATCACCGTCTTTAACCGGATATTCCTTTCCTTCAATACGCAGTTTTCCGGCATCGCGACAAGCAGCCTCTGATTTGTATTGCATATAGTCTTCAAAGCCAATTACTTCTGCTTTGATGAAGCCTTTTTCAAAGTCGGTATGAATTACACCAGCACATTGTGGTGCTTTCCAGCCATTATGGAATGTCCATGCCCTTACTTCCTGCACACCTGCGGTAAAATAGGTTTGAAGGTTCAAGAGGCGATAACTGCTGCGAATCAAGCGATCCAATGCCGGCTCTTTCATGCCATACTCCTGCATAAACATCGCCTTATCGGCTTGCTCCTCCATTTCAGAAATCTGTGCTTCAATGCTGTTATTCATTACAATCACCTCCGCATTTTCAGCTTTTACAGCATCCTGTAAGGTTTGCGAAAAGCGGTTACCGGTGTGCATGCTGTCTTCATCCACATTGGCTACATATAGTACCGGTTTGATGGTAAGGAAAAAGGCATCGTGCACTTGAGAAAGCTCCGAGCTACTTAAATCCAATTCACGAATATTTCTACCTTGTTCCAGGTGCTCCTGGCATTTTTTTAAAACCTCCAGCTCGGCTTTGGCTTTTACATCTCCGGCACGGGCCTGCTTTTCAATGCGCTGTATTCTCTTTTCAACGGTTTCAAGGTCTTTCAGTTGCAGCTCCGTATCAATGATGTTTTTATCGCTAACGGGATTGATTGCTCCTTCTTCACGCAACACATTCTCATCTTCGAAGCAGCGGATTACATGAATGATCGCATCCACTTCACGGATATTGGCCAAGAATTTGTTTCCCAGTCCTTCTCCTTTGCTGGCGCCTTTTACCAACCCGGCAATATCCACAATTTCAATTTGAGTTGGAACAATCCGCTCGGGCTGCACCAATGCAGCCAATTTATCAAGTCGATCATCTGGCACATCCACCAAGCCCACATTGGGTTCAATGGTACAAAAGCGGTAATTGCTGGCCTGTGCTTTAGCGCTATTACTAACCGCATTAAACAAGGTTGATTTTCCAACATTCGGTAATCCAACTATTCCGGCTTTTAAACCCATGGCGAACGATTTTGCTTTCTTTTTAAATAATTTTTTTGTCTTTCGAAGGCGGCGCAAAGATAAGATTTGTCGCGTTGCCTATTGCCCTTTAAATTGCTTTTGGAACTTTGCTGAAAATCTGTAAACTTCATTGCATAATTATAGCTTTCTATGGCGTTGAGCAGAATTTGGAGTGCTTTTATTTTGGTGGCCATTGCTGCTGCATTGGTAAAATTTATTTGGGTTCCCGGCTTTCAGGATATTTTTTACTGGATGGTGGTGGGTAGGGCCGATGATGCTGATAACCTCACCAAAGTGGATGGCATCATTGAAACATGTAAAACGGCTGTTACCATATGTTTGAACCTAATCGGCATTATGGCTTTGTTCATGGGCTTGATGAGTATTGCTGAAAAGGCAGGTGGCATACGTGTGTTGTCCCGCATTATCGGACCTTTTTTCTCGCGCATATTTCCGGAAGTTCCCAAAGGACATCCGGCATTTGGACATATGATGATGAATTTCAGCGCCAACCTGCTTAATCTGGATAATGCAGCAACACCTTTCGGACTCAAAGCAATGGAGAGCCTTCAGGAGCTGAACCCCGATAAAGAGCGTGCAAGTAATGCGCAGCTCATGTTTTTGTGTTTGCATGCATCCGGGCTTACCCTTATTCCCGTAACCATTATTGCAGCCAGGGCTTCCATGAAAGCTCAAAACGCTACCGATATTTTTATCCCATGCATGGTCGCCACTTTTGCCGCTACCATGGCGGCGATGTTTATCGTTGCATGGAAACAAAGGATCAATCTTTTTCAGCCGGTAATACTTGCATGGGTGGCAGGTATTTCTGCGGTGATCGCCTCGTTGGTAATGTACCTGCTTTCTCTAAATACGGTGGGTGTACAAAGTTTTTCTAAACTGCTCAGTAATGGATTGATTCTGTTTATTTTTTTAGGTATTATCATAGGGGCACTCTATAAAAAAATCAATGTATTCGATGCGTTTGTTGAGGGAGCAAAAGGAGGTTTTGAAACTGCGGTTCGTATCATTCCTTATTTGGTTGGCATGCTGGTTGCCATCAGCATGCTCCGCACCAGCGGCACCTTTGAGTTTATTATCGAAGGCATGAAAACATTATTTGTATGGACGGGCGCTGATACCCGCTTTGTAGATGGGCTACCCACTGCACTTATAAAGCCGCTCAGCGGAAGTGGTGCCAGAGGTATGATGTTTGATACCATGAAAACATTTGGAGTGGATTCATTTGCTGGTCGTCTTGCCTGTATTCTTCAGGGATCCAGTGATACTACGTTTTATGTTATTGCTGTTTATTTTGGTGCCGTAGCAGTTAAAAATACCCGCTATGCAGTGGGGGCTATGCTGCTGGCTGATTTGGTAGGTATTATTACATCCATTCTATTGGCCTATCTGTTTTTTGGTCAGGTTGCTTAAAAGCATACAAAAGCTAATCCAATATTTTCTCAAGAAAATAAAGTTTGCCTTTTGCATCCACGCCCTGTATTACTATTTTAATTTTTGTAGCAAAATCGTTATTGTAAAATAGAATGTCAGCCGTGCCATCTTTTTTCCATTTCACTTGTGGATCCCAAAAAAGCGTGGTACGTCGATCCTCATTGCTTCGCTGCGATGCTATTGCATAATTGGGTTGCAAAAAAGGAATGGGTAAACTATAGCCCGTGAGCGATGCTTCATCAAATGAAAATCTTCCTGATCCGCTATTTTTCTTGGTATAAATAAGAATGCTTCCCTCTGCGCCACTGTACATCGATCCACTGTTCATGAGTAGGTTGGCAGAGCGATTTACTTTTATCAATGCTACATCTGAAGGATTTACTGAGGAAATTTCAAAAAGATTGACGGGCACCTCATTTAAAAAGAATGCGATGGGAACTGGCGCCACACTGTTGGTGCCGTCATCACCGGCGATACGGTCGTTGGTTAATGTATAACGGTTAAATGAAACCATCGGCTCATTGGCCGTTGCACTGGAAACATAAAGTCCGGGTACAAGTTCCATCAAGGCCTGCCAGATGGTTGCGTACGAAAAATTACTGTCGAGTTCAAATGTATAATCACTCAAACGATAAAGATCTGTAGTATAAGCTTCGTTTAAAGAATCAATACGGGGTTTTCGTTTTCCCGTAATCACGATTTCGTCTAGTGATTTTCCAATTCCGGAAACGGCATACTGTTTTAAAAATGATTCGGTAGCGTTATTCGATTCTATACTTTCCTCTAATATTGGTAGATATTTAGGTGCCGGTAAATACTGAAGCGTGTCAATATAGCCAGGTAAGAGTTGTAAATCGAGCTTTCGTTTTTTCTTATCGATAGCTGCCCCCTGGGCATAGATGATTGCTCGTTTTCGAAAGCCAAGATCATTCACGGCAAATGCACCACGTTGATCTGGAGTAACAGTTGATAGAATGGTGGTGGAGTCGATTCCTTTGGTAATAATATCTACGCGACCCAGTTCGGAAATATTTTTCTCTTTTTTTACAAAACCCCTTACCGATATACCTGTTTCGTAAAAGTAATTCAGGTTTGAAAGTTTGTACTTTTTGATATCATTCCAATTGAATCTTTCGGCATCCAGTGTCATCGTCAATGCATCTGAATACGCATACCAAGCGGAATCGGATAAACTGTTTATATTATAATGGATTACAATGGGAGCTTTGTTATTTGATATAAACTTCGTGTAGTTGATAATATTCGGATGATGGAGATAGTCCGGCTCGGGTAGATCGGCTGGTATAATCGATACTGAAACATTTGGAGTGTCAGTACCGATGAACTTAAGTTGCAGATGGTTGGTATCTTTAGGTTTAGCGCTTAGCGAAATTTTATCGAAAAACAATCTCTTTTCAGAAGGGAGTTGTACTTGAATCCATCGCTGTGCAATCATCTGATGCTCTTGATTCAAAAGAACCACCTGCAGTAAATCTTCGCTTAGTCCTTTTTTGGGAAGAAGGGTTGCATTTTGTCCTTCCTCTAATTCAAAAACACTTTGGAATACCAGTTTGCCTTCTTGCAAAGCAATTATGCTGACTTTTTTGTTTTCCTGGATAAATTCATCTGTTGCGTTTGCCTGAATAAAAATACGCGTAGGTGAAAAATTAGCAACTTGTAAGGAGACTGAATTTTGCTTGGCTGGCGGCAAATTAAAAGATGCAGTACTACCGTTTTTAGATATTTCAATAGAATATTGTTTCCCGGCATTGGGGGTAAATGTCGCAATGCCTAATCCGTTTTCAAAAACCTGTAATTCCGCAGGCATTGGCGATTTATCTTCAACCATTCGAACTGTATCCATCTTCTGCGGTAATCCAAACCTGTCTGTAATACGAAATGCAACCCGATTTACCACACCCTGAGCTATTGTGCCGGATTCAGGAAAAAAAGAAATATTCAGATTGCTGCTTTGGGGCTGATATGATTTGTGCTGTGCCGCATGACCCTGAATAAACAGGTATTGCTCACCAATACTGTGAGGCTCATTCAGCATCCAAAGCGAATAAGATCTTAACCGATAAACACCTGTTTTCAATGTGTCAGGAAGCGTGATAAGCCCTTGTGCAATACCGCTCTGTGCTTGCCACATATCTTTTGCAATTAAATTGCCTTTGCTGTCGCTTAAATCGGTATAAACCACTTTGCTAAAGGAAGATGGTTTATCGTTTGATAGAAGGTAGGCCGCAAACCAAATTTTTTCACCGGGCTGATAAAACTTCTTATCGGTATGCACAAAGCATTTTTCCAACGGATTCAATTCATGCATCTGCCTCAGATTATTGAGCAAACGAGGAAGCAGTGTGTCTGTTTTTTGTGCAGCACCATGTATTGAAATAAAAACAATGAAAAAGAGGAAATAAATCCGTTTTTGCATAATGCAATTTACGTGTGTTTTCTTTTGGCTGTATAAATACAAATGCATAAAAAACCCCGCTTTCAGCGGGGTTTTAAAACATGCTAATTGAATTAACGATCTCTTGTAACGGAAAGACCAGGTGCTCTTGTTCCAGTTACACCAACCCTGCCTCTTGCCACTAAAGTGAGCGAGTTCATATTATTGGTTGTAACCGTTAAGGAACTGATTACGGTGGTAGTACCTGCCCAGCGGATACGGAATATATCACTGGCGCCTGTACGTGGCAACTCGATATAAGACGTTATCCGACGATAAGGAATATTACTCAGTACCACTGCATTGTTGTTGGTAGAAAACACATCAATGGCAGGGGTTGCAGTAGGAGGGTTGGGTATAAAATTCGCAAAACGAACTCTAAAGTGATTTCCTCCAGCAGGAGTCCTGATATCGTCTTCAACTGCCTGTATAGCGGGTCTTTCCGCATCGTCGAAGAAGAAATAGGTCTGATATTTCCCCGCATTGAGTTGCGGCATAAAACTGAATATGATGCTATCGCGAACCGTTGTAGCAGGGGTTCCGGTCGACATTTTAATGCCAAAGGTATTCGACAGGTTGGTAGTGGTATTTACAGCGGTATATTCGTTTGATGGGAAAAATGAACCAATTGGTAATGCAGTAGGAGTAATCTTCTGCGTATTCAATTCAATTTGTAAAGTAGGGCCTGCAGCGGGTGTAAGATAGCTGGGGGTAGCCGCTCCGTATGCATGCACAAATTTCACAAATGAATGTGTATCTGAAGATGCTATATCATAGGTCGCTTTAATAGATGCTTCCTTTTCGCAACCTGCAATGACAATTAGTAATATGAGCGAAAAATATTTTAAATGTTTCATGTCAATATATTTTATAATGTTATCTTCTTGAGAACCAAACTTCCTTGGTGTGCCAATCTAACGCATCTGCACCTAAGGCTCTGAGTTCATTAATATTCCACACGTATTCAGCGTTAAAACGATAGCGGACACGATACACGAATTTACCGTTGTTATCAGGCCATAGTACAGCTCCTGTGGGGGGAACAAAATCCCGATATACCTGATTGCCTCTTTCGTCTGCATCAGTGTAGTGGTATCTGCGCATATCAACCCAGGTTTCCAATGCGCCATATCCGTACAATGCAATGTATTTCTGCAACATAATGTGCGATAAAGTAAGATTGGCTGCACTGGGAACAACTGCAGGATTATTGAGGAATGCATCTCTTGCAGCAGTATTTAACAAATCCGCTGATGGCACATTAACGGAGTAATTGTTCTGAAGCATATCGAAATTCAAGCTAATAGCGCTGCGATACGCGGTAAGTGCAGTAGCGCGGTCGCCTTTGCGGAAAGCGGCTTCTGCTTTCATGAACATTACTTCACTGGCAGTGATCACCGGCATAGGAGAAGCATTGCGGAAAATATATCTTGCACGATTATCATCACGGGGAGGAACCAATGAATCATGTCGCTGCCCCCAGAATCCTTCCGGACGGTCGTTAACCGATGTAATGGCTGTAACGCCTCCATTGAGCGGTATTCCATTGTATTGTCCGCTAATGGAAGGACGAATCAAATATGCTCTACGTGGATCTACCACATTTTGAAAGGCGCTGTTTCTGCCGCTCATCAAATCTGCGATATAAGCACTTTGGCGAACACCATATGCGGTTCCAATATTATTACGTAAAGGGCCATAGAAATTAGAATTAGCGCTTACACCAGTTGTAGCTTGGAAGCTTACATAAGCATTGTCGTTGTTGTTTACAATAGCTCTATCGCAATAATAAATAACCGAATCTGCCTTGTAATCCGACTTATTTGATAAGTGATGATAAGAACGGGCCATGATGGCATAAACAAATTTTTTCCATTTTTCTCGGTCGCCATTATAGAAGAAGGCGTCTCCTTTTGCGAGATTTTCGCGACTAACGCCATCGCCAGTACGGTTAAGATAGTCGAGTGCTTCTAAGCAAAGCTTTCTTACATGTTTGTAAACTTCTTCTTCTTTATCAAATTTGAAGGTTAACAAATCCGTACGGAATGCCTCATTTAAAATCACTTCTCCGTGATAGTCGGTCAGTTGCAACCAGCTCCATGCGAAAATGGCTTTTCCTACACCAACATAATCCCATTTCTTTTCTTCTTCAGCCCACTCCATCATTTTAACGCAGTTCTGTCCTACATCATAATAATGTGCACGCCATATGGAACCGGCATTATCACTACCATCTACCGTTCCTCCCATGCGTTCATACATAGTGCTGGAATTACGTGTGGCACTCACCGTAAAGCTTGTAAAGTATTGTATATACATACTTGCAAAACGTGCATCATTCATAGGGCCATGACCTGCATAATTTGCAGCCATAGATGAGATGATTTGTGGCAATAGTTGCTCCGGCGGCACTTTGGTAGGAGCATTGGGGTTCTGATATGCATCTTCAATTTTCTTTTTACAGGAAGAGATCGTGCCTGTAAGCAGAATGGATAGCAGCAGAATGAAATATTTTTTTGACATATGTTTCAATTTTTACCGAGTTAGAAGGATGTTCTGATACCAACGTTTACACTCACCGGAATAGCAATGTTTCCAAAGTCGAATCCAGCAGCACCTACACCACGCGTACCTGCAGTATTACCGTTCACTGCAGGATCTGCACCGGAGTAATTGGTAATTAATACCAAGTCGTTGCATGTTACAAAGGCACTCAGAGATTTGAACACTTTTTGCTTATTGATGATACTGCTGGTGAAATTGTAAGAAAGGGTGATATCTCTCAAACGTAACCAGTTGATGTCTTTTTCAATAAACTCTTCTTCAGGCATACCCGTATAATAGGCCTGATTGTAATAAGGCGTAACTGCAATGGTATTGGTAGTAGGGGTTGCTGTATTTTGCCATCCGTCTTGAAGAACTCCTTGAATTACACGGGGCATTAAACGATCGGCTGTACGTAAACTACGACCTTGTTGTGTGAGGAACATGTTCGTGCCATTGAAAATATCACCACCCATGCGCCAATCCCAAAGCATTGAGATGGATAGGTTCTTATAACGGAATGTGTTATTTATACCCATCGTAAAGGTCGGGTTTCTATCACCTCGAACGCGGAAGGCTGGATCATTTACAGGTAATCCTGTAGCAGGGTTGATTAATATTTGACCACGATCATTTCTTAAATAGCCTGCTGATGTAATAGTGGTAGTTGGGCCGCCTGTAACTAAACCTGCACGAGCATTTCCAAACAGCCATGTATCGGAGATGTAGAATTCTGGCACGTTGGAAGGCAAGCTCAATACTTCATTCCACATGCTATTGAAGTTCAAGCCAATGGTCCAGCGTGCATTTTTTGTTTGAATAGGTGTTGCACTAAAAGCAACTTCAATACCCTGGTTACGCGTTTCTCCTACATTCAATGTATTCAACACAAAGCCCGTACCATAACTTGAACGGAAGAGTTCGACAATTTGATTGCTACAGAGTGTATTATAGTAGGTAGCGTCGATGGATAATCTGCTGTTAAACATACGGAGTTCTGTACCCACTTCATAAGTAGATTGCTTTTCCGGCTCAAGGAAGAAGTTGTTATTGGTAAAGCCATATGCAAAGCCCTGACCACTGCTCAGTACGTTATTAAATACTGACTGGTTTGAATATGCACCATTCAGTCTTGCAGTGGTGGCAAGTGATGTTCTGAGCTTCCAATAACTTAAAATGTTTCCTTTTTTCAATCCCGGTAATATGTCGGACATGATCATACTCAAACTTGCACCGGGATAGTTAAAGTTTCTGTTGATTGCAGGAAGGGTAGAAGCTGATTCAAAACGGTGTGTATAGTTTAAGAAAACAACATTGTTATAATTAACCGCAAATTCACCAAATCCTGCTAGCTGGCGTGTAATTACTCTGTTGTAATCGCCTAAGTTGTTTCTATTAAGGCGTACACGCGTAGTGGGAGTAGTATTGGAGCTATCACGCAATTTAGGATCGATAATACGCGTTCCATACACTGCAAACATTTGTGTTTCATAATCCTGCCACATGGTTCCCACCATCAGGCGTCCGTTGAACTTGCCCAATGATTTTTTGAAGGTGGCATTAATGGTATGATTGTAGCCATAATAGTTTCTGAAGAAGTTATCCAACTGTCCTCCCTGCGCTGCTGTGGTTAGGAACGATTGAGGGTGAACGAAACGGTTGCCTTCCATGCGGTAGGTGTCGTAACCAAAACGTCCCTGCAAGCTCAACCACTTGGTGGGGTTGATGTTAACTCCAAGCGAGTATGTGTAACGGTCTGTTTCATCGAAAGCCGATACATTTTTTGCATTCCAAAGCGGGTTGTCAATTTCCAACAGTGGATCTGCAGCATAGGTGAGTAATTTATTTCCGTTGTCGTCTTCAATATTTTTCAAATCAAGACCAAGGGGCCAGCGAAGTAGGGTTAGTAAGTAGCTATTCGCTCCGCGAATAGGACGGCGAAACTCTGTACGCGCATAGGCTACAGCGGGATTCAGCTCCAACCACTTGCCAATTTTGGTGCTATTGGACAAGCGGAAATTTGCACGCTTATAGTTATTGAAAGGAACGGAACCGTCGTTGTTGATATAGCTACCGCTTAAACGGAAGCTTGAGTTTTTGATGCCATAATCCATGCTAAGGTTATGTGTTTGTGCAACACCAGTACGGAAAAAGTCATCAATGTTCTGATAGATTTGAGCACGATTCGGGTTATCGTTCCGTGGGCCAAAATATGTAAAGATGGAACTTTGAACACCATTGTTCCCGGGGAGAAAATCATCATTTACGCTGGGTAAACGGGTGATTTCAGAGAATCGTAAACTGTTATCGTAATTGATTCCCAACTTCTTTTTTTGTGCAGTCGCTTTTTTGGTGGTGATGAGAATCGCGCCTGAGCTTGCCTGGCTACCGTAAAGGGCAGTGGCTTCGGGGCCTTTCAGCACCGTGATGGATTCGATATCGTTCGGGTTGATATCGGCGATACGGTTGGTATAATCGTTGTCTCTGTTCGGACGATCAGATGCAAGACCCACGGTACCAGCACCACCGCTTTCGTTCAGCGTTTGATTGTCCATGATGATACCATCCACTACAAAAAGTGGTTCATTGCTAAGTGCCATTGAGTTGAAGCCGCGCAATACAATACTGGAGGAGGCACCGGCGATACCATTGGTGGGCGTTACGGTAACACCGGCAATTCTACCTTGCAAAGCATTTACAAAGTTTTCACGCTGTGTTTCCTGAACCTCGGCACCAGTTACCTTTTGAGTTGAAAAGCCAAGTTCACGCGGGTTACGCTTGATGTCCATGGCTGTAACAACTACCTCAGTCATTTCCTCTTTGTTGGTGGATTTCAAGTTGATGTTGATGGTACTGCTTTCACCGACTTTCGATTCAATCACACCAAATCCCACATATGAAAATACAAGGGTTTGCCCCTTTTGAGCCTTGATGGTAAAAGCACCTGTGTTGTTTGTACTTGTTCCCGTGCGCGAACCTTTTATGCGAACGGAAACTCCGGGGAGCGGCGAGTTATCATCCGCATCTCGCACAACACCTGTAATGGTTAGTTCCTGTGCATGGAGCGTTAGGGATGATATTGTGCATGCCAAGCACAATAGAAAGAAGCAAATTTTTCTCATAATCATAAAGTTTGGTGCCGTAAAGTAAATAAAATCTTGCCTTGTTTCAGCATTTTCAAGCAGCATTTTATAAAAAAACAAAAAGGCGAAAAACTATTGAAAAGTTGTGCATAATTATCTGCATCCGAAATCTCAAAATGATTGATTTTAAGCGCTTAACAGGATGGTTCGATCTAATTACTGCGAAGCTTCATCCGATGGTTTGAAGTGCAGTTTAGTGAGCGATTCAATCAGTGGTTTTACCTGGTAAATTTTTTCATTATAGCGATTTCCCAGTACAATAATCGTTACCGAGTCACCCAGTATCCGATAGAAGCTGGCATTATTACCATGCCACCAGCCATTGTGGTAAATCACTTTTTCTGCATCGTTCAGCAGGTACATGCGCCAGCCAAGGCCATAATTATGCATACCTGGCTTTTCAAAGCTGTAAGGTGTAAAAGCTGCTTCAAGGGTAGATCTGCTGAAAAGCTTTTGCGCATAAAGAGCTTGATCCCATTTCAGTAAATCCCTTACGGTGCTATAAATATTTTTATCGCCATAGGTTTCATCTAAATAGGTGAAGGGTTCAAGTGATCCGTCTTTCCGAAAAGACGGCGTTACATGATCGGCATCCTGAGGTGAATACACTTTGGTGTATTGCATGTTCAATGGGTCAAAGAAAACATCATGCAAATATGCACTATACGATCTACCAGAAACCTGTTCAATGATTAAAGCCAATAAAACATAATTGGTATTTGAATAACCAAAGCGTTTGTTAGAGATGAAACTGAGTCCGGGTTTGCTTTTACAAAGCACATCCAGCACATCCTGGTTTTTGACAGATATATCTTTTGGCCATTTTTCAGCTTCCAAAAAATAGGCATAATTAGGTATTCCACTGCGATGATTGAGCAGCATTTCAATGGTGACTCCTTTGTAAGGAAATGTTTTGAAATATTGCTGCAAGCTATCTTGTATGGATAGTTTTCCCTCTTCCTGAAGCTTCAGAATAGCCATTGCAGTAAAGGTTTTACTGGTAGAGGCAATATGAAAAGGAGTTGTAGGACCAATCGAATCCTTTCCTTTCAACCGAATGGCTCCACGATATTGCTCAAAAATGATTGAACCGTTTTTCGCTACCAGAAAGCTACCATTAAATTGTTGGTTATCCAACGTTGTATCAAAGAAAGCTGCTGTTTTACGGAACATATCCCGATAAACAAGTTTATCGAGTGCTTTGGGAGTAGGGGGATAAAACTGTAGGGAATCTTCGGGGATCAATTTTTCAGAACCAAGGAAATTGCAAGCAGGGGTTGACTGAATCACAAAAAACAAGCAACCTAAACGAATGAATCTTTTCATGCAGTAATGAGAAAATGCTTAGCTCAAGTATATTTGTGCAATAATAACATTGTTCCGGCAAATGAGCGACAAAAGAACAACCAGCTATCCCCGCGAGAAGATCAATATTCTGCTCTTGGAAAATATCAGCAATAAAGCTGTTCAGCAAATTACTGCACAGGGTTATGTCCAGGTAAAAAAGCTCAGCGGTGCTTTATCGGAAGATGAACTCATTAAGCTGGTTAAAGATGTTCATTTGTTGGGTATTCGTTCCAAAACGAAGGTTACAGAAAAAGTGCTGCAAGCTGCTACTAAACTTCAGTCTATCGGATGTTTTTGCATTGGTGTAAATCAGGTTGATTTAAAAGCGGCTACCAAAAAAGGAGTGGTGGTTTTTAATGCCCCCTATAGCAATACACGCAGTGTTGCCGAATTAGTCATCGGTGCATCTATCATGCTCATTCGTCGGATTCCCGATAAAAACAAAGCTGCCCATGATGGTGTTTGGATGAAAGACGCCAGCGGTAGTTTTGAACTAAGAGGTAAAACGCTCGGTATCATCGGCTATGGTAATATTGGCTCACAGGTGAGCATTCTTGCAGAAGCATTGGGGATGAAAGTGATTTACCACGACATCGTAACCAAACTTCCCTTGGGCAATGCAACACAGGTGAAATCAATGAAAGAAGTGTTGCAGCAATCCGATATCATTTCACTCCACGTTCCAGAAACTGCCCTTACGAAAAATTTAATCGGTAAACAGCAATTGAAGCTTTGCAAGCAAGGTGCGATACTCATTAATTACGCAAGGGGAGAAGTGGTAGATCTATCGGCGTTGCGTAAATTCATACTGGATGGTCATATTGCAGGCGCAGCGATAGATGTGTTTCCGGTGGAGCCTGAAAAAAACGGGGATCATTTTCAAACCCCTTTGCAGGATCTTCCCAACGTACTGCTCACGCCACATGTGGGTGGCTCAACTGAAGAAGCGCAACAACATATCGGTACCGATGTTGCTCAAAAACTTTTGAATTATTTGGAGTCAGGCATTACGATCGGATCTCACACCATTCCTGAACTAGCCTTGCCTTTGCAGGAAGGTACGCATCGGATTCTGCACATACACCGCAATGTTCCGGGCGTACTTTCTGAAATCAACAGCCAACTCAGCAAGCATAAAGTAAATATTCTGGCACAATATCTTAAAACCAACGAACTAATTGGTTATGTGGTGCTGGATATTGATCGGAACATCAGCAACAAAGCGCTTCAGCTACTCCGCGAAGTGAAAGATACCATTCGCGTACGCGTTGTTTATTAAGCATTCCTCCTTTGATGAGATACAGTTTACGAGGTGATGTAAATCATGATTTTTCCCCACCGAATGAGCTTATTTTGTAACTGGCCTTCACATTAAACACCTAAATAAATCAATGATCATGAAAAGAGGATTTACCATCGGAATTCTGGTTGCCGCTGCTGCAGGTTTGGTAGCCGGTTTATTATTTGCGCCAGAAAAAGGAAAGGATTTAAGAAAGAAAATCAAAGACAAAGGGAACGAGCTGAGTGACAAAATCAAAGACAGTATGCGATCGAACCGGGAAAGAGCAAAAGAAATGAGAGAAGAGTTTATGGAAGGATAACCGCGTAGTATAGGGTTTTGGTTAAGATAGAGATGGTTTACAAAGTGGCGTAACGGATTGGTTTTCGTTGCGCCATCTTTTTGATCGATCAAACTATGAAGAAGCCTTAGCGTTGTTCGTCTAAAATTTTTCGCATCTGCTGTATCATGTTTGTGTCAACTCCCACACTCGGTGTTTCAGCTCCCATGGTAGGATGGCTGAATTCCATTACAGAATCAATAGCGATACGTGCAGCAGTATGGTATTCCGAGGCGCCGGTATCTTTGATTAATTGCTTTAAATTATTGTCCCGTACACCTGAACCTGGCATAATAACGATACGCTGATCTGCCTGTTGCACAAGCGCACGTATGGTTTGAGCACCTTCTGGAGCAGTTGGATACTGCCCTGATGTTAGAATTCTTTGTACACCTAATTCAATGAGTTGTTCCAAACTTTTAAATGGATCACGAACACGATCAAATGCACGGTGAAAAGTAACTTCCATAGGATAAGCCAACTCAATCAGTTTTGAACAGCGTTGTAGATCAATATTGCCATCCTTATCCAGAAAGCCCACAACAATACCATCGCAACCGATTTCCTTGCAAAGTTTGATTTCCTTTTTCATGATTTCAAAAGAAGCATCGGAATAGAGAAAATCACCTCCGCGTGGACGAATGATTGGGAAAAGTGGGATGCTTAGTTTTTCTCTTGCATAACAAATTGTGCCATAGGAGGGCGTAGTACCGCCTTCAGTAGGATTATCACACAGTTCAATCCGGTTTGCTCCGGCTTCCTGGGCAAGTATGGCAGATTCAGCAGAAAAAGCAGCAATTTCGAGTAAGAGGGACATGTTTTTATGAATTATAATAACTTTTAGAATCCATAACAAATTCATTTACATTGCTTTTGATAGCATAACTAAAGTTTTTGTATAATGCATATGCGCCATATCTTCCTTCCTTATCAAGGGCAATAAATCCAGCTTGTAAACCCTGAATGGGCGTTTTTCTATTGCGCTGATGGTACGCAATCCTTTTTACTGCTTCTTTACAGGCGTCTTCCGGATGCGCTCCCTGACGCATCATTTCCACTACAGTATGCGATCCGCATACCTTAATGATTTCTTCTCCCAATCCGCTACAGGTTGCAGCCCCCACTTCATTATCCACAAATAGACCTGCACCAATAATGGGAGAGTCGCCAATTCTGCCATTCATTTTAAAGGCCATCCCGCTGGTAGAGCAACCTCCGCTAATATTGCCATGAGCATCCATACACAATAAACCAATGGTATCATGATTTGCTTCAGGTATGGGCCAAATAGGTAAATCTTGCTTTTGGAGAGACGGTGCAGCACGTTTTTCCAATGCATCTATGGTATCGGATGGCTTATAGTTTGCTGTTTCAAGCCATTTTTTCCAGGCTTTTTCGCTCGAGGGAGTTAGAAGTTTTTCCTTTTTGAATCCTTGCGCTAAAGCAAATGCCAGCGCACCGTTGCCGGATAAAATTACATGAGGTGTTTTCTCCATCACCAATCTGGCAACACTAATGGGGTGCTTGATATGCTCTAAACACAAAACAGCGCCCGTATTGCCCCAATGATCCATAATGCAGGCATCAAGGGTTACGCGTCCATCACGATCTGGAAAACCTCCAAAACCGACGCTGGTGTCATTGGGATCTGCTTCTGGTATATGAATACCGGCTTCAATGGCATCTAAACCCGATTTGCCATTTTGCATTTCTTCAAAAGCCTTTTTGCAAGCCCCTAAATTAGGCGCCCATGTTGCGATAACAAGGGGCTTACTGTTGCTTAACTTTTTCGATGAAGCATTTGCAAACTTGGATAAGGCTGCTACGCCTGCGAACCCCAAGAAGTTTCTTCTATTAAATCTCATCATTTACGTATAATTAATATTATGTTAAGTAGAATTTATTCCACTGTTCCTTGGTTAGCGATAATAAAATCAATCAGCTCTTCTAAAGCAACTCCTGCCATTGAACATGATTCCCGAATCTCATCCCTATTAACATTGGCTGCGAAGGATTTCTCTTTTAACCGCTTTAGCACTCCTTTTCTTTCCATACGCTCGTATCGCTCAGGACGCATCAGTGCGTAAGCATGAATCAGTCCACTAAGCTCGTCGAATGCATACAGCATTTTGTCCATCCTGGTTATCGGAATTACCCCAAAATGTGCAGGACCATGTGATGCAATGGCTCGGATAATTTCCGGATCAATTTCACGCGATTCTAATTCCTCAATAATCTTTTTACAGTGTAAATCTGGCCATTGATCCCAGTCTGCATCATGAAGTAAGCCGGCCAATTCCCAACGCCATTGAGCATTTTCATCTAATCTTTCTTTTTCGGAAGCCCAGCATTGCATCAAATGCGCTACCTGCCGCATATGCAATTTCAATCGCTCATTTAACACCCATTCATTTAGCAATGCATTTGCTGCTTCGCGCGATAATACCTTTCCCTTGTTGGATGCGTTTCCAAATTCGTTTCTTCCTAATTGCAGGGACATACCTTTGTTTTTATCATAAAAAAAATGGCAAAAGCTGATTCAACTTTTGCCATCCAATCTTTCAAAATAGCTAATTATTGTTTTGAAATTTCTGAATACAAATCGTTGTACTTTTTTTCTAAGGCAGCATATTTTTTGTCATCTGCTGATCCGGGCTGAGATTTGTCGCGTTTTTCTTTATATAAATCAATCAAGTAGCTTGCTGCACTCTTATACTGTTGCTTTTGTATACCACTTCGTTCTGGAATGGCTGCATATCGAACAATTGCCTTCTCGAAATATGTTATTGCATTATCGTTTGCTTTGGTAATTTCCACCTGTAGGGCATCACGCTTTGCAACATCTTCGGGCGACTGCTTAAAAGGTGGCGGAGCGGGCTTCCCTTTTACGGGCGCTGGTGCATTTTTTCGCGCTTCAGCAGCTTTGTCGGCCATTAATTTACGCTGAGCAGACAACTCTTTTTCTTTACGCACGCTACGGTTAATAAAATGATATCCCAAATTCGACATACCATAGGCGTATGTAGGATCCAATTCAGATGCACGCATAAATGCTTCAATCATTTTGGCTTCCAATTCATCATAATTTTCAGGTGCAGCTGCAGTTTCGTCTTTTGGATTTAGCAGTTCAAAAAGAATATCTCCCTTTGCAGCAAAAGCTTTAAGGCTTTGAGGATTATTTACAAGGTACTTATCCAGTCTTTTCATCCGATCACTCAAATCTTCAATGCTGAGCATGAAATCGATTTCTTCATTTTTGAAAAATTCGTTTTCAGGGTACAATTCCTGTCCTATTTTTCTGACACGATCAAATTCAGCAATGTCCTCTTTTCTATAATATAGATCTGTCATATACTGATATAGAAATTCGAAGTCCTTACCCGAAACTTTGTTTTGAATCAGTCTTTCATAATATGCTGCTGCCTTGCTCTCACGCTTAGCGTTTTGATTCGAGGCACCGGCTAATACCACTGCGTTAGTGTCTACTGTGCCTAAATTGGCAATTTTGCTGGCCTGCAAATAGTCGCTCCAATAAATGGTGCTGTCGAAACTGGTTGAGGCCCTCTCCCAGTCTTGCTTATTAAAAGCCGAAGATGCTTCATTGTAGTGACTGATATAAAACTGAATGGGAACATTTGTATACACAGGGTCTGTCAATAGTTTTTTTGTATTATCTAGCTCTACATAACGATCATAATCCTTTTTTATAAACGCACGTAACGTATCAGAAAAGAATTCAGATGATTTGTCATTTAAGAAATTGCAGTAAATCGCAGCACGTAAAATAAAATATTCTGGTTTTGAATTTACTTTAGGCTTTGTAGCACCTGCATCCACCAGTTCTTTTGCCTTTTTGAACTGGTTTAGCATCAACTGCGTTTTAATCTCATCAATAGTTTGCGCTGTTCCTAAATGCCCTGCAACCAGCAGGATGGAAATCGCAACAATCATTTTGATTTTCATAAATCTGTTTTTTAGGGTTGATTTGATCAAATGTAAATATTTAAAAAATTAAAGCTTTCATCATGAAGCAGAAGCATCCGTTGCCTGTGTTTCACCGCCGTCTTCCACCTCGCCTTCTTCTTGATCTTGTTCAAGCTTGGTAATAGCAGCAATCTCGTCATCATCGTCAATACGAATCAGCTTCACGCCTTGGGTAGCTCTACCCTGTTCGCTAATTTGCTGCACCGGCATACGAATGGTAATACCACTTTTGCATGAAATCATCAGATCTTCTTTTTCCGTAACATCTAGAATGCCTACCAGCGATCCTGTTTTTTCTGTTACGCTAATGGTCTTCACTCCTTTTCCTCCTCTGTTCGTGATGCGGTATTCTTCTACTTGTGTGCGCTTTCCGTATCCTTTCTCTGAAACAACTAAAACGGTTCTTTCCTTCTCTTCTCTATTCACGCAAATCATTCCCACTACTTCATCTTTTTCATCATCCACTTCAATACCGGCTACACCAATCGCACCTCTGCCGGTTGATCGCACTTTCTCTTCGGGAAAGCGAATGGCTCTTCCGCTCTTTACTGCCATCATAATTTCCTGATTGCCATCGGTCATCTTGGCTTCCAGCAACTGATCACCTTCTACAATGGTGATGGCATTTACACCCGTTGCTCTTCTTCTACTGAAATCTTCCAAGTCGGTCTTTTTGATTATGCCTTTTCGGGTACAGAGAACGATATAATGGCTCTTTACAAATTCCTCGTTGTCGAGATTTTTCACATCGATGATGGCTCTGATTTTATCATCGGGAGGAATTTGTATCAAATTTTGAATGGCTCTTCCTTTGCTGGTTTTATCGCCTTCTGGTATTTCATAAACTTTCAACCAGTAGCAACGTCCTTTTTCAGTAAAGAACAGCATGGTATGATGCGTTGATGCTACAAAAATGTGCTCTATCCAATCCTCTTCACGTGTTTTTCCGCCAATAGCACCTCTTCCGCCCCTGCGTTGCTGGCGATATTCATTCGCAGCAGTACGCTTTATATAGCCGAGGTGCGAAATGGTAATCACCACATCTTCTTCTTTGATTAGATCTTCAATGCGCACTTCGTTATCGAGATAGGTGATTTCTGTTTTGCGAACATCACCAAACTTTTCTTTTACCTCCAATAACTCTTTCTTGATTAAATCGAATCGCATGGATTCATTTGAAAGCAATTCATTCAATGAAGCAATAAATTGCATCAGCTCATCATACTCCTCACGTATCTTATCGCGCTCCATGCCGGTAAGGCGCTGTAAACGCAGCTCTAAAATGGCCTTTGCTTGCAGCTCATCAATACCCCATCCTGCCTGTATCAGGTTTTCTTTTGCTTGCTCAGGGTTGGCGGAGTTGCGGATTAATGCAATTACTTCGTCGAGATGATCCAGTGCAATCAAGTAACCCTGCAGTATATGGGCTCTTTCCTGTGCTTTGCGCAATTCATACTGCGCGCGGCGAACAACCACTTCGTGACGAAACTCAACGAATTCACTGATCAGGTCTTTTAGGTTTAATGTGCGCGGTCTTCCTTTTACCAGCGCAACATTATTGATACCATAGGATGTTTGAAGTTCTGTGAACTTGTAAAGCTGATTGATGATGATATTGGCAACCGCATCACGCTTTAAATCAATTACAATACGGGTACCTTCTTTCTGATTCGATTCGTTGTTAACATTGGCAACACCTTCAATGCTTTTATCATTTACCAACTGAGCAATTTTGTCGCACAGATTATCACGATTCACCTGATAGGGCACTTCGGTAATAATGATCTGTTCGCGTCCGCTGGTTTTTGTTTCTACCGTCATTTTACCACGCACTACCACGCGGCCTCTGCCAAAATGCATAGCAGCTTTTACACCTTCCATTCCAAAAATGGTTCCACCGGTTGGAAAATCAGGTGCTTTTACATGCTGCATTAAAGCATCAATGGTTATGTCACGATCATCGATGTAGGCAATGCATCCATCGATCACTTCGCTTAAGTTGTGCGGCATCATATTCGTTGCCATACCTACCGCAATACCGCTTGATCCGTTTACCAACAATTGCGGAATACGCGATGGTAAAACCGTTGGTTCTGTTTCTGAATCATCGAAATTGGGTTGAAAATCTACCGTTTCCTTGTCGAGATCACTGAGCATGCTTTCAGTCATACGCTGCAATCTTGCCTCCGTATAACGCATTGCAGCAGGGCCGTCACCATCCTGGTTGCCAAAGTTACCCTGACCATCGATCAGCTTGTAGCGCATGCTCCACTCCTGCGCCATACGCACCATAGCATCGTAAACAGCGGTATCACCATGAGGGTGATATTTACCCAGCACTTCACCAACAATACGTGCTGATTTTTTATAGGGTTTGTTGTACTGTAAACCCAACTCATTCATTGCATAAAGAATGCGTCGATGCACCGGCTTTAGGCCGTCACGTACATCGGGTAAGGCACGGCCTACGATCACCGACATTGAATAGTCGATGTAAGCCATTTTCATTTGCTCCTCAATATTTACAGGTATAATATTGCCTGATCTGTCTGATCCGTTTTCTGGTAGGTTTTCGTGCTGATCCATATATTTTTATAAAGCGCTCAAAGATACCAAAAAGCACTCCGATTACACGCGATTTGATTGGGTTTTTGCATGCTTATTTTTTCAACAAAATCGCCTCAATGTGGAAAACAATTTCAATTAGGATTGAGCGAAAAATGAGCGTTAAATCGAAGAGTAATACAGAAAGATTGAGAAAGAAAAAACGCCTCACGGGGTAGTGAGGCGTTTGCTGTGTCGGGAAGACTGGATTCGAACCAGCGACCCCTTGCACCCCATACAAGTGCGCTACCGGGCTGCGCCACTTCCCGAAACCAAGATTTGAAAACTTTTGATAAAAGGTGCTTCAAATCGGGCTGCGAAAGTAAGATTTAAATGGATTTAAAACAAAATACAGCGCAAAAAACTATCTTAGCGCAACCAAAGTCATCTCAGCTACATGACCATTCTTATCCGCAAGGCAGTTATTGTTGATCCCTTCTCCCCGTTTCATCAAAAAACCATGGATTTGCTGATCAGGGATGGTATAATTGAAACAATTGCAACCAACATCAAAATAAAAGCTGATCAGATAATAGAAATTGCTGGTCTTCATGTTTCACCCGGTTGGTTCGACCCATTTGCCCATTTTTGTGATCCAGGTCTGGAACAGAAGGAAACCATCGAAACAGGCATTGCTGCAGCTGCAACAGGTGGGTTTACAGAACTGATGCTTGTACCCAATACACAACCTGTAATTAGCGGTAAAGCACAGGTGCATTACATCCTTAAGAAAGCAAAAGATCTCCCAGTGCTAGTGCATCCGTTGGGAACGGTTACCAAAAATGCGGAAGGCAAAGAAATTGCTGAGATGTACGACATGCAGAACGAAGGAGCCAGAGCTTTCACCGATGGCTGGTCGCCGGTACAATCTGCGGGCCTGCTTTTGAAAGCACTCCAATATGTAAAGGCTTTTAACGGCACCATTATTCAGGTTCCGGATGATCATAGCATTGGAACTTATGGACTGGTAAATGAAGGAAAAATCAGTACGCAAATGGGATTGCCCGGTAAGCCTATGCTGGCGGAAATCATTGCAATTGAAAAGGATATTCGTCTTGCTGCCTATGCGCAGTCTTCCCTGCACATAACAGGTGTAACCACCGCAGAGGGTTTAACTAAAATCAAAGAGGCAAAAAAATTAGGCGTGCAGGTTTCCTGTTCGGTAGCACCTTACCATGTGTATTTTTCTGATGCCGACCTCCAGGAATACGATACCAACCTGAAAGTATTCCCTCCCCTGCGTACAACATCAGAAATAACTTCTTTAAAGCAGGCTTTGATCGATGGCACGATCGACTGTATCAGTGCACATCACCGTCCGCATGAATGGGACAGCAAAACCTGCGAGTTTGAATATGCACAATATGGCATGGAAAGTCTTGAATCCTGTTACGGTGCTTTTGGAGCTGCTATGGGCGAAGCATTAACGCCGGAGCGTTGGGTAACCGTTGCCGCTATCAATCCGCGCAAAATATTTGGCATGGAGGTGCCACAAATTGCAGAAGGTAAGTCGGTGAATGTAACATTGTTCGATCCCGCTGCAACATATACGTTTGAAAAAGAAATGATTCGTTCCAAATCGGCCAACAATGCTTTCTTAGGAAAAACATTGCGCGGCAAAGTATGGGGCATCATTCAAAATCATCATATTCATTTGAATAAATAAATTATGAATCGTCAACTCAACATCAACACAGGACTCACCTATGGCTTACTAATCGGTATGGTTTATTGTATTTTACTCTATATCCGCTGGGATAATGCTTCAAACCTCATTATGTATGGGTTGCTGGCGATGGTAAACTATATGATTGTACTGGGCATTCTTTTTTTTGAAGCCTATCAACGTAGAAAAGCCAGCGGCGGTTTTATAGATCTCAAGAATTTGTTTCAAACGCTTTTTGTAACGGTGCTGATTTTTGAATTCATTTTCGCACTCTATAATTTCATTCATCTTAAATACATTGATCCCAATGTTATTGATCGTATGAAGGCCGGCATTCTGCAAATGTTAGATCAGGCCGGAGCAAATGTTACGGAACAGCAACGTGAAGATTCACTCAAAGGTTTGAAAGAAATGGAGAAAGCACTTGAAATCGGTCAGATTGTAAAAAGCTATTTTATCTCCATTGCCATCAGTGGTTTCTTTGCTTTTCTGGTTGCCCTGATCATGCGCAAAAAAAATCCTGATGAGGGGATGCCCCAAACTATGTAAGCATGGATATAAGCATTGTCATACCTCTGAAAGATGAAGCGGAATCACTACCTGAGCTTTGCGCTTGGATTGAACGTGTTGTTAATGCGCATGCGTATCATTATGAAATAATTTTAATTGACGATGGTAGCACGGATGAATCCTGGCAGGTAATTCAACAGCTTCGTGCCAGCAATAGTCATATTAAGGGACTTCGCTTTCAGCGCAATTATGGAAAATCTGCAGCATTGAATGAGGGCTTTAAAGCTGCATCCGGAAAGGTGGTGATTACTATGGATGCCGACTTACAAGATTCTCCCGATGAAATTCCCGCTTTATTTCAAATGATTCATGATCAGGGTTACGATTTAGTTAGCGGATGGAAGAAAAAACGGTACGACAATACACTCACGAAAAATATTCCTTCAAAACTTTTTAATGCTGCAACACGTTCACTAACTGGTATCCGTCTTCATGATTTTAATTGCGGACTGAAAGCGTATAGCAAAAAAGTGATTAAGAGTGTGGAAGTCTATGGTGAAATGCACCGTTACATTCCGGTACTTGCCAAGTGGGCGGGCTTTCGTAAAATAGGAGAAAAAGTAGTTGAACATCGTAAGCGTAAATATGGAACCACCAAGTTTGGATGGGAACGCTTTATCAACGGTTTTCTTGACTTGCTAACAATAATGTTTGTAGGCAGATTTGGTAAACGCCCCATGCATTTCTTTGGATTATGGGGAACGCTTTGCTTTTTAGCTGGTTTTGGACTGAGCATTTCACTGGTGATAGCAAAAATGCTGACAGCAGATTTTTCACTAACCAACCGGCCCGCATTTTATATTGCACTGGCAGTAATGGTCATTGGTGCGCAGCTTTTTCTTGCCGGTTTTATTGGCGAGCTGGTAACACGTAACGCTCCGGAACGAAATTTTTATCTGATCGAAGACCGATTGGGCCTATGAATATTCTCTTGCTGGGCCCTGCCCATCCGCTAAGAGGCGGAATTGCCGCTTTCAATGAACGACTCGCACGTGCTTTCATGGAAGAAGGTCATGATGTGGAAATGGTTTCTTTTCGTTTTCAATACCCCTCTTTTCTTTTCCCGGGCACTTCGCAATACAGTGATGCACCTGCGCCAGCCAGATTAACGATTCATAGCAGCGTACATTCTTTAAATCCTTTGAATTGGTTCTTAACTGGAAGACAAATACGGGAAAAAGCGCCCGATATTCTAATTGTTCGCTTTTGGATTCCATTCATGGCACCTTGTTTGGGAACCATTCTAAGAATCGTTCGAAAGAACCGCAAAACGAAAATCATATGCATCGCGGATAATATCATTCCACATGAAAAAAGATGGGGAGATCGGTTACTTACTCGATATTTCATCAAGCCGATCGACGCTTTCATTACCATGAGTGAAACTGTTTTGCACGATTTAAGATCCTTCACACAAAAACCAGCGTTGTTAGAACCGCATCCGCTTTATGATCATTTTGGTGCATCCATTCCCCAGCATGAAGCGAGAGTTAAACTAGGAATAGATTCAAGCCAGTTTGTCTTTCTGTTTTTTGGTTTTATCAGGAAGTATAAAGGTCTTGATTTGCTTTTAGAGGCAGTTGCAATTTTAAAAAGGAAAGGAATAAAAGAATTCCGCTTAATGATCGCCGGAGAGTTTTATGAAGACAAGAAAACATACGATTCCTTAATGGAGGCATTGGATGTAAAGGAAATGCTTTTGTTACAAACGCATTTTATAGCCGATGCAGATCTGCGCAATTATTTTTGCGCTGCAGATGTTGTAGTGCAACCTTATCGCAGCGCCACACAAAGCGGTGTTACTCCCCTTGCCTATCATTTTGAAAAACCCATGATTGTTACCAATGTAGGCGGATTGCCTGCCATGGTGCAACACGGTCAAAATGGAATGGTTTGCGCGCCAGAACCGGAAGCCATTGCCTTTGCGATGCAAGAAATGCTGGAGGCTGGTGCAGAGAAATTTATTCCTGCACTGCGGATTGAGAAGGAAAAATATGGATGGAATAAAATGACGAATGCAGTTGTACAGTTGGCAGAACAATGATTTAACTTTAAACCATGGTTTCGAAAATTCAGGATATTATTGCTTCTTCCATTACTGTAAAAACAGCTTTACTGAACGATAAAGCGCTGCTTCAGCAAATCGATTCAGCTGCAAGTACTTTACAGCTTGCTTTTAAGCAAGGTAACCGTGTGTGGTTATGTGGCAATGGCGGCAGTGCTGCAGATGCACAGCATATTGCAGCAGAATTCAGCGGAAGATTTTATAAAGATCGTAAACCGCTCCCTGCAGAGGCCCTACATGTAAATAGCTCCTACCTCACTGCTGTAGCGAATGATTATGGATATGATATGGTGTATGCACGGATGCTGGAAGCCGCCGGTAAAGCAGGTGATGTGCTGATAGGGATTTCTACCTCCGGCAATTCAATTAATGTTATCAAAGCAATGGAAAAAGCACGTGCAATGGAGATGGTTACTGTTTCATTTTCAGGAAGTAGTGAAGGAATGATTGATGCACTTAGTAATATCTGTATTAAAGTTCCATCAAATGATACACCCCGTATTCAGGAAGCACACATCCTTATTGGTCATATTATTTGTGAATTGGTTGAAAGTTCTATGTTCTGATTATCTATGCTTATGCATCCTTTAAACCTTTCCTCAAAAAAGCTTCCTGATATTGATCATGAATGGACATTGTTCCTCGATAGAGATGGTATTATCAACAAAGAAATAATAGGTGGCTACATCCTTTCCAAAGCTGATTTTGTTTTTGAAAATGGAGCTACTGATGCGCTACAGATACTGAGTAGATTGTTTCAGCGCATTTTTGTTGTTAGTAATCAACGCGGCGTGGGAAAGGGCTTAATGTCAAATCACGCCCTCGATGAATTGACAGAATTTATGCTGCTCGAAATCAAGGAAAAAGGTGGAAGAGTGGATGAAGTTTTTTATTGCACTGCTTTGCATGAAGACGATTTAATGCGTAAACCTAATGAAGGAATGGCCCTGCTTGCTAAAGATAAATATCCAGAAATCGCTTTTACTAAGAGCATCATGGTAGGAAATATGCCGTCTGACATGCTTTTTGGCAGAAAGATTGGTGCATTTACGGTTTATGTTCCCACAAGAATGGATGAAACACCTGAACCGGATTCGGTTGATGCAAGTTTTAAAACTTTGTTAGATTTTGCAAAGGCCTTCCAATTGCCAGCTCCATAATGACTACTTTTATCCTATGCGCATTGTAATGAGAACCTTGATATTATTCTTTGCATTTTGTTTGTCGGTGATCAGTCTTCAGGCACAGTCGCTGACAATCAACGAAAAAAAATGGTTTAAGCTAAGGGAAGATTCACTCAAAAACTTTGCTGCTGAAATCCTATATGGAAGAGAAGCATCCAATCGGTTTCGAGCCGATAGTCATTTTACCCGCACACTAGTTCGTACACTCGTGCAAAAAAACTCCTTTAAACACCGCTTTGATTCACTGGTAACCATATCCAAACTCTACCCTTCCGATAGCAGTTTTCGCCTATTTACATGGCAAGTTGTAAAAGACGACAATTATTGTCGGCAAAGAGGTTTTATTCAGATGAAAACCAAGGATGGATCATTGAAGCTTTTTCCATTAATAGATTATTCAGAATTCATTTCCGACGATGACAGCGTTACAACCAATACGCACTGGATCGGAGCTATCTATTATCGTATCATCGAGAAAGCACATCAAAATCAGAAGTATTATACTTTGCTCGGGTATGATGAAAATAATGTGCGTACTGCCAAAAAATGGATTGAAATTCTTTGGTTTAATGAAGAGGGATTACCGGTATTTGGCAAAAGAGAAGTTTTCAGCTTTGAAAAAGATTCTGTTCGACGGCCATCGCAAAATCGCTTCCAGCTCGAATATCGAAAAGATGGTCGTGCCAGAATTCAATACGATGAAGAATTGGACTTAATCATCTATGATCATCTGATTTCAGAAAGCAATGAGCCGCAAAAGAAATATACCCTTATACCTGATGGTGATTATGAAGGTTTTCGCTGGGTAAACGGACGTTGGTTACACATCGATAAAGTATTCGATTTAGATTTAGAAGAAGGCAATGCACCTGTCCCGCTTCCGATAAAAGATGGAAACAAACCCAAAGAAAAACAGGGTTCTGCTTCGAAAAAATAAGCGCTGAGTTTAAATTTTTAATCCTCCAGTTTCAATACCGCTAAGAAAGCTTCCTGCGGCACTTCAACACTTCCGATCTGGCGCATACGCTTCTTTCCTTCTTTTTGTTTTTCAAGAAGTTTGCGTTTTCTGCTAATATCGCCACCATAACATTTGGCCGTTACATCTTTGCGCATAGCCGATATATTTTCACGAGCAATGATTTTTGCTCCTATTGCGGCTTGTATGGCAATCTGAAATTGCTGTCGGGGTAAAAGTTCCTTCAGTTTTTCACAAAGTTTTCGTCCGAAATCCTGTGCCCTACCACGGTGAATCAGCGCACTGAGTGCATCAACCTTTTCATTATTAAGCAGAATATCCATTTTTACAATATCTGCTTCACGATAGCCAATGGCATGATAGTCGAAGGAAGCATAACCCCTTGTTTGCGATTTGAGTTTATCGTAAAAATCGAAAACAATTTCTGTAAGGGGCATCTCAAAAATTAACTCCACTCTAGTTTGTGTGAGATAGCTTTGATTTATCAAAATACCACGCTTACCAAGACAAAGCGTCATGATATTGCCAATATATTCCGGCTTGGTGATGATTTGCGCCTTAATAAAGGGCTCTTCAATACGATCCAGATAAGTAGGATCTGGCATTTCAGAAGGGTTGTTTACCGTTACCTTTTCTCCCTTTGTAGTGTAAGCGATAAAACTCACGTTGGGAACAGTGGTAATAACAGTTTGGTTGAATTCTCGCTCCAGGCGTTCCTGGATAATTTCCATATGCAATAGTCCAAGGAATCCACAACGAAAACCAAATCCAAGTGCCTGTGAAGTTTCCAGTTCAAAAGTGAGCGAAGCGTCGTTCAGCTGCAGCTTGTCCATACAATCGCGGAGCTCTTCAAAATCTTCTGTAACAACCGGAAATATACCCGCAAACACCATCGGTTTTACTTCTTCAAAACCTTTAATCTGCTCCGGTGTGGGGTTATTTGCGAGGGTAATCGTATCACCCACTTTTACTTCCTTGGCATTTTTAATGCCGGTGATGATGTAACCCACATCACCACAATTCACTTGTTGCTTTTCCGTCATTTTGAGCTTAAGAATGCCCACTTCTGACGCTTCGTATTCCTGATCTGTACTTACAAACTTTACACGATCTCCTTTCTTGATGCTTCCGTTCATGATACGGTAATACACAATAATACCTCTGAAGCTATTGAAAACGCTGTCAAATATCAATGCCTGTAAAGGTGCTTCCTGCTTCCCCTTGGGAGCAGGTATACGCGCAACGATGGCCTCCAATATGGCATCTACCCCCAAGCCTGTTCTTCCGCTGGCAAGTAAAATGTCGTCGGGCTTGCAACCAATTAAATCAATGATTTGATCTTTAACCTCTTCAATCATGGCGCCATCCATATCGATTTTGTTGATCACCGGAATGATTTCAAGATCGTTTTCAATCGCCAGGTAAAGATTAGATATGGTTTGCGCCTGTATACCCTGCGTAGCGTCTACCAATAACAAAGCACCTTCGCAAGCAGCCAAAGCTCTGCTTACTTCATAGCTGAAGTCAACGTGCCCGGGTGTATCAATAAGATTTAATATAAACTGCTCTCCTGCCTTATTTTGATAATTGATTTGAATAGCATGACTTTTAATGGTAATACCCTTTTCGCGCTCCAAATCCATATCATCCAATACCTGATCCATCATATCTCGCTCACTGATGGTATTGGTAACCTGCAGCAGACGATCGGCCAGGGTTGATTTCCCGTGATCAATATGTGCGATGATGCAAAAATTCCGTATCTGCTTCATGTGCTAAACTGGGTTTGGTGCATGCTGAACAAATCCATTCTTACATGCTGAAAATCAATAAAATCGGTTTGTTGAATGCGTTCAAAAAAGTGTACAAAACTAACAAAAAAAGAGATTCATTCCCGAAACACTTATCAGTGCGCTCAAATTGGAAATAATATGAGTATTTTAGTTGTGTCCGTAAAGTGTTGTGTGTTTAAGTTTCATGATCACTCAATAACCGCTGTATGAACAATTTAAGAGAAAAGATTGATGATAAGCAGCTACTCCAATGGCAGGAACAGGGATATAAGCCGGAAGATTTTGGACTTTTACTGAAAAAACAAGGAATATCGGATCAAGAAGCGCAGGAAATCATTCAGGGCTTTAAAAAGCAACGTATTGAAAAGAAACGCAGTATTGGATTGATGTTTTGTGGCTCCGGAGGGTGTGTTCTGCTCACCAGTTTCTTAATCACTTTCCTTTTATTTGACACGGATCACTCATTTGCTTTTTACTTATACGGACTTACATTCATCGGCATCATTCTTGTATTCAAAGGAATGATTGATATTCTTGGTTGGTAATATGCAGCAAACCAATACTCAAATTGCAACTCAGGAAGACGTACCTCAATTAGTTCAATTGGTAAACAGCGCCTATCGCGGAGCATCTTCGCGCAATGGCTGGACAACAGAAGCAGATTTATTAGAAGGTATTCGTATTACGGAGTCCGCGCTGCGAAGCTCAATTTCTGATAAAAACACGACGATTCTTAAGCTACTTAATAAAACGAATGAATTAGTCGGCTGTGTTTTACTACAGCAGAAGCAAAACACAATGTATTTAGGAATGCTTACCGTGCAACCCATTTTGCAAAATGCAGGGCTTGGAAAGATATTAATGACGGATGCTGAACTTTTCGCAAAAAAGAAAGAATGTATTAAAATGGAAATGACCGTTATTTCAGATCGTACTGAGCTCATTGAATGGTATCAACGCAGAGGTTACCGTTTAACAGGAGAACAACGCCCCTTCCCTATGAATGATCCGGAATTTGGGATTCCCAAAAAAAGCTTACATTTTGAAGTGATGGAAAAAATGTTAATCGATTAACATCAAGTTGCTTCACAATGCTTCCTCACTAAAATAGGGCACTTCATCATTAGAAATAGTGGTTTTCTGTTGCCAATAAGCAAGCGTCACGACTTTATTTCCGGGTGCTTTGAGTAATCGTCCAAATATGGCATTGATCGGATTAAAGCTCAGATCCGTAACGCCAATAGTAAATAATTCGACAGATGCAGCTTGCTCAATTTCTTGAGAAGCATCTACAGATGTGCTTGCTTTAGCTGAAGTAGCAGGAGCAATTACCACATTATACCCATTTGATTGTAATAAAGCTGCGAGAAAATCAACGCGTGATTTATTTACACTCTTTTCTACCACAGCACATTTGATGCCATTCAACTCTTCGCATTCATGATTTTTATTTATGGCCATAATACAATTATCAATTTAGTTGAGCATAACAAGTTGCTGAATATGATCGTAAAACCACCCAATGAATCCAAGCAAAAGAATACAAGCAATACACAGGTAAATTCCAACTCTAGCTGGAAGATTCAGTAATACCCTCTGTAATGGCATGTCAGATAATTCAAACACACTTCTAACAATACGCATGTAGTAGTAAAGTGAAATCATCAGGTTTAAACCAAGGAAAATGACAAAATATATATTGATTTTGGAGGCTGCAGCCGTCATCAAAAGAAATTTGCCAAAAAAACCGGCAGTAGGCGGAATGCCTGCAAGGGAAATGAGGCCAATTGCGAGCGACCAGCTTAAAAGTTTGTTTTCCTGATAAAAGCCCCTGTAGTCCTCTAAATCCTCTTTGCCGGTTTGCTGTGACACGAATCCAAATACACCAAAGACAATCAAATTGGAAAAGCCATAAATGGTTACAAAATAAATCACGGCACTTGCCCCCTCATTTGAAAAAGCGCTCATGCCCGCAATGATATAGCCCATTTGAGCAATAGAAGAAAATGCTAAGAAGCGCTTGACATTAGTTTGTCGTATAGCAAAAAGATTTCCGATTAAAATCGTCGCTACCGACACACAAACAATTAAATTATACCACAATGGTTCAAAATTGGGGAAGACTTTATATAAAATCGCTAAAAGAATAAATACACTCCCAGCTTTTGATACAACAGACAAAAATGCAGTAGTGGTGATCGGTGAGCCCTGATAAACATCTGCCGTCCACAAATGAAATGGTACGAGTGACAGTTTAAAAGCAAAAGCAGCAAAAATTAATATAAAAGCGAGTGCATGTAGGGATGAATTCAATTTCAGTACACTTAGGTCGTCAAAATAAAGCGAACCTGAAAGTCCATACATAAGTGAAATACCAAATAATAAGATACCGCTTGCAAATGCAGAACTAAAAATCATTTTGATCCCTGCCTCAGCGGCAACGCGTTTTCTTAACTCCAACACGCAGAGTGTTGCAATGGGAATGGCAGTTAATTCCAACGACAAATAAAGCAATAAGAAGTGCTTGCTGCTTAGGAGCATGCAGATTCCTAGCAATGCCGCTAGCATCAATATGATGTATTCGTATAAGTTTTTGTGTTGTAAAAGCCAGTCTGCATTAAAACACAGAATAATACCAAAAAAGATGAATAAAAAGGTTTTCTGAAAACTGATCAGACCGTTCGTCTCAAAAGTATCTGCAAACAAAGTGCCCGTATCCGGGCGAATGAATGCAGTAACCAATACCAGTAGCCACATTATATGTAGAAAAGACAAAAGTGCTCGGTTCGACTTGAACTGAAACAGATACAAAACAAAGAATAGCAAGAGGAATCCTGTAACGATGAGCTCAGTTCTCATGAGTGATAAAAAGGGCAATATCATTAACTGCGAAATGGGCATGTATGCGTTTTAAGTTATTTTGAAAGCAATATTTTATCAATGATCAATTTTGTGTCATTGCTTACTAAATCGATAAGCCATTGTGGGTACAAGCCAATGATGAAAATAGCAGCCACAAGCAACAAAGCAGCCAACTTTTCATTCCAGGATGCATCCTGATATGCTACCTGTGTTCCCTGCCTTTCACCCATCGTCACTTTTGTTACCGCCCTTAAAATATATACAGCAGTAATCACTATGCTCATTGCAGATAAAATGGCAGCTGCTCTATGAAACAGGGTTAGCTTTTCAAAGCTTCCCATCAAAACAAGCATTTCGCTCACAAAACCGCTCATTCCTGGTAAGCCCAATGAACAGAGGCCTACTATAACCAGCATTGTTGATATAAAGGGTATGGTAGTTAATAATCCGCTCATCTCCCCTATTGAGCGCGTGTGTGTGCGTTCATAGATCATGCCGATAATTGCAAAAAAGAGCGCAGTCATAATACCATGACTAATCAGTTGTATCACAGCACCATTGAGCGCTGTTTGCGTTATCATGCCCAAGCCAAGTATGATAAAACCACAATGACTTATAGACGAATAAGCATTGAGATACTTTAAATCTTTTTGCATCATTGTAACGACTGCTCCATAAAGAATAGATATTGTACCTAGTACAATGACAATTTCGGCATATTGTATTGCGGCAAGGGGAAAAAGATAAGTGGCAACACGAAGCAAACCAAAACCTCCCAACTTCATGGATATGCCTGCCAAAAGCATTGAACCGGCTGTTGGTGCGGAAGAATGACCGTCGGGAACCCAATTGTGAAAAGGTACTACTGCAGAAAATGTTCCAAAGCCAATAAAAATCAAAATGTAAACGAGTGATTGAATGTTTGAATCAATCGTAGATAGACTCAATTTAACGATATCAAAGCTGCGCTCCCCTTCCGGAAGCATAAAATAGAGACTAACGATTCCGGTAAATATAAAAGCGGATGCTCCGATGAGCATGATTGCAAGTTTATTGGCACTATATTTTCTATTACCGCTACCCCAAATAGATATCAAAAGAAACTTGGGGATTACTGCAAGTTCCAGAAAAAAGAACAACACGATCAGATTGAGCGACATGAAAGTTCCATATGCACCCATGCTAAGTAAGAACAACAAAATGAAATACTCTTTCACAAGCATTTCAATGTTCCATGATACCAGTACTGCTCCCATCATGACTACGGCAGTCAGTAGCATCAACGACAATGCGATCCCATCGATCCCAATATGAAAATGAATATCTACACTAGGAAACCAGATGACCTGTTCCTGATATTTAAATGAATCGGGTGTAGTACTTGGATCAAGCGATTTAAATTGGAAATAAAAAGCAATAAGCAGTACGAGCTGTGCTAAACTTCCGATGAATGATACCCATTTTACAGCCTGACTGCTGCGCGAAGCAAATAACAAGGCAATGGTAAGGAATGGGAAAAGCAGAATAAGGTACAGACTCATATAATTTCTAATTCCGTAAATAAATGAAGACAAGGAATAGACAAAATACGCCTACCAATAACCATAAAGCGTAAAATTGCACCTTTCCCGATTGCAAGGTTTTAATTTTATTGGCAAGCAAAACAGCTGCATTACCGGATTGATAGGAAATATTTTCTACGATATGTCTATCGAACCAAACCGCAATGTTTCCAACAACTTTAAAAATGATACGATGTGTTATAAAGACGTAAAAATGATCTATATAAAACTTCTGCTTAAGAATATTCATTACTAAAGAAGCATCCGAACTTTTCTTCGAAATAGCCGATCTTTCTTTTAGGTAGAAGAATGCAGCCAATGCTATTCCTGCAACACTTAAGAGTATCGGATAAATTGCAAATGACAGGTGCATAGCTGGCTTAATGTTGTTTATCCCTGAATAGACATGTTGGCCGAAAGGCAGGAAACCAACCAATAAAGTACCAATCGTTAAAAGTATGAGCGGAATAGATTCATATAGGTTTATATGAATTTGTGTGCCTGTGTCAGATTTTCTATTCCAGAAAACCAAAAAATATAGTCGGAACATATAAAAGGCAGTAATGCCCGATGTAATCAGTAAAACCCAAAACAGCGTGGAGTTGGTGTCATGCGCAGCGAGCAGTATCCATTCCTTACTAAAAAATCCAGCAAAGGGCGGGATGCCGGCTATAGACAAACAGCCGATTAAAAATGCAATATGAATCAGTGGCATCGATTTTCTTAATCCTCCCATCTTTGCTATTTCATTTGTATGCAGCACATGAATGATTACACCTGCACATAAGAACAGCAATGCCTTAAAAATGGCGTGCGTAAACAAATGAAACAGTGAAGCGCTGTACCCAAGTAATAAAGAAGGCGTGGTCGCTCCCAGGGCACAAACCATGAAACCGATTTGCGACATGGTGGAATAGGCCAAAATGCGTTTAATGTCCGTTTGCACACATGCGAGTATTGCAGCAAGCACAGCCGACAATCCACCTATCCAGGTAATAATGCCTAATACTTCCGGTGTAACAAATAAATAAACCGGAAAAAGTTTTGCAATAAGATAAACTCCCGCAACGACCATGGTTGCAGCATGAATTAATGCAGAAACAGGTGTTGGGCCTTCCATGGCATCCGGAAGCCATATATGTAGCGGGAATAAAGCACTTTTACCTGCTGCCCCCACAAATACAAGACTCAGGGCCCAGGTCAACGCACTAATACCGAGGAATGTGAGACCTGTACTATTGTAAGTTCCATTAAAGTCCGTATCACTGAGACGCACAATCAATGTTTGTATGTCAAGTGTTTCAGCATGGGACGCTAGTAACAAAATGCCGATAAGAAAACCTAAATCTGCAAAACGGGTAACGATAAACGCCTTCTTAGCTGCAGCAATGGCTGCCGGCTTATGATAATAATAGCTGATTAATAAAAAAGAAGATAACCCTACTAATTCCCAAAAAATATAAATCTGAAAGAGGTTGGATGCAATCACCAATCCTAACATCGAAAATGTAAATAACCCTAAATAGGCAAAATAGGTGGCAATTCTTTCAGAACCCTTCATATATGAAATGCTAAAAACATGCACCATCAGGGATATGAAAGTAACGACTACGATCATCATAGCAGTAATAGAATCGATTGTCCAGCCAATATCAATTGCAACACTGCCATAAAACTTTAACCAGGAAAACTTGGCTATCATTAAAGGTGCAACGATCGAATCAGTGCCAATTGGATTGAAATAACGGTAACTTAATTGAATAGCAGCTGCTGCGGTTAAGCAAATCAGTACTGATGCAATATGACCTGCATAATGCCTGAATTTGCTTTTGCTTACTAAACCAAATAATAAAAAAGATAGAAAAGGCAAACCCAGAATACCGTATAATAGAATAGCATTATTCATGCCTAGTATTTTAGTGTTTCAGCTGCATCAACATTCACAGACTGATAATGTCGATATAAGCGTATAATTATAGCGATAGCAACAGCTGCTTCTGCCGCTGCAATAGCGATTATAAACAATGTAAAGAATATGCCATCAAGCTTGTGCGGCCATACATACTTATTGAATGCGATAAAATTGATACTTACACTGTTCAACATCAACTCTATGCCCATGAGCATGGTTATCATATTCTTTCTTGTAAAAAATCCAAATATGCCGATAAAAAATAAGAGCGTACTAAGAATAAGCAAATGATATAATCCAGGCTGAACTGTCATTTAAAGTGTTTTATTGGTTTCGTTTGTTTCGGCATCTTGCATAGCAATCACAATACAACCTACCAGTGCAGCAAGCAGTAAGAAGCTCACAAGCTCAAATGGTAAAGCATAACCGGTTTGATCCATATTTAAAAGTTGCACACCAATACTGTGTATAGATTGATCAGTTTCGGGTACCTGATTTTGAGCAAATTGGTAAGGTATAATTTGAAACAATACTAAAGCAATACCGAATAGTACCGCAAATGCAGCAGCAAGCTTTTGTACAACATTTTGCTTGGGCAAGTCCTCTCCTGTTCGCTCTGTAAGAAAAATAGAGAAAATTATCAGTACCACTACCCCGCCAACATATACAATGATTTGTACAGCTGCAATAAATTCATAGTTCAGCCAAAAATAGATACCAGCAATCCCCATTAAAGTGAATAGCAGATAAATAGCAGCTCTGAATATTTTAGTCGCCATAACAGCTGCTATAGCACTGATCAGCGTAAATACGGATAATATATAAAATATGATAGTAGAGATCATAATTATTCAATTCCTGCTCTGATTTTTGAATGGGGTTGATTCAGCTTTTTTGTAAGCTGACTCCGATCATACACACTATGTTCAAAAGTTTGTGCCATTTTTATGGCATCAGTAGGACAAGCCTCTATACATAAATTACACATCGTACAGAGCTCAAGATGATAAACAAAAGTGTCTAGGGCTTTTTTCTTTTTCCCCTCTTCGTTTACATCAAATTTGGTGATGATTTTAATAGTGCCATTCGGACAAGCCAGTTCACAGGCCGTACAGCCCGTGCAGGCATGTTCATTGTTTTCATCGTGGGGCATTACCACTTCTCCCTTAAATCGCTCAGGCAGTATCATGGTATCGCGATTGTCGGGATATTGTTGTGTAATAATTTCTTTATGATGCGTGAAATAATATCCCGTCATGCGCATTCCTTTTGCAAGCGATCTGATTGCTCCTAGAATATTGCCGATATAACTATTTTTTAGCATGGATC
>CAZDGV010000002.1:72302-88039 GCA_964505195.1 uncultured Chitinophagaceae bacterium
AATAGCGTTGCTCCGATTGCACACACTACAAATACATTCATGTATTCTGCAAGAAAGAAGAGTGCAAATTTCATGCCCGAATACTCGGTATGAAAACCGGCTGTTAATTCACTTTCTGCTTCTGCTAAATCGAATGGGGCTCGATTGGTTTCCGCGGTAACCGCAATAATAAATAGGATAAAAGCAATTACAACGGGTATATGACCTTTGAAAATCCACCAGCCATTTGATTGCGATTGAACGATGTCACTTATGCGTAAGCTACCCGTAAGTACCACGATAGAAAGAATTGCAAAGCCAGCAGACAACTCATAGCTTACAATTTGTGCACCGCTCCGCATCGCACCTAGGAGCGAGTATTTATTGTTACTTGCCCAGCCTGCCATTAACACACTAATTACTGCTAAGGATGAAACTGCAGAAACATATAATACGCCTATATTAATATCCCACAACTGTACGTTCCATGCAAAAGCAATCGGAGCAAGTAAAAGCATTGCAGCAATCATTGCTAATACAGGCGCCAGATTAAACATTTTTTTATCTGCGCCTGCCGGAGTGATACTTTCTTTTACAAGCAACTTTAATGTGTCTGCAAAAGATTGCAATAACCCTTTTGGTCCTACCCTGTTAGGCCCCATTCGAATCTGCATCCAGGCAGATACCTTTCTTTCCATCAGCACAAGCACAAGACCCAATACCGCAAAAAGTGTTATCACGGCAATGCCTGCAAGCACGCCCTGAAACAATAAAGACAAATCAGGATTAAAATGCTGATTCAGCCAATCCTTTATTTGCGTTACAATATTTGAAATACTCCACATTATCTGTCGATATCAGGGATTACTAAATCTAATGTACCCATGGCAGCAACTAAGTCGCCGATTTTCAACCCACGTACCATATGATCGAGAATGGAAAGATTGGAAAATCCGGGTGAGCGGAATTTGATGCGATATGGCGTTGTACCTCCCTCGCTCACAATATAAACTCCGAACTCGCCTCTTGCTGTTTCAACTCTCTGATAAAATTCTCCCTTGGGCAGCTTAATCACGGCTTTGGTTTTTGCCTGAAAATCACCTTCCGGAATCTCATCAATAAGTTGTTCAATGATGCGAATTGACTGATGCATTTCTTTAATACGCACCATATAACGAGCTAATGCATCTCCGTTCTGTTCCAGCACTTCATCAAATTCAAGTGAAGAATAGATTTCGTAAGGATAAATCTTTCGAATATCACAGGAAACGCCACTTGCCCTGGCTACTGGCCCTGAACAACCATAAGAAATGGCATCAGTAGCAGAGATGCAGCCAATCCCTTTCATTCGGTTTTGAAAAATAATGTTCCCGGTTAACAGGTCATCATATTCCTGAATCTTGGATTTATACTGAGTTATGAACGCCTTGACTCTTTTTTGAAAGTTGGGATGAATATCATGCATTACTCCACCTGGCACTATGTAGTTCATGGTAAGCCTGGCACCACAGGTTTCTTCCATGATATCATTAATCGTTTCCCGCTCTCGAAAAGCATGAAAAAAGGGTGTGAATGCCCCCAGATCCATGGCCATGGCACCCCACCATAATTCATGAGATGCAATACGAGTAAGCTCATCCATCAAAACTCGAATTACCTGCGCCCTTGGAGGAATTTCTACGCCTAAGCCCTGTTCAACGCATAACGCACAGGCGTGATTATTGATGTGTGAAGAGAGATAGTCCATCCTGCTGGTAACATAAATGAACTGTCGGTATGAAAGACTTTCACACATTTTCTCAATAGAGCGATGTATGTATCCCAGATGTGGCTCAACTTTCACAATCGTTTCTCCGCTTAAGGTGATCACCAAATGCAGTACTCCGTGTGTGGCAGGGTGTTGCGGCCCAACATTGATCACCATGTGATCATTGCTCAAGCTATCGATACGATTTTCAATTATTTCTGTCGCTCTATACATTGATTCAATTACGAAAACGCTTATAGTTTTATCATATTAATGGGATCTTCAAAATCCTTTCGCAAAGGGTTTTTCCCCTCCCATCCATCGGGCAAAATCAGCAATCGCAAATCGGGATGTCCGAGGAATTGAACACCAAACATTTCATATACTTCCCGCTCATGAAATTCAGCAGTCCTCCATATTTGACTTACAGAATCTATTTCAGGCTGCGTGCGATCTAGTTTTACTTGAACCACAAAAGACTGTCGGTATATGGTAGATGAAAGATGATACACCATAGTTAAATGCGTCTTCCAATCGATGCAAGTCAAACAAAACAAATAATCCGCAATAAGTTCGGAATCATTTCGAAACTGATTGGCATATGAAAGCCACTCGCTTGATGAGAGGATTAAAACAGGCCACTTACCTTCCGTTTGCATTTCAGCAGCAGGACAAATCGCTTTTAGCCTCTCTATAAGCATTTTATTTGTCATACTATCCTGTTACTGTTGGTTTTTCTGATCGGATTTGTTCCCTGGTTAGGCCACTTTTAATTTTATGTTGCAAAGTGATCAATGCATGCAGTAAAGCTTCCGGTCTGGGTGGACAACCAGCTACATATACATCCACCGGAATGATATGATCCGCACCCTTTACTACAGAATACGTATTGTAGAAAAATGGCCCGCCACTGATGGCACAGGCACCCATGGCAATTACGTATTTGGGATCAGCCATTTGATCATATAAACGCTTGAGTACAGGCGCCATTTTGTTTACAATGGTGCCGGCAATGATGATTACATCGGCTTGGCGGGGAGAAGCACGTGCAACTTCAAACCCAAAACGTGAAAAATCATATTTCGCAGAAGCAACCGACATCATTTCAATGCCGCAACAGCTGGTAGCAAAAGTGAGTGGCCACAAAGAGTTTGACCTTGCCCAGTTAATCACATCATCGAGTTTGCTGAGCATGATTCCACCTCCGGGTGATGGATGCACTTCACCGGGAAAGGGTTGCTGAGTTTGATTTACTTCCATTGCAGCGCTCCTTTTTTATGTGCGTATAGAAATCCAATGAATAGCACCGTCAAGAAAAGAATAATTTCAATTAAAGCAATCCAGCCAAGTTGTTTTGCAACAACCGCCCAGGGATAAAGAAACACCAGTTCCACATCGAAAATCAAGAAAACCAATGCAAAGAGATAATAGCCAACATTCATTTGCACCCATGTTTTACCCTTTGTGGGTATGCCACATTCGTAAGGTTCAAGTTTTTGCTTGTTTTGGCTTCCCTTATTCAATAATTTTCCAATAAGTATTGCAATCAAGGAGAAAGCAATCGCCGCAATTATCAGTACAATCATTGAAGCAGCACCCATAGAGTCGTCTAGGTTTCTTGTGAATGAATTTTTATCAATAATGCTTTTCAATATACAAAAAAATACGTTTTGCATATACATTAGGTATAATTGTGAATAACTTGTTGCCGAAGCCATGGAGCATTAAAAAACGAAGGCTATTGCATCAATAGAGCAATTTTGAATTTGAGGTAATATATTTGCAAAAAAAGGTTATGGATGTAAAGCTTTTGTTTGAACAGGCCGTGGCAGATAGCAAGAACCTCAATGAAAAACCAAGCAACGAAACTTTGTTGATGTTGTATTCACTATACAAGCAGGCTACCGAGGGAGATAATCAAGCTGATCCCCCTGCTAATCCCTTTGATTTTGTAGCAAAAGCCAAGTATGATGCATGGTTGCAGCTAAAAGGCAAAGCACAGGAAACCGCCATGCAGGAATATATTGATCTTATTCAAAAACTGAAAGGTTAGTCTATATTTTTAAACAATACAGACCTGTAGATCGAATTTAATTCCTCTCCAATTTGCGAGAAACTCCATTGTTCATGATATGATCCCGCTATTTGATGTTTGTCAACCCTATCTATATGCTCAATCAAATTGTTCATAGCGGTTTTCAGCCCATTTATATCACCCTCCTTCACAAGTATTCCATTGCGTTCGTTTACAAGTTCAGCAATGCCACCCACGTCTGAACTGATTACAAATAATCCGCAGCAAAGCGCTTCCTGAATTACGCAGGGTAAATTTTCGTATCGACTGAAATGAATATAGCCATCAGCTAGTTGCATTTCAAGGGCTACTTGTTTATAGGAAATCAATCCCTTCCAATGTAAAAATGAATCTAACCCCCTATCGTTTGCGTATTTTTTTAATTCAGATGAGGCCGGTCCAACGAAAACCATTTCCCAATCACTTCTTTGCCGTGATAGCAATGCAAGTGCATCTAAGATGCCTTTTAAATGCTTAAGTGGCTGCATCATTGAGACATGAATCAATCTGATTTTGTCTCTCTTCCTGCTAATCGGATAAAAAATCTCTGTATTAACCACATTGCGAACAAGCATGAGCTTGCGAATAGGGAATTGCTTTTTAAGATGATTTAACAGCCAGAAAGAGACAGATAAAACAAGATCAGCCTTTTCAAACGTTTTTCGTGTTTGATATCTAAAGAATAATCCCCGATAAAAATATCCATCGGGTACAGTTTCCGTATATGCAGAACTGTGCTCTGTAACAATGTAAGGGACTTTCCATTTACGCTTCATCAATCTGGCAGCCCAGCCCGATTTTGCCGGAACATGTACATGTACAAGATCAGGGATGCCATTTTTAAGCACATACTTATTTACTTCACAGCGCAGTGAATAGTAATAGCTGATATTAAAAAAAACTTTTCGAAGCAACGCCGGCAAGCGATGAAAATAAGGCGGATAAACAATGGTTGCGCTTAGCTGATGATCGTAATCAATCTGCTTACGCAAGGTCTTATTCAATAGTAAAGACGGCTGTTGTACTACATGTAAAACATCAATATGCCTATACAATGCAGCTGCCTGCGCATGGCGTAAAATAAAGTCACCATCATAGGGATCTCTTTCATGCGGAAACCAACTACAAATCCACAGTACCCTTAAAGATTTATCCTGACCACTATTACGATTTAGCGCCGCATCCATGAAAACAACTGATTGAAATCCGATGATTTTATTATTAAAAAAGATTGAATTGAAATACGATGCGATTGGTGATGCCACCAAAACAGGTAAGCAAAATATGCAACAGATGTAACGCTTGTTACCAGTGAAGCCATTATAATACCTCCCAAAGGAATCAGAAATAAGTCTAATACGATTAGTAGAAAAAGGCATAGGGATATGCCTCGCAGATTTACGAAAAGCATTTTGCGTCCACTGAAATAAGCCGCCAACAAATGCGCAAGGCTATAGGCAATAATGCCTGGAAAAGCCATCATCATGGGTAAATACATTTGATCAAAACTATTACCCAATAAGAATGGAAAAACCCAATATCCCGTTAATACAACAAATAATCCAATCATTATATAACCAGTGACAATCCATCTGCTCAGTGATTGTAATTTTTGATTGACTGCAGCATGCATACCTCCTGCAGTTAAAGGAAACAGCGCACTGGAAAGCATTACAGGCAGCAGGTAGAACATATGTGAAAGCTTGTTTACCTGAATGTAATTTCCAAGTGTTTCTGGAGTACAGTACTTTTCAACGATCACAAGATCAACCCTTCTTAATAAAAAGGTGAGCATATTGATTAAAAAGGCGTTTGAGCTAAAAAAAACGAGATCTTTAAATGCTTTGGTTGATAGCAATGATAAGTCAGATCGTTTAGCATATACTCCAAAAAATACCGATGCCAGCAAAGTGCCAGAAATAGGAAATGAGATAAAATATAAACGGATATAGGTTTTATCTGAAATAGTCATCTGACTGATTTCAGGTATACTAAAAGACAGGATTAGAAGAAACTGTATGATGCATAGCATCAGCTGGGGTGACTTGAAATTTAACTTCGCATGAAAAAGGGCAACAAAATAAGTAATCAGCAAATTCCCGCCTATAAATGAGAGCGAGAAAATAAGCCGCTCATGATAGGTGAAGTAATCCCCCAGATATTTTTCCCAATATGGATAGCTAAAAAAAAGCAACACTAAAATGATGCTAGTCCATACAATAGACAAAATACCCAGTTGCAAAGGTTTTAGCTTTCCTGAAGAAAGATAATAACCCATACCTGCTTCAAGTGAAACACTCAGCAACAGCATGATAAAAGAAAAAACGGTACTGCTGTAGAATATCATACCGCTCATTTCTGCACCAAAATGTCGCGAAATAATTAAGTTGAGCAGCAATACACTCAAAAAATAAGAACCACGCCAAAAAACACTTCTGAAAAGAATGTTTGAAACCATTCGTGTTAGCCTCTTTATGCAATAATACTCTTTTTAACTACTAATTTTTAGTAGAAATGCATGGAAATCCTATAGTTTTTAGAATCTTTGCCATTCAATGAAAACCGTTCGCGGAACAGATATCAATCAAGCTGCATCCCTCTTAAGAGCAGGCTCACTGGTGGCCATTCCAACAGAAACGGTGTATGGGCTAGCAGCGAATGCGTTGAATGAAGATGCCGTATTAAACATTTATAAAGCGAAAAATAGACCTTCCTTTAATCCACTAATTTTACATATTGAAAACTGGACAGAGGCAAAAAAATATATCACTGCCTACCCTGCCGATGCAGCCATTCTTGCAAATCATTTCTGGCCAGGCCCACTAACCTTACTGCTGCCCAAGAATAAAAATGTGCCTGATATCGTTACTTCCGGAAGCCATTTCGTTGCGCTTCGGGCTCCCAATCACCCGCTTACCATTTCCCTACTGAAAGCGCTGGATTTTCCATTGGCAGCCCCAAGTGCCAACCCATCAGGGTTTGTTAGTCCGACTACTGCTTCCCATGTAATGGAGGGGTTAAATGGTAAAATACCTTATGTGTTGGATGGTGGTGACTGTTCGGTTGGATTGGAGTCAACCATTATTGGATGGGATAGTGAAGAGCATCCCGTTGTTTACCGATTAGGAGGCATTTCAACACAAGCAATTGAAAATGTTTTAGGCAAACCATTACAACATACACCTTCAGTCCTTGAAAATCCTGAAACACCCGGACAATTAAAAAGTCATTATGCTACCCATACTCCGCTATATCTTGGTAATCTTTCCGATTTAATGCAGGAACACCAGGGAAAAAAGATCGCACTAATTCAGTTTTCTAATACTGAAAAAATAGCAGGCGTATCTTTTCAATATGCACTATCCCCCGGAGCTTCCACCGATGAAGCGGCAAAAAATCTTTTCAAAATCATGCGCGAAGCGGACGCATGTGGTGCGGAAGTCATTTTATGTGAGCTGATGCCGACTTCAGGACTGGGCCCTGCTATCAACGACAGATTATCCAGAGCTCAGGCCATGTACAAATAATCATTCCCAGAAATGAACCGGATAATTGAGACAGGAATGCTTTTCCAATTGTCCGAGTACCTTTCCTAAAACAATCATTTTTTCTGTAGAAATATGCGCTTGCACTGCAGGAAAAAACACCCGTTCTTCATAGCGAATATGCTGCTCCAGTAAACCGTTCAATGCAATGACCAATTCCAAAGATTTTTTTTCTTGTAAAACACTCAGCATGGTGGTTAATTGCTGATGTTCTTCAATGATGCGCTGATAGTATGCACTTAATTCAGGTTGACTTACTGAAAAACAAAACGCCTCTTCCTCTATTTTAATATGCTTTGAAAGAATGCTATCCCATACATGAGCAAGAAAAGATGAAAGTACTTCCGCTGAAGTATTGTTTCGAACACCCTTTTTCACCAGTAATACCGCCATGAGTAAATCATGATGCTGCCATGAGAGCGGATATAAATGCTCGCTTCTTTTCAAGGGGAATGGTTACTTTAACCCTGCAATTACCTGTAGAAATTCATCCGCTTTGAGCGAAGCTCCTCCCACCAGTCCGCCATCAACATTGGGCATAGAGAATATTTCTTTTGCATTGCTTCCTTTAACACTTCCTCCATAGAGTATACTACAGTTTTCAGCCAGTTCAGCACCAAATTGATCGGCAATGGTTTTACGGATAAAAGCATGCATTTCTTCTGCCTGTTGTGCCGAAGCAGTTTTACCTGTACCTATTGCCCATATCGGCTCATAGGCAATAATGATACGCGTAAACTGATTTGCATCCAGATGAAATAGTGCATCCTTTATTTGGGTAGCAACATATGCATTCTGATTTTCCGCTTCACGCTCAGCGAGGGGTTCTCCACAGCAGAAAATGGGAATCAAATTGTTTTGTAAAAGCAGATTGATTTTTTCAGCAATCATTGTGTTCGTTTCCTGAAAATATTCTCTGCGCTCAGAATGTCCAACAATTACATACGATACACCAATACTTGCAAGCATTTCGGCAGAGGTTTCGCCTGTAAATGCTCCGGATGATTTATCAGAACTATTCTGTGCGGCTACATTTACATTGTTTACATTCTTAGCCAGATCAGTTATTGGAAGCAAATAAGGAAAAGGAACACCCAAAATAACTTGCTGATGCTCTTTCAGTGTAGGCAATTCGTTGATTACTGCTTTTGTGAGTGTTAATGCCTGCTCATAGTTTAAGTTCATTTTCCAGTTTGCTGCTGCAATTTGCTTTCTCATGAAGGATTTAGATTGTATAAGTGATGTAGTATATCTTTTTGATGTTGGGAGATTGCGCAATCTTTCAACTTCATCCATTGCCCAATATCCGTGTATGCTTTTTCTAGTTTGTATTTTTGGTTAGTAGCAATATCCCAAATAAAGGAGCCTATATATTTGTTTGTCAATTGATTAGAAACAACGTTTGAACAAATTCCTATAACGGTTCCTGTATTGATAGCAGTATGAATCGCCGTACGCGAATAATCGCCCATCATCACTCCACATTTTTGTCCGGCAGTAATACACTCGTTCAGCCATGGATTGAAAACATCAATTTCACCAGCATTATTCTTAATATTTGAACAACTTGTACCAGCACCCATATTACACCATTCGCCAATAACGGCATCACCCAAATAGCCATGATGGGCTTTATTGGAGTAGGACATTATGATCGATTGCTTGATCTCCCCTCCTGCTATGCAGTGTTTACCTATTGTAGTTCCTCCGTATATGCAGGAACCCATTTTTAGCGTAGCTTGATCTAATAGTGCAAAAGGTCCGCGGATCATCGTTCCTTCCATGATGGTTGTATCCTTTCCGATATATACTGGTCCATTTGAAGCATTGATTACGCAGAAATCAATATCGGCACCGGGTTCAATAAAAACCTGTTCCCGGTTGATTACTTTATTGGTATTTGAAATAACGGCAGATTTTCTTCCGTTCGTTAGCAATTCAAAATCATTTGCAATCGCTTCAGCATTCCAAGCTACCAGCTCCCAGGGATACCGAAACAGCTTTAGGGAAGATTGTGTTGAAATTGGCTTTAGTACATCTGCCACATTCCTTATAACTGGATATGAAACGGAGTCCTTCGTTCTGAAGGCCAGCAAATGTTCCTGATGCCATAACGCCGATTCAGGCCCTAGATCCAGTATATCTTTTACTATTGAAGCATTTACAAAAAGATGAGCATTGATGTACAAAGTATCACCAGGGGCATTGGAATAATCATCCATCAAATAGGGCTCTGTGAGTGCTTCGCACGGTATGCCGCTGTATCGCTCCCATTTTTGTCGAATAGTAAGTATTCCAGATAGCAAATCTGCTACCGGACGAATGGCAGTAAAGGGGAAAAGGCGTACGCGGTCAGGCGTGTCGAACAGTACGATGCGTATCATTTTAAAATTGCTTAAAAATAAGCATCGATCAGGTTTATGCAAAAAAAATCCCCGGTTCATCACCGGGGATATACTTGAGATAAACTTAATTAAAAGATGTTGTATCCATAGCTTACATAGTACATTCCACCGATTGAAGGATTCGCAAAGCCGGTTTGATAGTACTTGTTCAGCAGGTTGTTTGCCCCAATTTTGATGGCATTCTTAGTTTTTGGAATGCGGTAGCTAACTTGTGCATCCAATACACCGAATGATGGCACATAGCCTGAAAGGAAGGTTGATTCCCACATAGGAATTTCATCTTGCCATCTCCAGGTAGCAGCGGCACTGATATTCTTGAACAGCTTGTTATTGCTCAAGGTTACATTATAGCGCCATTTGGGCGTATTGAAGAAGCTGAGGGTTCCTGCTGCAGCGTTACGCAATTCATTGTACGAAAGGTTTGCGCCGAGCATGAAATTGGAAGGAAGCTTATAGTCGATGCTTGCACCCCAACCAAATGTTTCAACTGCTTCTGTCGAATTAATCGGCATACCGAATTGGCGCTGATTAGCAGTACCAGGACGCTGAACCAATATGGCTGTTGCAATGAAATTATTGTAGCGTGCATAAAACGCATACACATCAATCAGAAGCTTTTTGGTAATCACTCCACGATAACCAATTTCATAAGAGTTTACAACTTCTGGATTAAACTCCCTGAATTGGAAAGTGTTCGAAGCATTCAAGGCAGGAATTTGTCCTCTTACAAATTTGCCAACTGTGGCTGAATCCCATACAGCACCTGCAGCAGTATTGAAACCATATAAATCTCTGAAAGAAGGCAAGCCACCAATCAACATGTTGCTGGGTGTACCCAGTGGCAGATTAATAAACTGGTTTTGGGTAGTAGGGAAACGGTAGGCTTGCTGATAGGAAAGGCGGATATTGTTATCCTTTGCTACTTTAATTAAAGCAGTAGCACGCGGCGTAAATCTTCCTTTGAAGTTTTGGTTCTTATCGAAGCGACCTGCAAAGTTCAATTTTACCACATCATCAAACAAGCTCTTCTGAACCTGTACATAACCACCAAATTCGTTGATACCAATGCGGCCTAGCGTATCTGTAAACAATGTACCCTGTGAGTTCAGGTCAAAGCGACGGAACATTGCACCCACCTGAACATCTGCCCATGTGATTTTCTTAACATTGTACATACCATCTACCACATACATATCGGTTCTGTCTAAAAATAGCGCTCCGCCTTGTGAAATTGGAGTAGAACGCACCTGATTGAACAGATTATTGAACGCAGGTGATCCCACTGCAGGACGATTCAATTCTGCAGATCTTCTGGCCAGGTTATGCGCCATATCTTCAGGAAGATTAATGCCAGTGAAGCCAGGGAACAATCCGCTACGTGCTGCTACAAAAGATTGAATATAAGATGGAGCCCAAGTAGTAGATGTGTTGGAGTAGCGCTGAAGCATTTGCGATGCGAGAATGGTCGTTGCATATGAATCGCCTGAATTTTCTTGCGTAGTATATGCGCGTACATAGTAGTTCTCGCCTTTCAGTTCCAGTTTATACTGACCAATTTGAACATCTTTCAATGAGTAGCGATCTGCACCAGTATAAACGGTAGTTCCCATACCCCAGTAGCCTACTAAAGAAAGTTCGGTTTTGGGGTTGATCTTGTAATACATGCCACCATTAAACTTGAGGTTGTAAGTATTGTAATCTACCAAATCTCTTTCTGCCCAACCGGTACGGCTAACGATAGAGTCTGAGTTGGTTGCAAACAGTGATGATGATTGTTGCCCGGCAATGGTAGTTGCCTGTTGCGCAGCCACAGCAGCGGCCTGAGCGGGAGGCATACCCATTCCGATCAACTGATTAAAAACCTGCTGATAAGCTTGCTGATATACAGTTGCACGTACAATAGAGCGTGCGTTGATTTGAGGAGGTGTAGAACCAATCTGATCACCATATACGTTTACACCATTATAGCTGGGCAAACTTCTATCACCAGGAATGATTCTTGAATTGGCTACATCGTAGTTGCTCATGTCATTTGCCTGCCAGTCTTGAGCTTGGATAAATTGTCCGGCAATTTTAAATGCAAATTTTTCAGACACTTTTTTACCCCAACGGAAATTCCAGTCGTAATAAGGGGCAGCTCCACGCTGACGGCCATCTGTATGCGTGATGCCCTGCTTAACCTGGAAACTAAATCCCTGATGCTTGAAAGGACTTTTACTATTAATCAATAAAGTACCATTCATACCACCAGAACCATAAAGTGCAGATGAAGCGCCGGGAAGTAATTCCACATTGTCTACATCTAGTTCGGTTAAACCAATTAGGTTGGCCACAGAAAAGTTCAAACCGGGAGCCTGGTTGTCCATACCATCCGTAAACTGATTCATACGAACGTTACCGGAGCCGTTGAAGCCGCGTGTACCAATGGTGTTGAAGAGTAAACTTGATTTAACAAAGTCAACCCCCTTCAAATTTGCAATCGCATCATAAAAATTCGCAGCGGGCGCTTCGCGAATTGCGCTTGCGCCAATGCGTTCAATTGATACGGGTGATTCAAGGATACGGGTAGAAGTTCGTGTTGCTGACACAACCACTTCTTGTCCCAGTTCTGCTTTTTCTTCAAGTGAAACAGCGATATCCTGACCGGCAATCGTCACGTTCACTTCCTGATCCGCAAAACCAATGGAAGAGAAAACGAGGGTAACTGGAATTTTATCTACGCTAAGACGGAAAGTACCCTTGTCGTCGGTAAACGTTCCGCGTGTAGTACCTTTTACGGTCACGGATACGGCTGAAACGGTTTCGCCGGTGCCTTTTGATTTTACGGAACCGGTAAGCACCACTTGTGCCTGAATGCCAAGGGCTGCAAAATGGGCAACCAATAAGAGCGCAATGGCTTGAATGTATTTACGCATATATTTCATTTTGATTCAATACAGGTTAAGAATTAATTATGCCTGATTACGGTGAGTCCGGCAGGACGACCAACGATCAGGCCCGGTAAATCTACACGCACAATCAATGTATAGATTCGCCCGTTTTCTAATCGTAATGTTTGCCATCCACCCAGTAATCCGGTTGCAGGAGATGTTCCAGGAGTTCCGGCAATACGCAAACCGAGAGAATACCTTCCGGTATCTACCGCTACGAACTGGGTAAGCGTACCGTTGAAAGTAGTAGTTGATAAATTATCAGCAAATCTGCGGTTGGCAAAAATGGCGGAGTTGATTAAAGGATTGGTTGCAAGTCCTCCTGTAAAGGTAAGGTCAACTGTATCTCTTCTTGGTAATGTAGAAACCAATTCCTGCGGAATGGCATGCACCATGCGGATATGTGCTTTACCCGGTGCAGGCGATGCGAGGTTATCTTCCATCAACACTACATTCATAAAAGGTGTAAGATGAAGACCTACTGCAGTATAACTTTTTCCTGCTTCCAAATTGCGCATACGATTGAATAAAACAGGATCAGAACCGGCTATGGAAAGACTTAGCGAACCATTTCCGGGAACGGTATTTGCGTAAGCACCGGTGTACAAACGCAAAGAATCTTTACCAGGAAATGCTGGTATGGTGTTGGTAAGCACACCACTGGCTGCGCCATAAGAAATGTTGTTCAGCAAAAGCTGACCGTTAAAATTCACATTAAAAGCATATCCGCCTGTTGGCAGCGGACTGGGAGCCACGGGAGGTGTTACCACCACATTGGCAGCAAGAATTCTGGAGGGCGATACTTGTTCCTGCTTTTCGCAAGATGCAATCAAAACCGACAGAGAAATTGCTGTCAAGGCAAGAAATTGGTTTTTTCTCATATTTGAGTAGTTTACTTAATGAACAAAAATAGGGGAACATTGCTTATTAAACCGCAATGGGCTACAAGTTATTTTTTTCAAAACTACCATAGAAACCAGTCGCTTATCGTCGTTTTTTATGCCTTCCGCCCTAATTTCGGGGCATGAATACTTTTCAGTTTCCCGGACAAACACAGTTTTACAAAGGAAAAGTAAGGGATGTGTATACCATACAAGACAAATTGCTTGTTATGGTTGCCAGCAACCGTATATCGGCTTTTGATGTGGTTTTACCCCGTCCCATCCCTTATAAAGGACAGGTTCTCAATCAGATAGCAGCATTTATGCTGAAGGCCACGGAAGACATTTGTCCGAACTGGCTGGTAAGCGTACCCGCCCCTAATGTATCCATTGGTAAAAAATGTACCCCTTTCAAAATTGAAATGGTGGTTCGTGGTAATTTGGTTGGACATGCGTGGCGTACCTATCAATCGGGCACCAGGATGCTTTGCGGAGCCACCATGCCTGACGGATTAAAGGAAAACGACTTCTTCCCTACCCCCATCATTACACCAAGTACCAAAGCGGATGCTGGGCATGATGAAGATATTTCGCCGGAAGAAATTCTTTCAAAGGGCATTTGCAGTGAAGATGAATGGAAAACCCTAAGCAATTATGCACTTCGTTTATTTGAACGGGGAAAAAGCATCGCCGCCAATCGTGGACTTATTTTGGCTGACACCAAATACGAATTCGGAAAATTAGATGATACTATTTACCTAATGGATGAAGTACACACCCCCGACAGCTCTCGTTATTTCTATGCAGAGGGTTTTGAGGAACGCCAGCAAAGCGGTGAACGCCAAAAACAGCTGAGTAAAGAATTTGTAAGAGAGTGGCTGATATCGGAGAACTTTATGGGAAAGAAAGGTCAAACCGTTCCAGAAATGAGCGACGACTGGGTTCAAACTATCTCTAAGCGCTACATCGAACTGTATGAAAAAGTGATTGGTAAGCCCTTTCAGCCGCAAGAACTGGACTACGATAAAATTTATACTGAAGTAGTGAAAGAACTGGGCCATTTGAGCTAATTGAAAATTATTACGTAGCTTCAAAATGATTTTCTTTCTATGTATGCCGAAATCATTTTCAAGTATGCAACCATGTTGGCTGTTTTTGGCTGGCTGATGATGCTCATTTTGACCCCGCTTGGTTTCCGAACTGAAAAAGTGGTGGTAGGGATAGTTGTTGCTACGCTCTCTGTAACCTATACTTTCCTACTGGTGAATGGCTTCTCGGCATCCGACTTCATGAAATTTTCAACACTCGAAGGAGTCATGAGTTTACTGGGAAACAAAACTGCCATGGCCGCTGGGTGGATTCACTATCTGGCTTTTGATTTAATGACTGGCAACTGGATCGTTTGCAATGCAAGAAAACTCAAAATCCCTTTTACCTACATTTTACCGTCACTACTCTTCACCTTCATGGCCGGCCCTTTTGGATTATTAATTTACATAGGAACAAGGTGGCTGACCAAGAAACAATACTTCTTTCCGGAAAACTAGTAAAGAAGCATTTCTACTTGTAAGTTATTGAGGTGCATCCAACGCACCATTCCTGAGCTTGTATCTTGCTTTGCTGAAAATATTCCTACCCTTATCAATTCCTTTCCTTTTTTCTTTTTGCTCCGCTTCCGGCAAATGAATAAAATCAATGCAATCTTTGCTGCAGCATCCTTCCATGGCCGATTTACATGCTTCACATTGTATGAAAAGCAGGTGACAGGCATCGTTCGCGCAGTTTACATGTGTATCGCATGGTTTTCCGCATTGATGACAATTTGCAATGATATCATCAGAAATGCGTTCTCCCAATCGTTCATCGAATACAAAATTCTTTCCGATGAATTTATTCTGTAAGCCAAGCTGTTTTGCTTCTCGTGCGTAGTTGATGATTCCGCCTTCCAGATGAAATACATTTTTAAAGCCCATGTGCTTCATATATGCGCTGGCTTTTTCACAGCGGATTCCCCCCGTACAATACATGATAATATTCTTATCCTTTGAGTCTTTCATCATAGCTGCTGCCATCGGCAGCTGTTGGCGAAAAGTATCGCTGGGAATTTCAATGGCATTGGCAAAATGCCCTACTTCATATTCATAATGATTGCGCATATCAATCACCACCGTATTGG
>CAZDGV010000002.1:88139-144280 GCA_964505195.1 uncultured Chitinophagaceae bacterium
AAATGCCCTACTTCATATTCATAATGATTGCGCATATCAATCACCACCGTATTGGGATCTTCAGTAAGCTGATTGAATTCTACAGCATTAACATAGCGACCCTTGTTTTCCATACTGAATGATGAATCTTCAATGCCATCAGCAACAATTTTATTTCGCACTTTTACATCTAGCACAAAAAAACTTTTTTGCCGATTGTCAACCGCAATATTCAATCGTAGACCATTAAACCCCGGGATACTGTAAAGTTCGTTTTTAAAGGCGTCTAAATTAGCACTGGGAATATTCATTTGCGCATTAATGCCTTCTTCAGCAATGTAAATGCGCCCGAGTGCATCCAATGCTTTCAAAGCAAGGTAAAATTGATTTCGAAACTGATGCGGATCCGAAATTGGTGTGTAATGGTAAAACGAAATGGTTGTGCGTGGTGTAGGATCTTCCTGAATACGACGTTTCAACTCCTTACGCGAAATGCGGTTGTGTAGAGATGGCATAACTGTGAATTTTAATTCTTACGGAAAACTCCGTTTTTGCTAAGAATCCCAATTGCAGGTTGGGCAAAATTCTAAAGCATTGCAAAGATAAAAGAAAATCGAAGCATCCTTGTCAATCGGAAGCATTTGAAACGTTAAATGGCATGGAGACGCGTATTTCTGTCCCGCTGTATTTTCCGTTAAAATATCCCTGCACCATACTCATGCGCAATATTCTTACGATGTTTTCAAAACCTGCATGCCATTCCATGTAGCGCGTTTGTTGAAACCAAACCGCACTATAACCGGCTACGAAATGCCAGTTCAGTTTTTTGATTACCGGAATTTTATTCGTTAGAAAACCATTCAAATGATATTCTGTAAAAACAGCCGCGTAAAGAGGTGCCGTATTGCTTAGTTTGTAATAAGCGGGTAATTGAAAAGTGGTTAGATAATCCTGACTGAAAACCAATCGGTTTCCGGGGAAATGTTTCATGTCCTGAACTTCTACCCTTCTGTCATTTGTGAAGCCGCCGGTTTGCAAACGATATGAAATGCGTCCAGCCAGTTTCAAATTGAGATTATCCCGAATGGTAAACTGCCATTTATCGAAGTCGGCATCACTTTTCAACACATTGCGCAAGCCCTTGCTGTACTGTAAATTGAACACCGGCCATTTGGATCCGATATTGATGGAACGCTCCGGTAAGTCAATATAGCGGGCCCCGGGTTGGTAGTTAATTCCAATATTGAAAACGCTGGCGCGATGAGCAATAAAATTGTTGCCCATCAAATATGTCGGATAATTCGGCTTGAAGGATACCGGATTATTGAAAATGGAATAATTACTTGTATTTTCAAGCGGTCGACGATTTTGATGCTGGAAGCTTAGGTTAATCCGAATTCCTTTCCCCAATCCTTTGTTCAACTGAAGCCTAACATAATCTGCACTGTAGAGATTCATGAAATTATTACCATAAAACAATGCCTGAATAGTATTATCAAATTCACTGATTGGATTATCATTGTTTAATTGAAACATTCTTTTTCCGCCAGCAACAGAAATTGATTCAGGATTTTTTTTGCCACTACTATACCGAACAGTACCCCAGGCATGCAATAATTGATTACTAAGCCCGTAACGCATATGCGGAATAACGACTAGTCGCTTTCTTGATGAAAAGGTTTTTTCATAAGTAAACGGCGCATCGATCACCATGCCTTCTACCGGATTGTACTGCAAGGTTTGCAAAACAGAAGGGATAGTGAAATAAGTGTTGCGGGAAGAACGAGCAATGGTTTTACCCTGAAACATAACATTACCAACACTGTATTTTCGATTATTTTTCCGATCGATGCTGTCTTTATAAGCATCCGTTTCCCTTATTTTTTCCAGACTGTCCTTTCGAACATAATCTTGGGCTTCCTCGGGCAATAAAGGCACAGGGCGGATACTATCCCAAAAAGATTTCTTCATTTTATTAGCGCCATCTTGTACGCGCAGAATGACATTGTTGAAATATTTCTTTTCGTATTTCGGATCAAGATTGAAATTGCTGTACACCTTTATAAAACTACCACCTGCATCGAATCCAAAAATTTTAATGGTTGGTATCAAGACCTGACTTTTCAATACCCATGCATTACGCGTGATAGGTTGATAGAGCTGCTCAATAACTAATGTATCGATAAGGTTTACCTGTGATGTTTTATTCAGCGAAAGCTGTAAACTATGTATGCGCCATTGTCCTTCAACAATTTGAATGTACCCGTTAAACAAAGGCTCCATCTGACGCTTCGGGATCACTTTGATCTTGCTGATCATATTACCCTCTTCAAAAAAGTACCCTTCGTAGCGATAGCGATAGTATTGAAATGCATTATCTGCTATCGGTGAAATAAAGCCACGGGGATTGACTGAGCTGCTTATCTGTACAATATTTTCATAAAAAGAATAAAATCTTGGATCAGCAAATCCATAGTCATTGCTTCGCCCGCTTACTCTCGTCGAAATCACTTCCGACTTAAACAGATTTGGCCGATCAACACTTAAACGAGACAACGTTTCTGACAAGTAAATTACTTTTTGCTTGCTCGTATCGCCATCCTCAAAATCAACCTCTTGCCCCATGAACTTTTTAGGGTAATCGCGCAAGCGTAAAACCCCTTTTACATAAACATCGCATTGATAGATTTCATTTTCATTCAAATAGGTCTTGCGGTTTTTGATCGCATTTCGAATAATTTGATCTGCAGGATTTTCTCCGGCTTTCACCACTACTTCTTGCAAATTAATTTGCAGTTCATTGAGGACAAATTCAACATTTATCGATTCGTTACCCACCACCACCGTTTTTTCTTGCCGTACATAACCTACATGCTGACATATAAGGGTGTAGGTACCGGAAGGCAATACCATCCTGAAAAAACCAAGATCATTGGCGGTAGTACTTATTTTTCTTCCCTGAACACTGATGGTGGAAAAAGGGAGTACATTCCCCTTATCATCTTTTACGGTACCACTTATTTCGCCAGCGCTTACGTTTAAAGAAACTAACAAAAGAAAAAAGGTGTATAACCTAAGCATCATAATGCGCAAATTAACACCTCTCTATGTTAGTGTAATGCAAATTTTCAAGAAAAAAGTCGGCGAAAAAAGCATCCTGTTAAACCGGCAAAACCAGCGGTTATACCGCCTACCAATCCAGTTACAATTTTTATAAGCCAGGGAGACGATTGTTTGAATAACAATGCAGCAATTTTTCCGGAAAGCAACTGCTCATTGCTCATGTCGATATAAGATGCCAGTCCGAACCAAAGCACAAACATGCCCAGTAAGGCTGAAAGAAACGAGAGATAGGGTTTTTGCGGAATAGCTGCTGCTACAATGAATGCAGCAAGGGCAATCGCCCACCAGTCAAAAAACAACCCTCCTACATAGCCAAGCAATGCAGTTAAAACAAATGTTGCAAAGAATTTCATATAAATTAGTTTGCTCTTGAAAAATTATCCTTTTGTAAATGTCATCGTCCAACGCTTACGGGGATGCGATTCATCACCTTTCTTATAATACCAAACACGATAAAAAGAGCCGCTCGCCCAGGTATCAACAAACTGATCGAAATAACGGCTTCCCGGATTGCCGCTTTGCCCTCCAGGATAAACCACCCATGCTTCTGTTTCATTAGTTAAATGCACTACCATACGCCAGCTAGGCCCATGATTGTGCTGAGTAGCATTTACAATATGCCTGCCCCCACCGATTGGCAATCCTGCACGCGCAAAGGGTTGTAAGGTTTTCAGCAAATGATACACCGTTGTATTCTTATATTTTCCCCACCTTAGTTTCCCTTCCTTTTCAAGATTGGCAAAGGTTGGTACACATACTTTGAAGGAAGATGTAACTAAATCGCTGAGCGTTTCTTTTGAATTGGTATGAACATCATCGACATAGCTCAGCGCAGTATCTTTCAAAAGCAACTCTAATAATGTTCGTTCCCAAGGGTAAAAGCCCAGTTTTTTCAAAGATCCAATTTCATCATCCCATACTTTGCTTTCAAGCGTATCAAACCACATATTAAATATGGTTGCGCCTGCTTCTTCTACTCCATTCTGAAGATTCCAGTCGGTAAAAAGATTGAAGTATTTTAATTCATCGCTTGATAGGGTTGACAAATTGATATGACGCATAAAAAGCGGTCTGGCGGTTGCTGCAAATTCATTATGATTATTGCTGAGCAGATGCTTCATATCATCTACCGTAATACCTTCCATGGATGCAAGTGCTCGATGAATGGTAATGCCACGGTAGAGATCATAGCCGCCGGGTATGTAATAAGGATAAGTGCCATCTGCAGGACGTTGATTTGCACTGCTAAGAAAGCCTCTTTCCGGATTAAGACTATGCGGATTTTCCTGCTGAGGTATTACACCCTGCCACATAAAGCTGCTATCGTAACCCGGCATTACATACATTCCTTGACGATCCCAACGGGCAGGAAACTCTCCCTGCTGCCATATTGCAATGTCACCGGATTTGGAAGCAAAAATGAAGTTTTGTCCGGGCGTACGAAAATGTTTGATTGCTTCTAAGTATTCTGCATAGTTGCGAGCATGGTTCAGCGAATAAAAGGCCAGCGCTTCATTGGAAGGATCATGCCCTTTCCAACGTACAGCCAAATTTTTTCCTTTCAATGATTCTGCCATGAAACTTTGATCGTACATCACCGGTCCGAAAATGGTGTATGCAACCGTGTCATAAAAAACAGATCCATCTTTTTTGCGAATCGTTTCAATGCGAATTTTGGTATCCTTCCACTCACCATTGAACCAATACTGCTTCTTGGATTCGTCTTTAAAACGAATCTCATAATAATCGCGCACATCGCGCTGCGAGTTGGTTACACCCCATGCAATGCTGTCGTTGAAGCCAATTACAACTCCGGGAATACCCGGGAATGATGTGCCGTAAACATTGATGTCGGGACCAGACATTTGCATCTCATACCAAATGGCCGGTAAGGTTAATTCAAGATGCGGATCGTTGGTAAGAATAGGCGCACCGCTTTTTGTTTTTTTTCCACTAACCACCCAGTTATTGCTACCATTATCCGGATGCGGTTTATCCAGTTCAACCAATGTAAGTGAATCAGATTGATTGAAATACAGCGAATCTACATTTTTGGGCATGATGGGTTGAATACCCGGCTTTTCAAATGCAGTGCCTTTGGGAATAATGGGATCAAGCGAATCGGGTAATGCGGGAAATAAGAGTTGAATTTGCGCGTCTGAAAAAACAGCTTTAGCAGCCGTAAAAGGGAGATCATCTACATTACCCGCAAGGGTTTTGGTCATCGCCTTTACAAACAATGCAATTTTGAGGTTATTCCATTTTTCGGGGCGATATCCAAGCAATTTATATTCCAATGGCAATTCACTGTCCGACAAACTTTCGATATAGGTATTCACTCCTGCTGTGTAAGCATCACAAAGACCTTTGGTTGTAGGATCTGATTCCATCACCTGCAGCATATTCTCAGCTGCATATACCATACCCAATCTGCGTTGTTCACGATCATAATTTAACGCAACATCCCCTACTATTTCAGAAACGCGTCCTGCAGCAGCATGCGTTTGAAACTCCATTTGCCATAGTCTGAAACGAGCGTGTAAGAAGCCTTGGACAAAGATGGCATCCAACTGATTATCGGAATAGATATGGGGAACCAGCCTGTCATCGAAATAAACATTTACTTCTCCGTTAATTCCGGGAAGCTGATGTGTTTCATTGAAATTATAGTTATGTGCTTCAGCATTTTGCCAGAAACCATGCTGCGGACTTAAGAAACTTCCAAAAGCGGGAGCGGGTCCGATACGGGTATTAAGTGCATATACAAGTGCCAAAGTGATGGCTGCGGAAAGAGAAAACGATAAATATTTCATATGTCTTCGATCTAAATTGGGTGGAAATTACATAAAAAAAGCCTTGCCAATGGCTCAAATCTTTATATGCTTTTAAATCAGTTGTAGATAGGCTCATTTGAAGGCAGAAACCGCCGATTCAAAATAGTCTAACTCCTCTTTGAAATCCAGATAAGGATATTGAAGCGCCATCGTCTTCGTTTTTTCAAGCATTTTAATCAGAAAGGCACGGTGCGGTTCGCTGTGGGGATGCAAGGGTTTGTGGTTGCGGGCTAATACCAACTGCCGCATTTCTTCCGCTATTAATTGTGTTTGTTTTTCAAATGCGAATCGAGCAAATTCTTCCAATACTATACCAGTGCCCGCATAGTTGGGATGCACCAAATCGCTGTCGTAAAAGCGATGATCCCGTAGCACGTCAATCATCAGCTCATAGGATGGAAAATAAAATACACCCTGAAATTGACTTACCATTGCATGCACCACTTCTATCAAGCGGGCTTTGCTTCGGTTATTATTCACTACCCCATCTCGTAAATGGCGCACCGGACTTACCGTTAAAATGATTTTGAGGGTCGGATTATAATGCAACAAGCCATGTATTGTGTTTTCTAAAACAGATAATTGATCTTCGATCGATACCAGCTTTTTATCAAAAAAAGATCCGGGCACCTTATGACAATTGGCAACCGCATATTCCAACCCGAACGACTTAATTGCATTGAGTGTAATTTTTAAAGAAGCGGGAACGGTATCGTTGAGTACATAGGTGTAAGAAGTTCCGAAAGTAATGATAAGCCAATCTGCATTGCTGAGATACGCTTTGGCTGTAGCAAGCTGTGTGTTAATTTTTTCGAGCGTGTCTGCTGCCTTTGGCTCTGAAAATTTTGAATGATGCGCCCAACTTTGATATAAGCCGTTGTACTGGAATATGTCGTGCTCGTTGTAGTAATCGCCGCTGATATAAGATTGCAACGCATTGCAAACGCTGACGGCATCGAATACAATGCCATTGGGATTTTGAAATACATTAAACTTCATTTCCCGCAAACTGTTGCCTATATGCTCTGTAAAGCAAGAGCCCATCAGCATGATTTTGTCTCTATGCGTAATGGGTGGTTTTAAAGATCCTGCGTCAAAAGGCAACATCAAATTCATGAAACAAAAATTTCATTTGCAATATCCAGCGAGGCTTCAAACGCATCCTGATTAATATGAGAAAGATGTCCGCGTTGTTGTAAAAATGATAGGATGTTTTCTGTTTTCATATTGCCTACCAAATCATCTTTCGCCATGGGGCAGCCACCAATTCCCTTGAGTGCACCATCAAAACGCACACATCCCTCAATGTATGCAGCCGAGAGTTTTTCTTCCCAGTTATGTGCAGATGAATGCAAATGCACCCCCCACTCTACCTCCGCATATTGAGCCTTTAGTGTCTTTAGTGCAATACTGATCTGATCAGGGCTGGCAAGACCAACTGTATCAGCCAGAGAAATGATCTGAACACCTTTACGAATCATCTTTTCTGTCCATTCCAGAAGAATCTCTTCATGATATGGATCACCATAAGGATTACCAAAGCCCATACTCATGTAAATAACCAATTCCTTTTTATGTTTGATACAGAGTGAAATAACTTCATCTACTCTTTGATCGCTTTCTGACATACTGCTGTTGGTATTCCGCATTTGAAAAGTAGGCGAAATGGAAAAAGGGAATCCTAAATAGTTTATTTCATCAAACTGCACTGCTTCCTGCGCACCTCTTTGGTTGGCTACTATGACCAGGAGTTTTGTTTTTGAATTTATATTATTAAGCTGAGGAATTACAACTGCAGTATCTGCCATCTGGGGAATGGCCTTGGGCGAAACAAAGCTTCCGCAATCGATGGTGTCGAATCCCACCTTCAAGAGCTGATTGATGTACCGTACTTTATCAGTAGTCGCAATGGGCTTTTGCCATCCTTGCATGGCATCTCTCGGACATTCAATCAGTTTAAACATATCAGTTCCCATCATTGAATTTGCAATGTTGATTTACAATTGCTGTAAGCGTTGACGCATGGCTTCATATAAAATCATGCCTGCGGCAACGGAAACGTTCAAGCTCTCAAAATCAGTTATCATCGGAATACGAATCTGGCGATCACAGATTTTCATTAGCGCAGGATAAATTCCTTTTTCCTCACTTCCCATTACAATGGCACACGGGAGCGTAAAATCGGTTTCTGAAATGGTTTGTTCAGCTTTCATGGCACTGGCAAAAACGGAGATGCCATTTAAATGAAGTTCATCTACCGCTTTCATTAAACTGGGCACTCTGCAAATCATGATTTTTTCAAGAGCACCGGCACTGGTAAGCATTGCATCTTCATTCAAAGCGCCCACACCTTTTTCAGGGATGATGATGGCTTGTACCCCGCAACAATAGGCTGTTCGTGCAATTGCCCCAATATTGCGCACATCGGTAATACCATCCAATATTAAGAACAATGGAACTTGTCCGCGGTCATGTATCCATGAAACGGCATCCTGTAATTGCTGATAACGTATTTTAGAAAGCAGGGCAACGCAGCCATCATGATCGGGCACATGAAAGGATTCAATTTTTGCAAGGGGTACGCTGTTCACCGGAACAAGCTGCTGTGCGGCTTTGGCTCTAATTTCATCAATCATGCCGCCCCTTAATTTTTGATCTACATAAATCCGATCGAGTTGCTTTCCCTCATGCAGCGCCTGCAAAACAGGCATTCTGCCCGCAATAAGCATTGATTTTTTAGGCCTGTTTTGTTTTTGCCGGAACTGCTTCATAGTTACAAAGAAAAAGAAAACCCATAAGCATAAGGCCTATGGGTTTAAAAAAAATGATTAACGAACTTATTTAAGTCCGAAAGCCTTTTTCACCTGCGATACATAATCCAGTTTTTCCCAGGTAAACAGCTCTACTTTTACTTTTTTCTCGTTAGGCTTTCCTTGATTGAACACTTTCACCTTTGTTTCAGGCTTTCTGCCCATATGCCCATAAGCAGCAGTCTCCTGATAAATGGGTGATCTGAGCTTAAGGCGCTTTTCAATAAAGTATGGGCGCATATCGAAAATTGACTCGATCTTCTTTCCTATCTGTCCATCGGTAAGTTTCACTTTAGCCGTTCCACGTGTATCCACATGAATAGAAGTAGGCTTTGCCACACCAATAGCATAGGACACTTGCACCAATACTTCTTCGCAAACGCCTGCAGCTACCATATTTTTTGCAATATGACGCGCAGCATAGGCGGCACTGCGATCCACTTTGGAAGGATCTTTACCGCTGAATGCACCACCACCGTGTGCACCTTTACCACCGTAGGTATCTACAATGATTTTTCGGCCGGTAAGTCCGGTATCTCCATGAGGTCCGCCGATTACAAATTTTCCGGTGGGGTTGATATGATAGTTGATATTTCCTTTGAAATACGCACGATACTTTGGATATGCTTTCAGAATACGCGGAATCAGGATTTCCTGGATGTCCTTGCTGATTTTCTTCTGCATTTTCTTCTCATCCTTATCAAAATCATCGTGTTGTGTTGACACAACAATGGTTTCAACACGCAAGGGCTTATTATTGTCGGCGTATTCAAGTGTTACCTGGCTTTTAGCATCAGGACGCAGATACTTCATCACTTTTCCTTCACGACGGATATCCGCAAGCTCCTGCAGAATCTTATGCGCAAGGTCTAGCGCCAAAGGCATATAATCATCGGTTTCATTGGTGGCATAACCAAACATGATACCCTGATCACCAGCACCCTGATCTTCTTTATTTTTTCTTTCTACGCCTTGATTAATATCGGCAGACTGCTCATGAATGGCAGAAAGAATGCCACAGCTGCTGGCTTCAAACATATATTCACTCCGCGTGTAGCCAATTTTACGAATCACTTCGCGCGCAATGTCTTGCACATCTAAATAGGCGTTCGACTTTACTTCACCGGCAAGCACTACCTGACCGGTAGTTACCAATGTTTCGCAAGCAACTTTAGAATGCGGGTCATAAGCCAGGAAATGATCGATTAACGCGTCAGAAATTTGATCAGCAACTTTATCCGGATGTCCTTCTGAAACACTCTCGGATGTAAATAGGTAAGGCATAGTTTAAATGAGGGTTTTGAAACGCAAATATAAGTTCAGAAATGGTTGAATACTTACTTTGAGTAATAAATACGGAGGAACATTCTATATTGGGGATGTGATCCTCCACCGAGTCGCACCCTGCCAAAGGCAATGGGATTGATGGTTGTTACACCGTAAAGATTGGGAGCATAGGATGCCAGATAAGAAGCCGCAATGCGCAGATCTCTGTTGCGGGTGTTTTTGTTCAATACATTCTGAACAAAGCGTGTGAGCGTTAGCCTATACTCAGCCACGCGGTTACCTGATGCATCGTTGACAAATGTGGGTATGCCATTGAGATAGGCAAGATTTAGATTATAAGCCAGACTTCCCTGGAAAGTAGGTATGGCATAGTTAATGCTATCGAATGGTAAAAGCTGATTTCGGCCCGAATCCGTTACGGCATATACATGCAATTGAGGTGGACGAAACATTTGTTCAGTTACCAGAGGACCCTGAAATACTTGTCGCGCAACGAGCTCTGCACGATGCACAATACGGTTTGCTGCGGTATCTAACCCTCTTATGCGTACCTGAGCCATGGTACCCGGAACACTTTGTATATACACAAAAGGCGAAGGTGCACCATTTACAAAAGAACCTGCCTCACCTCGTGAAAAGTTGCGTGTAATTTTGTTGGCATTTGCACTTAGCAAAGCATTAAAAGGGAATACAGAAAGCGTGGTATCAATCACGCCATTCTTTTGAACACGGTAATAAAGATTGATACGGGTGGCTGGATCGGTAAGCGAAATATAATTGAGCGCATTACCGCCGGTAGCCGGATCGGGTACAATGGCTAAGCCATTGAGAAATGTTTTGAAAGTAGAATCTGAGCGGAATACACCTGAAGAATCCTGATTGAGCAGTTCCTGTGCAAAGCTATTGCTAAGGGGAATGCGTATTTGGTTAATAACGCTGTCTTTTTTAAAAGCCAAGTATTGCCATTTTGAAAATACGCGTGGTGCAATGGTTGCGGAACCTATTAAATTGGCCGTATTGAAAATGGGTGATTCAAAAGTTTTATACAAACGCGCTGAAACAAAAGAGGGATCGGTAATACGGTAAACATTAAAACGTATCGGCAAACTGGTATCACCCAATGTTCTAATATAGCCGATTGAAAGTACGGCTGAATCGAGGAATAGACTATCTCGCTTATTGGGAAAAGTAAATAAGGCATTGGTTATACCGGGCTGCAAAAAAACAGCTGCTTCAGTAGTGCCCATCATGGGATCGTTGAGATATCCCAGCACATGTTCGTCTGTTTTAAACAGATAGTTGGTATCTCCATCTAACATGGTGAAGGTTTCGACCGGCAACAGAAGTGTATCTGTATTCAATAAATCAGTGCCAGGGATAAATTCACTTCCCAGTCGCGTAACATCCAACTTGGTACAAGCATTGAAACCAAATGTGAGTAATAATAAAATCAGACCTGTTCTCATTCTCAGTGCCTCGAAGGAAAAGTTCATAGCGTTCAACAGCGTTATTTTGAAGAAAGGTCGTTATAGAGTTGCAAATAGTCTGTTAAATCAGACGTAGGATCAAAGGATAAAACCTTTTTCCCTTTCACTTTAGCAAATTCTTCAGCAAGTTTTTTATCTACTTTATCTGCACCAAAGGTAATAGCATTCGCGTAGCTGGCACCACCGCGGAACATGGCAGTGTTGTTCAGCTCCTTGAATACTTCCAGATCTTTTTCTTTGATAGAGGCATGAATATTGGCAAGCTTCAGGAAACGGGATCCTAATTTTTCCTTGAACGTATTTTGTCCGATGGTAAAAACTACTTTACTGTTACTGAAAACGGGCTCTTTCTTATATGCGGTTGAAAGGTATAAAGGAACCAGACCAGTCATCCAGCCGCTGCAGTGAATGATATCGGGAGGCCAACCGAATTTTTTCACGGTTTCAAGTGCTCCCTTGCAAAAGAAGATGGTACGAAGATCATTGTCTTCAAACCACTTATTTTGGTCGTCGTGATATATGTGCTTGCGGCGGAAGAAATCCTCATTGTCAAGAAAATAGACCTGCAAACGGGCATTGGGAAGAGACGCAACTTTAATTTGAAGTGGATAATCTTCACTATCCACATTCACATTGATGCCTGAAAGTCGAACCACTTCATGAAGACGGTGTCTTCTTTCATTGATTACCCCAAAGCGTGGCATTATACACCGAACTTCATAGCCACCATCATTCGATTTAATGGCTAGTTGGTTTACAATAGAGGAAAAATCGGTTTCCTCCAGATAGGGCGACATTTCACTCGCAATAAATAAAATCCTTTTCTTCGCTGCTACCATGGTTGAAGATTGAGGTACGATACCCAAAACAGGAGTGCAAAGGTAATGTTATTTTAACGAAAATGTCCGTTTGTTATACCCCATGGGCATGCAGAAAATGATGAATCGAGTATTTTTGGCAGATGTAATGCTTTTTTAAAGAGCCTCTTACAACTCGTTTTTGATCAAATACATACATAACTTGCCCCTGCATGATTAAAAAACGCATCATAGCCATAGTTCAGTTCCTGCTCTTTTTGGGGTTAGGACTTTTTTTGGTTTGGTGGATGATCAGGGGAATTGATGCGGACGGATGGATACAAATTCGACAATCCTTAAAAAAAGCCAAATACTGGCTTTTCTTACCGGTACTGCTCATCCTGTTGCTCAGCCATTATGTTCGTGCACTCCGCTGGAGTATGCTCATGGAGCCGCTGGGTTATAAGCCATCGAAATGGAATGTTTTTCATGCAGTGATGATCGGCTACCTGGCCAATCTAGCTTTTCCCCGACTGGGCGAAGTTTTGAAATGCACCATTTTATCGAAGTATGAACATGCGGCACCTGATAAATTGGTAGGCACCATCGTGGCAGAGCGCGCCATTGATTTGATTTGTTTGCTGGTAGTTTTCTTGCTCACTTTTTTATCGCAAATGGATGTAGTGGGAACGTATGCCGCAACCCTTTTGAGAGAATGGATGGGCGCCGGTGGTGCATCCTATACCCTACAGGCAGTTGTTTACCTTCTGGTTGTAATTGCAGTCCTCTTTTTTGTTTCCAAATGGCTTTTAAAACGTTTTGAAAATATCATTTTCATCCAAAAAATTAGAACGATTATTGAAGGCGTCGGCAAAGGACTTTTGAGCATTCGATATGTGAAGCACAAAAAAATATTTCTTTTTCAAACACTCCTCATCTGGCTGCTCTACTTTGCTGCTGCAAGAGTAGGCTTTTATGCTATGGATGAAGTTGCACATTTAGGCTTTGTAGAAGCCCTTTCGATCCTATTTTTCGGAAGTATTGGCATGATTGTAACGCAGGGCGGATTGGGCGCATACGCTTATGCTGTGCAAGAAACGCTTGTTTGGTATAATATTCCGACGCTTATAGGATTTACCTTTGGATGGATCTTATGGATCGCACAAACAGGGGTTATTCTGCTGGGCGGCTTAGTAAGCATGATCCTCCTTCCTCTCATGAATAGAAAACAAGATGAATCATGAACACCAAACAACATAATCAGCAAAAAATACTGAATGAAGATACTTTATTGCCCACCCTGGAACGTCTTCGAAAATTTGGCAAGAAAATAGTGTTTACCAATGGTTGTTTCGACATTCTTCATCCGGGACATATTCATACACTCCAGGAAGCAGCAGCCTTAGGAGATTATCTGTTGGTTGCTATCAATAGCGATGCTTCCGTAAAGAGATTAAAAGGCACTGACAGACCGGTGAACACACAAGATGCACGAGCACTTGTAATGGCTGCTCTTTCAATGGTAGATGGAGTATGCATATTTGATGAAGACACTCCCCTACAGCTAATTCAAAAATTACTGCCTGATGTATTGGTAAAGGGCGGGGATTATCAACCTCATGAAGTGGTTGGATCAGCAGAAGTAAACGCCCATGGCGGAAAAGTTGTGACCATTCCATACCTGGAGGGTTATTCTACAACTTCTTTGATTGATCAAATAAAGAGCTGATCAATCGCAGCTTTAAAAATCCGTTCTCCGAAACTTAACTTTGAAAATTTAAGAAGCGGTGTACTTTTAAGACATCCAATTCTATTTGCATGCAAAAACTAAAGTTTAATCCTCGGGATATCAGCTGGCTTTCTTTTAACGCACGCGTATTGCAAGAAGCAAATGATCCTTCTGTTCCACTGCGGGAAAGAGTGCGCTTTCTGGGTATTTTTTCTAATAACCTCGATGAGTTTTTTCGCGTGCGCGTGGCTACCCTAAAAAGAATGGTTGAATTCAGTGGAAAAGCGAAGAAAGTAATGCATCTCGAAAAAAATGCAGCACAAATTTTAGAACGCATTCAGGATATTGTACTAGAACAGCAAAACGAATTCAACCGCATTTGGAATCACATTCAGAGTGAGCTTAAAAGAGAAAAGATTCATCTCGTCAATGAAAAACAACTGAACGCAGAGCAAAAGAAATACGTAGAATCATTTTTCGATGAGCAGGTACGGCAAGATGTTATTCCACTCATGATTGAGAGCAACCCGCAGTTCCCCTATCTGCGTGAAAGATCGCTCTACCTTGCAGTAGCTATGAGCCAGCGTGCCAACGCTTATAAGAAGAAGTATGCCTTAATTGAGGTGCCGCATCGCAATAACAGACGGTTTGTGCTGTTACCATCCAAACCCGGATCATTTTCGATTATTTTAATGGAAGATGTGATCAGACATTGTTTGCCAAAAATCTTCTCCTTTCTTGGCTACAATCAATATACCGCTCACATTATTAAGGTAACAAAGGACGCGGAAATTGATATGGACAGTGATGTTAGCTCTTCGTTTGTACAGAAAATTGAAAAGGGACTTAAAAATCGCAGGAAAGGGAAAGCCGTACGCTTTATATACGATAAAGAAATGGATGCAGGGTTACTGGAGTATCTGATCCGACGGATGAACATTTCAAGAAAAGACACCATCATTCCCGGTGGACGCATCCACAACTTCAGGCATTTCATGGACTTTCCAAAGGAGGTATTCCGTAAAAAAAGTGAAAGGAAGAGACCATTTACACATCCCGCGTTAAAAAATACATTGCGTGTTACGGATGTTATTCTAAAAAAAGAATTGCTATTACATTTCCCTTACCATTCTTTTGACACCATCATTGACATGCTCCGTGAGGCTGCGATGGATCCGGATGTTACAGAAATAAAAATTACAGCTTATCGCTTAGCGGAAAACTCAAAAGTGATCAACGCACTCATTAACGCCGCCCGTAACGGAAAAAAAGTGACGGTAATGCTTGAGCTGAGAGCAAGATTTGATGAAGAAGCCAACCTTGAATGGAAAGATAAACTAGAGCTGGAAGGCGTAAAAGTTCTTATTGGCGTTCCGCATTTGAAAGTACATGCCAAATTGTGCTTAATCAAAAAGCGAATCAAAAACAAAACCATTCAATATGGATTTGTAAGCACCGGAAACCTGAATGAAAGTACAGCAAAGCTATATGGCGACCATTGTTTAATTACCGGCAACAGAAATATCATGGCCGATATCAATCGGATTTTTAGCTTTCTGGAAAGACCCTTGCCAAGTAGGTTTAAATTGCTGCGTCAGTGCAAAACGCTGCTTGTTTCACCGTTTGCCATGCGCCGAGCGATGGCAGACATGATTGAGCAGGAAATAAAGAATGTAAACAAAAAAATACCAGCTTCCATCACAGCCAAATTAAACAGTTTATCTGACCAAATGCTGATCACCAAACTTTACGAAGCAGCAAAAGCAGGTGTGCAAGTCAATCTCATCGTCCGGGGTATTTTCAGTATGCGTATAGGGAATGATAAGCTGAAGAAAACACCAAAAGCAATCAGCATTGTAGATCAATATTTGGAGCATAGCAGAGTGTTGATATTTGAGCAGGCGGGTAAGCCTAAAGTTTATATATCTTCGGCCGACTGGATGGTTCGCAACCTAGATCATCGAATTGAGGCAGCAGTTGAAATCACAGATGCATCGCTTAAAAAGGAGCTGATCGATTGTATGAATATTCAACTGAACGATAACGTGAAAGCGCGCAAACTTGACAATGATCTGGAGAACCATTATGTACGATCAAAAGGTAAAAAACTTAGATCGCAGATTGAAATTTATCATTACCTGAATGCAAAAACGCTGAATCAAATTGAAGCTGGCCGCCATCGACATAGGAAGTAATGCTGCTCGACTACTCATCACCGAAGTAACCAATGATGATCCCAAAAATCCAGAGTTTACCAAACTCAATTTAGTGCGTGTTCCGTTGCGACTGGGATTTGATGTTTTTGAAACCGGAGAAATTTCAAAAGGGAAAATTAATATGCTGATGGAGACCATCAAAGCATATAAACATCTGCTGAGCATTTATGAAGTAAAACATACTATCGTTTGCGCCACATCCGCTATGCGCGATGCAAAAAACGCTTCGGATATTATTCGAAAAGTGAAACTGGAAACAGGTATTGAAATAAAGGTGATCAGCGGCAGCGATGAGGCAAGTTTTATTTACGAAAACCATATTGCCGAAAATTTAGCCGCAGATCATTCCTACCTATATATTGATGTTGGTGGCGGCAGTACTGAACTTACTTTTTTTGCCGAAGGGGAACTGGAGTTTAAGGAATCCTTCAATATCGGCACCATCCGACTGCTAAAAAATCAGGTTTCAGAAAAACAATGGGATGAAATGAAAGAATTCATCAAACTGAGCACTAAAGCACATAAGGACATTATAGCAATTGGATCGGGCGGAAACATCAATAAAATCTTTTCCTTATCTAAGCGAAAGGAAGGCAAGCCTCTAAGTATTGATCTGCTACGAGACTATTACAAGGAATTCAGCAATTTTTCCGTGGCAGAGAGAATCATCCGCTATAAACTTCGTGAAGATCGGGCAGATGTAATTGTACCCGCACTGCAGATTTACATTAATACTATGCGCTGGGCCGGCGCAGAAGAGATATACGTACCAAAGATCGGCTTGGCAGATGGACTAATTCAACTGCTTTATAATGCCGTTCAAAACAAGAAGCCGATTTTCTGATAAGTTTTTCAATGACCGCGTTTAGATACATAGTACTGTAATTTACACCACATTGAACCTGACGGCCTATTTTTGCAACTTTCATAATATTTGCGTGGATGAAACTGACCACTGTATCGAGTATCCTGTTTTTTATCGCTGCGCCTTCCTTGATGGCACAATCCAATGAAATTGAACTGGATCCCGTAACCGTAACCACGTCTCTTGCCGAAGTAAAATCATCTAAAACGGGAAGAAATTTGATTATAGTAAGCGGTACACAGCTACGTCAAATGCCAGTTCATTCTGTAGATGAGCTGTTACGCTATTTACCGGGTATAGAAGTACAAAGTCGGGGCCCCATGGGCGTACAAAGCAATATTACCCTTCGAGGCGGAACCTTTCAGCAGGTGTTGATACTTCTAGATGGCATTCGATTAAACGATCCACTAACCGGGCATTTCAACTCATATATCCCCATCGCACCGAATGAAATAGATCGAATAGAGATTTTAAAAGGTGCTTCATCCGCTATTCATGGAACCGAAGCAGTAGGTGGCATAGTGCATATCATCACTAAAAGTTTTGCAGCTAAAACAAATCGGACTGAAAGAAAAATCACAGGAGCCGCCACAATTGGAGAATATGGACTTTTAAATGTACATGCTGGTGCTTTTTGGCAAAAAAACAAGACGGCCTTTTCCGGTGGCATCATGCGCAATGCGGCCAACGGCCAACCACAACGGGGAACCAATGGCTTTTTTAATTTGAATACCATTTCTGCGTCTTTAAAACATCATTTTAATGCACATTGGAGCATTGCAGCAAGGAGCTCGCTAGATCATCGTGATTTTTCCGCCCAAAACTTTTTCACTACCCTCCTTTCGGATACTGCTACCGAAACCGTAAGCTCCAACTGGAATCATCTCCAAATCTCCTATCAAAAGTCAAATCACCGATTATCGGCAGATATTGGTTTTAAGCAAGCAAAAGATGAATTCAGAATTAGGAAATCTGCGCCGTCCAACTTAAATCGCTCGCAATTACTTCAGTTGCTTTTACAACATGAGATGAAATTCGATGATAAAACAAGTCTAACTTATGGTGCACAAACTTTGCTTCGAACCATTCGTTCTAACGATCGCGGCAATCATCAGGTGCATCAGTCTGCCGTCTTTATAACGCTACAGCATCAGTATAAGCATTGGCAATTGAACCCCGCAGTTCGACTCGACTATCACGAAAAGGCCGGCTGGGAGCTCGTTCCTCAAATCAATCTTTCTTACAAATCGGGAAATATACAATGGCGCGGAATGGCAGGAAAAACAACACGTGATGCAGATTTTACAGAAAGATTCAACAACTTCCAACGCAATCCGGTTCCCTCCGGTAATCGAGTAGGTAATCCGAACCTGTATGCAGAAACGTCTTTTAGCTATGAATTGGGGGCAGATTACTTTCTAAACAATGCGCTCAAAGTATCAGCCACATGGTTTCAACGCTTTCATGATGGCTTAATCGATTGGGTGCGTACTCCCTTCGCTCAAATGCCGAGAACCGAAAATTTGATGCCGGGAGGCATTTACTTTTTATCGAAGAATATTGGACGTGTTAACTCGTATGGAGCAGAAGTGGATTTTCAATACCAGCAACAAATTAATGAAAACCATTACCTGCAATTCAGTACTGGTGCAATTACCATGCGCAGCAAGTCGAATGACTCCATCCCTTCCCTCTATATATCCAATCACGCGCAACTGCTAACTAATTTCAGTATTCTCTATCGCTATAAATCGCTCTCTTTTTCAGCGAATGGCCTGTGTAAGAAGAGACGCCCGCAGATTGCTTCCAGTATTGACGCAGAAATCAGCAGGTCTTATACAGTGATCAATCTGCGTATAGAAAAAAGTATCGCGAAAGGAAAAATCAGCACATTCGTACAAGCTGATAACATTTTCAATGTGCGTTATCAGGATATTTTGGGAAGCATGATGCCGAGGAGATGGTGGATGAGCGGAATCAAACTAACTTTATAAAAATTTCAAACATGATACAGGATGTATTAAATGCACTTGGCATTTCCGAAGAGAATAATGGCGTTTCTACCGGTTTAGCGTGGCAAGCCGGCAAAGGAAAAAGGATCGCCTCGGTTTCACCGGTGGATGGAAAACTGATTGCCCATGTGAACTTGGCCGATCGCGCCGGCTACGATCATGTAGTTCAAAGCGCTCAGGAAGCATTTAAAACATGGCGTCTATTGCCAGCGCCGAAACGCGGAGAAATTGTACGTCAGATTGGAGATGCATTACGCTTTCATAAAGAACCGCTGGGCAAACTCGTTTCTTATGAGATGGGCAAAAGCCTGCAGGAAGGTTTGGGTGAAGTGCAGGAAATGATCGACATCTGTGATTTTGCGGTGGGATTATCCCGTCAGCTCTACGGACTCACCATGCACAGCGAAAGACCCGCACATCGTATGTATGAGCAATGGCATCCACTGGGTATTGTTGGCATTATTTCAGCCTTTAATTTTCCTGTTGCTGTATGGAGCTGGAACACCATGCTGGCTTGGGTTTGCGGAGATGTATGTATTTGGAAACCCTCGGAGAAAACACCGCTGTGTGGAATTGCCTGTCAACATATCATTGCTTCCGTGTTTCGAAAAAATAATGTTCCCGAAGGCGTAAGCTGTCTGGTAATTGGCGACAGAGAAGTTGGGGAATGGATGAGTGAGGATACCCGAATTCCACTTGTGTCTGCCACAGGTTCTACGCGCATGGGAAAGGCAGTGGGCGCAGCTGTAGGTGCGCGCTTGGGCAGATCGCTCCTGGAGCTTGGCGGAAACAACGCCATCATCATTTCTGAAAATGCTGATATAGATATTGCAATACGCGCCGTGCTCTTTGGAGCTGTGGGTACCGCCGGACAAAGATGTACAACAACGCGCAGACTTATTGTACATGAAAAAGTTTATGACCTCGTTAAGGATCAGCTCATTGCCGCTTATCGTCAGTTGAGAATTGGCAATCCGCTCGATGAGCAAAACCATGTTGGTCCGCTGATCGATCAGGATGCAGTAAAATCATATCTGCAGTCAATTGAGCAGTGTAAAAAAGAAGGTGGTCGATTTATCGTTGAAGGAGGTGTTTTGGAAGGTGCGGGTTATGAAAGCGGCTGTTATGTAAAACCATGTATTGCAGAAGCAGAAGGGCATTACGAAGTGGTAAAACACGAAACTTTTGCACCGATTCTTTATGTCATTAAGTACAAAACACTAGATCAGGCCATTGCAATACAAAATGATGTACCGCAGGGCTTATCATCTGCAATTATGACGCTCAATATGCGAGAAGCAGAACAGTTTTTATGTGCCGCCGGTAGCGATTGTGGTATTGCCAATGTGAATATTGGTACGAGCGGTGCAGAAATTGGAGGTGCTTTTGGTGGCGAAAAAGAAACGGGAGGCGGAAGAGAAAGCGGTAGCGATGCCTGGAAGGCTTATATGCGCCGACAAACCAATACCATCAATTACTCTACACAGCTACCGCTTGCACAGGGTATCAAGTTTGATTTTTAAAGTTTTCATAAATCACATTATCCCCTTTTCGACTATCCTTAATTTTGAACATCATTTTAAAAAAAGCGCTTATGCGATTGGCATCAAAACATTTATTAACCCTGCTCCTAACTTCAGTTTTGTTGCAGGTATCTGTATATGCACAAACTGCTGCTTCCCCAGCAGGCACAGAGGATGAGTTCAAGGGATGGCATTTGAAAAGCAAAGAGACGGATGGGTATTACGGCATCAATCTCGATAAAGCCTATTCATTTCTGCAGGGCAAAAAAAGTAAACCTGTAATAGTAGCGGTAATTGATGGCGGCATTGATACTTTACACGAAGATTTAAGAAATATTTTGTGGCGCAATGCCCGCGAAATTGGAGGTAATGGTAAGGATGATGATGGCAATGGCTATGCTGACGATGTATTTGGATGGAATTTTCTGGGCGGAAAAGATGGTAGAAGTGTAAAAGAAGATTCCTATGAGGCAGCACGGATTTACTTCGGATTGAAACCACAATTTTCTGGATCTGTTGATCCTTCCAAATTGAACGAAGTACAAGCGAAAGACTATAAAACCTTTCTTGCCGCGAAAGCAGATATTGAAAAAGCATCTGAAGAAGCGCAATCTCAAATTTTATTCCTGCGAAACCTGTATAGCCGCTCCATAGAATCGGATAGCATACTTCGAATTCATTTCAAAGCATCCTATACAGGCAATGAATTAGCTGGTTTTAAACCTGGCGATAAAAAAATAAGCGACGCAAAAGCTGCCATGTTTACCCTTTTCCGTGCTTTCGAAGCAATGGAAAATAACAATCAAAATATTATTACTGAGTTTACAGATTATTACAGGGGACAAGAAAAAAAGGCGCAGATGTCCACCACCCCACCTGCTCCCTATCGCCAGGAAATAGTGCAGGATAATTATAATGACATCAACGATCGCTTTTACGGAAATGGAGATGTAATGGCAAACAACCCAACGCATGGCACCCATGTAAGTGGAATTATTGCCGGAATACACAATGATGTTGGCATACGCGGAGTAGCAAATAATGTTCGCATAATGACGCTGAGGGCTGTTCCTGATGGAGATGAGCACGATAAAGACATTGCTCTTGCTATTCGATATGCGGTGGACAATGGTGCTAAAGTGATCAATATGAGCTTTGGAAAATCTTTCTCACCACAAAAGCACTGGGTGGATGAAGCCGTAGAATATGCCGCAAAAAAAGGAGTACTTCTGGTGCATGCAGCGGGAAATGAGGCACAGAACAGCGACAGCATCACAAAATTCCCCAATCCGCATTTAGTCCACTTAGGCAAAAAAGCTTCCAATTTTATAACAGTGGGCGCCAGTGGTGATCCAAAAACAGGTGGATTGGCAGCAGACTTTTCAAATTATGGGAAAACAGAAGTGGATGTTTTTGCACCTGGCGTGAAGATTTACTCTACCATTCCTGGAGGTAATACTTATGGATTTTCTCAGGGTACTAGTATGGCCAGTCCGGTGGTAGCAGGCGTGGCCGCACTGATTTTGCAGTATTATCCTGAGCTATCACCCGAGGAAGTAAAGCAGTGCATTGAAATAAGCGCAGCACCGATTAACGAAACAGCTGTCGTTCCAGGAACTGAAACAGAAGTATCATTCAATGCCTTAAGTCGTGCCGGAGGAATTGTTGATGCCTTGCAAGCAGTTTTGGCAGCAGACGCACTCAGTAAATCAAAATCGAATGCAGTTCCGGTCAATCAAAAATCACCCAAGCGTAACAACGCGCCTTAATACCCTATTTAAAATTGGTTTTTATAAATTGATTTATGCCCAGACCTGCTGAAAACGAATACGCTTCCTTCTATCGAAACTATATTCAGTTGGCTGAGGGGAATGATGCATGTACACTGCTAAAAGATCAGCTCGACGAAATGAAGTGCTTCCTGGAAGCAATCCCTCATGAAAAAGCTGACTTTGCATACGAAAAAGGTAAATGGTCTATTAGAATATTACTGCAGCATATCATTGATGCAGAGCGCATTTTCGCCTTTCGTGCACTATGGATTGCAAGAGGTTCCACAGCACCTCTTCCCGGATATGATGAAAATGCATTTGCGGAGCAGTCGATCACAAAACTCCCCGAACTCGATGCACTTAAATCAGAGCTGATTACACTTCGTAGAACCACCATTGATTTATTCAACAGCTTTAACGCGGAAATGCTTCAGCGTTCCGGCATGGCCAACGAATCATTGATCACAGTAAATGCCCTGGGATTCATTATTGCCGGGCATTTCAGACACCATCAACAAATACTGTTGGATAGATATCTTGCCTAAAAAAGGCAGGCCCCTACAGGGGCCTGATGAATTTGCTGTAAGCATGTAAGCCGGATTCTGTTCTCTTCTGTAGAAAAGCGACTACCATTTATCTGTTTTAGCAATTACTCGCTAAAATCAATCTGCCTACCCTTCAACCCTGCTTTGCAGCATCGGACGGGCCGTCCTCAAAGATTGATATACATGGCATTTCTGCACACAAGGTTTACCCCAACTCAACATTACTGCTAAGTTGCGTGGGCGCTTACTCCACGTTTTCACCCTTACCTGCCTTACGGCATCGGCGGTTATTTTCTGTGGCACTCTCTGTTGGTGTTGCCACCACCCGGCTATTCACCGGTGTGCTGCCCTTTGCAGTCCGGACTTTCCTCTTTTATTGCTAAAAGCGATAGTCTAACATACAGCGTTGCAAAATTAAGCTTTAATAAGTAAAATAGATTTCTGTGGCTCCGTAACCAAAGGAAGGATGAAATTGATTCACAAACGATTTCACTTCGCGCTTGTTGCGCAGTATCGCGTGAATTTCATCACGCAGCGTACCTTTTCCCAGTCCATGTATAACAATAAGGGTAGATTGTCTGTGCGCTATTGCAGCCTCGTAAAATTGCTCAAATGCCTTCAGCTGTATATCAAGTATTTCAGAAGAAGAAAGTCCGCTCCACTGATCGGTTAATTTATCGATATGCAAATCCACTACTGTACGAGGAGGTAAATGATTAATTACTTGTTTTTTATCACTGTGCAATGTATAACCTGCCGATTTCAAAGCATCAAGATTTAATGAAACCGGCTCTGGCTTGAAGGGGTATTGGTCCCAAAGCAAGTAAGAAACAACTGCCTCTTGCTTCAATCGCATGTTTTCAATGCGCTGAAACAATTGTCTGTTTTTAATTTTCAATGTGGCCTCATAATGATCAACACGGTGCTTCTCGGGTGATTTTAAAGCAGTATCGAAGACGAAGCGTGGTCCATCATTGAATTTTTCAAACAATATATCATGTAAATAGAACTCCTGAAATGGCCTGATTTCATTGTGCAATTCAAAGTCAAGGGATTGACCAAGGAACAGCTGATATTCAAAATTGAGTGCATCTGAGGTTTGATTGAGCAGATAAATTTTACAATACTCTACTATATCGTCATCAAACACATCCTTATCAAACACAGGCAGCAGTATTATCCAAAGTCCATGGCCCAGTTGATACCGATTCGTATTAACCTGCTTTTCGGGTTTAATATCTTCTACGTATTTTTTCAGCTTGGGAGCCTGCTGCTTTTTGCTTTGGAAGCGATGCAAATAAGGATGGTCAATCTGATCTTGATATACAGGAAATTGCACTCCATCTACTTCCACCAACAGCATTTTAGAGTCGATGATATCTACTACCACACCTTCTTCTTTTGAATGCAGCAGCAATACTTTATCGCCTACCTGAAACTTCATTACACAAAATTAGCTTCAGAAACGTCAATGCCAATCATGACACAATAAAGTTTTATTGAATGAGCTCCTGATTGCTGTTCAAATGGCTCTTACGGTAACCATAAAGGAAATAAATCAGTAAACCCAAAGCCATCCATACGAAAAACCACAACCAAGAAATCGCGGGTATTTCAATCAGCAGATAAGAACAGAATAATACACCCAGAATGGGAATGAGTGATAATTTTCGTATTAAGGTTGTAATGGCTACGACGGATGCTACTATGATAAAACACAGAAACAATATTTCCTGCAGCTCAACGGCGCCCAAATTCAATATTGCATTGCTAATACGTTCACGACTCAAATAAAGGAAACTCAATAGCAGAATGGGAACAATGAATTGACCATTGATATAAGGAAGCTTAAACCCTTTGCGTTGATGATCTGGAATTTTGGGCAACATGAGTACACCACCACTTACCAGCACAAACGCAAACAATGTACCAATGCTGGTTAAATCCGTCATTCTGCTGCTTTGCATAAACAAAGAAGGTACAGCTACCAAAATACCTGTTACAATTGTTGAGAAATACGGTGTTTGATATTTCTTGTGCACTTTGCCAAAAGCCTTGGGTAATAAGCCATCTCTGCTCATCGACATCCAGATGCGTGGCTGTCCCAGCTGAAAGACCAGCAATACACTGGTAGTAGCTACTACGGCACTGATGGCAACGATATAGCTGATCCACTCCTGACCTACTTGTTCAAACACAAATGCAAGCGGATCATTAACATTCAGTGCACTAAAATGAACCATCCCCGTTAGTACAAGGGCTATCAAAATATAAAGAACCGTACATATCAGCAATGCGTATAGCATGCCTTTGGGTAGATCGCGCTGCGGGTTCTCGCATTCTTCAGCCGTAGTTGAAATTGCATCAAAACCAATGTAGGCATAAAAAACGGCAGACACTCCCTTCAGCACTCCTTCCATGCCATTAGGCATAAAGGGCGACCAATGACTGGGTTTTACGTAAAAAGCACCTAGAATGATTACGAAGATGATAACAGCAATTTTGAAAATAACCATAAAATTCGCACTTCGCTTACTTTCCTTGATGCCTACATAGGTAAGCCATGTAATCAGGCAAACAATGATAAACGCTGGTAAATTCACAAAAATGCGGGTATCGCCCAACAAGGGTGCATTGTTCCATGCGTTGAGAATCGCCTGCATATCTGAGGTGATCGCTGCTCCCCCTGCTATTTTTTGCGAAGTGTCTGCAAATGCTTTTGAAGCGGTGGTGGGATCTACCGTTAACCATCCGGGTAAATGAATACCGGCCGCTTCCAGCAAATGATTGAAATAACTGCTCCAAGAAATTGCAACCACAATGTTGCCAATGGCATATTCTAAGATAAGCGCCCAGCCAATAATCCATGCTATAATTTCTCCAAAAGAAACGTAAGCGTACGTGTAAGCACTTCCCGAAATAGGCACCCGACTAGCAAACTCCGCATAACAAAGCGCTGAAAAACCACAAGTAACAGCGGTAATTACAAAAAGCAATGATATGCCTGGGCCTCCATTGGATGCTGCCGTACCGATGGTTGAGAATATACCTGCTCCCACAACAGCAGCAATACCGAGGAATGTGAGGTCTTTTACATTTAAAATACGTTTTAAACCCTGCTCTGCTTCATTATTTAAAGCTTGTGTAGCTTCTCTGTTGATGGCATCAATCGACTTTTTCCTAAAAAGGGATAGCGACATGTTGGTGGATTTTAAAGTTCAGGTAGCTAAAATAACGCAAACCGAACGAATAAAAGTCAAGGAAAAAGATATTTAGCAACCGTGATCTGGTCGATTTAGCGAGGCAGACAAATGAACACCAAACCAAAGCACAGAATAATACAAGCCTATCGTAGAAAAACTAGTGGTCTCTTTGTATCAGAAAATGAGCAAGTTGTTCAAGCGGCTCTTTCCGATAGCTACTTACAGCAATGGCTTCCAAATGCTCAAATGCCTTTTCCAGGTAATCCTTTTTCAGCTTTAGCGCCCACTCGTTCACGCCTGCATTGCGGAAGATATTCAGCACTTTCTCTACTTTATCAGGCGGATTGGTTTGCATCAATGATACCAACAATTCTTTTTCTGCTGCCGACGCATGTTCAAGCGCATGAATCATTAAAAAAGTCTTTTTATTAGCAAGAATATCTCCACCTACCTGTTTTCCGAAACGCTCCGGATCGCCGAAAGCATCTAGATAATCGTCTTGCACCTGAAAGGCAATGCCCAGATTTCTACCGAATTCATACAAATGCGATGCATTACCTGCACTGGCGCCTCCGATAATGGCGCCCATTTTTAAACTGGCAGCAAGCAACACTGATGTTTTTAACTCAATCATTTTTTCGTAATCTGAAAAAGAGACATGCGCTTGCCGCTCAAAATCCATATCGAGCTGCTGCCCTTCTGAAACCTCCAATGCCGTTTTATTGAACAATGCAATGATCTTCCCTTTATAAGCAGCTTGCACCTTATTCAGGTATTCATAACACATAATCAGCATCACATCACCGGCAAGAATGGCGGTATTGGTGCCAAAATTTGCATGCACTGTTGGAACCCCTCTGCGAAGCGGGGCGGCATCCATAATATCATCATGAATCAAAGAAAAGTTATGGAACAATTCAATGGCTGTTCCTACATCCCAAGCATCAGACTGAATATCATCAAAAAGCTCATTGCCCATCAAACACATCACCGGCCGAACACGCTTTCCGCCAATTCCAAGTATATATTGTGAAGAATCGTACAGACTTGCAGGCTCCGATGGAAAATGCCTTTTATTGAAAGACTTTTCAAATTGCTGCAGCAACTGTTCAAATGATTGCATTATTAATCTGATTTAAAATTATGATTGCTTCTTTCTCTTTTTATTCGGTGTTCCACCCGCTACTACCAGTTCGTAATCCAGCTGCCGCTTATCTAAGTTGGCAGCCACAACGCAAATTTCTACTTTATCACCCATACGAATGGTTTTTCCGCTGCGCTTTCCAATTAAACAATAGTCTTCTTCCATATATCTGAATTCATCAAAATCCATGAGCGACAACAAACTCACCAACCCCTCGCATTTATGCGCGATGGTTTCTACCCAAAAACCAAAGGAAGCAACACCGCTTACCACGCCTTCAAAGGTTTCGCCTAGATAATTGCTCATGTATTCCACCTGCTTATACTTATGAGCAGCACGTTCACTATCCATTGCCGCCCTTTCCCTTTCGCTGGAGTGGCGGCATTTTGCTTCCATTTTTTTATCGGCAACAATCTGTTGATCAAGGCATTGCTGCAGCACCCGATGCGCAAGGATATCAGGATAACGGCGTATGGGAGAAGTAAAATGACAATAATTAGTAAATCCTAAACCATAATGACCAATATTTTCGGTGGTATAAACTGCTTTTGCCATAGTGCGGATGCCCAGCTGTTCAAGGACGTGCTGTTCTGGCTTTCCTTTCGCATCGCGTAGCATATTATTAAAAGATGCAGCAATTTTTTCTGGAGATGAAGTATCGAAGCCATGGCCGTATTTACGAGCAAACTGCATGAAAGGAAGCAGTTTTTCCTCATCAGGCGTGTCGTGAATACGATATGGAAATGGAACGGGTTTATCCTTGATGGTAAATGTGCTCACAAAGGAAGCCACATGCCTGTTGGCAAGCAGCATAAACTCTTCAATTAACTGATGTGCTTCCTTACTTTCCTTCACAACAATTCCAACGGGCTTCTGCTTTTCATCCAGCACAAATCGAATTTCCTGTGAAGAAAAATTGATGGCACCTTTATCAAAGCGTTCTTTGCGCATCTGCTGGGCCAACTTATTCAGTAAGTTAATTTCTTCAAAGAACAAACCATCACCTGTTTCAATGATTTGCTGCACATCTTCATACGTAAACCGATGGTTGCTATGTATGACAGTGCGACCCAGCCAAACATCTTTCACATGCCCTTTATCATTGATTTTAAAAACTGCCGAAAAGGTGTACTTGTCTTCCTTGGGTCTTAATGAGCACAACTCATTCGATATTCGCTCCGGAAGCATTGGCACTACGCGATCAGGCAAGTATACGGAAGTACCTCTCTCGTAAGCAGACTGATCAAGCGCTGAATCGGGCGTAACAAAATGACTTACATCGGCTATATGAACCCCGATTTCATAAAATCCTTCCTTATCTTTTGTGATCGAAATCGCATCATCAAAATCTTTTGCATCAACCGGATCAATGGTGAAAGTGAGCACTTCACGCATATCTCTCCGCTTGGATACATCATCCGCAGCCACACCATCAGGCAAACGTTCCGCAGCTTCCATAACTTCTTCAGAAAATTCAATTTGAAAGCCATTCTCTACAACAATCTGCTTCATTGCAACATCGTTCATGTCATCCAAACCAATCACCTGTACAACTTCCCCTTCCGGACCAAATTGCTGATCGTTCCAATCAGTTAAACGAACAATTACTTTATCACCATCCACTGCAGCATGGAGCTTGCTCGGTGAGATGTAAAAATCAGGCATAGGACGATCGCTTACCGGCAAAAAGAAAAAATGCTTTTTTTTCTGCTGAATATGGCCAATAAACTCGATCTGCTTTCTTTCTATGATACGCAACACCCTACCTTCCGTTCTACCCGTTCCTGATTGCTTAAGCATTGCTACTTCAACCTGGTCGCCATGCAAAGCCTTGTTTAAATCTTGCGGACGAATCAGCATATCCCGCTTTAATTCAGCGATGGTTACATATCCCATACCACTGCGCGTTACTTCAATGGAACCACGATAAGTGTTACGTAGATGCCGAGGCGCGCTGACTTTCTTGTTTTTTTTAATCTTCTTGGACATGGTATTATAAATCAGCTGGTCTGCATCGCTTGATTTTTGAATGATGTAACAAAATTTAAAATAATTTCTCTAAACGCAGCTTCTTTTTCAAATAAAAATAAAGGACGAATCGGTATTACATACAACGGCAAATGCTGAATGCTATTGCCAAATTTAATAAGTCGTACAGCATCTTTTTCAGTGGTTAGGATCAGTTTATCTGAAGAATGCAAACGTTCAAAGTTCTTTTCAACTTCCTTCATGTCATCAATGGTAAAAATATGATGATCATTATAAGATAATTTCTCGTAGGTGAACACACGCTCAAGGATGTATTTTTCAAGCGGTTGTGCATTGGCGATGCCTGTTACCAGCAGCAACTCCATTCCAGTTTGCAGTTCTATTTTTTTGGAAGGGTCTAGAATATGGAAAGGGCTTCCATAAGCAATGGTAGTGAAAAATATTTTTTGATGTACGAGTGGATTGATTGATTTCCGGATATTTTCTGCCTCCGTTATAGAAAGATTGGCAGGGCATTTCGTAACAACAATTACATGCGCCCGCTTGGCAGAGCTGATTTCGTCGCGCAAATCGCCTGTTGGCAGAAAGAAATCCCTGGTAAAAAGATTACCGTATTCGGTCAGCACAATATTTAATCCTGCCTGAATAGCACGGTGCTGAAAAGCATCATCAAGTATTACCACTTCAACATCATTCCTATCTTGCAACAATTGCGGAATAGCTTCAACGCGCGACTCTCCCACTGCTACCGCAGCTTCGGGGAACTTCAAATGAAACACCATCGGTTCATCGCCAATTTCAAGCGCAGTGCTTTGATCATTGGCCAGCACATACCCTTTTGTCTTTCGTTTATACCCTCTGCTTAGCGTTGCTGTTTTGAAGGAGGGCGTTAAGTATTGCAAGAGCAACTCTACCATGGGGGATTTTCCCGTGCCACCCATACTTAAATTGCCTACACAAATAATAGGTAAATTAAACGAAACTTTCTCAAGCACGCCCCAATCATACAAGCGATTGCGCAACCAAACGATGCCCCCGTAAATCAACGAAAAAGGCAGTAAGACAAAGCGAAAAGATTGAAAAGTAAAATCAGCCAAATTCATAAATGCGTTCAGGCGTAATGCAAAGGTCTAAAGGTATATCAAATTGCTGACGATCAGATAAGTCTGCAATAGGCGGGAAAAAACTCAGACCAATGAATAGAGCATCTTTTCTGCATTCCGGTAAAAAACGATCATAATACCCCTTACCATAGCCTACCCGATAACCATGTTCATCAAAAGCAAGCAAAGGAACAAATGCAAGGTCGATCTGCATTGGATCGATTTCCACTACCTGCTTTGGCTCAGGAATACCATAATGGTTCAGCACCATGGGTTCATCGGATTTCCATAGCGCATTGATAAGCCTGTCTGTTGCCATTTGTGTTACCGGAACACATACCTGAATTTCAACATTTAATAATGAAAGGTGCGCAATAAAAGATGCCGTATCAATTTCATTGTTTGAGGGCATGGGCAAATAGGTGTGTAAACAATGAACAGGGGGAAAAGAATAAGCTTTGAACTGCTCTAGCATTTGTGCCAACATCTCCAACTGAACATGGTTAGACAAGCCACTTCGCTTTTCTCTGTAATATAAGCGCGCTTCCTTTTTTGTCATGCTTTTGGTCTATTTACAAAAATGGAAAACACCGTTGTTCCGTAATTTCTTTCTGTTCGGAAATAGGGATGTGCTTTATATTCGTTTCGAGGGGTATGCTCCAATACAAACCATCCGTTTTCCTTCAGCAATTGCTTCTCAAAAATCATTTTCGGCAAATCGTCAATATTTTGCAACGCATACGGAGGCCCTGCAAAAATGAAATCATATTGCACACTGCACTGTTCGATGTATTTGAATACATCCATTCGTACTACATGCAATCCGGTTATACCTAGGGCAGTGGATGTTTTTTGAATAAATGCTGCCATCTGCGGGTCTTTTTCAACTATGGTAAGATCTGCAGCTCCTCTTGATGCCAGTTCATAACTGATGCTTCCGGTACCGCCAAACAAATCAAGGGTTTTGAGAGATTCAACATCCAAATTGTTTTCGATGATATTGAACAATCCACCTTTGGCAAGATCCGTAGTTGGCCGGGTAAAAGGCATATTTGCCGGCGGCTGAAAAACCCGTCCGCCATATTTGCCGCTTATAATACGCATGATAAGAGTCTGTCTTGAAAAGCAAGAAAAGTGCGAGGATAATGCTCCGCAGATGCAGGGAATTGATTGAATGATGGCTCATTCCAAACAATATGCGGAAGGTATTGCTGAAGTTTTATTGCCAATGCCGATTGCTGATCGATCATACCTTCCAATACAATTGAACAATCTTTTAAATCAATATGAAGCTGATCAGCGGCATTTAAAATAGCATAGAGGGCATCATCGGGTGTTTCAAATGCGTATTGCTGTATAAGCAAAAGCTGACCTTCTTTTTGTATGCATACATGCATCTGCTGATATAAAAAACACAATTTTACATCCACCCCTGTTGAAGGCTTTGCCTGCAACCATGCTGCATGAAGATGTTTTATAGCAATGCCTTGAAAATTTGAACGCAAAAATTCTTCGAGTGGTTTCGAAATGGCAAAACAGCAAACAGCTCCTCTTTCCGACAATTCCTGCTTCAACACCGTAGCATTTGATAAATCGCCGATACTGTGTTGCAAAATCTGACGCGATAAAGTATCAGCAGCAATCGATCCGGGTATCAATACGCTGGAAGCTGTATCGGCAATAAAATATCGCTTTCCAAAATCATTCTTCAGTTCCGGATGCTTTTCAAGCAATGCGCGAATTGCATCAATGCCATTGCCTGAATAGTTATATACAGTCCAGGTATGCACTTTCTTGGCTATTTCATCGGTAATGGAATAACTCAAATAGCCATTCCCCAATTGCAAAACAAGCGTTGAGTTGGAAGCATTTACCAAAATTCCCTGTTCTTCACTAATATGGATAGAAGACTGTAGCATTACATTTCTGAATTGTGCAATAATAAAATAATTTCGCCACAAATAGCAGAGATTGGATACAACCGGCCAACATAAGGGATCGTTACAGCTTGAGGTTAGCAACCGCCAAATTCTACAAATTGCATTACCCATTGGGTTGGCGATTCTTGTCCCGCAACTCAATTTTATTACCAATAATATATTCCTAGGCCATTTAAGCACAGAAGCCCTTGCACTTGCCAGCATCACAGGAGTGTATTATCTCATTTTTGCTGCCATCGGTTTCGGTTTAAACAATGGCTTACAGGCCCTGATTTCAAGAAGAGCCGGTGAAGACAAGCCGGAAGAAATTGGGAAACTGTTCAGCCAGGGTGTTTTTGTTGCCATCATTATTGCCATCATCGGCGTAGTGATCACTTGGGTGATAACCCCTAGCATCTTTGCTTATTTTATAAAAGATTCAGATGACTTACAGAAGGCAGTCGGCTTTCTTAAAATCCGCATTTGGGGTCTATTTTTTCTTTATATATACCAGCTGCGCAATGCATTATTGGTCGGCACAAACAATAGCAAGCTGCTCATTTTTGGCACTTTAGCAGAAGCACTTAGTAATGCTTTGTTCGACTATCTGCTCATATTCGGCAAATGGGGCTTGCCTGCCTTGGGATTCAATGGTGCTGCAGTTGCTTCGGTGATTGCTGAGTTCATTGGAATGTTTGTGATTTATTTAGTAATTCGCAAAAGAGGAATAGGAAAACAGTTTGCGCTTTTTGCACCTTTCAAGTGGAATCAGTCGATTTTAATATTGATTCTGACCTTTTCGGCGCCGCTCATTTTTCAGCATGCCATCAGCATCATTAGTTGGGAATATTTCTATTTGCTCATTGTAAAACACGGAGAAACTGCCCTTGGTGTATCGAATATCATGCGGAATGTATTCGGATTTTTTGGCGCATTTGTTTGGGCAATGGCTGCCACAACAAATACAATGGTAAGCAATATCATTGGTCAGGGCAAGCAGGATCAGGTGTTTCTGCTGTTGAAGAAAATCATTGTCATTAATTTGATCATGACCACTACCGTTGCTATACTCCTGAATATTTTCCCCGCTTTGTTTTTGTCGGTTTACGGACAGTCGGCTGATTTTGTTGCAGAAGCGATTCCGGTAATCAGGGTAATCTCTGTAGCCCTTGTATTGATGTCTGTCTCCACCGTTTTTTTGAATGCTGTCACTGGTTCGGGCAACAGTCGTGTTACATTATTGGTAGAAATACAAGCTATTATTTTTTACTGCGTTTATGTGTATTTAGTACTCGACTACTTCTTTTTAGACATCACTTATGGATGGATGAGCGAATGGCTGTACTGGATTGTACTGATGACACCCAGCTGTCTGTATTTGCGCTCCGGGAAATGGAAGAACAAACATATTTAGTGAAATGACATTGAACATTGGTTCAATATGAACGATGCAAAGTAATTCCCGTACTACCATTTATGCCCGGAATAGGCGGACGAAGCTTTGTTATCTTGATTTCTACATTGCTCACTTGTGAATAGCGCGACTTGATTTTTTCACAAATACGCTCAGCTACATTTTCTAGCAGTTCTGTAGGCAAAGACATGCATTGCTTTATAATTTCATAAAGAACAACGTAGTCGATGGTTGAATCGAGTGTATGGTGATTTGAAAGTTCAGGATACTGAACTGTAAGATGCACAAGAAAATCTCCACCTGCTTTCGTTTCCTGCTGATGTATGCCGTGGAAAGCAAAAAAGCGTAAATCGTCCAGGTGAATGGTAATCATATCCAAGGCTATATTAAACGATGCCCTTGGCCGATAAGTAACGCTCCGCATCCAAGGCAGCCATGCAACCACTTCCCGCAGCAGTCACTGCTTGTCGGTAATGCTTATCCTGCACATCCCCTGCCGCAAATACGCCCTCAAGGTTTGTTTTGGATGTTCCAGGAATTGTTTTGATATAACCTGCCTCATCCATTTCAATCATTCCTTTGAAGATATCGGAATTCGGTTGGTGACCGATTGCAACAAAGAAACCCTGTACTGGAATTTCTGAAACTTCACCGGATTGATTGTTCTTGACCTTTACTGCATGTACTTTCTGATCGCCCAAAATTTCGAGCGTTTCGGTGTTCCAGTACACACGGATGTTGGGCGTTTTTAGTACCCTATCCTGCATGATTTTACTCGCGCGCATAGCATCTTTTCTAATGAGCATGTGCACAGTTGTACATAGTTTGCTTAAATAAATCGCTTCTTCACATGCCGTATCTCCTGCCCCTACGATGGCTACATCTTTCCCGCGGAAGAAAAATCCATCACAAACAGCACAGGCGCTTACTCCATAACCATTCAGGCGTTGCTCACTTTCCAGTCCAAGCCATTTTGCTGAAGCACCTGTAGATATGATCACACTGTCGGCCTCAATGAGCTTTTCATCATCGATCCAAACTTTGTGAGGCAGTGATGAAAAATCAACCTTGGTTGCGATACCATATCGTATATCTGCTCCCATGCGCGCTGCTTGTTTTTCAAAATCTACCATCATTTGCGGCCCTTGCACGCCATCTGGATAACCCGGATAGTTTTCAACTTCAGTGGTAATAGTGAGCTGTCCGCCCGGCTGAATGCCCTGATATAAAACGGGCTTGAGGTTTGCACGTGCTGCATAAATGGCTGCGGTGTAACCGGCAGGGCCTGAACCGATAATGAGACAATGAACTCTTTCTGTGGCTTCCATAATCATATCCTCTGTTAAAGCTGCAAAATTAGCGGTTCATCTAATATGGGATTGTGCTCAAAGGCACGAAAGAAGCCGCTGTGGATAATTAGCGTGGTATAATGATGGTTCTGAAGCGATTGGCATAACCCCCAAAATAACCCAACGCCCCGCCCGATACATTGCCCAGTATATTCACCGGGGAAGCAAAGGGATTGCCGATACTGCTATAGCTGAATTCTACGGTGCGCCAGAAATCATAAGTTGCTTTGTCGATATTGGAGAGTTTAACCGTTACGGTATCCCCTCTGCGAAAGAAGCCGTAATCATCAAAATTCAAGGAATCGTTTCGGTTTACCCCCCGATCGATATCAACCACATAGGAAGTACCGTTTACAAACTGGTCGTCAAAAACCGAATTGAGTCCAGGATAAAAGGGCTCTCTATTCACTTTTGTGAAATAGCGAATATAGTTTCCAAAGCGGGGCGGATCTGTAAAACGGCCTCTTACTACCACACGGCTGGATGTATCGGGCGTTGCCGGTGCTTTCACCCACCAAATGCTATCCATTGTTTTCAGGGGAATGGGAATGGTGGTACTAGCCTGATAAGTTTTACCCTTCCATCGAATATTGAGCGTGTAGGCCTTCCCCTCTTCTCCAAACATTTGAAGTCCAGGAGCTGAGGGATCCGTAGAATAGTATGAAAAACCAAAGCCATTCCCAAGAGGTACATCAAAGCGCAACAGTCGCCTTGAAACTGTACCCTCCGATATCACAACCTCCGCATCTTTAATAAATGCTGTATCAATCATTGTCGCAGAAATGGAAGAAAAAAATTGAAAACTTTTACTCAGTACTACACGAGGCGCTTCTCCCGTTTCAATGCTGGCATCCACCACCATCAATGGGTCGTTGTTGCGCAGGTTAAATTGAACAGACTTTTCACACCCTAATAAAAAAACGAGCAACAGTATAGTCAAGATGAATCTCATCAGCTTGTTAACAATGAGAAGAAGGTGTTTGTTTGAAAAAAAATCCCCGGCGATTTGCCGGGGATCCGTATAAACTACCCATCCATACTAACCTAAATAACTTTTGAGCGCATTGCTGTAGCGGGCTTTTTGAAGACGCTTGATAGCACGCTCTTTAATCTGACGAATTCTTTCTTTAGTAAGGTCATATTTCTGACCAATCTGCTCAATGGTAACGCCGTTTTCTCCGTCAAGCCCAAAATAAGCATTCACGATTTCAGCTTCACGAGGACTTAAAGATTTCAGCACGCGACGAATTTCATTGCGAAGTGAATCTTTCATTACATCTTCATCCGTATCATCGCTCCCCTCCAGCAGATCACCCATGGCTACGTCCTCTGCTTCATGTACAGGTGCATCTAGCGAGGTGTGTCTGGTATTGCTTTGGAAGATATTATTGATCTCCGTTTCACTCATTTCGAGGATATCTGCTAGCTCTTCGGTAGAAGGCTCACGCTCATGCTCCTGTTCAAAAGCCATATAGGCTTTGTTTGCTTTATTGTATGTTCCAATTTTGTTTTGAGGCAAACGAACAAGTCGCCCTTGTTCAGCCAATGCTTGTAAAATCGACTGGCGAATCCACCACACGGCGTAAGAGATAAACTTAAAACCTTTGGTTTCATCGAAACGCTGCGCGGCCTTGATCAAGCCCAAATTGCCTTCATTAATTAAATCACTCAGTGAAAGACCCTGGTGCTGATATTGTTTGGCAACCGAAACCACGAAACGAAGGTTTGCCTGAACCAATTTATCCAGCGCACGTTGGTCGCCCATTTTAATTCGCTGTGCAAGGGTGGTTTCTTCCTCCGGCGTAATCATCGGAATTTTAGAAATCTCTTGAAGGTATTTCTCTACCGCTTGAGAATCGCGGTTGGTAATTTGTGTTGCAATTTTTAACTGCCTCATAGTTTTCGTCGGATTTTTATTGTTACGGTTAGAAGACGCATAAATACCTTCCTACGTCTTAAAAAATGCGTTAAAATTTAGCAAACCGTCTGCAAATATAAGCTACACATCCCTGTTTTCATAGTCCTTGTGGATAATTTAGGCTTTACCCGGTCCAGAGACGCCGATATAATTGAGCTGATTTTGGGCTATTAAACGATGCGAGGGTCGAAAAAGTTGAAATTTGAGCAAAAAAATAGAAGTTTGAGGCTATGAACGAGCAAAAAGAATGGATCGACTTTAGATCTGACACGGTAACCCAACCCACACCTGAGATGCGGGAAGCCATGATGCATGCTGAAATTGGAGATGATGTATTTGGAGAGGATCCGAGCGTAAATGCGCTGGAAAGAATGGCGTCAGACATGTTTGGTATGGAAAAAGCCCTGTTCTGCCCCAGTGGTACCATGACGAATCAAATTGCCATTAAAGTGCATACCCAACCTGGCGATGAAGTGATATGCGACGAATTATCGCATGTTTATCAGTATGAAGGAGGCGGCATCGCATTTAACGCTGGCGCCTCCGTGCGCCTGCTGCAGGGCGACAGGGGCCGAATTTCGGTCAGCCATTTAGAAGGCGCTGTAAATGCAGACGATGTGCACAAGGCGAAAAGCAGTTTGGTCGTGCTGGAAAATACTTCAAACAGAGGCGGAGGCAGCTGCTATAATATCAATGATATTCAATTAATTAAAGAATTTTGCTCTGTATCCAATTTGTCCTTGCATCTCGACGGAGCCCGTTTATTCAATGCCCTGATTGCCCGCAAAGAAACGCCTTTACAATATGGATCAGTTTTCGATAGTATATCCATTTGCCTGAGCAAGGGACTGGGCGCTCCTATTGGCAGTTTGCTGCTGGGCAGTGCTGCATTCATTCGAAAAGCAAAAAGAATAAGAAAGGTTTTTGGAGGCGGTATGCGACAGGCGGGTTATTTGGCTGCAGCAGGTATGTTTGCTTTGAAGCATCATGTAAACCGACTTGAAACAGACCATCAGCATGCTCAGTTTTTGGCGAAGACCATCCAAGATCTACCTTTTGTGGCGGAAGTACTGCCGGTTGAAACCAATATTCTGATTTTTGAAACCAAAGGTCCTGCTAAAGAAATGGTAGAAAAGCTAAGGAAGCATGGTATTCTTTGCATGTCGCTCGCACCAACCCAAATTCGATTGGTTACACACCTGGATACAACAGCAGCAGACATTGACAAAACTGCGGAAGTATTGCGCAAGATATAGGATAGCCCCTAATCTTTCTTTACTACCTGCGTTTGCATAATCATATCCGATACTACTTTCACCGTTTCACCTACAAGCAAGTCGGTGCGAATGCCTTTTAGGAAAATTTTATTGCGCTCCAGCTTAATGGAATCTTGCTCAATGCGGGCGAGATCAACCGGAAGATTGGAAACCGATAGCTCTTCTTTCAATTTCAAGGATTCATTGATTTTCTTGAACATATCTGCTGCTTCCTGCTTCTTTTTTCTGAACTGATCTAGCTGAAGTGAGATATCCTTTTTATTGTTTTTTTCAAGCCATGCAACAGACGATTGCAGTTGATTGAATGCCTCATTTTCTGAAATACGCAATTTGCTTGCCAGTGCTATATTGGTGAGGGGTAAAGGATTCGACCAGGCCTTGAAAGGAGCGCCCTCTATCTCATCCCATGCCAATGCGTCTTCCGTATCTTTTTCCCTCAATTTTAAATAATCGTACTGATCGGGTACGGTAATGTCCGGATACACCCCTCGTAGCTGCGTACTGGCACCCGATACACGATAAAATTTCTGCAAAGTGAGTTTGAGACTTCCTAAATCTGAACCCGCACTTCCTCCAACCCATGCCATTTTATCCAACTCAATATTACGCTGTACTGTTCCCTTTCCATAGGTTGAACTACTACCGATGACGATTCCGCGTTTATAATCTTGAATGGCGCCTGCAAATATTTCAGAAGCAGAGGCGCTTAAGCTATTCACCATTACCACCAGCGGTCCATCCCATAGCACAGATCCATTATCACGATCGCGCAACACAGTAGGTGCTTCATCCTTACTTTTTACCTGCACTACTGGCCCGTCCGGAATAAAAAAGCCCACCATCTGAACCACATCCCAAAGAGAACCACCTCCGTTATTACGCAAATCCAATATAATTCCATCTACTTGCTGTGCCTTAAGCTTACCAATTTCTTTTGCTACATCGGGTGCACAGCGGGGTGCATTCGGACGATCAAAATCTGCATAAAACTCAGGCAAATAAATAAAACCGATTTTAAAATGCTCTTTCGACTCGATGATTAAACTTTTCGCATAGGTTTCATCGAGCGGTATTTCATCGCGCACCAGCGATACCACTTTAATGGTTCCATCTGCTTTACGTATGGTTAGTCGCACCACCGTACCTTTCTTACCCCGTATCAGTCGAACCGCATCTGTCACTTCAAAACCATTTAGATCTTGATCGGTCAACTCCTCACCCTGTCCTACTTTCAGAATATAATCACCAACAGCAATTTCGCCGGATTTCCAGGCCGGACTGCCATTAACAATGGTTGCTACTTTAATATTGCCATTGTCTCTGTCTTCTGTGAGTGAAGCACCAATGCCAAAGAAACTTCCTCTCATCTGTTCATCAAAAGCACGTTTTTCGATGGGCGGGAAATAAGTGCTGTGCGGATCCATCGATTCGGTAATGACGTTTACATACTGGTGAAAACGATCATCATCTTTGAAGCGATTGCGAAAACGCTCATACATACGATCGAATTGCTTCAGCACCTTATCGCGTGCTTCTTTTTCCATATCCTCTTTTGAAAGCATAACAAAACCTTCCTTCCCCTTGTTTTTTTCCTGTTCTTCTAGCAAATCGGTATATCGTTCGAGCGCATAGTACTTTAGCTTTTTACGCCATGCTTCACGCCATTCCTTTTCATTGCGTGGATAGCTGCGCTTTTCTTCATCTTCCACGTACTGCTCATCAATGGTATAATCAAAGGGCTGGGAAAGAATGGAGCGATACAAATCGGCTGATTGCACCACCCGCTGCTTGTATATGTCATTGATTGTAAAAAAAGACTCCAACGATGCGCCCTTGATTTCATCATCGAGCTGCAGCTCATAGTTTTTTAACTGTGCCACATCAGCCGACAGGAAATAAATTTTATCGGGATCCAAACTCTGCAAGAACTTATTAAAAATGTCTTTAGAAAAGTTATCATCGATTTTGCGCGGACTGAAATGTCCTTCTTCCAACATCTCTCCCACAAGACGTAACACTTTTTCATAGCGACTTTTTGGATCATCCAGGGTTTGAGAAGACTTAACGGCATAAAAGACACCTCCCCCCAATACCAGCAACAAAATGATCATCAAACTCTTCTTACTAAACATATATGCGATAAATTTTGACATAAGTAAAACAAAGTAAAATTAGCTTAAAAATAAAAGCCCATCCATCATAAGGCCCCTTTTATGTCAGGATTAACAAGGCAATCATACAGAAGTTCTATACCCCGAAGCTATTCAATTGAAAAAAACTGAAACACAAATTTTGTCTGGCGCGGGCATTTGTCTTAATTTTGCCGCCCACACGGAGGTTATAGCTCAGTTGGTTAGAGCGTCAGATTGTGGCTCTGAAGGCCGGGGGTTCGAATCCCCTTAATCTCCCCACCCTTACCGCCCGCGTTTGCCGGCGGTTTTTTTAATGATGCATATGAACTATTGGCTGCTATTGATACCGGTTATTTCTGCTTTTATTGGATGGATCACCAATCTGATTGCCATTAAAATGCTTTTCCACCCCCGCCTACCGGTTAAGATCTTGGGCATTACCATTCAGGGAATCTTCCCCAAAAGGCAGGAACAATTTGCAGTGAAATTAGGCAAACTGGTAAGCGAAGAGCTGCTTTCATTCAAGGATATAGAGCAAAAAATTACGGATCCAGGAAACATCAAAGCCATGATTCCGCTGATTGAAAATCATATCGACCGCTTCCTTCGCGAAAAACTCAGCGAAACAATGCCAATGCTGAGCATGTTTATTGGGGATAAGACCATCGATAAAATCAAAGAAGTTTTTCTTAATGAGCTGGAAAATCTATTCCCCATTATCATGAAAGGCTATTTAGGTAAACTTCAGACCGAACTCGATCTTGAAGTCATTGTTACAGAAAAAGTAAAAGCTTTTTCCTCCGAAAAACTCGAACAGATTTTATATCAGGTAATGTCTAAGGAATTTACATTCATCGAAATCATTGGTGCCATTTTGGGCTTTATCATTGGTTTACTGCAGGTTGTAATTACCGTTGTAGCACAATAACCAGCCACTCATCCCAAAACCTGCTGAAAACAGAACAATTCTCCGTTCCATAGGTTAAACATACCGCTTGTACTAATTCATTACACAACGCCGCTGCTTTTAACGAAATTTGCGGCCTCAAACACCCATTATGCGTTATTTGATTCTTTTGTCTTTCATGCTCATTCATCATACCCTTTTTGCTCAGATTCCCACTATGCCTCCCGGAGCAAGAGGAAATGCTGCCCAAATGAATATGGGAAGGTTTTATGGCAAAATCGTGGACACCAAAACCGGTAAGCCCATTGATGCTGCTTCTGTGCAGCTGTTGCAGAGTAAATTCGACAGCGCCACCAAAACAAGAAAAGAAGTGGTGATAAACGGGCAGCTCACCCGTGCCAACGGTGATTTTAGTTTGGAAAATCTGTCTATTATGGGTCAGTACAAACTAAAGGTAACCGCCATCGGCTTCAAGACCTTTGAAAAAAGTCTTTCGTTCGGACTTTCAATGAATGGAGGCAATCGAGGCGACATGTCGCAAATGCTTAACAGCATCGACAAAGATTTGGGGAATATCAAAATGGAAGAAGAGGTTAAACAGCTTTCTGAGGTAGTAGTAGAAGGAACCCGACCTACTTTGCAATTGGGTGTTGACAGGAAAATTTTCAATGTTGATCGCAACATCGTTTCCCAGGGCGGAACAGCAGTGGATGTTATGCGCAATGTGCCCACAGTGGATGTGGACGTAGAGGGCAACATTTCACTGCGCAATAACGCACCACAAATTTTTGTAGATGGGAGACCTTCTGTTCTGAGCTTGGATCAAATTCCTGCTGACGCAATTCAAAGTGTAGAGTTGATCACCAACCCTTCCGCAAAATTTGATGCAAGCGGTGGACAATCAGCAATCATCAACATTGTACTAAAAAAGAATAAACGTGTAGGATACAGCGGAAATGTTCGTACAGGTATTGATATGCGCGGCAGACCTAATATGGGAGGCGATATCAACGTACGTCAGGGAAAGATTAATGCTTTTGCCAACCTGAATTACAGCATGCGCAAAAACAAAGGCTGGGGTGAAACCGACCGAAACAATCTGATTCCGGCAGGTGATCTTTCTACTCTGTTTTTAAGAAACGATAACGTATCTACCGGCGATTTTGCATTTGCAAGAGGCGGCATAGATTATTATATCGACAACAGGAATACCATCACGCTTTCAGGAAATCTTTTGCGCGGAAATTTCAGGTCGGATGATATCAATGATATTGTTTTTAACCGACTCAATACCGCTTTCACTGATTCAACAGAATTGAGAATAACTGACGGAGAAAACCTGTTTCGCGGTCAGGGCGCACAGCTTAGCTTCAAACACAATTACTCCAAACCCGGAAAGGAATGGACTGCCGACATCAATTACAATCAAAGCAGAAGTGAAAATGATCAGGATATCAGTATTTCCACTTCGAAGTTTAGCGGAATCGGATCTCCTATCCAGCGAAACTTCAACCAGGGCGTAGATGCAGGCGGCGCCAATAAACTCCTCGTAGCACAAACCGATTTTGTAAACCCGTTGAACGAAAACATGAAACTTGAATTTGGTTTGCGCTCACAAACCAGATGGTTTGAAAGTTTTCAGCAGAACTCCATCAACGGAATCGTAAACCCTCGCATCAGCAACCAATTTGAGTTTGTTGACTATGTGCATGCCGGCTATGTATCATTCGCACAAAAGGTATCTAAAGCAAATCTGAATTTTCAGGTGGGTTTAAGAGCAGAGAGCTCTTCCTACGACGGAAAGCAAATTGGGAAAGATACTCGCTTCCAAAATCAGTTTCCGCTGGCATTGTTTCCAAGCGCATTTGTTTCAAAGACTTTTAAAGACAAACAGGATCTGCAGTTGAATTATTCTCGTAGAGTAAATCGCCCCAGCTTCTTTCAGCTGTTACCCAATACCGATTTCACAGATGTGTTGAATTTTCAAACAGGCAATCCCGACCTGAAGCCTGAATTCACGCATTCTTTGGAAATGAGCTACCAGAAAACCTATGGTAAAAAGAATAATCTTTTCCTCGTGACCATCTTTGGCAAGCAAACCAATAATCTGATTGCCAGGTATCAAGCCCCCCGTAAAATTGGCGACTCCGATACACTTGGCTTTGTTACCACCTTTGTAAACGCAACCAGCAGCTTTGCAGCTGGCCTTGAACTCGTTTTTAGAAACACAATAACAAAGTGGTGGGAAATCAATTACAATGCTAATTTCTATCATTCAAAAATTAATGGAACCGCTGCATTGCCCAATTTACAGAACGAAAGAAGTAGTTTCTTCATTAAAATAAACAACACGTTTCGTTTAAACAAAGGATGGACAGTACAGTTAAGCGGTGATTATCGTTCCCGTTCTATCTTGCCTGTATCATCCGGAGGCGGCGGCGGTGGTCGCGGCGGCGGCGGTGGATGGATGATGGGCGGTTTTGGCGGCGGACAGATTTCCACCACACAGGGTTATATAGATGCAAACTATTATGCAGATCTGGGTATTCGAAAAGAATTCAAGATTAAGAACAATACGGCTTCTGTAGGCGTAAACTGGAGCGACTTCTTAAGAACCAGGCAGAATATTGTTTTTGCTGAGGGCGAAGGATTCAACCAGTATAGCTGGAGAAGAAGAGATCCACAGTTTGTACGTGTTAACTTCAGCTATCGTTTTGGGAAATTTGATGCATCCATCTTCAAGCGCAGAAATAACCGCATGGAAGGAGAAGGCATGGAAATGATGCAGTAACAATTTGCAGATGATATCTCTGCTAAGATCTGCTATGATTACTGTCCGGATTTTCCTACCAGCATTGGTACAAACGAGAAGGCATCAAAGGTTTCTTCAAGCAATTCGCCGCCGGCTTGCTTGGTAATGCGTTTCATACGCTGTCTTTCACCCTCGTCTACCGGAACAACCATAATCGCTCCGGGTTTCATTTGTTCGATCAGTTTGGGGGGAATAAAAGGAGCAGCAGCGGTAATGATAACGCGATCGAAAGGCGCATAGGTAGGCAGACCTTCAAACCCGTCACCATAGAAAAATTTGATATTGGGATACTTCTTTAAGTAATCAAAAGTTTTATTCTGATCGAAGAGTGCTTTTTGTCTTTCTACGGTAAATACTTTAGCACCCATTTCAGCAAGCACACAGGACTGATATGCGCTTCCTGTGCCAATTTCAAGTACTTTTTGAAGTGGCTTTATATCGAGCAGCTGCGTTTGATAAGCAACCGTATAGGGCTGAGAAATGGTTTGTTCGTTTCCTATGGGGAAAGCTCTGTCTTCGTATGCAATCTTATCGAATGCCGTATCCAGAAAAAAATGTCGGGGAACCTTATTGATTGCATCGAGCACTGTTTCATTCGTAATACCTTTTTCGCGTATGCTATCTACCAACTGCTTCCTTAATCCTTTATGCTGATAACGGTCTTCTACTTGCCTTTTCATGGTAACTCACTTATAAATGCGTTTGCAAGGTACGCAGTTGCAGTGAATGCATGAAGAAAAAGCAGCGTACCCTAATTAAGACCCAAATCAGCAATGATTCCTTCAATTTGTTTTCCCAGCTGATCATACACTGAATCAAAATCCTGAGCTGAGTTAAGTTTGCTTTGAACGCTAAAATAAAATTTAATTTTCGGCTCGGTACCACTTGGCCGCGCAGAAATTTTACTGCCATCCTGCAATACAAACTGTAGCACATTGGATTTAGGTAATGTGATGGCCTGGGATTGACCGGTGATTAAATGCTTGGATTCTTGCAGTTGATAATCCAACAACATTACTACAGGCACTCCATTGATCGAAACCGGAGGCTGTTTACGGTATTGCTCCATCATGGCAGCAATTGCTGCCTGACCATTCATGCCCTTCTTGGTTATAGAAATTAAATGCTCACGATAGCATCCATACTTTACATATAAATCGATGAGCTTATCGTAAAGCGTACGTCCCTGATTTTTTTCATAAGCTGCCATTTCGCAGAGCAAGGCAACGGCAGAGATGGCATCTTTATCCCGAATCTGGTCTCCGATCATGAGTCCGTAACTCTCTTCACCACCAATGATAAACTGCTCCTTGCCTTCTTTTTGCTTGATAAGCTCGGCGATCCATTTAAATCCTGTCAGTACATCATAACAAGCAACCTGGTTTTCACGGGCAATATCATTAATCATTTCAGTGGTAACAATGGTTTTTACTACCATATCATTCTCACGAGCGATGCCTTTGGCGCGACGTGCCTCCATTAAATAATTGAATGCAAGCACGGCTGTTTGATTTCCATTCATCAGCACCCATTCGCCCTGCTTATTTTTTATGCCAATACCAACGCGGTCGCTATCGGGATCTGTACCGAGGAGTATATCTGCATCCATTGCACGGGCCTGTTGTAATCCGATGCTCATAGCCTCTGCTTCTTCGGGATTGGGATATACAACCGTTGGGAAATTGCCATCGGGCTGCTGCTGCGCTTCTACCACCTGAACATGGGTAAAACCAAAACGGTGTAACACTTCCGGAACAAGCGTGATACCGGTTCCGTGAATAGGCGTATAAACGATTTTTAAATCGTGCTGAGCTTTACAAACATCCGGATAGATGCTTAGCGACTGAATCATGTTCATGTAAGCTTCGTCCATATCCGTGCCGATGGATTGAATACGATCTGCTCCTCCACTCCATTTCACTTCATCTACCGAAGCAATTTTTTCTACTTCACTGATTACATTTTTATCGTGCGGAGGCACCAGTTGTCCACCATCATTCCAATAAGCTTTATATCCGTTGTACTCTTTTGGATTATGTGAAGCGGTACATACAACACCTCCCTGGCAACCCAAATGACGAATAGCGAAACTGAGCTCAGGAGTTGGGCGCAGTGCATCAAAAAGATATACCTGAATGCCATTGGCAGCAAGCACATTGGCAGTTATTTCGGCGAAATAGCGACTGTTATTTCGGCTATCATGTCCTACAACACATTTTACATTACCAGATCCAAAAGTTTTGTTTAAATAATTGGCATAACCCTGTGTTGCCATTCCTACCGTGTACTGATTCATACGATTGGTGCCAACACCCATCAGTCCGCGTAGCCCACCAGTTCCAAATTCAAGATTTCTATAAAATGCATCCTCCAATTCCTGTGGGTGCTGTTCCTGCATATTGCGGATGGCGGTCTTGGTATCTTTGTCAAAATTACCTGTTAGCCACTGCTCTACGTTTTGTGCTGCCTGTGCATTCATATGTTGCGGTTGAAAGTCACAAATATAGGAAGAACGTAAAAAGAGAAACTTGTATGAATACCCGTTGCATGTAATTTTACATTGATGACTTTTATAAGACAACGCATCCTGTTATCTTTTCTGACTATAATGCTATGTGCTTTATCGTACGCCCAACCCATTCCTGACTCCCTTCGAAAAAAAAGAACGCAGCTGATTGCAGGCATCAATATTGCTGGTTATGGAACGAGCATCTATTTATTAAACAACGCCTGGTATAAAAATTATCCAAAAGGTCCGTTTAGGGTTTTTAAAGACGGAAAAGAATGGAATCAGATGGACAAAGTGGGCCATGCATGGACAACCTACATGCTGGGTGCTCCTTCATCTGCAATGTGGCGGTGGACAGGCATGAGTGAAACAGCATCCACCTTGCTGGGCGGACTAACGGGGCTTGCCTTTTTAACCGGCGTTGAAATGCTTGATGCGCATTCCGCCAAATGGGGCTGGAGCTGGGGTGATATGGCCACCAATGCTGCCGGTAGTGCGCTTTTTATTGGCCAGCAGCTTGGGTGGAGAGAACAGCGACTGATGCTTAAATTTTCATTCCACTATAACCGTTACAACGATCCACAGCTTCAACAAAGAGCCAATGAGCTATACGGCAGTACCTGGTATGAAAGAATGCTGAAAGACTATAACGCGCAAACCTATTGGTTAAGTGTGAATGTGCGCGCCTTCGCTCCAAAAAGCAACTGGCCAGCGTGGCTGAATATAGCAGCAGGCTATGGCGCAGATGGTCTCTTTGGGGGATTTGAAAATGTAGCAATGGATGAAAACGGTAATCTGCGATTCGACAGGAGAGATATTCAGCGGAGCAGACAATTTTATTTGTCGCCCGATATTGATTTAACGCGCATTAAAACCAATAAAAAATGGCTTAAAACAACGCTTACAGTATTAAATATTTTTAAAGTACCCGCCCCTGCCCTAGAATTAGGCAACAAGGGTAAACTGCGTGTAAGAGCACTTTATTTCTAAGCCATATAGGCGCCAGATATTTTTCCGTCTGCTATTTCAACATAAATATGTTCTTCAACGGTAGTTGAAAGAGACAGCCCTACATAATCGGCCTGTATAGGAAATTTTTTATGCGTGCGCTCAACCAACACCAGCGTTTGAATGGTGCTTGGATTCAGTTCCAAAAAAGGTTTCAGCGCATGCAGCATGGTTTTGCCGCTGTTGGCAACATCATCAATCAAGATAACAGGCTGATTAGAACAATCAACCGGTTCACGTAAAGTAACGGTGGATGGGTTGCGCTTATCTAGAAGTACATCCGTAATTACAATCTCCGCATCGGTAATGCTACGGAGGGCATCTCCAATGGCTTGAGCAAGCAATGCACCCTGTTGCCAAATACCTGCCAAAATGATGCGGTTTTCTCCATGGTTTCTTTCGGCGATTTCGTAAGCCAGGCGGGTAATTTTTCTGGCAGCTGTGGCCTGATCGAAAATGTAGTTTTTATTCATAACCTATTGAAAGGTTAAAGATAAAACAGTATTGCATTGCAAAGTATTAAATGAAATTATGGATCTAAAAAGAGTTTGTGATCAAAGATCATGAAGCAAACCTTAATTTAGCATTCAAATTTACTTCCATGTCATTGGTACCGCAGATCATTTTCGTACTGTTACTTACCGCTGCCGTTTGGTTTTTCAGTAAAAAAGCAAAGGAAATCAGAAGAAATATTTTACTGGGACTAGACGAAGATTTAACCGATCAACCAGGCAGACGCTGGAAAAATGTTTTGCTTCTTGCACTTGGTCAGAAAAAAATGTTCCGGAACTTCCCTGTGGCCATTATGCACCTGATTATTTATGCAGGTTTTATTATTATCAATATAGAGGTACTTGAAATTGTGCTGGATGGTGTTTTAGGAACACACCGTTTATTTTTAGCGCCTTTAGGCGATTTCTACAGTTTATTGATAAACATGTTTGAAGTACTGGCATTACTGGTAGTGGTGGTATGTGTTATCTTCTTGGCGCGACGGAATATTTTAAAAGTAAACCGTTTTTTAAGCAAGGATCTGAATGGGTGGCCGCGCAGTGACGCAAACTACATTCTGATAACCGAAATCATATTGATGGGATTGTTTTTAACCATGAACGCTGCCGATAGAGCACTACAGCTACAGGGGGCTGAACATTATCACATCACTGGTGATTTTCTTGTTTCAGGATGGCTAGTGCCCTTTTTTGAGAATATCAGTACTCCCACATTAATTGCCATTGAACGCAGTGCTTGGTGGTTACACATCATTGGCATCCTTGCCTTTTTGAATTATCTACCCTGGAGCAAGCATTTACACATCATCCTTGCCTTCCCCAATGCATGGTATGGCCGACTCACCAATATGAGTACCATGCGGAATATGCCCGAAGTAGCCAATGAAGTGAAATACATGTTTCAGCCCGAACTGGCGCCAACCGAGGCAACACCACCCTCCCGTTTTGGAGCGAAAGACGTATTTGACTTAAGCTGGAAAAGTCTGCTCGACGCATACAGCTGCACAGAATGCGGAAGATGCAGTACTGCTTGTCCGGCTAACACCACCGGCAAACTGCTTTCCCCAAGAAAGATCATGATGGACACCCGGGATCGATTGGAAGAGGTGGGGCGAAACATAAACCAGAATGGCAGTTTCAAAGACGATGGAAGGACCTTACTCAACAATTATATTACCGTTGAGGAATTACGCGCTTGTACAACCTGCAATGCATGTGTGGATGCTTGTCCGGTAAGCATTAACCCGCTTAGCATTATTACCGAATTAAGACGCTCGCTGATTATGGAAGACAGCAATGCGCCCGGCGAATGGAATGCTATGTTCAGCAATATTGAAAACAACTATGCGCCCTGGAAATTTTCACCCGAAGAAAGAGGTGACTGGGCAAAAGAGATTGCAAAATAGGCCTAGATTTCTTCCACTGATGGAATTTGATCTTGTAGCTTTGCAGTAAGTTCTTCTGGATGTTCTAGCTGATGTACGGCATCTTTTTTACGCACAATCCGCACCCATTGAATTATGCCGGTGGCGAGAAAAATGAAGCCAATTAGCCAGTTGAGCAAATGCATGCTGGCATTGAGTTTTTCTACTACCATTCTTCCTCCGAAAATAAAAATGCTGGTGCCAAAAAAAGTGCCCATACCAATACCCAATACATAAAATGTATAGTTGCCGTAGCCTTGCTTCAGAATTTTCTTGGTAAACAGCACGGTGCTCCATCCAAACCAAAAAGGAATTTGCATTGGATTAACTGCACTCATTAATAAGCCAAGCAAATACCGATGCATGCCGTTTGAAAGAAGTACATTCTTTTCAACACCCGGATGCATGGCCGCCCAAAAACTGGAGGCGGATAATGCCAGCACAATCACAATAGTTAACCACTCTAAAAAACGAAGCAGTTTCTTTTGTTGCAAAATCCTATCCATGGCAACCAACGATAATCGCACATAAATAATTTCAGCTGTTAAAGCCCCAGCAGCAAACCACATTGCCGGTGAAATGCCATCCGAAATGGAGATTTGCATGGCAGCAATATTCAATGTACCGAGCGGCAAACTCCCCAAAAAACTGATGAACAAGCCCCAACCAAATATTTTAACCCATGGATGCATATGCAATATTAGGATGGATTATAAACCAATGAGCATTGATTTTACAATTATTCATACTTGGAAAGCATTTTAAAATGGGTATTAGACTGTCTTATAAAGTCTAATCCCTTTTTAAACGACCAATATGGGAATCCATTGCGGTGGTTATGGCGACTAATTTCAAAAAGCACTTTCCAGTGTTTCAGAATTTCACGATAAGCTTCCAGTAAGCTCATATTGCAATCGTAAATATGGTTCGGCTCCGCCCCGCTTCCATTGTATTCAAGAATTTGAAAGTTTTTACCCTGCTTTAAATCGGCAAGCGAACTGGTTTTAATGTCGTAGCGTCCGTAATAAAAAAACTTGCTGTAATGGCTTAACGTGTCAAAGACCTTTAACAGGTCAGCATCAATTTCATGTTTGAGATTCGTAAATCTTGCTCCACGGTTATGATTGCCTGCATGCGATAAATAAAAAATTTCTCCATCTGCCACTACACTTTTAAAGAAATGACCATGTTTCCGTTGCATTTCATCCAAACGCATACTTGCGCGGGGATGCTGCAGAATCAGATCAGAAAGTGCAGACTTCCCATCACCTTTTACATGAAGCAATTCTTTTGAAATCAAACCGCTGATCGTACCTGTTTGAGATGCTGGATGACGATAGTAAAATACACTTAGTTCTATCGGCAGGGAAACCATATCCTGAATAATATACTCAACAACCATGGTTTCATGATATGTACGCAACTGCGACTCATTTTCGATTTTCCGGAATAAAATCCCTTTCATACCTACATCGGGCTTCACGATAAAAGGATAGGTAAATCCATACCGCTGAATGGAGGAAAGAACATTTTCGAATGCATCGGTATGCTGTACATAGATAGTACGCGGATAAGTGTGGGGCGGCAATTGTTCGTACATTTCTTTCTTGCCTTCACCTTCAAAGCCACCAAAAGCGATCGTAGGGTTTGAAGCAGTGAAAAACCAGAGGGATCTGCTTCTTATGCAATACCAAATCCACACAAAACTGATTGGAAAATACAGTATGGCAAAAGGCCAGCATTCCCAGTTGGTAATTTTTTGCCAGAAAGTCTTCATAGCGTTGTTTGACACCAAACAAAAATAAGTGTGTATGCGTTAAGAGGCTTTGCAACAGGATATTTATTTATTCCTTTATTTTGAACAAAACTTAAACGTATGCAGGTTCCTTCCATGGCAGAAATGATGGCAAAAGGCGAAACACCTGAAATTCTTTTTTGGGTTGGATGTGCCGGAAGCTTTGACCAGCGGGCACAAAAAATCACCAAAGCCTTCGCGCAAATTTTGAACCATGTGGGTATTTCTTTTGCCATTTTAGGAAAAGAAGAGCAATGCACCGGCGATCCGGCAAGAAGAGCAGGCAACGAATTTCTTTTTCAGATGCTTGCCTTCAACAATATTCAAACACTCAACATGTATGGTGTAAAGAAAATTGTAACTGCCTGTCCGCATTGCTTCAATACCCTCAAAAATGAATACCCCGCCCTGGGTGGCGATTACGAGGTAATCCATCACACCACTTTAATACAAGAACTCATATCGGAAGGACGTATTAAAATGAAAGATGGCAATGAGTTTAAAGGAAAGAAAATTACGTATCACGATAGCTGTTATCTGGGCCGCACCAATGGCATTTATGAAGCACCCAGAGCCGTTTTGGAAGCACTGGATACAGAATTGGTGGAAATGAAGCGTTGTCGCACCAATGGCTTATGCTGTGGAGCAGGTGGCGCTCAAATGTTCAAGGAAGAGGAAAAAGGCGAAACACGTGTTAATTGGGAAAGAACAAATGAGGCAATCGAAACAGGTGCATCTATCATTGCCGCAGCTTGTCCGTTTTGCAACACGATGATGACCGACGGTGTAAAAGTTGCAGAAAAAGAAGAACAGGTTCAGGTGATGGATGTTGCCGAGCTAATCGCTCAAAGTTTGGCGTAATTAGTTCAACTCCTCTTAATAGGTTAACTAGTGCAGGTCATTCCCTCCAAAACCCATGCATCCATGCCTAAAACATTTTTTGATTTTCTCAAACACTATAGCAGCGTTGCGTTCTTTATCATTGTAATAGGGATGATGCTGTCTGCGCTACTGGGTAGCATCGGAGTTTTATTCTTTCGTTTTGTAATGCTGGAAACGAGCTCCTGGATTGCATGGCAGAACTGGGCCTTCATCTTAATAGGTGGCGCTATTTTGTATGCAATATTGCTCGCGCTTTACGATTATTGGAAAACCAAGCAAAATTGACGGTTTCGTTTTCGCTGCTTTCTATAGTTTTGCAGCATGAACCTTGCTTACAAACATTTGCTCCCTGCACATTTTGCCTCTGAAAGCAGGGTGTGGATTTATCAGAGCAGCCGCCGATTTTTAATTGCAGAAGCACTTGAACTCGAAGAGACGCTGAACAACTTCAGTGCAAGCTGGACTTCACACGGTGCGCGCGTAGCAGGATTTGCAACATTATTTTTCGGACAGTTTATTATACTCATGGCAGATGAAACGCAAGCCGGAGTAAGTGGCTGCAGCACGGACAGTTCGGTACGTATGATTAAGGGAATAGAAGAAAAATATAAGGTTCAATTATTTGACCGACAGATGCTGGCGTTTGTAGTAGAGGAAAAAATTCAACTCCTCCCCTTATCTCAACTACATTATGCAGTTGAAAATAAATTCATTCAACACCACACATTGTATTTTAATAATTTGGTTGCCGATAAAGAAGCACTGGAAAAGCAATGGATTATTCCCGCCGGTGAAAGCTGGCTAAACAAACGGGTAACCTTTGATACAGCAGCGATACGTTAACGCGTACTTTGAGGTTTTGTTGGTGCATTTGCTTTAGGCAATACTGTAGGCGTCGGTTTCTTACGAGTTATGGTTTTACTCAACTGATACCCTAATGTTAAACGGAAATTGCGGGTTTGCGTACGAGTGAAACTTTCCAGATTGAAATTAGGCCCGAAAGTAAATACCCTATTCTGCTGAACAATCAATGGATCAATTGCATTCAAACCAATCGTAAGGCGCTTGTCGAACAGCTTGTGCTGGATGCCCATATTCATATTGATATTGTTCCTAACTGTACCCTGCGGATTGGCAAAGCGGTTAAATGTAAAACTGCCGGTAAAAGTCCAGGTTTGCGTTGGCGTATAATTAGCATTCATGTTGGAGGTAAACGTGCCTCCGTTTCGAAACTTCCGCACCTGCTTATCATAAGAACTGTATTCGTTATATATATAGCTGGCACTCATATTCAAACGCAGTATGCGTGAAAAAGTAAGTCCACCCCAGGTACTAATTTCATACTCCTTTCTACCGCTTAAGTTATCCCAGGTAAAAACCGTAACGCCATCGGGTTGCAAACTGCGCAGCTGATTAAAAACATCCTGCAGTCGATTGTAACCCAGCCCCATATTTACGAAATACTTCTCTTTCGTTTTTCCCACTACAAAATCAAAGTTGTGCACGATGGAAGGCTTTAAGTATGGATTGCCGTAGCGGAGATTATAAGGATCCGAATAATCAATTGCAGGGTTCAACTCACGAATACCCGGACGGCGGATGCTTTGTCGGTATGTGAGCGTCATGCTAGTTTTATTTTTCCAGCTGCGGTTGATGTTCACAAAGGGTAGCCAGTTAAAGTAACGATTGCGCACATTTGCATTGTCTTTGTGCAACGCGAAGTATATCATCGTCTGCTCCCAGGCTGCGCCTGCAGAAACGGAAAAACCCTCTTTCAGAATCTGTTTCAAGGAAAAGCGTGTATTAAATACGTCCTGATGAAAATGAAAATCATTGCTTAACAAAGCAATGGTATCGAATTTTCCTTCCGGCTTGCGCATAAAGGAAGTATAAAGCAACACATCGCTAGCGGTTCGACTGAAAGCAGATCCTGCACTGAATGAAGTGGTTTTATTCTTAAACAAATAGTCGTAGTTGGCACGCAATCCATAACCGCTATTGAATGTAATATTCTCCTGGCGCTGCGTGGAGTCAATTCCAGTAGGAACGGCAACTGCATTGAGAAACAGCTGATAAAAAAGCCGATCATTTTCCTGTGTGCCTGTATTGGCTGTTCCTATAATACGCAGTGTTCTTCCCGGCTTCTTGCCTTTATTAGTGAAGGAAACCTGCGAATTAAAATTTTCGTTAAACCCAACAGTGGAAATTGCTCTTTCACTTCGCTTCCATATCTGTCCAAAGCGATTAACATTTGCAAAATCATTCAATCCGGCATTATCAAATCGATTATAGTTGTAATTGGCAGTTACACTCAATGCATTGTACTTATTCAGATCATAGTCGATATTCAATCGCATGTTAGGACGACTATTCTCATTGCGTGATTGATTGTTGATAAGAAGCTGATTGGATGAATCACGGAATATATTGGTTCGATAACTGTATCCGTCCCCCTGAAAAACATTGTTTACTAGTCCAGCATTAAAGTTTATGGCAAGGCCCTGTTTACGATAGTTCAAATTTACACCGGCGCCCAGCTCATTTCGCGTTCCGCCATACATATTCAGGCGAGCACTCATACCTACTTTTCCTTTGCGGGTAACGATGTTGATTACACCTCCTTGTTCGTTTGCAAACTGAGCTGGAGGGTTGGTCATCACCTCAATTTTTTCAATATTACTCCCGGGCATAGATTCCAAAAGCTCCTGCAACTGCTGTGCATTGAGTTCAACCGGTTTTTCATCAATCAGTATCCGAGGTTCTTTACCCCTCACCAATACATTGCCGTTGGGATCAGTGGTAACCAGCGGAGTATTGCGCAATAATTCAGCTGCGTTACTTCCGGCACTTAGCGCACTCTCCCCTACATTAAAAGTAATATTGCCGTCTTTGGATTCGATCATCGGCTTTTCGGCGTAAATAATCACTTCGGCGACATCCGTTATTTTTCTGCCTAAAAAAATATCGCCCAGATTAAAATCAACACGCTCATCGCGAATATGAATGCTATCGATGCGGCGCGACTGAAAGCCAGTTGCGGTGATTTCAATCCTGTAAACACCGAAAGAAAGTTCTTTAAAGATGAAATTCCCAAAACGGTCTGTCTGAAGGGTAGCCAAACGACCGGTATCTGAAACAAACTGTAATCTCACTGTAGCACCTTCCACTGCCTTCGATCCCGTACTATCCAATACCTGACCGGCAATCATTCCAATGCTGCGTTGCTGTGCCTTTGCAGTGAAAGACATGAAAACAAGCAACAGTGCGCCAATAAATATTTTCCCGGTATACATGCATAATAAAAGTACCGAAGAACTGCGTAGAGTAGAATATAATTCCATGAGCGGTACAACTCAGTCGGGCTGCTTGTTAGTATGATCGAAATTTTTAAAAACATGGCGCGCCATGAATATGCTTATCATCAACAAGGCAATACTCAACCACCCCACCTGTTCGTAATGCAATATTTTTCCGTTTTCTCCACGCACCACGATCCATCCGGCAATTAGAGAAGCCAAACCCGTTCCAAGTTGTTGCATACTGCTGTTGAAACTTTGAAAACTCCCTCTTTGCTCCGGTTGAACCACATGTGAAACCATCGCCTGTGCAGTAACAGCTCTGCCCGAGCTGCTTACAAACCAGGCAGCAAAAATCACCAGCATCCATACAAAAGGAATACGGTGAATGCTGGTAATGGCAAAAATGAGCGGCAGTGCTGAAAATACGGCTATGGTATAAACTTTCAGTTTTCCATATCGATCAGCAAGTCTGCCCAACAAATGAGAAGCAAAAAAAGAGGCGATGCCTCCCACCAGATATATCATGGGAGTCAATTGCCTTGAAACTCCGTTGTTTAATTCCATGT
>CAZDGV010000003.1:0-114465 GCA_964505195.1 uncultured Chitinophagaceae bacterium
ATCCATCAAAGAATCGGCTTCAGTCTAATAAAGTGCCCAGGACTGGATTCGAACCAGCACGCCGATGAAAGCACCACCACCTCAAAGTGGCTTGTCTACCAATTTCAACACCTGGGCAATATTTCAACTTACTTCAACTTATTTCACCAACTCAGGCTTGTCTACCAATCCTGCCTGCCGGCAGGCAGGTTCAACACCTGGGCAATTCCTTTTTACAGGGCTGCAAAGATAACTGATATTTCTTTTTTGAGAAAGATTATTGCCGAATCATTAGGCATTGAGTACTATACGGAAGGTGGTGCCTCTACCGGTCTCTGATTGCTTTACAAAAAGCTGTCCGCCATGATACTGCTCTACAATGCGCCTACTGAGCGATAAGCCCAATCCCCAGCCGCGCTTTTTGGTGCTGTAACCGGGTTTAAAAATAGCTTCCCAGGCCGACTTGGCAATACCCTTGCCGGTATCGCTCACATCAATCACCACCTGATGCCCTTGCTGCTGCATGGCGATGCGGATATTTCCTTGTCCGTCCATGGCATCCAAAGCATTTTTCAGCAGATTTTCAATCACCCAATCGAAGAGCAGGGGGGATACCGAAACGGAATGAAAGGGCGCATCTCCTGCAAGCAATTCAAACTGTACTTTTTCGGGCGCACGGCGCTTCATATAATCTACCATTCCCTTTATCTGGGTTGCCAAATCAACTTTTTCTAACTGTGGCGTACTGCCGATCTTTCCAAAACGATCTGAAACTAATTTCAATCGCTCCACATCCCTTCGCATCTCTTGCACAATATTTTCCTGCGGATTTTTTTCTATCAGCATCTCCACCCAGGCTTCCAGCGATGAAACAGGCGTTCCCAGCTGATGCGCTGTTTCTTTCGCCATACCTGCCCACACTAAATTTTGTGCTGCTTTATGTCGCTGCTGAAGGGATACAATGGTTACCACTATAAACAATGCTACAATCATCAGCTGCACCAAGGGGTAGTAGCGTACCTGCTTCAAAAGCGCTGAATCACCATAATAATAGCGATTGTAAATAGGCTGTTCACCAGTAAGCTTTATTATTACCGGATCATTTTCCCCTGCAAATTGCTTGCGCATCTTTTGTAAATAGGATATGCTGTCAATACCTGTCGCCGTTTCTATGTTCACAAAGCGAATAATGCTGTCTTTTTCATCGGTTTCAATCACGGGAATGTTGGTCTGCTCTGTGATTACTTGCGTGGCGAAACTCAGGTTTACATCTGCTGCGGATGCAGCAATAAAGCGCTGCGCATCGGCCCATTGCTGCACCCTTAGTCGTTCTTCGGCGGCAATTTTTTTTGCCAGATAGTTAGAATAAATGATGGTTCCGCTTACAATACCAATGCCCAAGAGGGCAAGCCATATTCTCCAGTTGCGCAACATGGGATGCATGCGCTAAAATTAAACAAAGGTTTTACAGTATTCTTCTATTTTTGATAAATTTCATGGGTATGCTCCCTTCGGTTGCGGTGGTTATTTTAAACTGGAACGGGAAGAAATTTCTGGAACAATTTCTTCCTTCTGTCCTGGCTTCAGGCTACGGCAACTTGCATGTAGTGATGGCTGATAATGCTTCCACCGACGATTCGGTTGCTTTTGTAGAAGAAAAATTTCCAACCGTATCTATTCTGTGCTGCAACGAAAACCTCGGCTTTGCGGGTGGTTACAATTATTTTCTGCGTCAGGTACAAGCCGATTACTATGTTTTGCTCAACTCAGATGTGTCGGTTACACCCGGCTGGATCGACCCCATCATCCAGCTCATGGAAAATGATTCTGCTATCGCTGCCTGTCAGCCAAAAATTTTATCCTGGCACCAGCCCAGTAGCTTTGAATACGCCGGTGCTGCCGGCGGCTGGATCGATTTCCTCGGTTACCCCTTTGCCCGCGGTCGGGTATTCGACCAACATGAAACGGATCATGGACAGTACAACGATGCGGTCCCCATCTTCTGGGCTACCGGCGCGGCTATGTTTGTAAGGGCATCTGCTTTTCATGCAGTTGGCGGTTTTGATGCTTCCTTTTTTGCGCATCAGGAGGAGATCGACCTCTGCTGGCGCCTTCAGCGTAGAGGGTATAAAATATATGTTTGTCCAAGCTCGGTGGTGTACCATGTGGGCGGAGGAGCTTTACCGAAGGGATCTGCTCGCAAAGTTTTTTTGAATTTCCGCAACAACCTCATCATGTTGTATAAAAACCTGTCACTTTCACAAGCGGTATGGAAAATTCCTTTGCGCTTGCTGCTCGATCAATTGTCGGCCTGTAAAGAGCTGCTTCGTGGCGAGCTTGGCTATTTTGGTGCTGTTTGGAAAGCCCATGTTGCCTTTCTGATTTGGTGTTTTAAAAAGGGGCAGCGATGGAAGGCACCTTACCCCGCGCTATCGGGTTTTTACAAGGGTTCGGTTGTTTGGCAATATTTTATCAAAAAGAAAACAACGTTTTCTGAAATTCTAGCATCTAATTCTTCAAAAAATTAACGGCAACCCTTAATTTTGCACCAAAATCAATCAGCATGTCGCACGACACTACCGATAACAAAAGCAATGATTTTTCACATAGCTGGGTGAGTTCATCCCGCTTCCTTTTTTATGTACATGTTTTTTGCATTCTCGCCTTTGTTTTGGGCGGATGCTACAATTTGTACAAGCACCGTTATAAGGGCAAGCCCGAAGTAGAAGTGCCTTCCAGCACACTGTATTCACCTCAGTATAAGTAAGGGGATACTGCAGGAAAGCTTTCCTGCCGGGCACAAGGTATTTTCAAAAAATGCGAAGATTTTTTCTATTTCAACCGCATTTCATACATTTGCAGCCCTCAAAGTTCTTTATCTAATGCGGAAGTAGCTCATTTGGTAGAGCACAACCTTGCCAAGGTTGGGGTGGCCGGTTCGAGCCCGGTCTTCCGCTCTGAACATCCCGCTTCATGCGGGATTTTTTTTGAATGAACAGGGTTGCCCTGGTGGTGAAATTGGTAGACACGCAGGACTTAAAATCCTGTCTGCAGCAATGCGGGTGCGGGTTCAACTCCCGCCTGGGGCACAAAGCGGCGAAAGCCGCTTTTTTTATGCGCATAAGTGGGCTGGGATTTTACGCCAGCGATCTGGCACAAGTTGGTATATTTATTTGCTGAATCGCTGCTATCCATCTTTGCTTTTAAAAGTTGAACGATTTACTATGTCTCAAACATCCCTTTCCGAACGCTTTTTAAAACTGGTTCAAATTATGGATGAACTGCGGGAGCAGTGCCCTTGGGATAAAAAGCAAACCATCCATACACTCCGGCAAATGACCATTGAGGAAACCTATGAACTTGCCGATGCCGTAAGCGATGCAAACTGGGCGGGCATAAAAGAGGAACTGGGCGATTTGATGCTGCATATTTTGTTTTATGCACGTATTGGAAAAGAACAGCATCAATTTACGCTGGAAGAAGTGCTGCAGCAGATAGCGGAAAAGCTCATCAACCGGCATCCACATATTTATGGCGATGTGAAAGTGAACGATGCGGAAGATGTGAAACGCAACTGGGAGAAACTCAAAATAAAAGAAGGGAAAAAATCGGTACTGAGTGGCGTGCCCCAAAGTTTGCCCGCACTCATTAAAGCGCTGCGCATTCAGGAAAAAGCAAAGCAAGTGGGCTTTGAATGGGATGCTAAAGAGCAGGTGTTTGAAAAAGTAGAAGAGGAGTTGAATGAACTACAGGAAGCAGTACAAAACAACGATTCCTTGGCCATGGAAGAGGAGCTGGGCGATGTGCTTTTTTCGCTGGTGAATTATGCACGCTTCCTTCAAGTAGATCCCGACCAGGCGCTCGAGCGTACCAATAAAAAATTCATCCAACGCTTTACCGATATGGAAGCGGCGGCCATGGCGCAGGGTCGCGACTTGAAAACGATGACGCTTGAAGAAATGGATGCACTCTGGGTGCAGATGAAAAAGCCACTCAAAAAATCTTGAGATTTATTGTACCCTTAATTGCTGTTGTTTTTCGATTTTGCTTTTTGTTTTCCTTTAAGAAATACTCCGTATTTAAATGCAATATAAAACTGTCTTAGTGCTGCATTCGGTCCACCCTCTAGCAGCGTAAAATTGTTTTGCCACCAGGTTTCCCCTAATTGATGTCGGTAGCCCGCCTCAATCATTGCATATTCCGTTACTGCTTTGCGCACATCTTCATTGGCCAGTGCACGAATGCCTATGCCAAAACTCAGGTATTCATCCGACTGAATGAGTCGTGTAACATTATTTGTGAGAATGGCGTCATTGAAGCTGGTAACGTTTGTATTTTTTCTCTCAATACTCATTACTTGATCGCTACCACCATAACCGGCCATTGCATAAAGTGTTGCCTGGTTAATTTTTGCAACTGATTGTCTTACGGAAAAATCTACCATGCCCAACGATGAGCTAAATAAATAGCTTGCAGATTCCGGTGTTGAACGATGGGCGGAAGTGCCTACAACATCAAGCGACAGCTCTGTTCCTGTTTTGAACAAATATGAAAAACCTAACCCCACCGGAACAGTCAAACGCTGAAAGCCGGGTAGTCCGTTTTGCGACAATCGATTATTGAGCGACTCCTGATGGTACCATAGCGGCTGTACAATGGCGTAAATGCTCCAGCCCTTGTTACTCGTGTATTTTAGCGGCGGCAAATCATTTTCCTGTCCTTTTGTTGTGCATGTGATGGCCAATAAAGCAGCAGCAGTCAATATTGCTTTCATAAAGAATATTTTAATGCAATAAAGATAATTTGGCACTCAATGCATTGCTCTTCAGCAATTGTACTACGGAATAAATATTTGTTAAAGGCACGGGAATTTAACAACCGCTTCATTCGGCTGTGCAATGCTGAAACTGGTTCACCTACTTTATTTTTCGCAAATAGCTTTCAAAAGCACTCAACGACAAGCTGCTTAAATTTTTGTCGGCTGTGAGGCCGCCCTTTTGTGCAACCAGCACGCCATAGCGGATATCTTTATATCCTTCAATCGCATGCGCATCGGGATTAATGGAAAGCATCGCTCCGCGCTCTAATGCATAACTGATCCAGCGCCAGTCGAGATCGAGTCGGCGGGGATGCGCATTGATTTCAATGGCAACCTGATTGGCCACACATGCATCAATGATTTTTTCGTGATCGATGGGGTAGCCGTTACGGCTAAGCAGCAGTCGCCCGGTAGGATGTCCGAGGATGGTAGTAAAGGGATTTTCAATGGCGCGCATCAGGCGCATCATCGCTTTTTCGGCTTGCATTTTCAGATTGCTGTGAACAGAAGCAATTACCAGATCAAAAGATGCCAGTATTTCATCGTCGTAATCGAGCGCACCATCATTCAAAATATCTGCTTCAATACTTTTGAAAATACGAAACGGATGCAGCTTCGCATTCAGCTCATCAATCGCTTGGTGTTGCGCACGGATGCGCTCCACTGATAAACCGTTGGCATAAAAAGCCGATTTGGAGTGATCGCTGATAACGAGATATTCCCATCCGCGTTCCATCGCACCCTTTGCCATGGCTTCTATGGTATCGCTGCCATCGCTCCAGTTGCTGTGACTATGAATAATGCCGCGAATGCTTTCTACGGTAATAATGTTTTCGTAAGATGCTTTTTCTTTATAAGTTTCTCTTGCATAGGAGGGTATGGGAGCTACGTCTGCCTGTTTGAAAACAATGGATTCTTCTGCTGCTTTCGGCAATTTGCCATGTTTGTCTTCCCATGCAGTTAGAAATGCTTCGCTGCAGGATGCTTTGAAATAGGCCGTGCCCAGTGCTTCCTTTTCGCTGTGATGAAAACAAATTAATATATTTTCATCGCCTTTGGCTGATAGTACATCTTCCGTTTGTGAAACCACTGTAAAACCATTGGCAAGCAGCAATGTTGCTAACGTCTGTATATTGGTTGTTGTGACCCATTCCAATTTTTCAATTACTTCCAGCTGTCTTCTGAAGGCGCCTGCAATGAGGAAGCTTTCATTTGAAAGCAAAGCTTGCAGCTGCTCCGTTATCTGTTTTGCATAGCTTTCTACTTCAGCGTACAGATGGTTGTCTTTATTGTTCAGTAGAAATGTAATTGAATCCCGAATATTCTGCTGCGTTTTTTCGCCAAAGCCTTTATATAATAGCAATCGGTTTTCCTCACAGGCATATAGCAGTTCTCCGATGCTTTCAATTTCCATTTCTTTCCAAATCGTTGCAATCTTTTTCGGCCCCAATCCTTTTACTTGCATCATTTCTAAAATGCCGGGAGGGGTTTTGGTTACGATCTCCTCCAGCACCTTTAATGTGCCGGTTTGTAATAGTTCTATGATTTTGGCTGCGCTGCTTTCACCGATGCCCTTCACTCGTGCAATATCGTCGGGGTTCATTTCTGAAAGCTGCAAGGGCAGACGCTCTATGGTATAGGCCGCTGAAGCATAGCTTTTTGCTTTAAAAGCATTTTCGCCGTGTATGTCCATCAGCTTCGATAAAAGCGTAAAAGCATCTGCAATTTGATAGTTGTCCATAGTTAAACCCTTGCCACAAAAGAAATGTATTTTATCGTGATGGCGAAATACTCCTGTAGAATGCCGCTGCTGCTGTTATGGATCGCGCGCATTGTGCTACCTTTGCTGCTGCTATGAAAAGTAAATCCATTCTTCAGGATAAGGTGAACATCATTACCCTGGGCTGCAGTAAGAATATGGTTGACAGTGAAGTATTAAGCGGACAGCTTCAAGCCAACGCTATTGATGTTGTACACGAAAGCACCAAAAAGGATCACAATATTGTAGTGGTAAATACCTGCGGTTTTATCGATAAGGCTAAGGATGAAAGCATTCAAACCATTCTGGAGCAGGTAACCCTTAAGCAAAAAGGCAAGCTCGACAAAGTATATGTTACCGGTTGCCTCAGCGAGCGCTACCGCAATGACCTGGAAAAAGAAATTCCGGAAGTAGATGCCTGGTTTGGTACAATGGAATTACCCTTGCTATTAAAACGTTTTAATGCCGACTATAAAAAAGAACTCATCGGGGAGCGGCTCCTGAGTACGCCTCAGCATTATGCCTACCTGAAAATATCGGAGGGATGTAACCGTACCTGTGCTTTTTGTGCCATTCCACTCATGCGTGGTAAGCATGTAAGCAAATCGATGGAAGATATTGTTGCTGAAGCAACGGCATTGGTGAAGAAAGGTGTGAAGGAAGTGATGCTCATTGCGCAAGAGCTTACTTATTACGGACTGGATTTATACAAGCAACGCATGCTGCCCGATTTGTTGCATCGCCTTGCTGATGTGCAAGGGTTGGAATGGATTCGTTTGCATTATGCTTATCCCCATAAGTTTCCGCTTGAAGTGCTGGATGTGATGCGTGAGCGGGAGAATATTTGTAATTATCTCGATATGCCGCTGCAGCATGCCAGCGATCAAATGCTGAAAGCCATGCGCCGACAAATTACCCGCAGTGAAACCGATGAGCTGATTGCTGCCATTCGTGAAAAAGTACCCGGCATTTGTTTGCGCACTACACTTATTGCCGGCTTTCCCGGTGAAACAAGAGATGATGTTGAGGAGATGAAAGATTTCTTAGTACGCCACCGCTTCGAACGCATGGGTATTTTCACCTACAGTCATGAAGAAGGCACCAGCGGTTTCGATTTGGAAGATGATGTACCCGCTGCAGAAAAAGAAGAGCGTGCGCAGGAAGTGATGGCAGTGCAGCAGGAAATTTCTTTTGAAAAGAATCAGGAAAAAGTTGGCAAAACTTTCAAGGTGTTGGTCGATAAAAAAGAAGCAGGTCGTTATTTAGGCCGCACGGAATTCGATAGCGTGGAAGTGGACAATGAAGTGGTCATTAATACGCCCAAAGCATTGCCCATTGGTGAATTTGTACAAGTGAAAATTACCAAGGCATTCGATTACGATCTCGAAGGGGATGTAATCAGCTGATGTTGCATTTTACGCTCTTTTATTACCAGCCAATACCATAATCTTCTCCGTGGTTGCTGCTGCCGCCCCACATGCTTCCATGTTTCCAGTCGAACCAAATGGCATTGATGGGCCCGCTGGTACGATCGTCGAAGCTGAGCGTATAACCCATTTGTCGCAATTCTTTTCTTACCCATTCCGGTGTTGCATCATGCAAAAGCAAACTTCCTGCACGCGGTTTCCTATCTTCCGTTTTATTGCCTCCTAAGGAAAGCCATAGCTGATTGGTATTGATGTTCGGCGCTTCGCATGCTTCCTGTACGTTCATGCCAAACTCTACCACATTCAAAAAAAACTGGAGCAAATTTTGTTCTTGGGTATCGCCGCCCTGCACGGCAAAGGAGAGAAAAGGCTTGCCCGCTTTCAAAGCCAGTGTAGGCGTAAGCGTAACACGTGGTCTTTTCCCCGGTGCTACCACGTTGAAGGGGTTTAAGCTTGAGTCGATTACAAAGCTTTGCATACGCTGACTCATACCAATGCCGGTATTTCCTGCTATGCAAGCAGGAATCCATCCGCCACTGGGCGTTATGCTTACTACCCAGCCATCTTTATCAGCTGCTTCCACGCTGGTAGTGCCACGCCATAAACGATCCATGTACATTTCATCAGCAACTGCATTAGAAACGGGTGCAAAGGCCACTCCGTTATTGCGCAGGTCATGTGCCGGCGCAAAGCCACCACGGTTGCTGGGAGTGGTATCCATATTAAAACCTCGATTTTTGAGGAGGTCGAGAAAGGGATTTTGTTTGCCTTCAAAAGGGTAGGGATCGCCCGGTCCAATATTGGCCTGGTTTCTTTCCATATCGATCATGGCGGCACGTTGCTTGGCATAAGCCTTGCTCAGCAGTCCTTGCATGGGCTCAGCCGGCGGAAAATAAGGATCGCCGTAATAAAAGTCGCGGTCGGCAAAACTCATGTTCATGGTTTGGTACAGCGTATGAATGTATCGGGCACTGTTGAAGCCCATACTTTTCAGGTCGAAGTTTTCAAGGATGTTCAAGCTTTGTAATAGCATGGGGCCTTGTGTCCATTGCTGCAGCTTGTACACATCAATGCCTTTGTAGTTCACATGCATCGGTTCCTCTTCAATGGGTTTCCAGTTGGCCAGATCCTGCATCGTAATCAGTCCACCTTGCTCCTGACTGCCCCGAACAAATTCAGCAGCGATATCACCCTTGTAAAAACGGTCGTACGCTGCATAGATCGCTTCTTTGCGGCTCTTTCCTTTTTTGAGTGCTGTCTGCTCTGCTTCTACCATTTTGGTAAGGGTGTTGAGCAAATCCTGCTGCACAAATATTTCACCTGCTTCGGGGGCTTCTCTTTTTTCGCCTAAATGGGGAAGCAATACTTTTTTACTATAGGGCCATTCTTTGATCCGCGCTTTTTGTCTTTCAATACTATTGGCTGTTTGCGCATCGATCGGGTAGCCCGCCGCCAGCTGCATTGCAGGGGCAAGCACTTCTTTCAAACTCTTGGTGCCATATTCTGCCAGCATATAGCAGATGCCACCGGGCGTACCGGGGGTTAATGCTGCGAGTGGTCCATATTCAGGAGGGAAATGGTATCCTTTGCTTTTAAAAAAGTCCGGAGTGGCACCTGTTGGCGCAACGCCCAATGCGTTGATGGCAATTACTTTTCCTGTTTTCGGATGATAGATCAGGGCCTGTGTTTCACCGCCCCAGCTGAGTACATCCCACATGGTACAGGTGGCCGCCAGCATAGCGCAGGCAGCATCAACCGCATTGCCACCTTGCTGAAAAACCTGTGCGCCGGCAGTGGCAGCGAGTGGCTTTCCGGTGATGGCCATCCAGTTTTTTCCGTGTAACACAGGTTTCTGTGTTTGCTGCGCAAAAATGGGGTTGATGCTGATGATGCAGATCAGCAAAAGCAAATGCTGTTTCCTCATGGTAAACAATTTGGTTAAAGATAGGAACTGTAGTAGTCTTATCGTAATGCCGTGATGGGTGAAAAGATGAGCGGCGGAGATAGGGTTATTGAAGACTTGCTTACTTTACGGCATCCTGAACTTTCGCCCATCGCAGCGCATCGAACTGGAAATCATTTTTGCAGGAAAGTTGCTTCCGCTGCTTCAGTATGGCGGCTGCTCTGTCTTTGGAATCTTTGTGCGTACTGATCCAGTCCAGCACTTCGGGTAAATCGTCTTTCTCCGACATGCGAATAAAAAAATTAGCCATATGCACCGGGTCAATACCCGACTTACACAAATAAGCTGCCCCGGTTTGGTCGGCTTCTTCTTCCAGTTTGCGGTCGTATGCCGAAGAGCTTAGCATTTGAATGATTTGTCGTATCACTTCATTGCTGCCACTGCCTCCCGTTATAGCTGAAATCAGTGCAATGCCGGCCTCTTTTACCAGCTTCTTCATTACATGCTTTTTCTGCAGATGCGCAATTTCATGTGCCATTACCGCACTGAGTTCTTCCGCATTCTTGCATTTCCGAATCAACCCTGTATAAACGACCAGTCGGTTATTGGGAAGCGCAAAAGCATTTACATCGCTGTTTTCAATTACGTACAACCGGATAGAATCGCCCGGTAGTTGATTGGCAGCACAGAGGTTGTTTTTTAAAAATTGCAGAGTATCGTTCAGTGCTTTGTCTTTAACAATGGTTTCCGTTTCTTCAATCGTTTTCCAAATCATATCTCCCAGCGCTTCTTCGTCGATATTCACCTTCTCGGAAAGGTTGAAAATCCGCACGAACGGAATGGTGCTCAATGCAGCCCAAGTGCCTGCAAAAAGCACTATAAGCAGAAGGACTTGTAAAATGATTTTTTTCATGAAGCAATGATTTCTGTGACGGTTTTAGGGTTTACAAAGCAAGTTGGTAAGGTTTCCGTAAAACCACCATTGCACATGTTTGCCTTTTCTTACTTCAATAGCCGAGTACATGGTGGCGATAAAATCGGCTATATTGAAAATGATCACAGTGATCATGTAGGCGATGTAGGTATTGCTGATGGTTGCTTCTGTGAAAGCAATATTGAGCGTCCATGAAAAACCTGCGGCATTCATAAAAAGCAGGGAGCATTGCGATAGCAGCGCCTGCGTGCAATGCCAGCGAACAAAGTAGGTGCTTTTTCGATTGCCCAAAAAGAAGAAAAAAGTGGCAAGTAAGTTAATGATCGGTAAGGGCAAGCCGGCCACCACTGCTACCAGCGACATCAAATAACTATTTGAAGCGCGCTCCAGTTCATGATCGCCGGGCTCATATGGAAATGCTGAAGTTTTCATCCGTTGAGTTTAATCAGGTTCCAGATCCAGTTGCATACCACCATTAATACCAGTGCAATGGCAAAGCGTTTTTGCTTGATGATGCTTTCTGTATTTCGGAATGTCTGATACAGACTTTCTTTTTTACGCAGCAAATCATAGAGCAACCATCCAGGCAAGATGGCCAAAGCAATTGCAGCCGGTATGGAAAGGGGATTGGCAAGAATTGCGTTCCAAATTTCACCATGAAACAGTTGCATGATACCGCGTGTGGTGCCGCAGGCCGGACAAGGAATGCCGGTGGTGTTTTTAAACATGCAAAGCGAGGCAGTATATTGGCCATGGATGTTCAGAGCAAGCCAGGTAAATCCTGCTGCCAGCAGAACAGAAAAGCCAATATAAAAACGCCTTGTCGTCATCTTAACATAGCCATTTGAAAAGTAGCGAAATTCTTTTCGCGTGTGGCAGACATGATCAGGAATAAATCTACGATTGCCCAAATGCCAAGTCCACCGCAGGTGAGAAGTTTGCCTACGCCTAAACCGGTATCGCCAATATAAAATCGGTCAATGCCAAGTCCGCCGGCCAGCAGTGAAATAATCAATGAAGTGGTTGGGTCTTTCAGTGAAAGGGATTGGAGATAAATCCATTTTGAGTCATCTAAGCCTAAGAGTTGCTCACGAATCATGGGAATTTGATGACTTTCAAAAAACTTTGCATTGGTCATCAAAAACATATCTACTTTTTGCGCGTCCATAATGAATAGTTTAAAGGTGAAAAGTGAATATAGAAACTAATTTCAAGGGGATGAAAAATATTTTATCCCGGCTTTTGAGGCAGCGTTATGCGACGGTTAAGCAGCTTGCGCAAGCTTTTCCTTTCTTATTTGCATGGTAAGCGCCAAGCTGATCAGCGTTGCGGCAATGAAATATCCTGTAATGAAGGGCAGGGCAGCCGGTAATTTTTGAGTAATGCCGAACCAGTCGCCCGTAGAGTAAATGATATAGAGCCCCCATCCGTTTTTGATACATTCCGGCACCAAGGCAGTAGGGTTGCAATCCATGAGTTCGGTATATGCATACACGGTAAGGAATACAAATAAACCGTAGATGTATATATAAGCACCATTGAGCTGATGAATGAACGCAATATTGCCAAACAGGTAGCTGATAAAAAGCAGTGTTGTCCCAATTTGTATCCAACTCCACACGTGAAGGGAAGTGGATGCAGGCGTATCGTATTTTTTTAGTTGATATACATCCTCAATTTTAGCTACAGGAAATTTTGCTGCTACATCAGCAGGGCGCCAGCCCGTGGGCATAAACCAAATCCGTAATTTGTCGTTCCAGCTTTGTGTGTGCCACGCGTCTTTGATGAGCAGCCACAGATGCATGAAATTAATTTTAATGGGGTTCCATGTTTGTACTGGCCTTGTAATACCATAAACCGGTGGTACATTTTCCATTTCTTCCTGGTAAGTGCCAAACCATTTATCCCAAAAAATAAAAATTTGTCCGTAGTTCTTGTCAATATACTCCGGATTGATAGCATGGTGTACCCTGTGGTGCGAAGGGGTTACAATAATCTTCTCTAAAAACCCCATTCTGCCTATATGCTGTGTATGATACCAGAACTGTGCAAATAAATGTAAGGGTGCCACGATGGCAATCACACTTGCAGGCACGCCTAGCAGGGCAGCGGGCAGCAGAAAAATGGCAAAAATTTTAACGATGCTGGAAATGCTTTGTCGCAATGCGCAGGCTAAATTGAATTCTTCGCTACTGTGATGAATGATATGGTTGTTCCAGAATAAATTATACTCATGTGCAATGCGATGCACCCAGTAGCCTGCAAAATCGAGTGCAATGAAAGCAATCACATACACCTGCCATCCCGAATCAATTTTGAAGATGGAAATTTTTTCTACCATCCACCCGTAAGATATTACAGCAATGCTTAACCCTAGTACATCTTTGGTAACATTGGTGATGCCCGAGCTCAAACTGGAAATCATATCCATGTTGCGCACGGTATCAAAACCTTTTTTCCAGCCATACCATTTTTCAAACAGCACCAAAAGCAAAAAAGCCGGCATGGCTATCAGTAAAATTTTTCCGTAGGTTTCCATGAAGTATTGCTTATTTCAGACCTTAAAATTAAGGATTTGAAGGCTTGTGTGTGTTTCATATGGGTAAGGTTATATTTGTGCTTACGCTGCGGTTCGGTCCAGACTTCCTAATTTTACAGCCAATTATGAAACAAAGGGCACAGCGTATTTCGTATCGTAAAACCGGTCGTTTTTCAAGCCTGGTGAACGACTATCTCTCCGATGCCCCTACACTTCGCCCTTTTTATGCTCATCGCCCCGATATAGCGGGGATTGAGGCAGCTATTGCCGCACGAAAGCAATTTAAAACAGACAGAGCTTTGCTCACAAGCATTTTAAAGGAGCAGTATGCGCAAATAGATACGACGGATGCGGTGAAAAAGAATCTCGATCTGTTGATGCAGGATAACTGCTTTGTTGTTACCACAGCGCATCAGCCTAATTTGTTTACCGGACCGCTTTATTTCATCTATAAGATTTTACATGCCATTCAGTTGAGCGAATCCTTGCATCGTCAGCTGCCTGCTTATCATTTTGTACCGGTATTTTATATGGGTTCTGAAGATGCTGATCTGGAAGAGCTGGCGCATTGTTTTATTGGCGGTGAAAAATACGAATGGAATACTACGCAAGCCGGTGCTTTCGGTCGGATGCATATTGATGATGCGCTGATTGCTTTGATTGAAAAAATGCACGGACAAATTGCAGTCCTGCCAAACGGTAAAGCGTGGGTGGATAAGCTCAGAAAATATTTTGTAAAAGGTGCCTCAATTCAGCAAGCAACTTTTGGCTTGGTGAATGATTTGTTTGCATCTTATGGTTTGGTGATCATGCTTCCCGATCATGCCGGCTATAAGCAAAAAATGATTCCTGTTTTTGAATCGGAGCTCTTTGAGCAACGCACTGCAACAATCGTTGGCAAAACATCCACAGCTTTGGAACAACATTACAAGGTACAAGCCACGGGAAGAGCGATCAATCTTTTTTATCTGCACCATCAGCTGCGGTCGCGCATAGAAGCAACGGAAGATGGCTTTGCAGTTGCTAATACCTCGCTTCGCTTCACGCAGGATGAAATGAAAGCGCTACTCCATGAACACCCTGAGCGCTTCAGTCCGAACGTAATGCTGCGCGGTATGATGCAGGAGACCATTCTTCCAGGTATCGCCTTTATTGGCGGTGGGGGCGAGTTGGCATATTGGATGCAGCTGAAAAGTCTTTTTGAAGCATGGAAGATTCCTTATCCCGTATTGGTATTGCGTAATTCATTTTTATTAATGGAGCAGCGCTGGGTAGATAAAATTACTCAACTAGGTTTTGATATCGAAGCTTTCTTTAGCGGAGAGCAGGATTTGATGGATGCATGGGTGAAGCGCAATGTGCAACATGCCTTATCGCTGGAAAAAGAGATTGCAAAAATTCAAGAACAATATCAAGCCGTTCGAAATCGTGCCGAAGCCATTGATGCTACCTTAGTAGCTCATGCAGAGGCCCTTGAAAAACGTGCATTAAAAGCCTTGCAAAGCATGCAACAGAAAATGCTGCGTGCTGAAAAGCGTAAGCATGCTGATACACAACGACAAATTCAAAAAATAAAAACTGCTTTGTTTCCTCACAGCGATTTACAGGAAAGGGTTGAAAACATCGCTTATTTCTACAGTATGTATGGAGCAGGGGTGTTCGACTTGATTTATGAACATTCAGGTGCGCTGGAGCAGCAGTTCACCATTGTGCAGTTGGATCAGTAGTATTAATCGAATTTATTTTCCCAGCCGGCACTTTTCAGCTGATCAACTTTCGATAAAACTTCATCGTCCATTTTTTCTTTCAGGCCAACAAGCTTGTCAGCAATAGTAGCATCGAATGTACCTAGGATTTGTGCAGCTAAAATACCTGCATTTTTTGCTGCATTCAAAGCCACCGTAGCAACGGGTACGCCATTGGGCATTTGCAAGATGGAAAGCACCGAATCCCAGCCATCAATAGAATTGGATGATTTTACAGGAACGCCAATTACGGGGAGGGTAGTAATGCTGGCAATCATACCGGGCAAATGTGCCGCACCGCCTGCACCGGCGATGATCACTTTCAGTCCGCGTTCACGCGCCTGCGTTGCATAGGCCACCATGCGGTTAGGCGTGCGGTGTGCGGAAACAACGGTTAACTCAAAAGGAATCTCCAAACTTTTTAGCATATCTGCAGCTGGCTGCATCACCGTAAGGTCGCTGTCGCTGCCCATAATAATGCCAACAAGTGGAGCGGGGGAGGATTGGTTCGACATATGTCGGTAAGTTGTTTGGCAAATTTCGTGTTTATTCTGGTAGGCGCATAATTTTTTCCTATTCCATGCCCTACGGAGCGCAGGAGGTCTTTAAAAGCAATCAAAAAGCGTTTGCGTTTTTTAAAGTGTACCCAATTCGCCGGCCAGTAGCTTCATTTCGGTTTCTGCAATCTTTGCCATAAACAGGGTGTTGATATAGCGTGTTTGGCTATTGATAAAATCAATTTGTACCTGTCGCAGTTCCAATGAAGTGATGGCTAATTTTTTGAAGCGCTCGGTAGCGATGCTGTTGTTTTCTTGAATCAGCTGCAGCGTCGTTTTTTCAAGTGCTGCCATGTTCAGCGCGTTCTGATAACGCAGGTAAGCATTCAATAAATTGGTTTGCACCTGATTTTCTACCTGCTTCATGGTTACCTGTTGATTTGCGATGTTGATATCGGCAATTTTCTGCTGGCGGATATTATTACCACCATTGAATAACGGAATGGCAATGCCGATATTTCCGTTCGGTCCTGCGTTGCGGTTGAAAAGATTGAAGCCGGCATCGTTTCTGCTTTGCGCAAAATTGTAGTTGCTGTTTACAGTAATAGTAGGTAAGCGCTGGGCGATGATTTCTCTTTTTTCCTGCAGCAGCACGGCCAGGTTGCTTCTTGCCAGCATAAGATCGAAGTTGTCATCGCGTGCTTTTTGTCGGAACCGATCATAGTTTACCGATGCATCCGGAGCAATCACATCGCTCACTTCATAAGCTACGCCGGGTTCTCTGCCAAGCAAATTGTTAAGATTTGATTTGGCAATGCCCAGTGCGTTTTCTACTTGCATCAGCAATGCTTTCTGTGTATTTAAATCCACCTGCGCCTGCAGTAAATCGGTTTTGGGTGCCGTGCCAATTTTGAATCTGCTCTCTGCAATGGATTGGCGCTCTTCAAAAAACCGAATGGTTTCCTGTACTGCTTTTTGTTGCTGTTTAAGCTGTACGATGTTATAATAGGCGCTGATAACGTCGAACACGGTAGCGTTGATCTGTCTGCGAAAATTGGTTTCACCGATGGTTTCAAGTTCTTCTAAACGCTTTTTCGTAGCAAACATTCTAAACCCGTCGAAGATGCGCCAGCTCAATTGCAGTCCTGCGTTTACATTCCGCAGAATAGCACCATCGCGCGTAATTACGGTACCGTTGGCCAGTTTCTGTTCCAGATTGTTCGATGCGATACTGGTAGTTCCGGTTGCATTGAGCGTTGGTAATGCGCCGGCAGTACCCCAGTTGTTATTGATTCTTCCAATTTCCTGGGCATTCTTTTCCAGGGTAACATTGAAATTATTTTGAATAGCCAGCTGTATTGCCTGCTCAGGTGTAAGCAGGCTTGGCTGTGCCATTGATGCAATACTAATCGTCCAGCTTATGAATAGCAGTAAGGGTCTCTTCTTCATGCACTTTAATTTTTTTGGAGGAAAGGAATGAGTACATCGCCGGAATTACAAACAGGGTAAGAATCAGCGAGAACAAAATTCCTCCTACAATAACGATGCCGAGGGGTATGCGACTGGTTGAGGCAGCACCCAGGGATAATGCCAGCGGCAATGCGCCCAGCGACATGGCTAAGCTTGTCATTAAGATCGGACGCAAGCGCATGGTTGCTGCTTCTACCACAGCCGGTATGCGCTGCATGCCTCTTTGTTTAAGTTGATTGGCAAATTCAACAATCAATATGCCGTTTTTGGTTACCAAACCAATCAGCATGATCATACCAATTTGCGAGAAAATATTAAATGTTTGATCAAACATCCACAGTGATAATACCGCGCCTGCCATGGCTAATGGTACGGTGAGCATAATCACCAGCGGATCAATAAAACTTTCAAACTGTGCTGCCAGTACCAAGAAAATCAGGATCAGTGCTAGTACAAATGCAAAGCTGGTATTACTGCCGCTTTCTGAAAAATCGCGCGATGCACCGGCAAGGGATGTGTTGAATGTATCATCTAGCAATTTCGCTTTAATCTCTTCCATTGCTTTAATGCCATCGCCAATGGTTTTCCCCGGTGCCAGTCCGGCTGAAATAGTAGCTGATTTATAGCGGTTGAAATGGTAAAGGGTAGGAGGCGTTACTTCATCTTTGAAGCTAACAAAATTGTCGAGCGAATACATTTGCCCCGTATTGCTGCGCACGAAAAGATTTTTGAGATCGGTGGGATCATCACGATCCTTGCGCAATACCTGACCCATTACCTGATACTGCTTTCCTTCGCGAATGAAATATCCTAATCGGCGATTGCTCAGCGCCAGCTGCATGGTTTCGGAAATGTCCAGCACACTCACGCCCAGCTCACTGGCTTTCAGTCGGTCGATTTGCACGCGCAGTTCCGGCTTATTGAATTTCAGATCCGCATCCACACCCTGGAATATTGGATTCTTTGATGCTTCCTCTAAGAATTTCGGAAGCACTTCTTTCAGCTTTTCGAAATTGTTGTTCTGTAGTACAAATTGCACGGGTAATCCACCGCGTCGGTTTACTGAAATCGTTTGTTCCTGAATAACGAATGCTCTTCCTTCATTGAATTGCGGTAAGCTGCGGTTGAGCATATCTACAATTTCTTGTTGCCCTCTTTCTCGTTCTTCAGGATCTACTAATACGGCTCTCACAAATCCTGAGTTCACCGATCCACTGCCGGTGAAGCCGGGTGCGGCTACCGAAATCAAAATCTTTTTCTCCGGAACGGAATCTAAAGTAAAGTTGGTGAGCTTGTCGATGTATTGCTCCATCGCATCGTAAGAAGTGCCCTCGGGTGCAGAAACCTGCAGACGAAACTGACTTCTGTCTTCCAGTGGTGCAAGCTCGCTTTGTAATTGATTGCCAACAAACCAGATGCTGGCAAAGCAGGCGAGGATGATGACGATGGCGGCCCAGCGTATTTTCATAAAGCTGCTCAATGCCTTGCCATAGCCCGTTTCCATCCAATTGAAAAAGGGTTCTGTTTTTTGATAAAACCATCCGTGCCCTTGTTTCTTGCGGGTAAGGTAAACGTTCAGCACCGGTGTAAGTGTCAGTGATACGAAAGCAGAAATGAGTACAGCGCCTGCCACTACAATGCCAAACTCACGGAAGAGGCGACCAACAAATCCTTCAAGGAAAATGATGGGCAAGAATACTACCGCAAGCGTGATGGATGTAGCAATAACCGCAAAGTAAATTTCTTTGGAACCTTCTCTGGCAGCACGGTATTTGTCCATGCCCTGTTCCATCTTTTTAAAGATGTTTTCTGTTACCACAATGCCATCATCCACCACCAGTCCTGTTGCTAGTACAATAGCAAGTAGCGTAAGTACATTAATGGTGAATCCTGAAAGGTACATGATGAAAAAAGCACCAATCAGCGAAACGGGAATATCAATCAGTGGACGAATGGCAATGATCCAGTCGCGGAAGAATAAAAAGATGATGAGTACTACCAGCGCAAAAGCCAATACGAGGGTTTCCTCAACTTCATCAATGGATTTGCGAATGAATTTGGTTTGATCCAGTCCGATGTTCAGGCGTATATCTGAAGGAACTTCTTTTTTAATTTGTTCGAAGCGTTTGTAAAACTCATCTGCAATGGCCACATAGTTCGAGCCGGGTTGCGGCACCAGTGCCAGTGCAATCATGGGTATGCCACTTTCCTTTAAAATGGTCTCTTCGTTTTCGGGGCCCAGTACTACCTGTGCTACATCGCCGAGCAGTACATCCCTTCCTTCAATTTTTTTGACAATCAGTTTGTTGAATTCTTCCTCCGTATCCATGCGACCGAAAGTGCGTACACTCAGTTCGGTTTTATTGCCTGCAATTTTTCCCGAGGGGAGCTCCACATTCTCGCGTTGTAAAGCGAGCTGAATATCGCGCGGCGTGATGGCAAACGCGTTCATCTTTTCCGGTTCAAACCAAATACGCATGGAGTAGCGCTTTTCACCCCATACATTCACTGTGCTTACGCCGGGAATGGTTTGAATTCTTTCCAGCAAATTATTATTGGCATATTCGGTAATCTGCAAGGGATTGCGCGAATCGCTTTGCACGGTCATGGATAAAATAGGATCAGAGCTGGCATCGGCTTTGGTAACCACCGGCGGATTGTCGAGATCAGCGGGAAGCGAACGCACCGTTTGTGAAACTTTATCACGCACATCATTGGCGGCTTCTTCCAAATTGTAGCCCAGTTCAAACTCAACATTTATGCTGCTGCTGCCCTGGCTGCTAGATGAAGTGATATTTTTTACACCTGCAATGCCGTTGATGGCTTTTTCAAGCGGTTCGGTAATCTGCGATTCGATAATATCTGCGTTGGCACCGGGGTAGGAAGTGCGCACGTTAATATTGGGAGGATCGATGGCCGGGTAATCTCTTACGCCCAGAAACCGAAAGCCGATTACACCAAACAGTACAATAACAATGTTCAGTACAATGGCAAGGACAGGTCGTTTGAGACTGAGTTCTGAAATGGTCATACCTTATTGTACTTTAGAAAGTTTTACTTCTGCGTCCGGACGAATACCCAGCAATCCGGTTGTTATGATCGTATCGCCTGCTTTCAGTCCTTCTAATACTTGCACATACGCTGAATCGCGCACGCCGGTTTGTATGTCCGCAAACACCGCTTTGCCATCGCGATACACCACTACTTTTTTTCCGCGTGCTTGTGCAAGAATGGCCTGAGAAGGGATCAGCAGTGCATTTTCATCGCGTGCAAAATCCATATCTACTTTTGCAAATGCGCCGGGGATGAGCTGGGGGTCGCCGGCCTGCACCATGCCGCGTACCTGCAAGCTTCTCGTGGTAGCGGTTACGGCTGCCTCGGTAGCATAAAGCTGCGCAAAGTGCTTGCGATTGCTTCCCGCAACGGTGAAACCAACGCGTTGTCCGGTTTTAATCAGCGCACTGTATTGTTCCGGCACGCTAAACTCCAGTTTTAAATTTTTCACATCACGCAAAGTCGTTACAATGGTGGCCGGTGTTACATACGCGCCTAGTGAAATATTTTTGAATCCAATGCGGCCGCTGTAGGGAGCACGCAATTCGGTTTTTTCAATATTGGTTTCAAGTAATTCAATATCAGCTTTGATGTTATTGACCTGTAAGAAACTCAGGTCGTAGTCTTGCTGACTGATCCCGCTGATTTTCAGAAGCTCTTTATTGCGCTCTTCCGTTTTTTCGGCAATCTGAAGCTGCACTTTCAACTTCTTTAGCTGCGCCTGCAGGTCGCCGTCGAAAAGCTTAACTAATAAAGTTCCTTTTGAAACATAGGTGCCTTCTTTTATTTGCAGTGAAACCACTCTGCCGGCAATTTCTGGATGCAGTTCTGTTTCTTCCATTGGTATGAGTGTGCCCGGAAGCTGCAGGGGCTGACTAATCGTACCTCTGCTAACAATATGCCCTTCTACTGTTAGTGTGGTAGGACGTTTTCCTGCCGCGCCGGCAGGAATCTTTTCTTTTTTATTACCGCTGCCGCAGTGAACAAAAAATAAAGCGATGCAGAAGGCTGTCAGTACATGAATTCTGGGATGTTGCATAGAGGGTAAAATTAAGCAATTCTAACCCGTTGGCAGAACCAATGGATGAGCGGTAATCAAAAGCGATTATTTGCTCACTACACGTAGTGTTTCCTTAATGTGATGTGCTTCCGAAATCAAGGTTGGGATGTCATTGCCAATCAGCGTAACGTGGCCCATCTTTCTGCCGGGTTTGGTTTTTGCTTTGCCATAAATGTGAACATAGGCATGTGGCATTTCAAGTACCTTTTCCAAACCTTCATAATGTGCCGTACCGTCATGATTGGCGTCGCCAACCAAGTTTAAGAGTAACGAAGTTGCTATGGGTGCTGTATTGCCGAGGGGAACTTGCAATAGGATGCGCCAAAGCATATCGAACTGCGAGCTGTAATTGCCCTCAATGCTATGATGCCCGCTGTTGTGTACACGCGGTGCTGTTTCGTTTACCAGCACATTTCCGTTACGATCTGTAAACAGCTCTACTGCAAACAATCCGGGCGACTGCAAATGCTGCACTACTTTTTTTGAGACCGCTTCGAGCAGGTGTAAAATATTTTCAGGCAAGGCTGCCGGCGATAGCTGATAGTCGAGCAAATTGAGTGCCGGATCGAAGACCATTTCAGCAGGAGGGTAAATAGCCGTATCGCCGTTTTCGCCCACCGCTACAATCATCGAAATTTCTTTGTCGATCTCAACCATTTTCTCCAACACGCTGGGTGCATCAAAGCCCATTGAGAGATCGGCTGCTGATCTAAGCACTTGCACACCGCGTCCGTCGTAGCCGCCTGTTCCCAGCTTTTGTACGGCAGGTAAAAAAGCCGTTTGTTGTGCCAGGGCTGCAGCATTTTCTACTATAATAAATTCGGAGCTCGGTATATCATGTGTTTGATAAAACTGCTTTTGATGAATTTTGTTTTTGATGATACGCAGTGCATGCGGACGGGGATAAACGCGTACGCCTTCTTGTTCCAATTTTTCAAGGGCATCTACATTCACACTCTCAATTTCGATGGTGATTGCATCGAGCTGCTTGCCAAAATGATACACCGCGTCGAAGTCGCGTATGTCGCCGAGGGTAAAATGGTGACAAAGATGTGCAGCCGGACAAGCGGCATCGTTTTCAAGCACATAGGTTTCTACGGGGTAGTTGGCAGCTGCCTGCAGCAACATGCGGCCCAGCTGTCCGCCTCCGAGAATGCCGACTTTCATCATGCGGCAAAGATAAAGTTTAAACCCGCGTCATCGTGCAATCCATTCTGCATTGAAAGCGTAAGAAAGGCTTTTTCATTAATTTTACGCCATGCTTCCCGATTATCCGCATAAACGTTTCAACGACCGCAGGGTGAATTACTGCCTGCTGATGGAAGCCCTAGCGATCAATAAGATTTGATGGTATATTGATGCACAGTTTTTTCTCTTTATTCATTTCACAACAACTTTTTATATGTCCACTATTTCTGCAACGAAAGCTTCTGCTCAGTCCACCACCGATTTTCTTCCCCTTCAGGGAACCGATTATGTTGAATTATATGTTGGCAATGCAAAGCAGGCCGCCAATTATTATGTTCATGCTTTTGGCTTTGAGCCCCTCGCTTATGCCGGTCCGGAAACGGGTTTAAAAGATCGCACCAGCTATGCTGTGCGTCAGCATAAACTCACCTTTGTTTTAACCACGCCCCTGCGCAGCGGAAATGAAATGGCAGATCATATTTATAAGCATGGCGATGGGGTAAAAGTACTGGCACTGCGTGTAGATGATGCGCGTGCTGCCTGGCAGGAAACGACAAGCAGAGGTGGTGTATCTTACATGGAGCCCACAGAATTGAAAGATGACCATGGCTTAGTGGTAATAAGTGGCATACGCACCTATGGCGATGTGGTGCATTTATTCATTGAGCGCAACAATTACACAGGCGTTTTTATGCCCGGCTTCCGTGCATGGACGAATCCTTATATGAAAACCACCACCACCGGCTTGCTTTACGTGGATCACTGCGTGGGAAATGTGGGTTGGAATCAGATGAACAAGTGGGTGAAGTATTACGAAGATGTGATGGGCTTCCGCAATATTCTTTCATTCGACGATAATGACATTTCAACAGAATATTCAGCGCTCATGAGTAAAGTAATGAGCAATGGAAATGGCTATGTGAAATTCCCTATCAATGAACCGGCTGAAGGAAAGAAAAAATCGCAGGTGGAAGAGTATCTCGAATTTTATGATGGGGAAGGAGTGCAGCATGTTGCCATGGCCACTAACGATATCGTGGCAACCGTTACAGCGTTGCGCAACAGGGGCGTTGAATTTTTGCGTGTACCAAACACATATTACGATGATTTGATTGATCGGGTGGGAGAGATCGACGAAGATTTGGAGCCGTTGAAAGAATTGGGCATACTGGTTGACCGTGACGATGAAGGATATTTACTCCAGTTATTTACCAAACCCGTACAAGACAGACCAACTTTATTTTTTGAAATCATTCAGCGCAAGGGTGCGAAAAGTTTTGGAAAAGGAAACTTCAAAGCTTTGTTCGAAGCCATTGAGCGTGAGCAGGCCGATCGAGGTAATTTGTAAAAGCTTTCCGAAAATTTAGGCAACAGCAAGGGTTTCATCAATTTGCGGTATTTTTGTGATGCTCTTGCCCATCATCCCTATGGTGAAAAACTTGATCACGCTTTGCGGCTTTTTAATGTGCATCGGATATGCACAGGCGCAGTATTCGGCCGATGATTTGCCGGTGCGCAATGTGAAGCTTGTCAGCATTTTCGATCGAGTAAAAGATTCTATCCGCAAGCAATTTTCCGAAAAAGGTTTTTCATGGCCCGCCAAATACATGTACATCCGCTCCTTCAAGCATGAAAAGCTTTTGGAAGTATGGGTGAAACACGATTGGTCGGAAAAGTTCAAGCTTTTTAAGTCGTATAAAGTATGTGCCACTTCCGGCAGCTTCGGTCCAAAACGAAGAGAAGGTGATAAACAAATTCCGGAAGGGTTTTACTATGTAAATGAATTCAGGCCCAACAGTACATACCATCTTGCGCTGGGGCTCAACTATCCCAATATTTCGGATGAGATACTTTCCGACAGTAAAAAGCCGGGCGGTGATATTTATATTCATGGCGATTGTGTAACCATCGGCTGTTTGCCACTTACCGATTCGCTGATTGAAGAAGTATATTTTCTTGCGTTTCAGATGAAAGAGCGCGGACAGGATTTTATACCCGTGCATGTTTTTCCCATGCGCTACGACAGTAAAAAAGCCATGGCACAGTTTGCGAACAAAACCAAAAACAAACTAGATGCGCAAGAATTTTCCATGAAGCTTCGAGATGCCTATGAGTATTTTGAAGATACGCGTCAACTGCCGGTGATCATGGTAAACCCCAAGGGGAATTATGTGATCGCTACCGATCCTGCTACCCCCAAAGTGGCGCGGCTGCCCATTGATGAAGAAGAAGTAAAGCCGGTGGATCCTTTTGATGCTTTTCAGCCGGTATCGCAGGTAGATAAAGTGCCGCAGTTTGCATCAGGAAATGCTGCCTTACAGCGTTGGCTCTTCAACCTAAGTAGTGAACTGGGCAAAACCTTGCCAGAAGGCGCATCTGTGAATTTTCAATTGGAGTTTATTGTAGATGCAGAGGGCAACACACGCGTTCCCCGCATCATTCGTGGCGGAAGTGACCAGCTGAATAAAATCGTTTTGGAGCGCTTTGAAAAGGAACTAAAATGGCATCCGGCTATAAAGGACGGGCAAAAAGTTAGTTCGGTTTTAAAACAAAGCGTAAATATTACAGCCCCTGAGGATTTATAATTTTTCTTACTGCAAAAGCAGCTGAATGGTTTCGCTGCTTTCCTGTCGCAACACAATTTTTTCACCTCTTATTAATTGCTGCAACCACGATTCTTGCGGATGACGCATGGTAAGCAAGCGCAATCCTTTTTGCAGCTGTACTTCAAAAATGCGGGCGGCTTCAGTCGCCAGCTTTTCAATTTTTTCAGGGTGATCATCCAAACATAATTGCACTGCCACTGCACCGGTTTGTATCAGGTTCGGACGAACATGTAAGGCGGCCATCATCTGGTACAGCATACCCATTGGCTGCTCACCAATAAAACTATAGTCGGCCGTTTGAAGTTGCATGAGTACCTGCTGCTCTTTTCGTACTACCATGCAGGGCATGGTTTTTACTGTATGATTGTGGATGACGGTTCCCGGTAAACTGGGATCCTGAAATGATTTTACGAAGAGCGGGATGCTTTTGTTTTGCAGCGGCTTGATGGTTTTGGGGTGAATGACCTGTGCGCCGTAGTAAGTCATTTCAATCGCCTCTCTGTAGTTCAGCTCGGGAATAAGCGTTGCTTCGGGGAATGCTTTCGGATCGGCATTCATCACACCCGGCACATCTTTCCATATTACCACCGCTTCTGCTTCAAGCATATTGGCAAGTAGTGCGGCCGTGTAATCGCTTCCTTCTCTTCCCAAAGTGGTGCTTTCGTTTTCATCGGTACAGCCGATAAAACCCTGCGTTACCACTAAACCTGTTTGTTGTAAAATAGGAGCGATGGTAGCTTTTGCTTGTTGCTGAGTATAATCGATGTTTACACTGGCATCCCTGAATTGATCGTCGGTGCGCACCACATCACGAATGTCGATCCAGCTGCAGGCAATACCACTTTCTTGTAAATATGCTGCAATAAGGGTGGTGCTGAGTAGCTCGCCTACGCATACAATTTGATCATAGTAATAATCAAAACTTTGAACAGGCTTATCGTGCAACAACCACTCCACCTCCGTGAAAAAATCGTTCATCCTTGCCAGTGTTTCATTAAAATGCTTCACCAGTAAAAATTTGGCTTCATCGAGGTGCTGCAACTTGATGGCTCTGAAAAGCTGGAGGGCTTCATCCTTTTTGCCTGCATAAAAGGCTTCAGCTACTTTTTCGAGGGCATTGGTGGTTTTGCCCATGGCCGATACTACCACCAGCAGGGGTTCTTTCGGCGTGGCTGCAAGAATGGAAGCCAGATTCCTGATTTTCTCATGCCCGTTAACGCTCGCTCCCCCGAATTTAAAAACCTTCATTCCAGATGTTATTTGCCGGCAAAGATAGGCCCAGGTGCTCAGCGCGGTTTGTTAATTAGATTGGTTTCAATAGCAACTCCCATTTTTTCAGTTGCGGAAGGAATTCTGCGATATTTTGACCCTTTTCAACCTAATTTCTGCCAATTTTTCACAGAATACTGTCATGGCATTAAGATTGAAGCTAGATAGGCATATTAAAATAAAGATCATGGGAAAAATTATCGGAATCGACTTAGGAACAACCAATAGTTGCGTTGCAGTGATGGAAGGCGCCGAGCCGGTGGTGATCGCCAACGATGAAGGCAGACGCACAACGCCCAGTATTGTGGCATTTCTGAAAAACGGAGAGCGCAAAGTGGGAGATCCTGCCAAGCGTCAGGCCATTACCAACCCCATCAATACCATCACCAGCGTGAAGCGCTTTATGGGTCGAAGGTACGACGAAGTGGGTGAGGAAATAAAGCACTGGAGCTATAAGGTTGCCAAAGGCGACAATAATACTTGTCGAATTGACATAGACGGCCGTTTATACACGCCGCAGGAGATCAGCGCAATGGTCTTGCAAAAAATGAAGAAAACCGCAGAAGACTATCTGGGTCAGGAAGTTACGGAGGCAGTTATTACTGTTCCGGCCTACTTTAACGATGCTCAACGTCAGGCTACCAAAGAGGCAGGTGAGATTGCAGGGCTGACCGTACGCCGTATCGTAAACGAGCCCACGGCTGCTGCTCTGGCATATGGATTAGACAAGAAGCATCAGGAACAGAAGATCGCCGTATTCGACCTGGGTGGCGGTACCTTCGATATTTCCATCCTCGAATTGGGCGATGGCGTTTTCGAAGTGAAATCTACCAATGGCGATACCCATTTGGGTGGTGATGATTTTGATAAAGTAATCATCGACTGGCTGGCCGACAGCTTCAAAGAGCAGGAAAACATCGATCTGCGCAAAGATCCTATGGCCTTGCAGCGTTTGAAAGAAGCAGCAGAAAAAGCAAAGATCGAGCTGAGCTCCTCTACCGAAACAGAAATCAACTTACCCTATATCACCGCAGTAGACGGTGTGCCCAAGCACCTGGTGCTGAAGCTTACCAAGGCCAAATTTGAGCAGCTGAGCGATGACCTTTTTACACGCTGTTTAAAGCCTTGCGAAGCAGCATTAAAAGATGCAGGCATGAACGCTTCAGAAATTGATGAAGTGATTTTGGTGGGCGGAAGTACCCGCATACCCAAAGTGCAGGAAATTGTAGAAAAGTTCTTCGGAAGAAAGCCCAACAGAGGTGTAAACCCCGATGAAGTGGTAGCAGTAGGTGCCGCCATTCAAGGTGCAGTACTTACCGGTGAAGTGAAGGATGTATTGTTGCTCGATGTTACACCGCTCAGTCTGGGTATCGAAACCCTCGGAGGTGTGATGACGCCACTCATTCCGGCAAATACCACCATCCCCACCAAAAAATCTGAAGTGTTTTCTACGGCTGCCGATAATCAGCCCGGCGTACAAATTCATGTATTGCAGGGTGAACGTCCGATGTCGAAAGACAATAAGAGCTTAGGCATCTTCAACCTCGACGGCATTCCGCCCGCACCCCGCGGCGTTCCGCAAATTGAAGTAATCTTCGATATCGATGCCAACGGCATTTTGCATGTAACTGCAAAAGACAAAGGCACCGGCAAGGAACAAAAAATTCATATTGAAGCGGGCAGTGGCTTGAACAAAGAGGAGATTGAAAAGATGAAAGCAGAAGCAAAAGCCAACGAAGCATCTGATAAGGAAGCGCGCGAAAAAGTGGAAAAAGTGAATGCGGCCGATAGCATGATTTTCCAAACCGAAAAGCAGCTGAGCGAGTATGGCGATAAAATTCCTGCTGAGAAAAAAGCGCCGATCGAAGCAGCACTTGAAAAGCTCAAAACTGCGCACAAAGCACAGGATATCGCCGGCATCGATGCAGCCATGGCAGAAATGAACACTGCATGGACAGCAGCCAGCGAAGAGATTTACAAAGCAACGCAGGGTGCCGGTGCAGCTGGTGATGCAAGTGCGCAGCCCGCTGAGGAAACTGCTAAGTCGGACAATGTAACTGATGCTGAATTTGAAGAAGTGAAATAATGTTTCATAAGTTCATAGTTAAAGAAAAGCCCCGCATTTGCGGGGCTTTTTATATCAGTTAGTTTCGGTGTCAACTTAAATTAAATCCAGTCCCTTTGCAAAAAAGTAAACGATAAAAGGAAAGGTAACGGTAATAAGTTCGGGGTAAACAAAATACAGTACAACAAATGCGGCAACGGAAGCAAAAAACAGCAACCAATGTAATGCGGCAGATTTCTTTTCCATGAGTCTAAAATTTTTGCGAAGATAAGGGTTGCCTTTGAATTGAACTTGAAATCGACAGGGGATTTGCCATCCGATGCTCCGAAAATTTGGAGTATTTTCGCCCTCCAACGTTCCCTAGTTATGAAGATTCAGTTTTTTATCCGTTTTCATACCCAGTATGGTCAGCGGCTCTCCGTTTCCGGCAACTGCGCAGCACTTGGCAATGGCGAAATCACAAAAGCCCTGCCCATGGAATATATGAATGATGAATACTGGACGGCCAATATTGAAATAGAAAAAAACAATCCGGATCCGCTCCAGTATAAATACATTTTTTACAATGAGCATGGCGAAGAAGTAATCGAGTGGGGGGAGGATCGCGAAGTGCCCTTTTTAAAACTCAATGTTAATGAACTGTCGCTGATCGACACATGGAATCATGCCGGCGATTTTGAAAATGTTTTTTATACCCAGCCATTTCAGAAAGTACTGCTGCCACAGCATAAGAAATCCAAGCCAAAGAGTTACCGTAATGTGTCGCATGTATTTAAAGTAAAAGCACCACTCTTGCAGCAGGATGAAGTGCTTTGTATGCTGGGCAACTGCAATGCTTTAGGTCAGTGGAATTCGGATGACCCCGTGCTGATGCAGCCGGAAGGCGCGTGGTGGACGGCCAAGCTAAACCTGCAACAGGAAAATTTACCTGCCTCCTATAAATACGGTGTGTACAACACCCGTGATAAAAAGTTTGTTTGCTATGAAAACGGCAACAATCGCATCTTGTATAATGGTAATGAGAAAAAGAAAATCACCATTCTGCACGACGGCTTTGCGCAGCTTCCCAATAACACCTGGCGCGGCGCGGGCCTTGCCATTCCGGTTTTCAGCTTGCGCAGCGAAAAGGGAGGGGGCGTTGGTGAATTTACCGATCTGAAAGCACTGGTGAACTGGGCAAAAGCAGTGGGGCTGAAGCTGATTCAAATTCTGCCCGTGAACGATACCACGGCAACACATAGCTGGACAGACTCCTATCCCTATGCTGCTATTTCTGCCTTTGCGCTGCATCCCGTTTATGTGAACCTCGAAAAAATGGCAGGGAGCAGCAATCATCCCGTTATACGTTCCGTTCGGCGTAAGCAACAGCAACTCAATCAGCTTGCCGAGATCGATTATGAGCAGGTGATGAAATACAAATGGGCTGCTATCCGCGATATTTATGCCGATCGCAAAGCGGCTCTGCAGGAAGATCCCGAGTTCATTTCTTTTTTTGAAAGCAATCGGCACTGGCTTGTTTCCTATGCTGCCTTTTGCTATCTGCGTGAAAAATACCATACGCCGGATTTCAGCAAATGGAAAACACATGGTGTGTATCGTGCAATCGAAATTGAAAAGCTCGTTGATCCCGCGCGAAAGCATCATGATGAAATTGCCATTTACTATTTCACCCAATATCACTTGCATCTTCAACTGAAAGATGCGGCTGCCTATGCACATAAGCACGGCATTATTTTGAAAGGCGATATTCCCATTGGCATTTATCGTAACAGCTGCGATGCATGGGTAGAGCCATCGCTGTACAATATGGATATGCAAGCAGGAGCGCCGCCCGATGATTTTGCTGTGAAGGGTCAAAACTGGGGCTTCCCCACTTACAACTGGCAACAGATGGAAGCCGATGGCTTTGCCTGGTGGCGCAAGCGCTTTGAACAAATGAGCAACTACTTCGATGCTTTTCGCATTGATCATATTCTTGGCTTCTTCCGCATCTGGAGTATTCCCATGCATGCCGTAGAAGGTATTTTGGGTCATTTTGTTCCGGCTATCCCCATACATGTTACTGAATTTGCGCAAGCCGGTATGTGGTTCGATTATAACCGGCTTTGCAAACCGTATATCAATGATGCGGTATTAAATGATTTGCTTGGATCAGCTGTTTATAAGGTAGTACCTTTTTTGGAGGAAACAGGAAATGGTCATTATCAACTTAAGGAAGCATTTAACACGCAGAGAAAAGTTGCCGATCATTTTGATGCGTTGCCGGTGAGCGATGAAAATGAACGCATCCGCTATGCATTATACGATCTCATTTCGAATGTTATTTTATTGCAGGCCGAAGATGCGCAGTCATTTCATTTCCGCATCACCATGGAAAACACCGCTTCTTTTGCGCAGCTCGATGTAGACATGCAGGGCAAGCTCAAAAATTTATATGTTGATTATTTCTATCGCCGGCAGGATGATTTCTGGCGTAAGGAAGCCATGCAAAAGCTTCCCTTTCTGAAGCGTGCTACCAATATGCTCATATGCGGGGAAGACCTGGGTATGGTGCCTGCCTGTGTGCCGGATGTAATGCGGCAGCTGGGTATTTTAAGTTTGGATATTCAGCGTATGCCAAAGGATGCGCGTCATCAATTCTTCATCCCCGACCAGGGACCCTACTTGAGTGTGGTTACACCTTCCACGCATGATATGAGTACCATCCGTGGCTGGTGGGAAGAAGATCGTGCTACCACTCAAAAATTTTATAATCAGGTGCTGGGTCGCTGGGGCGAAGCACCTTATTTCTGCGAGGCCTGGATTGTAAAGCAAATTATTCAGCAGCACTTGCATGGTCCTGCCATGTGGAGCATCTTCCAGTTGCAAGAACTGCTGGGCATGAGCGAAAGCTTGCGGCGTGAGCGCCCCGAAGAAGAACGTATTAATGTGCCTGCCAACCCCAAGCATTATTGGCGTTATCGCATGCATCTATCGCTGGAAGCGTTGCAGCAGGAAGCAGCATTCAGCGAGGCATTGCATGAAATGATTCAAATGAGTGGAAGAAACGAAGCGCCTATTGCTTCAGCTGCCATTGAATAATGAATCTGTTTTTAAACTTGCTTTGAAAGCTTTGTAATCGTTTGAAGTAACATGAAACTCAGATATAAAATATTTCAACTTCCTTTTCGTCATCCCTTTACCATTTCAAAGGGAACAAAAACGCATCAGCCCGGTATTGTTGTGGAGCTGGAGCATTTGGGCAGAAAGGGTTACGGTGAAGCACCTGCCATCACATACTATAATATTTCTGCAGAGCAGATGGCGGCTGATTTGGAACGCAAGAAAATACTGGTTGAAAAATTTGCCTTCACCGATCCTGAGCGTTACTGGCATTATTTGCATCATCTGTATCCTAATAATCCCTTCCTGGTATGTGCACTTGATATGGCAGGGTGGGACTTATATGGTAAGATGCGCGGCGCATCGCTTTCTCGTATATGGGGGTTACAAATGAAGCAAGCGCCAATAACTGATTTCACCATTGGAATTGACAGCATTGATAAGATGGTTGCTAAAATGAAGGAGCAGCCATGGCCTGTGTATAAAATTAAAGTAGGAACCGATCACGATATTGAAATACTCACAGCCCTCAGGCAGCATACCGATGCAGTTTTCAGAGTGGATGCGAATGCAGCATGGACCGTTTCCGAAGCATTGCCGAAAATAGAACAGATGAAAGCACTGGGAGTGGAGTTGGTGGAGCAACCTTTGGCAAAAGACGATTGGGAGGGGATGAAAATATTGTATGAAAAATCACCCTTGCCGCTGATGGCCGACGAGAGTTGTGTGTCGGAATCAGATGTTGAAAAATGTCTGCATCATTTTCACGGCATCAATATCAAACTTACCAAATGCAGTGGTATTACACCTGCGCGTCGTATGATTACACATGCCCGTTCGTTGGGTATGAAAGTGATGTTGGGATGCATGAATGAAAGCAGCATTGGTTCTGCAGCGCTCGCGCAATTGTCGCCGCTGGTTGATTATCTCGATATGGATGGTCCGTTGTTGTTGGCAGAAGACTTGGCGACCGGTTTACATTTTAAAGATGCACAACCCCACATCGAGGAATTGCCCGGACTAAGCATTACGCCAACAGTGCAGTTCGATACGTAATTACGTTTCTATTCCCAAACCAGCGCGCTTGCGCCTAAAATAGCAGCATCGGCCTCTTTCAGATTGCTGAACATTACTTTTACTTTATTCTTGAAAATCTGAATCAGATTACATTCCATGGCCTGTACCGTTGGGTTGAGTATAAGATCTCCGGCTTTGGTAAGTCCGCCAAAAAGTACAATCGCCTGCGGGGATGAAAACATTACGAAATTAGCAAGTGCTTCACCCAGAATTTCTCCGGTAAACTCAAAAATCCGATTGGCGATTTTGTCGCCCTGCATGGCGCAGTTAAAAACTGTTTCGCTGGTGAGTTCTTCAATGGTGTAGTTGCGCAACAGGCTTTCCGTGTCGGGCTCATCCGTTAAAAATTCAAGGGCTGTTTCACGCACGCCGGTTGCCGAAGCATAGGCTTCAAGCGTTCCGCGAATGCCGGTTCCTTTGTGTAATCTGCCTCCCGGACGAATAATGGTATGTCCCAGCTCGCCTGCAAAGCCATCATGTCCCAAAAGAATTTTTCCATCAATCACAATACCGCTGCCTACGCCAGTGCCAAGTGTAATGGTGATAAAATGCTTCATGCCTTTCGCACAGCCATACATCATTTCGCCCATGGCAGCAGCATTGGCATCGTTGGTGAGAAAAGTAGGCAGTCCAAACTTCTCTTCCATCAGTCGGGCGATAGGAATGATGCCCTTCCATTTTAAGTTAGGCGCATATTCAATAGTCCCTGTATAATAGTTCCCATTCGGTGCACCCATTCCAATGCCTTTGAAGTTTTCGATGCCTCCATTTCTTTCCACCATCGGCATCAACTTTCCGGCCAGCTCTTTGATAAAGTCAGATGCGATCTCATGGGTATTGGTAAGAATCCGATCCTGCTCTAATATATTGCCTTCCGCATTTACAATGCCGAACTTGGTTGTTGTTCCTCCTATATCAATACCGATGGCAAGTTTCGCTGGTTGCGTCATGATATACTATTAATGTGCTCCGGAAAGCTTTTGATCGTAATCAATTCCCTGTTCTTTTAAAATTGCTTTTGCACGAACTGCGTAAAAAGCAAGGTAGGCAAAGCATGCCACGCCTACCAAATAAGACCATTGTATGCCCAGCAAATCATCCGATGCTACAAAGCCCTGTAATAAGCTAATGATGCCGCCGCCCATGATCATCATAATCAGCAGGCTCGCACCTTCATTGGTATGTTTGCCCAATCCTGCAATCGCCAACGTGAAAATACAGGGCCATAGGGTTGAGCAGAAAAGGCCTACGCTGATAAAAGCATAAACGCTGGTCATGCCATCTGCCAGCATACCTACAAACAATGCAGCGATGCCCATGATAGAAAAAATCAAAAGTTGTCGGGCAGGATTTCCCTTGCTTAGGATGTCTCCGGCAATCATCACTACAATCACCAGGCCATATATATAAAAGGGAGTGAGATCGTGATTGGCAATTTTGTTTACCAGCAAAAACACGCCAAATGCCAGATAAGGCATAAGGAATTGAAGCATTTTACGAAAGCTAGCTTTTACATCAAACGCACCAGCGGCACCTGTCCACCTGCCAATCATTAAACTTGCCCAGAAAAGCGATATATAGGGCGCCATCATTTCAGTAGGGAAGGGTTGTCCGTTTACCTGTAAATGCTGTTTCATAAATTCCGGCAGGTTGCTGGCAGTGCTCACTTCAACACCTACATACACAAAAATGCCAACCATGCCCAATACCAATTGACTGTATTTCAGCGGACCAGATTTTTCTTTTTGCTGCGATGTGCTTTTTATGTCCGCATCAGATGAAGCAGTATTGAGTTCAATACTGTTTGGAACGGAAGAAAAACGAAAAATCAATGCCACAGCTACGAAAGCCGCTCCCAGTATGAGGTATGGAATCTTTATGCTTTCGATGCTGGCTTCAGCTTTTGCGCCTGCAGTTACCGTTCCGAAAATGGCAAAGCTGATCAGGAGCGGTCCGATCGTGGTGCCAAAATTATTGATGCCGCCCGCCATGCTCAGTCTTTGCGATCCTTTTTGCGGATCGCCCATAATAATGGCCAGGGGATTGGCAGCTGTTTGTTGTAATGAAAAACCAAGTCCTACAATAAACAAACCGGTAATCATGATGCCAAAAGAAGATTGTTCGGCAGCCGGATAAAACAGCAAAGTGCCCAGTGCTGAGATGATCAATCCAACAGAGATGCCGTTTTTATAGCCCATGCGCTGGAGCAAATCTTTCCCTGTTGCTTTTGAAACAAAATAATAAATCAGCGAGCCAACAGTATATGCAACATAGAAAGCAAAAGAAATCATTTGTGATTGCCATTGTTTCAAGTCAAGCTCTTCTTTAAAAACAGGTATCAAGATATCGTTGCTGGCCGCAACAAAACCCCAGAAAAAGAACACGCTGATGAGCGTTCCAAACTGAGACCACTTAGTGGAGGGTTGCATGGGATCGTTTTGGTGATAAATAGGGGTGAAAGTAATAAATTTTGATATTGAAAAATTATCTGTTCAATTTTTGGTTCCGCTCAAACTCCTGCTTATATTCATGCGGAATTGATTCAAACTCAGGTACATGGAAATACTACACGTGTCTGCCGAATGCTATCCCGTTGCCAAGGCGGGTGGGTTAGGCGATGTTGTGGGTGCCTTACCCAAGTATCAGGTAAAAGCCGGTGATCATGCCAAAGTGATCATGCCCATGTACCGCACTCGTTTTTTGTATCAGCATCATTTTGAAGTGGTGCACAAGGGGGTGAGCAATTTGGCAGACTGGTATTTCGATTTCACCATCATCCGCGAAAAAAACAATCAGCTGGGTTTTGAATTGTACCTGGTAGATATCTACGGCTTGCTCGATCGTGAGCAGGTATATGGTTATGATGATGATGCACAGCGTTTCACTGCTTTTCAAATTGCTGTGCTCGACTGGCTGCGCAGCTGGTCGCACCAGCCGGATATTGTGCATGTACATGATCACCACACTGCACTCATTCCTTTTATGATGCAGCATTGCTATCGCTATGCATCCTTGCGAAATATTCCCACTGTGCTTACTGTGCACAATGCGCAGTATCAGGGTTGGATGGATATGAGTAGAACGCAGTACATCCCCGCATGGGATCCATGGAAAAGGGGCTTGCTGGAATGGAATGGTAATTTGAATCCGCTGGCTTCTGGCTTACGTTGTGCCTGGAAGGTAACAACGGTAAGTACATCTTATTTAGAGGAGTTAAAAAGCAATAGCAACGGGCTTGAACATCTTTTTATTTCGGAAGCTTCAAAATCTGTGGGCATTTTGAATGGCATCGATACTGCAGTTTGGAATCCTGCAGCCGATAAATATCTGCAGCACGATTATAGCAGTCAAACCGTTACCGAAGGAAAAGCAAAAAATAAAAAACTGCTTTGTGAAACATTTGGCTTGGATTCACAAAAACCGCTCATTATTTTTATTGGCCGGCTTGTAGAAGAAAAGGCAGCTGATCTGCTGGCTCCGGCCATTGCCGATGCCTTTCATCATATTGGTCGGCGTATGAATTTTTTGATACTGGGCAGTGGTGATCCGCAAGTAGAGTCCGATTTGAATCGCTTGCTCTCCTTATCGCAGCACGATTATGCTTGCTACATTGGTTACAACGAAAGTTTGAGTCACCTGATGTATGCCGGTGCTGATTTTCTGCTCATGCCCAGCAGGGTTGAGCCATGTGGACTCAACCAGATGTATGCACTTCGGTATGGTACGGTACCGATAGTTCGTAGAACAGGTGGTTTAAAAGATACCGTACGCGATATTGGAGATAAGGATGGCTTCGGAATCATGTTTGATGATGCGAGCGCAGGAGCCATTACGCATGCCGTTTGGCGCGCCTGTGAGATGTACCCGAATGAAACACACATGCATCATGTGCGAAAGCAAATGATGTCTATCGACAACAGCTGGCAACACAGCATACATCAATATGCTTCGTTGTATAAAAGTGTAGGAGTCATCACTTCGTAAAACATTCATTCAATGCATATCAGCAGTTCTGTTTTGGCGGTAATTTTAGGAGGAGGTGCGGGTACACGCCTCTATCCGCTTACGGCAAGCCGAAGTAAACCGGCAGTTCCCATTGCAGGCAAGTATCGCCTAGTGGATATTCCCATCAGCAACTGTATCAACTCGGGCATTACCCGCATGTATGTGCTCACACAGTTTAACAGTGCATCGCTGAACAAGCATATCAAAAACACGTATCATTTCAGTGCTTTCTCCAGTGCATTTGTAGATATCATTGCGGCGGAGCAAACGCCCGATAACCAGGGCTGGTTTCAGGGTACGGCCGATGCAGTGCGACAAGGACTTCGACATATTGAGCAGCAGGAGAGTGAATACATTCTTATCCTCAGCGGCGATCAGCTGTATCAGATGGATTTTTCAGCTATGCTTCAGCAGCATAAACAACTCGGTGCTGATATTTCCATTGCTACCATTCCCGTTGCAGAAAGGGAAGCGCCCGAATTTGGTATTTTAAAATCGAATGCAGCTAGCTATATCACTTCTTTTATTGAAAAGCCAAAGAAGGAACTGCTGCCGGAGTGGGTGAGTGATACGGGTGCCGAAATGCAACAGCAAGGGCGTGTGTATCTTGCCTCGATGGGTATCTATATCTTCAACCGCAAGTTGCTCTTTGATTTATTGCAAGACGAAATGGCCTATGCAACGGATTTTGGAAAAGAGATTATACCTCATTGTATCAATAAGTATAAAGTTGCCAGTTATCAATATGAAAGCTACTGGACAGACATCGGAAACATTTATTCCTTCTTTGAAGCCAATCTTGCGCTAACGCAGGAAATTCCTGATTTCAATTTATTCGACAATGCCAAACCGGTATTTACCCGGGCGCGCATGTTGCCACCTGCAAAAATCAGTGGTACCATGCTTGAAAAAACCATCATTGCGGAGGGTTCCATTATTTTGGCCAGTCGCATTGAAAACAGCGTCATTGGTATCAGAACGCGAATAGGAGCTGATACAACCGTTGTAAGTACCTATATTATGGGGAATGATTATTACGAAACACTTTCCGATATGCAAGATGCTTTGGAAAGAGGAATTCCTAAATTAGGTATCGGCGAACGCTGTTATATTCGCAATGCCATCATTGATAAAAACTGTCGCATAGGTAACGATGTCCGTATTAACGGCGGTGCTCATTTGGCTAATACCGACCATGCATTATATACCGTAAAGGAAGGTATTGTTGCTGTTAAGAAAGGCGCTGTGCTGCACGACGGTTTTGTGATTGAATAAACCAACCTATCTGTATTATGAGAACAACCAAACCCCGGCTTTCGATTGCGCAAATTGTAAACATGAGCGTTGGCTTCATGGGCATTCAATTTGCTTTTGGTTTGCAAAACGCCAATGTGAGTCGCATTTTCCAGACGCTTGGCGCTAAAATTGAAGAGATCCCCATTTTGTGGATTGCAGCTCCGCTCACCGGATTGCTGGTGCAGCCCATTATCGGGCATATCAGCGATAAAACATGGATGGGCAAGCTGGGCAGACGCAGACCTTATTTTTTAGGCGGCGCGATCCTCGCTTCACTTGCATTGATCGCATTTCCCGAGGTGGATGCACTTTGGATGGCAGCTGTAATGCTTTGGCTGCTCGATGCATCGATCAATATTTCCATGGAACCCTTTCGCGCTTTTGTTGGCGATCTGCTCCCCGATGAGCAGCGTACCACCGGTTTTGCAATGCAAAGCTTTTTTATTGGCATAGGGGCAGTGATTTCCTCGGTATTGCCTTATTTCCTTACTCAATGGGGCGTTTCTAATGAAGCAGCGCCGGGCGTAATTCCCGATTCAGTTCGCTATTCCTTTATCATCGGTGCAGCGATTTACATGCTTACGATTGCTTATACTGTATTTACCACGAAAGAGTATTCCGCGGAAGAGCTCAAGCAATTTGGAGAAATCGAAAATGACATTCATAGCACTGAGATCAAAACCAGCGCCAACTATTTTCTTACACGCGGATTTGCCTGGTTTATGGTTGGTGTGGTTTTTTCCGCATTGCTTTTTTTGTATAATCAGTCTGCTGCACAACCACTTGAAAAAGAGTTGTATGTTCTTACCGGAGGAATTACAGCTTATGGGTTATTTCAGTTGATCGCCTATATGTTCAGAAGCAGTCGCGCTTTGCAGGGTTTTGTAGAGGTGATGGATGATTTGAATCATTTACCCGGCACCATGAAAAAGCTCGCTGTTGTGCAGTTCTTTTCCTGGTTTGCGCTTTTTGCTATGTGGATTTATGCGACACCCGCATTGGCGCAGCATCTTGCAGGCACTACCGATACGCAATCCGAAGCGTATAACCGCATCGGAAACTGGGTAGGAGTATTGTTTGCATACTACAACGGTTTCTCCGCGCTCTTTGCTTTTCTGTTGCCTGTGCTGGCGAAAGCTTATTCCAGAGCGGTTACGCATATGATTGCATTGATTGCAGGTGGACTGGGTTTGATTTCTTTCCTTTTTATAAAAGAAGAAAGTCTGCTTATTCTGAGTATGGCCGGTGTGGGATTGGCATGGTGCAGTATTTTGGCTATGCCTTACTCCATGCTTACGCAATCGCTTCCTGCACACAAAATGGGTGTATTCATGGGAATCTTTAATTTCTTTATCGTGATTCCGCAAATACTTGCTGCTACGCTGCTGGGTATCATGACCAAACATTTATTTCAAGGAGAAGCCATCTATACAATTGTGCTTGGCGGCTTTTCGATGATCATTGCTGCCTTGCTTACACTTCGAATCAAATCTAATTCCTGAACCAATCTGATATGAAACTCTTGGTGCGTCAATCTGTTTTTTTTATTGTTCTAATCATTGCTGCTCAAACGATCCTCGGACAAAGTAATATCAGCGTTTATCCCACTCATTGGTGGGTAGGTATGAAAAATCCCAAGTTGCAATTATTGATTCATGGGGAGAGCATTGGCGCCAGTAAAAAAGTATCGTTGCGTCATGACGGTATTAAGCTAGAGCGCGTGCATCGTTTCCCTAATCCAAATTATCTGGCGCTCGACTTACTAATTGCATCCAATGCACGTCCGGGAAATGTAACGATCAGCTTGGAAGGTACTAAAACAACAACCCTCACTTACGAGCTCAAAGAAAGGCGTAAAGGCAAAGGCGTGGCTTTTGCACAGGGAATTAGTGCCGCTGATTTCATTTATCTGATTATGCCCGACAGATTTGCAAATGGGGATCCATCCAATGATGCATTTTCTGCTATGCGCGACACGGTATGCGATCGGAGTCAGAGTGCTCGAAGACACGGAGGCGATTTGCAGGGGGTGACACAAAACCTCGACTATCTCCAGGATCTTGGTGTTACCAGCATTTGGCTGAATCCGATTTTGGAAAATGATATGCCCCCGCTTTTGGAATCAGGTAGATACAATGCAGGATTTCATGGCTACTGGCATACCGATCATTATCAGGTAGATAAAAGATTGGGCGGTAATGCGGCATATCAAGCACTGATTGATGCGATGCATAATAAGGGGATGAAAATGATTCAGGATGTGGTGTACAATCATGTAGGAGAATACCATCTGTTGTATCAGCAAATACCCGACAGTAGCTGGTTTAATTTCTGGCCGGGTAAGCAAGTGAACACAAGCTATAAAGATCAAACCTTAATGGATCCATATGCAGCTGCTATGGACAAAAAAATTATGACAGAGGGCTGGTTTACGCCGCACCTGCCGGATCTCAATCAGCGGAATCCATTCGTTGCAAATTTTCTCATTCAAAATACCCTTTGGTGGACCGAAGCTTTCGGTATCGACGGCTGGCGGATCGATACTTATGCGTACAACGATCTTTCATTTATGAACAGATGTAATCAGGCTTTGCTGGATGAATATCCCAATATCGGTTTGTTCGGTGAAACCTGGGTGCACGGTATTCCCAATCAGGCTTTTTTTACTGCAAATAAATTGAAAGGAATCGCTTATGAAAGCAATCTGCCGGGCGTTACTGATTTTCAGTTGAATCTCTACGGAATTTTCGCTGCGCTGAATCAGCCATTTGGGTGGACGGAAGGAGTGAACAGATTATACCTAACCCTCAGTAACGACTATGTTTATAAAGATCCCATGAAGCATGTCATTTTTTTAGATAATCATGATGTGAGCAGATTTTATTCACTCGTTAACAAGGACCTGCGTAAGTACAAGGCGGGCATTGCCTGGCTGCTTACTTGCAGAGGCATTCCTCAGTTGTATTACGGAACAGAGATATTGATGGATGGATACAGCAATCCGGATGATTTGGTGCGAAAAGATTTTCAGGGTGGATGGAAAACAGATAAAGAAAATAAATTCTCTTCAGCGGGAAGAACGCGCGATGAGGAAGAAGCTTTTACTTATTTGCGAACCATTGCGCAGTTTAGAAAAAATGCTTCAGCCATTCAGAATGGTAAAATGATGCAATTTGTTCCGCAGGATGGAGTGTATGTGTATTTCCGCTACAACGATCAGCAAACCATCATGTGCATCATGAATACCAATAATGATGTGAAAGCCATTTCGCTGGAACGTTTTCAGGAACGTACAAAAGGATTTCGCTCGGCTTATGATGTTGCGGAAGGAAAATTGTTTGAACTGGGAAATCAGCTGCAACTAAAGCCCATGACAACACAGGTATTGGAATTACGTAATTAGCAGGAGCGGAGTGCGCAAGCATGATCATCATGGCCAAATCAAAGAAAATAGTTCAACCGTCGCAACAGCAAGCGCAAATTACAGCGCGTTATGAGGATCGTCATTTTGTCGATACCACGCGTTCAGTATGGAACTATTCCCGTTTTGAAGGCGATGATATTAGCAATTTTCAGCAGGGAACCAATTACAGGTGCTATGAACTTTTTGGCGCCCATGAAATGGAAGTGCTGGGCACCAGGGGTTTTTATTTTGCCGTTTGGGCACCCAATGCAACCTATATTTCTGTTATAGGTAATTTCAATCAATGGAATGTGCAAGCGCATCCTTTGTTTGTGCGCCTCGATCAATCGGGTATATGGGAAGGATTTATTCCACATCTCAAAGCGGGCGAAGCATATAAATATCATATTCACGGATACGGCGGATTAACACTTGACAAAGGCGATCCCTATGCCTATTTCTGGGAAAAAAGACCGCAAACAGCTTCTATCACTTGGGCACTTGATTATTCCTGGCAGGATGCTGAATGGATGAACACTAGAAGCAAGCACAATTCAACCAATGCACCCTGGTCTGTTTATGAAGTGCATCTGCCCAGCTGGATGCGTCCTGATAAAAACGACGAAGAATCCTATCATACCTATGAGTATCTCACGGAGCGTTTGGTGCATTATGTGCAGGATATGGGATTTACACATGTAGAGTTTATGCCCGTGATGGAGCATCCTTTCGACGGCAGTTGGGGATATCAGGGTACCGGCTATTTTGCGCCTACATCGCGTTTGGGTACGCCGCAGCAATTCATGGCACTGGTCGATGCTTTTCATCGCGCCGGCATTGGCGTAATACTCGATTGGGTGCCATCTCATTTTCCCTACGATGCGCACGGGCTGTTTATGTTCGACGGAACACATACCTATGAGTATGCCGATATGCGGAAAGGATATCATCCCGACTGGAACAGCTATATATTCAATTATAAGCGGGGGGAAGTGCGCTCCTTTTTAATTAGCAGTGCCCGTTTTTGGTTGGATCGATATCATGTTGACGGATTTCGAGTGGATGCGGTTTCTTCGATGCTGAAACTGAATTATTCTCGACAAGAAGGACAATGGGAGCCCAATGAGTTTGGCGGCGATGGCAATCTTGAAGCCATTGAGTTTGTAAAAGCATTGAATGAAGTGATTTATCGTGATTTTCCCGATGTGCAAACCATTGCTGAAGAAGCTACCGACTGGCCCGGCGTAAGTAAACCCACCTGGGCCGGAGGATTGGGCTTTGGTATGAAATGGATGATGGGGTGGATGCACGATACCTTAAAATATTTTAAGCAAGATCCGCTCTTCAGGCAATATCAGCAAGATCAGTTCACTTTTAGCATGATGTATTTTTATGATGAACAATTCATGCTACCGCTGAGTCATGATGAAGTGGTGCACGGAAAAAGCCCCATGCTCTACAAAATGCCCGGCGATAGCTGGCAGAAATTTGCGCATCTCCGTTTGCTTTATTTATACATGTATACGCATCCCGGTGCGAAACTGCTTTTTATGGGCAATGAGTTCGGCCAAACAACGGAGTGGAATTATAAATCAGAGCTCGACTGGCATTTACTGCAGTTTGCACCGCACGCACAGTTGAAAGATTGTGTTAAAGCACTCAATCACTTATACAAAAATCATCCTGCACTGCATCAACTACAGTTCAGTACCGAAGGCTTTGAGTGGGTAGATCTTTCGCATCGTGATGAATCGGTGGTTTGTTACCGTCGTAAGGCAAAGCATTCCGATGAAGATGTTTTGGTGCTGCTGAATATGACACCTGTTGAAAGAAGAAACTGGGTGCTTGAGGTGAAAGGCAAAGCGCAGTGGTCTGAAATCTTCAATAGCGATGATGCGCTTTACGGCGGAAGCGGACATTTTATGAATCCAGATGTTCATACCACTGCAATCGATACACGAAGGCATCTGTATTTGCTTCAGCTTAACCTACCACCTTTGGCAGGTGTGATTTTAAAGTAAACCCTTAATTCCTTTCTTTTTCTCCTTTTTTGTTTGATAGGGCCCTTTGGCGATCGATAACTTACGAAAGTCCGTTATGGATTACCAAAAATCGCTCCCATGAAACATCTTACATGCCTTATCATCTCTTTTGTCAGTTTTGTAATATCATTTGCGCAAAGCAGCGACAGTGCATCGTTTTATCTTCAAAAAGGACTGCATTTAAAAGAGGAAAGAAAATGGCAACAGGCCAGGATTTCTTTTGAAAAAGCAGCCCGCTTCGATGCGACCAATATTGCCATTATCGCTGCTATGGCAGAAATGGCTATGGAAACCAACAATACGTACCAGGCTATTGAAGCATATTTAAAATGGCATCAGCTGCAACCACAGAATGCTGATCCGATTCGGGAACTGGCGCAGCTTTACTTTTATGCAGGCCGTTATCAAGATGCACTTTCCTTTGCGCAGCGTTGGGAAGCCATGCAGCCTTCTAAGCCCCTGCATTATATAGTGGGTATGAGCAATTATCATCTTGAACATTATCCCAATGCCATTCATCGTTTGCTGCATGCAGCAGATGTTGAGCCGGTGAATGCATATCTTTTTTATACCATCGGGCGCAGCTATGTTGAACTTGAACGCTATGAAAAAGCCATTCCTTTTTATCTTAAGGCAGCAGATATTGATACTGCCAATGCACGCTACATGTATGAGGTGGCGCTGATATATTATGCTGTTCCAAACGATATGGCTGCCATCAAAGCATTTGAAACTGCCGCATCACGCGGTTGGAAACAAGATGCTGATTTTGATGAAAACCTCGGCTACTGTTATCTCAACGTGAAAAAATACAATGAGGCTATCAAACTGTTCAAGCAATCACTTGAGAAGAAGCCTTACAATCCCTCTGTTCAGTTTGTACTTGCTGAAACCTATTACAAATCAGGATCCTATCAGGCAGCTATTGAACAGTGGGATATTTTATTGCAGCAGGATAACCGAAATGCAAAAGCGCTTTATATGATTGGTATGTCGTATTTGAAAATGGGTCAGAAAGAAAAAGGAACTGCACTTTGCGATAAAGCAATTGCCATGGATCCATCCCTTTCGTCATTGCGACAAAAGAAGATGAATATGGGGTTATGATTCAGACTGCTTTAAGATGCTTTTGAAGCTATTCTACATTCTTTCAGGTACAGCAATACCAAGCATTCCCATTCCGGAAGCAATTACATTGGCAGTGAGCGCACAAATACGAAGTCGTAATTGTTTTTTCTCGGCTGTTTCTGCATTCATTACCGATAAATCGTTGTAGAAGCCATTGAAGCATTTGGCCACGCTGTACAAATAGTTTGCCAGATGAGAGGGGTCCTGTTCGTTTCCGCTTTGCTCAATCACTATCGGGAAGTTCTCTAGAAGCATGATGAGCTCTTTTTCTGCAGGCAGCAGCGCCTCTTTTTCCTTTTCAAAATTTTCGTGGGGTTGTTCTTTTCTTAAAATCGACTTAATTCTTGCATGGGTGTATTGAATGAATGGGCCGGTATAGCCATGGAAGTCGATAGACTCTTCCGGATTGAAGACCATCTTCTTTTTGGGATCCACGCGCAAAAGGAAAAACTTTAGTGCACCCAGGCTTAATGTGCGATGCAGTTGATGCAACTCTTCAGGAGTAAAATCCTGTACTTTGCCTAATGCCTGAGTTTTTTCTGTAGCAACCCTTTCCATTTCATCGAGCAGGTCATCTGCATCCACTACCGTTCCTTCACGGCTTTTCATTTTACCGGTGGGTAGTTCCACCATACCATAGCTTAGGTGGAAAATATGATCGGCATAGGGTAGGCCTAATTTCTGACAAATGCATTTCAGTACCTTAAAATGATAGTTCTGCTCATCGCCCACTACATAAATGCTTTCGTCAATTTTGTATTCGTCGTATTTGAGCTGCGCCAGTCCAATATCTTGTGTAATGTAAACCGATGTGCCATCTTTGCGCAGCAACAGTTTTTCATCCAATCCTTCTGCTGTCAGGTCAATCCAAACACTGCCATCGTCTTTTTGAAAGAAAATCTTTTTCTCTATTCCTTCCGCTACGGTCGATTTTCCGAGCAGGTATGTATTGCTTTCGTAGTAGGTTTTTTGAAAATCGCTACCGATGCGCTGATAGGTTTCATTGAAGCCGTCATACACCCAGCTATTCATGGTTTTCCATAATGAAAGCACATCGGCATCGCCGGCCTCCCAAGCTACCAGCATTTCCTGTGTAGCTTTCATAATGGGTGCTTCTTTTTCAGCCGTCTCTTTGGTGCTTCCCGATGCAATGAGGGCTTCTATTTCTTGTTTATAGGCGTCGTTGAATTTTACATAGTAGTCACCCACAAAATGATCTCCTTTTTTGTGTGTGCTTTGAGGTGTGGCGCCATTGGCAAAACGTTGCCATGCAATCATGCTTTTGCAGATATGAATACCGCGGTCGTTTACCACGCAGGTTTTAACAACATCAAACCCATTGGCTTCCAAAATGGAGGCAATACTCCATCCCAAAAAATTATTTCGAAGGTGGCCAAGATGCAGCGGTTTGTTCGTGTTGGGAGAGGAGTACTCTACCATCACTTTTTTATGCTTTAACGCTCCTCTTCCAAAGCAAGGATTCTTATAGGTTTGAGTTAATACTTGCTTCCAATAATCATCGCTGATGGTGAGGTTTAGGAATCCTTTGATGATATTGTAATCGGCGAAAAGAGATTCATTTTGTGCTTTAAGATGGTCGCCCAGCGTTTTGCCAAGCGCTTCAGGTTTTTGTGATAGGACTTTTAATAGTCCGAATAGTACAATGGTATAGTCGCCTTCAAACTCAGGTTTGGTTTTGTTGATCTGAAAATCTTTTGAGCTAATGTTTTGACCATAGCACGCTGCTACGCTTTGTATCACTGCTTCCTGTATGATATTTTGTATCGACATACCTTGTAATTCGGCTCAAAAGTAACAAAAAAAGCTCCGCCTTTTTCAGGCGAAGCTTTGACCATGGTGATAAAAGTCTGATTGCTATCTCTTGGTTTCTTCCCCGTTGATGAGCAGCGGGGTTTTGCCATCAGTCACAATAATTTTGCTGGAAGGTGATTTAGCCAGTTCGCGAAATACTTCAAGGCTTTTCCAGCGAATAAAAAAGTCGTTCAGGCCATCAGAAATGATCAGCTGCGCTTGACGAAGACCTTCTGCCTCAATTTTCTTTCTTTCTGCTTCTTGTTTTTCTCTCTGTAAAACAAATTCCATTTGTTGTGCTTGTTGCTCAGCTTCAAGTTTCTGCTGAATGGCGGCCGATAAGCCATCGGGAAGCTGGATGCTCTTTAATAAAACTGCTTCAATGTCAAAACCACGTTGTGCGAGCATTTTGCGCATATGACCTGCAATTTCAGCTTCGATGGTTGCACGCTGGTTGGTGTGCATGTCTTTTGCCATATATCGCGCAGTTACATCTGCAGCAGCTGATCTGAAAACCGAGAGAATCACTGTGTTCTCATAAAAGGGCCCTATGTTCTGAAGGATTTGAGGAGCCATTTCAGGTTTAACATGGTATAAAATTGAAATTTGTGATCGTATGGTCAGTCCCTCTTTGGAGGGAAGATCAAGTTTTACTTCTAAATTCTCTGTTTGAGTTGAAATTTTTAGCATACGGGTTATGAAAGGGTTGATAACAACCGGACCTGGTTGGTATACTTCATTACCCAGCTTTCCAAGCTTTCTTTTCACACCTACTTCGCCTTGCCGAACAATGGTGCAAGCGTTAAAAAACATGGCACTAGCAATGATCGTTGCAAAAAATAAAAATCGTTTCATGTTAGAATTTTTTGCAATCTAGCATTTGCAACGTAATCACTTTTATGCTATCTGTTAAATTAAATAAGCTTAACAAATATTTTGCTGATCCATTTGATCCCTTATGTAAGCAATTTATTTTTCTCGGAGTAGTACAATTAACATTCCGTAAAACGTGCAGTTGTAATTTTTACTGGCATCACTCATGTTTATAGTTATTAAGCATAAAAAAACCGCTCGAATAAGCGGTTTTTTGTAAGTCAATTTTAAAATATTACATACTGCCACCCATCCTAAAACGCATACCCGGACCTCCCTGGCGCATTTCGCTCATGGGTTTAATGTCATAGTCTTTTGGAATGATAAAGGTTTTGTCATCCACTTTTGCATTCAAATCTAGTTTGGTAACAGTGTAGTGTACTGTGGCGCCGTTCGGTCTGGTCATTTCGAATTCCATTGGAAAGCCTTTGATCTTCTCCATTCCAGGTATATTCGCCGCGCGCATCATATCGTTCATGCGAAATCCTTCTCCCATCTGTACATCCGGTGCATACCATACCGCCTGGTTCACTTCTTCACCTTTGCGGTTTAAGTAACGCAGCATTGCTTTTTTGCAAACAATACCTGCAATTTTTTTAGCATCGTTGAGGTACTCAACAAATACTTCCGGATTGAAATTGGGCATTGCTCGCTGGCGGCTGCTGTCGCCACCTTGCATCATGGCCTGCATTTCAGCATCGGTAGAAGTGAATCCCATTTTACGTCCCATTGCTTCGATGAGCGTGGTGGTTTTTTTATTGAGACCATCAATGATAACCTGGTTTTTCCCCATACCCATATCCGTTTCAATTTTGGTCATACCATTTTTGAAATAGATTTTAGATGTGATATCTCCATCGCCGAAGCGCATTACCATGGCGCCTTCGGGTACGCCACCGGGTATTTGACCATTGTCGGGGTTGTTGATTTCCATTTTGGTTTGTATCATCGCTTCATTAATGCGCTCTTGCGCAACAAGTGCTGATACGGAAAAAATGGCGAGGAACATGCCAATTGTATATTTCATGTTTTTGTTTTTTTGAAGCGTAAAAGTACCATCTCTTTTGAAAAGGATGCACTAAAACTTTGTTTTGTATTAAGGTTAACAAAAGAGGGTTGGTGAACCAACCCTCGTAAACCTAAACCAATTGTATGTTACAATTAAAACTTAAATCAAGGAATCAGATGATTGCTTTGAAACAATGCATCCATATCCAGATCTGCTTCTTCGAGTATGGACTGATTCAGTTTTCCGTAAAAACTTATCAGTAATGTTTGATCGATTTTCAGATCTGCATTTTTTAGTTCACGTTCTAGTTGATTTTGAAAGCTTGTTTTCATGGTTGGAGCAAGCAGCAACATGTCGATGCTGGCATCCATTGCATTTATCTGTATCATGTTAGAGAAAACGGCAGCAATCCACCATTTTCCAAAATCAGTATGCATTTGCAAATCCGATGAGTATAAATCTGCTTCCATATTCTTTTTGAATGCCGCTGCTCTGAAAGCAGATAGCTCTTTGTCGCGAAAGCGCATATCCATAGCACGGTCGGCCAGCTGAATGCTTTCCTTGGTGCTGCGGACCATATTCATAGGAACATCAGCTGCGATAGGTTCGATGTTCAGGTTTCGAATATGTGCAGCTACCAGTGCCGTTTTCTTAGTGGTTGCCGTACTATTTTCGAGGCAGCAGGGGAGTGCAGTGTGGTTAGCGCCTGCTTGCATCATGGTGTCATCCTGTGCTGTAGGCATTGCATTTGCCGTTGATACACCTACAACAGCAATAAGGAAAACGGCTGCAGCGGTGATTGTTTTTTTCAAATTCAGTGTAAAGGTGTTTCGGTGTTCCTCCATGTTCGTTCTCATCTTACTTCGTTTTAATGTTTTTTTATCGTCTGCCCCTGGTGGGGTCTTCTTCTTTCTTTTCAATGCAAACATAGAATGATTTCAGTACTATGTAAAGCAAAGAACCTTGTATGGTTTAAATCGAGGATGACCGGCTAAAACTGTTTTTCGGTGGTGGAGGGTGATTTGCTTAGGTGCTTTGATTTTAGATCTTGAAAATCAATCATTTATAATCTGATTGCTTTTGATCTCTACTCCACGCTTCAGAAAGCTGTCAGTCATTTCCCGACTGCGGTGCAAAGATAAGTCGCGGAATCCGGCTTTCAAATTAAATTTTCAAAAAAAATTGAAAATTAGAAAACCTTTTACATTTTTTACGTCAAATAATTGATTATCAATAATATCACTCTATGCAGACTGAAGGTCTTTTCAATCGCATCCTTTCTATATCTTTGCTGTCCTATGACACAAGAGCATTTAAAGGATATGAGGTCCCGTTTAGAAGGACTGAGGAGGTTTCTTTGACGTCGCAAACCGACGCGATAAAATCAACAACGACAAGCAACTAACCCTGGCACCCGGTTTTTGGGACGATAATGTGCGTGCCACGGCCATCCTCAAGGAAATAAAAGTACACGAATACTGGATTCAGCTTTTTGATTCGGTTTCCACTGCAGTGGAAGACTTTGCCGTACTTTTTGATTTTTGGAAAGCGGGTGATGCCACAGAAGATGAAACCCGCGATGCCTATCAAGCTGCACTTGCACGCCTTGATGAAGCGGAATTCAAAAGCACCCTGAATCAGCCTGAAGATGAACTTCCAGCCATTTTACAAATCAACAGCGGCGCCGGCGGTACCGAAAGTCAGGATTGGTCTGAAATGCTGGCTCGTATGTACCGCATGTATGGCGAGAAGCAGGGCTGGAAAGTAACGGAGCTCGATTGGGTTTGGGGCGATGGGGCTGGTATAAAAACTTGCACACTTCAATTGGAAGGTGCTTTTGCGTACGGGTTTCTGAAAAGTGAAAGTGGCGTACATCGCCTTGTGCGTGTTTCGCCGTTCGACAGCAACGCACGCCGCCATACTTCCTTCGCCTCTGTTTTCGTTTATCCGCTGGTGGATGATACCATTGAAATTGAGATCAAAGACAGCGAAGTGAAAATGGAAACAGCGCGCAGTGGGGGAGCAGGTGGTCAGAACGTAAACAAAGTTGAAACTAAAGTAATGCTTACGCATATTCCTACCGGCATTGTGGTGGTTTGTCAAACAGAACGCACTCAGCTGGGCAACCGCGAAAAAGCAATGCAAATGCTGAAGAGCCGTTTATACGAAGAGGAGATGCGTAAAAGAGAAGAAGCCAAGAATGCAACGAATGCAAGCAAAAAGAAAATTGAATGGGGTTCTCAAATTCGCTCCTATGTATTTCATCCCTATAAACTCATCAAAGATCATCGTACCGAATATGAAGTTGCCAATGTGCAGCCCGTAATGGATGGAGAAATTGATGGCTTTATTAAAGCATACTTGATGATGGAAAAAGAAACGGAGTCCAATGCTTAAAAGGGCATCAAAATAAAAATGCATTTTAAACTCAATTAAAAAGAATCATATGAACCTGGGTTATTTTAATTATCCGCTGCCTGCCAATGAACCTGTCTTGTCTTATGCTCCGGGTACGCCCGAACGTAAGCGCTTGAAAGATGCATTGGCTGAATTGAAATCCACTACTGTTGATATACCGATGTATATCGGCGGCAAAGAAATACGCACGGGAAACAAAGTGGCTATACATCCCCCGCATGAACGGAATCATACGCTGGGTTTTTTCCATACAGGAAGTGAATCTCATGTGCAGGATGCCATTGATGCTGCATTGGCTGCTAAAGCTTCCTGGGCCGCTATGAGCTGGGAAAGCAGAGCAGCTATTTTTTTAAAGGCCGCTGAGCTAATTGCGCATAAATATCGTCCGTACATCAATGGAACCACCATGCTCGGACAAAGTAAAAATGCTTTTCAGGCTGAGATCGACAGTGCATGTGAGCTGATCGATTTTCTGCGTTTCAATGTGCACTTTCTGAGTGAAATTTATCGCCAGCAGCCCATTAGCAGTCCTGGTGTACACAACCGCATGGAGTATCGTCCGCTGGAAGGATTTGTACTTGCCGTAACGCCTTTCAACTTTACCGCTATAGGTGCCAACCTCCCTGCCAGTGCTGCTATGTGTGGTAATACGGTAGTTTGGAAATGTGCTAATACGCAGGTGTATAGTGCCAATATGTTTATGCAAGTAATGCGGGAAGCCGGTCTGCCCGATGGTGTGATCAATCTCATATATGTTGACGGACCTACTGTAGGAAAAGTAGTGTTTAAGCATCCCGATTTTGCAGGACTTCATTTTACTGGAGGCACCAACACCTTCAATCAGATGTGGAAAACCATCGGTGAAAATCTTCCCAACTACCGATCTTACCCGCGCATTGTAGGTGAAACCGGCGGAAAAGATTTTGTGATTGCACACAAATCTGCCGATGTGGATGTACTGGTAACGGCGCTGCTCCGTGGTGCGTTTGAGTATCAGGGACAAAAATGTTCTGCAGCATCCCGTGCTTATATTCCTTCCAATATTGCAGAGGAAGTGAAGCGTAAACTCATCGCCGGTGTGCAGCGTATGAAAATGGGCTCGGTAGAAGACTTTACCAATTTCATTAATGCTGTAATCGACGAAAAAAGTTTCGATAAGCTGAAAAGCTATATCGATGCTGCTCGCAACGATAAGCATGCTGAAATTTGGGTAGGTGGGGATTGTGATAAAACCAATGGCTTCTTCATTGCACCTACTATCATTGAAGCAAAAGAACCGCATTATGTTACCATGTGTGAAGAATTGTTTGGTCCTGTACTAACGGTTTATATTTATGAAGCTGATGCATTTGAAGATGCCCTTGATATGGTAGATGGTACTTCTTCCTATGCGCTTACCGGTGCTGTGATTGCAACAGATCGTGCAGCGATTGAGCTTGCTACAGAGAAGCTTCGTCAGAGTGCGGGTAATTTTTATATCAACGATAAACCTACTGGAGCAGTAGTAGGTCAACAGCCTTTTGGTGGAGCACGCGCAAGTGGTACAAATGATAAGGCAGGCAGTATGCTGAACCTGTATCGTTGGCTCAGCGCAAGAACCATCAAAGAAACGTTGCAGCCGCCGGTTGATGATCGTTATCCCTTTATGCTGGAGCCATAAACAACAATATGTTGCATTAACATAGGTGGTTTAAAGTAATTTACTTTTAAAGTATTGCAACATGCATCAAGCTTATACAGTAAATTTGTTGTGCAGGTTGCAAATACAATCTGTCGGTCAATATTAATTAACCAGCATATCGTGAAAACCTTACTTGCCAATAAGCAACTGCAGCTCACCATACAGCGACTCGCACATCAGCTGATCGAAAATCACTATCCCTTCGATCAAACGGTGCTGGTAGGAATACAGCCAAGAGGTGTTTTTTTGGCAGATCAGATCGTGCAGCATATCCGTTCTATCTATCCGGATTTACAGTTGAATTACGGCAAGCTTGATATCACTTTCTATCGCGATGATGCACATAAGCAGCTTCATGTTCCCCAAACTACCAGCTTGCCCTTCGCCGTAGAAAACAAGCAAGTGGTACTGATCGATGATGTGCTTTACACGGGAAGAACCATTCGTGCTGCCATGGATGCCCTGGTAGATTATGGCCGCCCTGATAAAATTGAACTGTGTGTGTTGATCGATCGACGCTTTAACCGCCAGGTACCCATACAGCCAGATTATAGCGGCCGGGCCATCGATTCATTGGTTTCTCAAAAAGTGAGCATCGACTGGTCGGCGGATGCGGTTTATTTGAATTAAAATGAGTCCCAAACCTTTTTTACGCTATCTTCGCTCTCTAGGATGACGTTATCAACCAAACATCTCTTAGGCATCAAAGACCTCACTTCGCAGGACATTCAGCTTATTTTAGATACCGCCGTTCAGTTTAAAGAAGTTTTACAGCGCCCGATCAAAAAAGTTCCATCGCTCCGCGATGTTACCATTGTAAATTTATTCTACGAAAATTCAACGCGCACACGCATTTCTTTCGAACTCGCAGAAAAGCGTCTTAGTGCAGACACCATCAATTTTACGGTTTCGGGATCTTCTGCCGCCAAGGGTGAAACCTTGCTCGATACAGTGAACAACATATTGAGCATGAAAGTCGATATGGTGGTAATGCGTCACAGTGCTAGCGGCGCGCCCCATTTTCTTGCCAAACATATTCCTGCTGCCATTGTAAATGCCGGCGACGGCATCAACGAACATCCCACACAGGCATTGCTCGATGCATTTTCCATTCGCGAGCAGCTGGGAACTTTGGAAGGGAAAAAAGTGGCCATCATCGGTGATATCATGCACAGCCGCGTAGCGCAAAGCAATATTTATTTGCTGAAGAAGATGGGTGCGGAAGTAACGGTGGCAGGCCCGCCTACGCTTATTCCTACTTACATGCAGGAAGCATTTGGTGTGCGTGTGTCATACAATATACGTGAAACCCTTGCATGGTGTGATGTTGCGAACGTTTTGCGTATTCAGCTCGAGCGTCAAAATCAACCTTTATTCTCTTCCTTGCGTGAATACAATATCGCCTTTGGTATAACCCGCAAAGTTTTATCTTCCATCGACAAGCCCATCGTCATCATGCATCCGGGTCCCATCAACCGGGGCGTAGAAATCGACAGTGATGTGGCAGATAGCGGGCAATCTATTATTCTGCAGCAAGTGGAAAATGGTGTGGCCGTAAGAATGGCTGTCTTGTATCTACTTGCGGGAAAACGCAGCGGCGAATAATCATCAAAATCTATTTTCATGAACATTCAGGAACTTTCAGCTGATATTACTCAATTATTACACCAACATCAACTTCGGATTGCCAATTCAGATTTATCTCGACCCTGGGGTGGATTTTTTGTGTTGGAAGAAGACGACGCAGAACGTTTTATTGAAATCTGGTTTCCGGGTTACGCAAAAGCCGATCTGATGTTAGGCAACAAGCTCAGTCCGAAAATTTTGATGGTCGCTCCGGGAAAAAGACTTTCCTGGCAGTATCATTTTCGCCGGGCTGAAATTTGGCGCGTAGTTGAAGGACCGGTAAAAGTGGTTACCAGCGATACCGATGAAGAAAAAAATCAGCAGGTGTTTCAAGCAGGTCAAATTATTCGTTTGAAGCAAGGAGAACGACACCGCCTAATTGGTATGGAGCAATGGGGTGTGATTGCAGAAATTTGGCAGCATACTTCCCCTGAGCAGCCTTCTGATGAAGCAGATATTGTAAGACTGCAGGACGACTTCGGTAGGTAAGTCGCTCATTTTCATATTGTACTAAAGCGGAATACATGTTTCCGCTTTTTTTGTGTCTTTTTCTTTACATTTAGGATACAACGATTGCAGATGAGAAACGTATCCCACATTTTGGAAAGAAAAGGTGCAAGCATCATTTCCGTTGCGCCCAACCAAACCGTTATGCAGGCTTTAACGGTAATGGCAGAAAAAAATATAGGAAGTGTATTGGTAATGGAAGGTGATAAATACGTGGGTTTGCTCACCGAGCGGGATTACGCCAGAAAAGTAATCCTCAAAGGAAGGTCTTCCACCGATACCCTTGTGAAAGACATCATGTCCACCGATCTGCCTGAAATCAGTCCGTTGCAGTCCTTAGATCAATGCATGCAAATTATGAGTCAACATAATGTGCGTTACCTGCCTGTTTTTTCCGACGCAAAGATTTGCGGCATTATTTCCATCATTGATGTGGTTACTGAAACTTTGAATGCGCAGAAAGAGACCATTGATCATTTGCAGCATTATATTCAATCCTGATTCGTTTAAAATCCATCCCTTTTCGCTGAGGCAATGCATTACCTTTGCTGCCCATGAAGCATTTGGCAGCTCTAGGCCCTTATTTCTGGAAATATCGCAGGCGTTTTTTGCTGGGCATGCTGTTCATTGTTGTTTCCAATTATTTTGCAGTATTAGCACCGCAGGTTACGGGTTTTATCATTGATATGGTTCAGCTGCAGCTTCGTGGTGAAAGTCCTGCTCAAGCGTTGCAAGAACGCGATCCCCTGGTAAGCGGCGTAATGCGAAATCTGTTGCAGCAACATTATTCATTTGGAAATCTGGTGGCCCTATGCGGACTCATGCTGCTGGTGTTGGCGCTCTTGCGCGGACTATTCATGTTTCTCATGCGACAAACCGTGATCGTTATGAGCCGACACATTGAGTATGATCAAAAGAATCAGGTCTTCGCTCACTATCTAACGCTGGATACTCATTTTTACAAAACGCATGAAACCGGTGATCTTATGAATCGCATGGCAGAAGATGTAAGCAGGGTGCGCATGTTTACCGGTCCTGCTGTCATGTATTTGATCAACTTGGTGGTGCTAATTTCCTTGTCGGTTTTTTACATGCTTAAAACCGACGCGCAACTATCAATGTACGTATTGTTGCCATTGCCAATATTGGCATTTTCCATTTACTATGTAAATGCCATCATCAATCGCAAGAGTGAGGCAGTTCAGCAGAAGCTCTCCGATTTAACTACTGCAGCACAACAAACCTACAGTGGCATCAGAGTGATTCAGTCTTTTGTACAGGAGAAAGCGATGACCGGCTTTTATGAAAAGAACAGTGAAGATTACCGTAAAGCAGCAGTGAGCTTATACCGTACGGAAGCTTTGTATTTTCCTGTAATGGCACTGATTATTGGCATCAGCACGCTGGTGGTAATTCTTGCTGGGGGTGTGTATTATATTCAGGGGCGCATTCAGTTTGGTGATATGGCTGCCTTCATTATGTACCTTACTATGCTTACTTTTCCGGTAAGTGCCATCGGCTGGGTAGCAAGCACTATTCAGCGTGCAGCGGCTTCTCAGCGTCGACTCAATGAATTTTTGCAAGTGAAACCAAGTGTGGTGCAGTCTGCCGATTCCATCAAAACCACCTTGCAAGGTGAAATTGCCTTTAAGCAGGTGAACTTCACCTATCCGCATACAGGAATACATGCGTTGCGTGATGTTGATTTTAAAATTGCGGCAGGAGAGAAGATCGCCATAGTAGGAAGAACTGGTTCTGGCAAATCGACCATTGCTCAGCTATTGCTCCGTTTTTATGATCCCGACAGTGGAGATGTGGAGCTTGACGGCATCTCATTGCGCAAGCGTGATTTGCAAGACTTTCGCCGGCAAATTGGATACGTAGCTCAGGATGTGTTTTTATTTAGTGATACCATTCAGAACAATATTTCCTTTGGGGGCTTCAATGAGGCTTTTTTGTCTCCCGCATCAGCTGCTCGAATGGCATCCATAGCAAAGGAAATCGAATCTTTTCCGGAGGGGTATGAAACGATGGTGGGGGAGCGCGGGGTAACATTAAGCGGCGGACAAAAACAGCGCATATCCATCGCCAGGGCGCTAATTAAAAACACGGAAATGCTGATTCTGGACGATTGCCTGAATGCAGTAGATGCCGCCACCGAAAAGGAAATATTGGAGCAACTCACAGGGTATTTGTCGAACAAAACAGCCATCGTTATTACCCACCGTATCTTTTCCTGGATGCCATTTGATCGCATTTTAGTAATGGATGAAGGCAGCATCGCTGAATCAGGCACCCATGCAACGCTGCTGGCCCAAAAGGGCATTTACGCCGATTTGTTTCACCGGCAACAGATGGCCGGGCAGGCGAAATAGGCCCTGTAAGCCATTGATTCGTTGGGTTTTACAAAATTTTGTGAAATCGAAAAGAAATTTATCTTTGTTCAGACTGAACTGATTGTTGTATCTCCAAATTATTAAGCGTGGCGTACGAAAACAACGACAAAAAAGCGGACACGATTTACAGCAAAAGAATCCGTGCCGGAAAAAGAAGAACTTATTTTTTTGATGTAAGATCAACCCGTGGGAACGATTACTATCTCACCATTACTGAAAGCCGTAAGCGTTTCACAGGTGAAGGGTATGATCGTCATAAAATATTTCTGTACAAGGAAGATTTTAATAAGTTCATCAAAGGATTGAATGAGGCAGTTGACTATGTGAAAACTGAGTTGATGCCTGATTTTGATTTTGATGCATTCAGTCATGAAGACGATGGCACAGGTGGAGAAGCTGATAGCGATTACAGCACTCCTGCGCAATCATTTGCTTCCGCTCCTGAAACTTCTGAGCCCGCATCCGATGCCACTTCAGAAGAAAGCGGTGCTTCCTCTACTGAGGAAGTTGATAAATGGTAATGATTTATTACTGAAATTTTATTGAGAAGTCAGCGGTATTCGGGGGTTAATACACTTTCACCATGAATACGAAATCTTGTATTCTCTTCACCTGGCTTACTTTATCCATTCCTCTCAAGGCCGCACGGTTGCTGATTTTTATTGAAGCAGCACTGTTCTCTTGCTGATTCAGTTCGTTGATCATTTGGTGGATGTACTTTGCTTTGATAGCGAAGACTACGCCTTCGGCATCTGCATCCTTGGTGCTCAACACACCAATTACTTCACCGTTGCGATTGAATACCGGACCACCACTGTTTCCGGGATTTGCGGCAACAGCAACCTGACAGCTAAGGGTATCGCCATTGAATCCTGTTTTAGCACTTAAATAACCTTCTCCGTAAACGATTTCATTGCGAGGATAACCCAACGTGAAAATCGGCTCAGCAATATCGGTGCTGGATTTACGGATGCTGTACGGAATATTGTTCAGCGCTTGGAATTCAGCGTCGTCAATTTTGATGAGTGCAAGATCTTTATCAGTATCAATGCTCAATATCTCAGCTTTGAATTCCTTGCCCTTGTTGTTGGCAACCAAAATTCCTTTTGCATTGCGTAAAACGTGCGCATTGGTTACAAGCAATCCTTTTTCATTGATTAAAAATGCAGAGCCGCCTCCTTTAATTTCTGTTCCGGGAGCAAGCTTGCTGTTTACGATGCTGATTTGTGCATTCTGTTGCTTCTGTATTTTTTCGAGATGGTCCACTTTTTTGCCCAACTCCTGAATTTGTCGATTGCTTTTCGGGGCAACCGCCAACATGATGGCGCTGATGCTGAGTGCAGTAATGCCTGCGATGGATGCAGCAATGCTGATGGTGCGTTTATAGCGCTTCCAGAAATTGATCACTTTGGTACCATTGCTCAATTCGTTCGGTAAAATAGCATGGGTATGCAGCAGGTGCTGGTGGGTTTCATGCAGGGTATGACGAAAGTTTCTGTTGCGGCCATATTTTTCAAACTGCTGAATGAAAAGCGAATGCTCCACCACCATCTGATCAACATCGGAATTGGTATTACGAAGTTGTTCAAACCAGGTGATCTCCTCGGGAGACATTTGTCCCCTGAGATATCTTTCTGTAGCGTCCATCAGCATCATTTCTTCCATCTCAGTTTCCGTTTTTATATTGAGCAAAAAACAGTTTTTTTAATCGCATCAGGCATTTATACTTCTGGGTTTTTGCATTGTCGGCATTGGTATAACCAAAGCTTTCCGCTATTTCCTGCATGTTTTGCTGTTTAACGTAATAAGATTCCAGCAAACTTTTACAGGGTTCACCCAAATGTTGGATCGCATGCTCCAGCATGGTGAAAGCTGCGTTTTTCCGTTCCTGCTCCTCCAGATCTTCTTCCACCGGCACCGTTTCATCCATCGACTCGATGGTGTTTCCAAAGCGTTGCATTTGATGTAATCGCTTGAGCCACAATCTTCTGGACACCGAGTAGAGGTAGGTTCTTATTTGGCATTGCAGTGAAAAAGCGGGATCCATTGCCTTTTCATACAACACCACCATCGCCTCTTGGAAAATATCGCTTGCATCATCCGAGGTTCCATGATTATTGAGTATAAACGATTGAATTACAGCATAATGTTGCTTGTAAATGGTTTCAACCGCTTGCCGGTCGTTGCCGGCCAGCCCCTTTAATAATTCCAGTTCGTCCTGGATCTGCTTCACGATATGCTCATTTTAATACCAGAAAAGCAAATTTGTAACCCAAAAAGGGCTTAAAAAAATTTTTTTCAAAAAATGGGTTACCTTTGCGGCCTTACAGGTATAAATGCCTGATAATTATCTTAAACCAAAAACCCAAACAAAATGAAAAAGGTTTTATTAGCGTTCGCTATCCTCGGTTTCGTAGCATGCAACAACGAAGCTGAAACAACTGAAGCAACTGACACAACTGCTGTTGAAGCTCCTGCTGCTGACACTACAGCTCCTGCTGCTGACACTACAGCTCCTGCTGCTGACACTTCAGCTGCTGCTGCTCCTGCTGCTCAGTAATCAACGCAGTTTTCGCTTCCCTAATTATGCCTCGCTTGCCAGGTAAGGGATAACGAAAGAAAAATTTTCATATGGCAAGCAATCGTTAACGGCCGCTCCATTCTTGGAGTGGCTTTTTCTTTTGCATCGGTTGATTTAAAATCCCTATTTTTGATTTATGCCTCAACACAAAGCATATTGCTGGTCTTATTATTATTACTTTTTTAATAAAAGTACCGGGAATGCTTTGAATGCCTAAAAATACCATTCATTAAACATCATAAAAGTCCCGGTTCATACCGGGACTTTTTTATTTGTGTTATGAGTGGTGCAATTTGTTTATGGCATTTGAATGTTGCGAGCAAAGAAATAATATGCTTACGTTAAAATGGATTTAAAGTGATTACTAGCTCAAATCGCTTGAATGGTATAGGAGAGTACTACTTCTCGCAAAAACTTCGTGAAATTGACCTGCTAAATCAGCAAGGAAGAAATGTCATCAATCTTGGAATTGGCAGCCCCGACCTTCCTCCACATCCTGAGGTAGTGCGTGTTTTGCAAGAAACCGTTCAATTACCCGGAGCGCATCGATATCAGTCGTATAAAGGATTGCCTGCATTACGCGAAGCCATTGCAGCCTGGTACCTGCGCTATTTTCACACTTCACTGGACCCGGATACTGAAATCTTACCCCTTATGGGCAGTAAGGAAGGCATCATGCATATTTGTATGGCATTACTTGATCATGCTGATAAAGTGCTGGTGCCTGATCCTGGCTATCCTACTTATGCCGCAGCCGTAAAGCTTGCAGGCGCAACCCCCATTTATTATCAACTCAATGAAAAGAACGATTGGCTGCCGGATCTAGACGCGCTTGAAAAGCTGAATTTAAGCGATGTGAAGCTCATGTTTGTGAATTTTCCACACATGCCTACCGGAAAAATGCCGGATGAAGCGTTTTTTGAACGACTGATTTCTTTCGCACGCAAGCATCATATTTTATTGGTGCATGATAATCCTTATGGGTTCATTTTAAGTACAAAGCCCATCAGCATGCTTTCTTTTACAGGGGCGAAAGATGCTGTTTTGGAGCTTAACTCTTTAAGTAAATCGCATAATATGGCCGGCTGGCGTGTTGGCATGTTATGCGGTAATGCGAATGCTATTGCTGAGGTGTTACGTTTCAAAAGCAATATGGACAGTGGCATGTTTCTTCCGGTTCAAATGGCTGCAGTGAAGGCGCTTAGTTTGGATGAAACATGGTTTGCCCAGCTGAATGCCGTATATGATGAAAGAAAAAGGATGGCTATTAAATTGCTCGACCTATTAAACTGCTCCTGCGCTTCGGATCAGGCCGGTATGTTTTTGTGGGCGCGTGTGCCGGATTCATTTTCTAATGGTGCAGCACTGAGTGATCAACTGCTTCTACATCACGCTGTGTTCATTACACCGGGTATTGTATTTGGCGCTGCAGGAGAAAAGTATGTAAGAGTGAGTTTATGCAGTGCTATTGAGCAGTTTCAAGAAGCTTTCAAACGTATTTCAAACAAATTGTAAAAACAATTTATAATGTTTCAAACAGTAACAATCGTAGGAGTGGGGTTGATCAGTGGATCGCTTGCTTTTGCTTTGAAAGAAGAAGGGCTTGCAAGAAAAATCATCGGCGTAAGCCGAACAGAAGCAAGTATTCAAAAAGCCTTGCAACGTGGCTTTATTGATGCAACTGCAAGTTTGGAAGAAGCGGTTGCTCAAAGTGATTTGATTTATGTTGCCATACCTGTAAGTGCCGCTAAACCCATGATGAAAAAAATACTTAATCTGATGCGCAATGATCAGATTTTAGCAGATGCTGGTTCTACCAAGGCTTCCATTTGTGCAGCACTTGCTAATCATCCCATGCGTAGAAGATGGGTCGCTACCCATCCCATGTGGGGTACCGAACACAGCGGTCCGAAAGCAGCCACTCAGAATGCATTCCGAAACAGGGCATGCGTGATTTGCGAAAAAGAACAATCAGATGTTGATGCACTCCAAAGCATTGAACAAATGTATCGCTCATTAGGTATGCATTTGGTATATATGGATGCTAAGTCGCACGATGTACATGCTGCTTACGTAAGTCATATTTCACATGTGACTTCCTTTGCACTTGCCAATACGGTATTGGAAAAAGAGAAAGAGACAGATGCTATATTCCAGCTCGCCGGAGGTGGCTTTGAAAGCACCGTTCGCCTGGCGAAAAGCAGTCCTGCTATGTGGGCACCCATTTTTTTGGAAAACCGCGAAAATGTGCTGGATGTACTTGATGAGCATATACTGCAATTGAGGCAATTCAGAAGCTCCATTAATGCGGGCGATGAGGATGCACTTTTGAAGTTGATGGAAAATGCAAATCGCATCAAGCGTATTTTATAATGAAAGATCATTTTACTGCAACAGTTGAAATAACTTTACCATGTCATTATTGAAAACAACCATGAATATTCGGGATATCATGCAAGGGCGGCCGCTCATTATATCTGGACCCTGCAGCGCTGAAACGGAAGCGCAGCTGCTAGAAACCGCTACGCAGCTTGCGCAAACTGGTAAGGTGCATATGCTGCGTGCCGGTATTTGGAAGCCGCGCACCAAGCCGGGCATGTTCGAAGGCGTGGGCGCAGTAGGCTTGCCCTGGCTTCAAAAGGCAAAGCAGCAAACAGGACTTCCTACCACAGTTGAAGTGGCAACGGCTCGTCAGCTTGAAGAAGCTTTAAAATACGAAGTGGATGTTGTCTGGATTGGCGCCCGAACCACCGTTAACCCTTTCAGTGTACAGGAGGTGGCAGATGCATTGCGTGGCACTCAAGTGCCGGTGCTGATTAAAAACCCGATCAATCCCGACCTGGATTTGTGGATGGGTGCGGTAGAGCGCATTGCACGCGCCGGCGTGCAGCAAATCGGACTCATACATCGTGGGTTTTCAGCTTATGGTAATACCGAATATCGCAACGCGCCTATGTGGCATCTTGCCATTGAAATGAAAAGACGCAATCCGGAATTGCTGATGATCAATGATCCTTCTCATATCGGTGGCCGTAGAAATATATTGGCGGATATTGCCCAAAAAGCAATTGATCTTGACTTTGACGGACTGATGATTGAAACGCATATCCGTCCCGATGAAGCATGGAGTGATGCGAAGCAGCAAATCACACCCGCACAATTGCAGGCGATGCTTGAAGCCATGGTATGGCGGAAAGAAAATATTGATAGCAGCGCTTTTCATGCAGCGCTTGAGACCTTGCGCCAACAGATCAATCATCTCGACGATGAGTTGCTGCAACTGCTCAGCCAGCGTATGAAAATTGCGGAACAGATTGGCAGTTATAAAAAAGAAAATGAGATTACGATTCTGCAAACCAACCGCTGGAATGAAATATTGGAACGTGCATTTCAAAGAGGCGAAAAAGCAGGATTAAGCAAGGAGTTTATTACCCGCTATTTTGATGCAGTGCATATGGAAAGTATAAATCATCAAAACAAAGTAATGAACAGCTGATTGCTGTAAAAATCATCTTATGAAAAAAGTCCAACTTCGTTTTGACCAAAGTGTAACTGACTTGTATTTTGATGCAAGTCTTTCATTGCTTTCAAAGCTTGCCCACAATGATACAACTGTTTATATTACTGATGAGCATGTGTTTCAAGCGCATCCATCCTTGTTTAAAAACCGAAATGTTATTGTACTCAAGCCCGGTGAACAGTATAAAGTTTTAACAACGGTTGAGGAAGTGATACAACAGCTGATTAACATGCAGGCTGATCGCAGCTTCACGCTCGTTGGTGTTGGCGGAGGGGTTGTAACAGATCTCACCGGTTTTATTGCTTCGGTTTATATGCGGGGTATTCGGTTTGGATTTGTTCCTACCAGTTTGCTTGCCATGGTAGATGCATCACTGGGTGGAAAAAACGGATTGGATTTCGGCGTATTTAAAAATATCATCGGAGTAGTGCAACAGCCCTCCTTTATACTCTATGACCCTAGACTTTTAAAAACTTTACCTGAAGCAGAATGGCGCAATGGTTTTGCTGAAATCATAAAGCATGCAGCCATTGCAGATGCTGCCATGTTTACAATGCTTGGAAAGAACAATATCAAAACCTATCAGCGGAGTAAGTTAAAATTATCGGAGCTGATTCGCAGAAATGTTTTGATTAAATCGCGCATCGTGAAGCAAGATCCCTTTGAAAAAGGTCCGCGCCGTTTGCTCAATTTTGGACATACTTTGGGTCATGCCCTTGAAAACCAGTACGAGCTTTCGCATGGCGAAGCCATTTCTATTGGCATGGCCTATGCCGCATTGATTTCGGAACACCATACAAAATTTCGGCAAGCTGAAAAACTCATTGCCTTGTTGGAGCGATATGGGTTACCTGCCTTCGCAGTTTTTGATCACGATCGGGTGATGAAGGTGTTGAAAATGGATAAAAAACGTGCAAACACTCATATGCATTATGTTATGCTGGAGCGTATTGGAAAAGGCATGGTGCAATCAATGCCCATTGAGCAGTTAGCGGGTTACCTTAAAAATATACAGGCGTGATTGCTACCATTCACCCTTCCGTTATTCGTGGCGAGCTTACAGCGCCACCCTCAAAAAGCGCCATGCAACGCGCCTGTGCGGCTGCATTGCTTTGTGGAGGTGAGACCATACTGCATCAAATTGGTCGTAGCAAAGATGATTTGGCAGCTATTGAAATGATTATGGCTTTGGGTGCGCATGCAGAACTCATTGGTGAAAACAGTATGCGCATTGTAAGCAACGGTGTGCAACCCAAAGAAAAAATATTACAATGCGGAGAAAGTGGTTTGGGCATACGTATGTTTACGCCGATCGCTGCCATCAGTGCTTTGCCATTGCGGATGACAGGCAGCGGCACCTTGTTGCAGAGGCCCATGCATTTTTTTGATGATGTACTTCCAAAGCTAGGCGTTTCTGTAAAGTCGAATGAAGGCAAACTGCCATTAGATATACAGGGTCCATTGCGACCGGCAACCATTGAAATAGAAGGTAGTTTAAGTTCTCAGTTTTTAACCGGATTGCTGATGACTTACAGTGCAGTAAATGCAAGTGGGGTGTCCATCCATGTGAACAACCTGAAAAGTAAGCCCTATGTAGATTTAACGCTGGATATCATGGCGGCTTTTGGAATGAAGCTGCCGCTTCAGCAGGACTATCAACTATTTACTTTTGCGGAAGCAGTTACTCAAAATATACCTGCTCAACGCAGTTATCAGGTTGAAGGCGACTGGAGTGGGGCGGCCTTTTTGTTGGTGGCAGGAGCCATTGCCGGTGAGATCAATATAGTTGGTCTGAATATGAAATCGAAGCAGGCAGATAAAGCCATTTTGGAAGCGCTTCAAAAAGCAAATGCAAAATTGAAAATGACCCATACAGGCATCGAGGTTTCAAAAAGCGATCTTAAAGCATTTCAATTTGACGCAACGGAATGTCCCGATTTATTTCCGCCACTGGTGGTGCTTGCTGCCTATGCTGAAGGTACTTCGTCTATCTCTGGCATATCCAGACTGGTGCATAAAGAAAGCAATCGTGCTTTAACACTGCAGGAGGAGTTTCGGAAATTGGGAGTCGTAATTCACCTGAAGGATGATGAAATGTTGATTGAAGGTAGAAATCGCATTGAGGGTGCTGTATTGTATTCTCATCACGATCATCGTATAGCAATGGCTGCGGCGGTTGCCGGACTGGGTGCTACGAGCACAATCGTAATTGAAGATGCGGATGCGATCAACAAATCCTATCCTCATTTTTTTGAGGATCTTAAAAAGCTGGGTACATCTGTATCTTTGTTAAATTAAACTATATCCTGTTGAATCGATTTGGTAAAATATTTTGTGTATCACTCTTCGGCGAATCGCATGGACCCTGCGTGGGCGTAACCATCGATGGTTGTCCGGCCGGACTGCCTTTGTCGGAGAAAGATCTTATGGCCGATTTAGAGCGCAGGCGCGGTGGTATACAAAAAGGAACTACGCCTCGCCAAGAAGCGGATGCGCCACTATTTAAGTCAGGAGTTTTTAATCATCACACAACGGGTTTTCCCATTACCATTCTTTTCGAGAACAATAATGTCCGCAGTCAGGATTATGAACAGCAAAGATCCATTCCTCGACCCGGTCATGCCGACTTTGTAGCACATGCAAAGTTTGGTGGTTTTGAAGATTATCGCGGAGGTGGCCATTTCAGTGCCCGACTTACCACCGGTTTGGTAGCAGCAGGTGCGATTGCAAAAAAACTCATGCCGTCAGTTTCAATACATGCTGCTGTGATTGAAATTGCCGGAGAAAAAGATATCGAGAAGGGATTGCAAAAAGCGATTGATGCAAAAGATTCAGTTGGAGGGATCGTAGAATGCCGCGTAAAGGGGCTACCGATAGGTTTGGGTGAACCCTATTTCGATAGTATTGAATCAGTACTTTCTCATATACTATTTGCAATACCGGCGGTAAGAGGAGTGGAATTTGGCACCGGCTTCGCAGCCGCTGCTATGTTTGGTTCGCAGCATAATGATGCCATTGAGGATGCTTCCGGAAAAACCAACACCAATCATGCAGGCGGAGTAGTGGGTGGTATCACGAATGGCAATGAACTAGTTTTCCGTATTGCGATCAAGCCCACATCATCTACGCCCCAAGCGCAGCAAAGCTTTAATCGTTCAACAGGAGCCGTGGAGGAATTTTCCGTAAAAGGGCGCCATGACCTCTGCGTTGCGTTGCGTGCACCGGTTATTGTAGAAGCAGCTACAGCTATTGTTTTGGCCGACTTTTTTCTGCTCGAGCATAGGATTCCGCGTGTTTTATAGTTACATTTGAAGATATCATGAGTACGATTTATCATATTACAACCAAAGAATGGTGGCAGGAAGCACTTGAAAAGCGTTCGTATGCGCCACCTTCTCTCAAAGAAGAGGGATTTATTCATTGCTGTGAAGCGCATCAGGTTGATGGCGTTTTGGAACGCTATTACAAAAACAAAAAACACCTTTTGAAACTTGTAATCGACACAGATTTACTCAGCAGTGAACATATATTTGAGTGGTCGCCTTCTACAGCCGATACCTTTCCACATATTTATGGTCCCATTAATTTGGAAGCAGTGAAGTCGGTGGAGGAATTGTAGTCTGCATTCTTTGTAAATCCCTAAAACGCAGATCTAGTACTTCGTAGTTTCGGTCGTTGGGCCAGGAATAATGCCACCATTCCGTTGCAAGGGCTTTGAAGCCGTTTTCTTCCATGATGGCTTTTAAAGTTGATCTATGCTTCAATACATCGCTGGGTAGCTTTTTAAAATCGTGGTGGGCAGTATCGCTGAAATGATCGAATGAAGTGCCCATATCCAGCATGGTTCCCGTTTTTAAATCGACGAGTGTAAGATCGATGGCCAATCCTCTGTTGTGGCCACTTCCTTTTGCAGGATTTGCTACATAGCGTTCATCCTGAATGAGTGTCCACATGCGTTGCGTAGCTCGATGTGGACGATAAGCATCCCATACTTTCAGTGCCAGTCCCTGTTGCGCAAGTTGCTGCTGTATGTTTATTAAAGCTTTCGCAGCAGGCATACGCAGAAAAGCGATGGCGGTAGAGGGGTATAGTTTTTCGCCGGTAAAATTTTCTTTGGTGCTGTAACGCAAGTCGATTTGTAGAGAAGGGATGATTTCTTTAAGGTTAACCATGTACTTATTTTCATCGAGCAACAATTGTTTCTTGTAAGCTGAAACATCTTTGACCACTTCAAGCGATTGGGCTTGTACTTCTGCGACAATGGAAACAAATAACAAAATGATCAGGAATGAATAGGGGTGCTTAGCAGATGCACTTTGATATTGATTTGAATGGTGGAAGGTAAATCGCATCTCAAAAACTTTCTATAAATTACTGTCTGATTGCTATGCCTAAAACTACTATTTTTTTAATCCTGCTTGCCCTAGCACTTTTTTTTGGTTGGTCTTGTGTAGGTGAGGGAGACGCTTCCAATACTGCCACTTCCGTTGAAGTACTGAATGAAAAAGTGGGTGAGCGATTGCAGAAGACGCTTCACTATGCAATGCGTAATAGTGGTTTATTGGAAGACAGTACCAGGCTTTCTTATTCCGAAGCAATCAGAGAATTTTATGACGATAATGGTTTTGCTCCCGTTTGGTCCAATGCCGGTCAATCAAATCAGCAGGCCGATTCTATGCTTATTTTCATCCGGGATGCTATGCATTACGGATTGTTTCCAAGTCACTATCATGCCGACAATTTGCAAAAGATACAACTTGCACTGGATGCAGATACCACAGGTACTTCGGCCCGCCGCGATATTGCTTTATGGATGCGCTTTGAATTGCTGCTCACGGATGCCTTCATTGGCATAGCACACGATTTAGATATAGGACGGTTGGCAATAGACAGTACATTTTTGCGGTCTGACAGTTTTTTTGAACCAAAGCCCTACCTTGATCAACTTAAGCACTTGCTCAGTGGTGGTTCGCTAAGTAGTATTATGCATGCTTTTGAACCAAAACATTCCGATTATCATTTACTCAAGAAAGGATTAAGCAGATTCTTAGATACGGCCAATATCCAAACTCGAGAAACCTACATTGATTATCCCTATCTCGATTCTCTGGTATTCATGTGTCAACTCACGCAAAGACTGAAAGAATTAGGCGCAATATCGTGGAAGGTCGAGCAGGTGGATACCCTCGTTTTAAAAAATGCCATCTTAAGGGTGCAGGAGCAGCGTGGTCTTACCATGGACGGAAAGTATGGTCCGCAGCTGATTGGAAGTTTAAATCTTAACAGTCGCGAAAAGATGATCCGTTTGGCCATCAATCTCGATCGGTATAAAAAATTACCGAAGCAAATGCCGGAGCGGTATATCTGGGTGAATATTCCCGGATACTATTTAGCGTTGCGGGAAAATGATAGTCTGATGCTCCATTCCAAAATAGTAGTGGGGAAGCCCAAAACCAGAACACCGCTTCTACAAAGCGCCATTGGTAATATTGTTACTTATCCGCAGTGGACCATTCCCAACAGCATTATTGTCAAGGAAATTTTGCCTGCTTTAAAGCGTAACCCGGGATACTTGTCTAAGAAAGGCTATAGTTTACTTACCTGGAAAGGGGAACAAGTAGATCCCTACTCCGTTAACTGGTCGAAATACACAAAGGGAATCCCCTATAAAATTGTACAGGGCAGTGGTGATGATAATGCACTGGGGGTGTTGAAATTCAATTTTGCCAATCCTTTTGATGTTTATATGCACGACACCAATCAGCGCTTTTATTTCGATCGTTCGGAAAGGGCGCTCAGTCATGGTTGCGTACGGGTACAGGCCTGGGACAGTCTTTCCCGTTATATAGCCGCCCTGGATACCGCGTTAGCCGAGCGAAAACAACCTCCGGCCATATTGGATTCGTTACATAAGTGGCTGGAAAACAAGCAGAAGCGAACAATTTCTCTCAGGTATCGACTGCCTTTATACTTCCGTTATGTTACTGCCGAGATGAAAGACAACAAACTCGTATTTTATGGTGATATTTACGGCGAAGACGCTGTAGCAAGGCGTCAGTTAATGAAAGTTCCATGAAACTTGTAGTGCGTTTATTGCCTGTGCTCCTCTTAACCCTAGAACTGTTCCATTTTAGCGGTAATTGCATTGCGCAAGCACTGCCTTTAAAAGACACGCAGCCTCCCAAGAATCAGGTTCAGTATGGCATTGCCAGCTTTTATTCAGACAAGTTTGAGGGGAGAAAAACCTCCAATGGCGAGATTTTTCGCCAGCAAAAGATGACCGCAGCACATAATACATTGCCATTGGGGACCTATATCCGGGTGGTGAATTTGCGTAATCAGCGCAGTGTGGTGGTGAAGGTAAACGACCGCTTGCATCACAAGAACACAAGGATTGTCGATCTTTCAAGGGCCGCAGCAACCAAGCTGGGTTTTATCAGAAGCGGCACTACCCGGGTTAGGGTAGAAGTGTTGGGAAAGGAGCCGCCCGATTTAAAGAAATCGTGAACTTGATAAAGATTGTGGGTAAATTATTTCATCGATTTACGCCCTACATGTATTTTTGCGCAACTCTAAACATTTAATTATGAGAAAACTCATCTTTTTGATGCTCGGTATTTTCGGCTTTTTGACAAGTTTTGCTCAGAACGCTGATCATAAGAAAGCCCGTTCGCTTGGTTTTCAGTTCAGTTTCATTGACCACCAAACTGCAACCGATTTGCGCACTAAGGCCTTTGCCAACGTCATCAATGAAGAACAGTGGTACCGTATCAACAGAAAAGCTCCTGCACTTACCCTTACTTACATGCAAGGGATTTCTAAAACAGTGGATTTTGCGTCAAAACTTACCGGATCTTTCTTGGCTTATCCTTTGCGTGGCGTTGCAAACAACGGACAAGAACTCTTTTTTGCCGAATTGGATGCCAACGTACATGTAAAACTGTTGCCTGACCATTTTCTTGTAGTACCTTATTTCTCTGCAGGTGCAGGGCTATTGACTACCAACAAAAATTTGGCCGCCTACATACCGCTGGGCGTAGGGTTGCAAATCAATCTCTGGAACGATGCTTTTGTGCATCTCCAAACAATTCACAGATCTCCTGTTACTTCAAAAGCAACACATAGCTTGTTCCACTCAATTGGAATCTCTGTTCCTATTGAGAGCAAATAACTTTTCAATTTGTTGGAAAGCATAGTTTGCTTACACATAATAAAAAGCCCCCGGAACCGGGGGCTTTTTATTGCTTGAGATGCTTGAGCTGATTGGCTTCTAGCATTACTTACACGATACAATGCGAAAGATTTAATTTGATCTTTAGTTGCCAGGTTTTAGAGGCTTCTTTTTGTCTTCTAAACGGGGGGTGAATGGATTCTTCTTATCCGGTTCCGGTGTTTTCTTATCCTGCTGTCTTGGGTTTTCCTTTTTCAGGTCTTCAATGATTTTGAGTTCTGTAGAAGGCTTTTTGGTTTCGGGGGTAGGATTAGATGCCGGTTCTTCCATTGGTAGCAATTCGTAATCATTGCTGGTGCCACTACCCGCATTTTCGGCTTCTGCATCCGGCTCATTTCTATACTTGTTGGCAAAATCTTCATAGTCCATAAAACTCTCTACTTTCATACTTGCCGGCTGCACAAATTTCAGGTTGGGATCCATGCCAAGCATGGGATCTCTGTAAAGTTTATCGAAGAAATACCCCCATATAGGCAAGGCAGTGCGGTTACCTTCACCAACCATTTTGAGAAAGGGGTCATCGCAGCCAACCCATGCGCCTGCAAGAAGCTGCGGAGAGTAGCCGATAAACCAGGTATCGGTATTGTCGTTAGTCGTTCCGGTTTTTCCGCCCACTTCACCGGTGATGCCCATGCCTCTTAATCTTCTTCCCGTTCCAAAGTCTACCACACCTTTCATCATGGTTACCATAGTATAAGCTGCAGCTTCACTCATCACCACTTGCTGCTTGGGTGCAAAGCTTTGCAGAATATTCCCATTCTTATCTTCAATGCGGGTAACAAAAATGGGCTCACTGCTAATTCCACCTGCGGGGAACATGCTGTATGCCTGCAGCATTTCATACACACTTATTTCAGCAGCACCTAATGCCAGTGAAGGGTAGGGAGCCATTTCCGATTTAATGCCTGCGTTTTGTGCAAAAGTGATAATACTGCGCACACCAAATTCATTCATAAGGTAGGCAGCACCCGGATTTTTGGAGTAAGCTAAGCAATAGGCCATGGGTCCGCCACTGCCAGTGATGATTTTCCCGCCAAGGTTGATGGGGCCTCCGGGCAGCTCCCGATCGGGCGTGTAGCCATTTTCTACCGCATAGCCATAAAGAATTGGTTTGAATGTAGAGCCTACCTGTCGCTTGGTTTTTATATTAACGTGGTCGTATTTAAAGTTTTTAAAATGCACACCGCCCACCCATGCTTTTACTTCTCCGGTGAAAGGATCCATCGCCATAAAGCCGGTTTGAATAATCATTTTCATATAACGAATCGAATCCATGGGCGTCATCACGGTATCGATTTCGCGATTGTTGTTCCATGCAAACACTTTCATGGAAACAGGCGTTTGAAAAATCTTTAGTTTCTCTTCATCATCGATGCCCTCTTCCTCCATCGCTTTCCAGCGATCGCTGTCTTTCATAGCACGTTGAACAATGGATTCTCTGCCTTTCCAAATGCTTTTACTTTTAATCCAGGGGAGGGTCCAATAATTTTTTTGGAGCACGCTGAGATGCTTCGCCACCGCCTCCTCTGCGTACAATTGCATACGCGGGTTAATGGTGGTGTAAATCTTCAAACCATCTAAGTACAAATTATAAGGGTCGCCATTGGGCTTTTCGTGCTCCTTGCACCATTGCTTCATAAAATCGCGAAGTACATCACGGAAATAAGGCGCCAGTCCGGCATTTTCATCCAGCTTTTTGTAACGAAGCGGAATAGGTTGCTGCTTGAGTGTTGCTGCTTCTTCTTGTGTAAGGAAATTATTCTTTACCATTTGTTCCAGCACCACATTGCGGCGCTTTTGTGATGCAACCGGATTGCGGCGTGGGTTATAAATGGTATTTCCTTTGAGCATACCTACTAGTACTGCAGCTTCTCCCACCGAAAGCAAAGCAGGTTCTTTTTGAAAATAAGTGCGGGCTGCATTACGGATGCCATAAATATTGTCACCAAAAGGAACCGTATTTAAATAGAGCGCAATGATCTCTTCTTTGGTAAAATTTCTTTCGAGCTTAATGGCAATGATCCACTCTTTCAATTTTTGAATCACGCGGATGGCCTTGTTGCCGGATACATTGATGAAAAGATTTTTGGCAAGCTGCTGTGTGATGGTGCTGCCTCCGCCTTCTCTTCCTAAAAGTACAATAGCGCGCAGGAGCGACTTCCCATCAATGCCGCTATGATCATAAAACCGTTCATCTTCGGTGGCAACCAGCGCATTTACCACATTTTTTGAAATGTCTTTGTAAGCAACATTGCTGCGGTCTTGCAGGTAATATTTTCCCAGGATGGTTCCATCGGATGCGATCACTTCACTGGCCAAGGAAGCGGAGGGATTTTCGAGTTCCTGCAGCGAGGGCATATCGCCAAAAACACCAAAATTGGCGAGGAGCACCAGCAAAAAAAAGATGCCTGCACCTGCAAAAAATATCTTCCAAAGGATTTTAACGGATGACTTCATATGCTTTCATCTGCTTAAAAGCAGTTTCATGAACTTCAAAGCTATTTAAATGCCTGCTGTTTCCTTATAAAAACTCCTTAAAATTTACCCGGAATCTGCTGCTGCAAAAATTGGAGATATGTTTCAGGGTCTTTTTTGGCTTTCAGCGTTGCCAGATTCTGCGCTGAAATCACTAAAAAGCGGTATTTGTTATTCGCCAGCCAGGGAACAATCCTGCTTGCTGCTTGCTGACGGGTTGGTTCTAACAAACGCATAGCCTCTTCCAGATGGGGGAAGTTACCTACCTCTATCCAGGAATAGCGATCATTCATGCGATGGACATTTGCCTCCAACGTAAGTTGGGAATGGGCTGAACGTAAATAACGAATCAGCGCACCTCGTGATTCTGAAACATAAATAGGATCTACATTGTCTAGCAGCATTACAACCAGGTGCGGTTGCGCAGGATCGAAGAGGTATCCGTCGGATGAAGGCTTTTCTACAACAGCAATTTCCTGCTTTTTTGCAATCGTATCTGTCTGCTGAATCACAGGCTTTGCTTCTGTTCGGGGAATATGAACGGCTGCTGCTTCCGTAGGTAAGTTTACAGACTTTGGCTTGGGAGCTTCGGCTTTTTCTTGCACCGCGACTGCCACTTTCTTTTTGCGGGTTGGCTCATCCGTTATGGGAATGTAGTCTTCTTCTGTTCTGGTAATTTCGGTTGCAGACAGATAGGCTTCAATTTCATTTCTTCTACTTAGAACATCCAACATAATGTTTGCTTTCTCTGCCATGGGTGTTTGAGCAAATTCCTGAACCATATAACTAAGTGCAGTGATGGCTGCACTGTCGCTTCTGCGTGAAATATGATATACCGCTTCTATATAAAGCAGCTGTGGCGTCCAATAGGTTTTGCCATATATTGTATCGGCCGACTGTTTTTCTTTTAATGCCGTTTCAAACGCACCTTCTAAAAAGCGCTCATATATTTTTTCATAAACAAGTGTTGCTGTATCCTTTTGCTTATCGTCTCCGCTCTTTGCGCTACGCATTTTTTTTAGGTAATCGCCATCTCCATAGTTTGCTTCCAGCTGTTGAAGATATTGCTGCGATTTGGGTATTTGTCCGATTTGCTTATGTGTGTCGTACAATTCGTAAAGCAGCATCTCCTCCGGTTTTCTTTGCGGGAACCTTTTATAGAGTGCTTCATAAGCAGCTGCGGCATTCAGGTAGTCGTCTAATTTTTCCTTATAAATCATCCCCTGATTCAGTAGCGCAGTTATGATTTTTTTATCGGATGCTTCCTGCGCCTCTTCCGTAAAAATCAACTGTTTTTTCAATCCTTCTACACTAATATCTTCTCCATCTTCTTCCTCTTCCGCTGTCGCGTCATCTCTTTTGTCTGCGGATGGGATATTCGTTTTTGCTCCCATGGCCATTTCTACCGCCTCCATCCGTCGCCATTGGTCTATATTAGGACGATTGCCCCATTTGGCTTTAAACTGACTGAAACCCTTTGCTTTTGCACTGGCACTGCTAAAATACCAGTCGCCTTGCTTCCCATCATTATTGAACAGTGCTTCGGTTTTCTTTTCTGTTATGATTTCTGCGCCTGAAGAAACTTCCTCTTTGATGCCGCGCTCTTTACGTAGTTTTTTTGAGAGAGTTTTGAGATAGGATTCCAATTCGGTTTCTGGCAATTTTGAAACGGCTTGCACACTATCCTCCTTTGCTACAATGCGAATATTTTTCACCAATTCCTGCATCCATTTTTTTCTGAAGTCCAGCATTTCGCGTTGCGGTTCCAGTGCGGGATCTTTGAAATCCAAACTATCGTAGCAGTTTGCAGCTATAATATAATCGCGCTGTGCGTAACTGATATCTGCCAGTTGAAGCAATGTTTTGTTTTTAAGTGATGGGTGTGCACTGTTGTTGCGGATGCTTTTTTGCAAAAGCGTTTTCCCCAGCGAGCTGTCGCCCAATTCAATGGCTGAATTTGCTGCGGCGGCATAGAGGATGTCTTCGTACCCATCAAAACGTTCTTTGCGCGCAAGTTGAACAATCTCATTCAGCGTTGTACGCAGGGCTTCAGTACCGGAGCCGCTGGTAAGTTGTGCTTCATTTAAACGTGCATAGATATACATCACTGGATCCGTAGTATGAATCTTGGCTTTGTTATAATATCGCGATGCAAGATCGGGTTGCTTTAACATCGTATGCAGTTGTGCAAGCAGATATTCCCAACGCGATAACTCATGCTGGGATGGTGCATTAGGCAGTGCTTTTTCTAGATAAAAAGCGCAGCTGTCCCACTGTTGTTGTCGATAAAAAACATAGGCGGCAACTTCGTTGAGTGCAGGGTGCAGGCGTTTCGGGAAATAGGGGTCGTTGCGTAAAAGCAACATCAAACTGTTTGCTTCGGCAAAAAGACTATCCTCCGCATAGGTTTTGGCAATCCAGAGCAATGCATCGTTTCTGCTGGGAGGCTGTGAAAATGCTTTTTGAACAACACCTTTTTTCTCCTGGGTTCCAATTTCCAGATTACCCCCTGCAGCGCGATTGCCGCTTGCTACCACTTTGTTGAAATCATTCTTCCCTTTGGGAAAAAACTGGTAATTGACAAATTGAAAAATGCGATAGGCCGAATCGAATTTCTGCCAGTAGAAATATGCCTGACCAATCAGTAAGTATAAATTGTCAATATAACTGTTTCGCAAATCATGCAGTACAATGCCCGCCGTGGCTTTGTAAATTACCGAGTCCAACTCCAATGAGTCGCCGGCTGTACTATTTAAATGGTAATTATAAAACGAAAGCAGTTGGGTGTAATCATCCTGATGGGTAGCTTTTGCTTTATCGACGATGGCTGTAATTTTATTTTGAGCATTATAGTAGTAGTTGTAATGGGTGTACATGCCCTGTATGAGTCGCCTGGGCAGGGTAAACTTGGTGTCTTCTGTTTTTTCAGATCCCAGGGCTCTGTTGGCATATTTTTCCGGCTTGTTAAGGGGCAATCGGTAATTCGTCTGGGCGTAGCCCGAAATCCCTGTAAAAAGCAGCAGGGCTGTAAGCAGTATTTTGGTGTAGCGGGGGTTCAACAGATTCTGTCGCATTATCCGATTACTATAACTCAAGATCTTCAAAAATATTTTAAATCGCACTGATAATTTGCTGTTTTTCAGTGTTATTCACATTTTGGGGACTTCGGCTCGTAATACCGTTCCGAATTGCTATTTTTAAGCGCTGAAGACGTATGGCAAAAATCATTGATCCCAATACAACGCTCAAAAGACTGCGCAATCGTTATAGGCTCATTGTAATGAACGATGACACCTATGAGGAAGTTGTTACGTTTAAGCTAACTCGCACCAGTGTATATGTAGTATTTAGCGTTTGTTTTGTATTACTGATCGGCATTACCGTTGGGTTGATCACTTTTACCAATTTGAAGTATTACCTGCCGGGTTACGGAACGCAGTCGCAGAGAAAGGAACTGATTCTTTACAAAAAGCAAATTGATTCTCTCGCGGAATCGATTCGAATGAAAGATCAGTATTTGAGCAATTTGAAAAATGTACTCAGCGGAAATATTGCCATCAATGCCGATACCAGCTTGTTGGAAGTGCCTGAAGTTGAGAAATCCATGCAATAACCAAAACAGAAAATATGTTTACACAGAAATCTACGCCCATTATGAAAGAAAAAGAATCCGGCACGGGCGCTGCCACCATCATCGCACCCGGCACTGAAATCACCGGACATATCGAAAGCAAAGGTGATATACGAGTGGATGGCGTACTAAATGGTAATCTTACAACCACTGCTAAAGTATTGGTTGGAGCTGATGGTGTGATTAATGGTGATGTAGATGCAGCGCAGGCAGATGTGCTCGGTAAAATTGAGGGCAATGTAAAAGTGAAAGAGTTGCTTTATTTGCGTGGCAACTGCCATGTAAAAGGCAATATTCATACAGCGCAGTTGCAGGTAGATGCTACCGCATCCTTTAATGGTGAATGTCACATGGGCCCCGTTGCCAATGTGGTTGAGTTGAAAAAAGAGGCTTCCACCGATGCCTGGCAAGCAGCAGAAAACTGATAAGGATACAGCACGTCAGAAAACCAATCTGCAATACCTTGCGCAGTATGCCGGTTTGGGAGCGCAGTTATTGGCTGCCATTGGTCTGTTTTTGTATCTCGGTATTAAAGCTGATGTATGGCTAAAAATAGATTTTCCTTTATTTAGCTGGCTGCTTCCATTACTCGTAATTATTGGCATGATTATTAAATTGCTGAAAGAAACCGGGAAAAAATGAATGCGCATAAACGATCTTATTATTTGCCACTGCTTGTTTTTTTTCTGGCAACCAGCATTGCTTTTTTTTTGCTTCGGGCCTCATTAGCTGCCAATGGTTTTGATGCCATGGTTTTATGGGTGATGAATCTCTACCTTTTTTTACTCTCAGTAATCAGTTTGTATTTGCATATCAGAGGATTTTTTCATCCGCGTACCCAGGTTTTTCTACGTAGTGTTTATGGAACGATGATGATGAAAATGTTCCTTACAGTCTTCGCAGTGCTGATATATGCCTTACTTGCTGGTGATAAACTCAATACCCCGGCTGTATTCTCTGGTATGGGTTTGTATTTTGCCTATACCTTTTTGGAACTGCGCGTGGTTTTTGCTTTGTTGAAGCAGCAGAAAAATTCATGAGTAAAAAAGAAGCGCCTTTGCATGCTTTGTCGCAATACCTCCCCGAGGGGGTATTAGATGATGTGTTGGAATATTTGCATCGGTATAGGATTCATCTTACCATTTCGCGCGAAAGAACAACGCTGCTGGGCGATTATCGTAATGCAACCATTGGAAAGAATCACCGCATCAGTGTGAATGGCAACTTAAATCCATTTGCATTTCTTATTACCCTTCTGCATGAAATTGCACATCTCATTACGTTTGAAGCATACGGGCATGCAGTAGCGCCCCATGGAAACGAATGGAAGCAGGAGTACAGTAAACTGTTGGCTGCTTTTTTATTAAGAAAAATTTTTCCTGCTGATATTGAAAAGGCCTTGCTTCGTTCCATTGCCAATCCATCTGCCACTACCTGCGGTGAAACCAATCTGATGCGTGTTTTAAAAAAGTACGATGCTAAAAAAGAAGGATGGCTAATGGTGGAAGAGCTGCAGGTGGGGGCGCTATTCCGACTACGTGATGGTACCGTGTTTCGTAGGGGTGAGCAGCTGCGCAAGCGCATTCGCTGTACCCAACTGCAAAGCGGACAGGAATATCTTTTCAGCGCAGTATATGAAGTGGAAGTTTTGGAAGAGCCACCTGTATCTTCATAGTTGTTTGATCATCCACAAATCGCACCCAAAATGTCCTGAATTGCCCATGGGAGCGGAGAGATAGGTGAAGCCGAATTTTTCGTAGCGCTTCAATGCCTGTTTCAGTTCGGGCATGGTTTCCAAATAAATTTGTTGATATCCCATTGCGCGTGCCTGATCAATGCACAATGCAATGAGCTTGGAGCCCAGGCCGATATTTCGGGCAGATTTACATAAATACATCTTCACCAATTCGCAAGTGCCAACTGGTAGGCCATTGGTAGGGTAGATGCCGCCTCCGCCAACTATTTTTCCATTCAGCCATGCAACATTGTAAATTGCCCCGGGGGTTTGGAATAATTCATAAAGGGCGTCTGTGCTTTTATCGTAATACACCGTTCCCGGATGGTTTGCGCCGAACTCTTCTAAGGTTGTTCTTATAATCTTGGCCAAAGCAGCATTGTCTTCCTGCGTAATGGGTTTGATTTCGTATGGTTCATGCATGGCTGCTATTTAAAAAGCCACATCCGAGGATGTGGCTTGATGCATCAATAAAATTTTATTACGCAACGGCTTGTTTAACCAGTGCAGCTGCTTCGCTCAGCTGAATTGCACTTTGTACTTTCAATCCACTTTCATCGATCAACTTCTTGGCTTCTGTAGCGTTGGTGCCCTGCAAGCGTACAATAATGGGTACGCGGATATCGCCAATGCTTTTGTATGCCTCAATTACTCCGGCTGCTACGCGGTCGCAGCGAACAATGCCTCCGAAGATGTTGATGAGAATGGCTTTTACATTCGGGTCTTTTAAAATGATTTTAAAACCTGCTTCTACCGTTTGAGCGTTCGCTGTGCCGCCTACATCGAGGAAGTTGGCCGGCTCGCCGCCACTCAGTTTAATCATATCCATGGTTGCCATGGCAAGTCCGGCACCATTTACCATACAGCCCACATTGCCATCGAGCTTAATGAAATTCAAATTAAACTGTCCTGCTTCCACTTCGGTAGGGTCTTCTTCTGTAACATCCCGCATAGAAGCTACTTCTGGATGACGCAGCAGCGCATTATCGTCGATGTTCATCTTACAATCTACCGCTAATATTTTATCATCAGCCGCTTTGAAGAGCGGATTGATTTCAAGCATACTGCAATCTAGTCCAACATAGGCGTTGTAAAGATTGGTCACAAATTTCACACAGTTTTTAAATGCTTCGCCGCTCAACCCAAGGTTGAAAGCAATCTTTCTTGCCTGGAAACCTTCTAGTTTTCCGCCGGGGTGTACCCACTCTTTGAATATTTTTTCAGGTGTATCATGTGCCACATCTTCAATGTTCATTCCACCTTCGGTGCTGTACATGATTACGTTCTGCTTTTTGGTGCGATCGAGCAGAATAGAAAGATAAAACTCCTTGCGTTCTGAAGGCCCGTCGTAATACATGTCCTGTGCAACCAATATCTTGTTCACCACTTTACCTGCTGCACCAGTTTGGAGGGTAACCAGGGTTCCTCCTAAAATGCCTTTTGAAAATTCTGTAACCTGTTCGATGTTTTTTGCCACTTTCACACCATTCACGCCTGTTTCTTTGATGGTGCCTTTACCGCGCCCACCGGCATGTATCTGTGCTTTGATTACAGCAAAACTGCTTCCGGTTTCACTTTTAATTTGACGATATGCCTCTTCTGCTTCAGCAACGGTATTGCATGCCATTCCTTCCTGTACGGGCACGTTGTATTTCTTCAAAAGTTCCTTGGCTTGGTATTCGTGGAGATTCATCGTATAAAAATTTTTGCGAAGATAGGGCAAAAGCTTTTTCAGCTTCGTACGTTGCTGTTAAAAACCGCGCAGCACCACATGCCCCGGAAAAGCTATCTTTGATCCCTTATGAAATCGATTTTAGAGCAGATTCAGGCTTCCGTTTCTTTTATTCAGTCGCGTGTTGATGCCATACCGCAGGTTGGGGTGGTGCTGGGAAGCGGTTTGGGCAATTTTATTCAGGAAATGGAGGTTATAGATGAGATCCCCTATGGTGATATTCCTCATTTCCCCGTTACTACCGTTGCCGGTCATAAAGGCAAGCTGGTATTTGGCCGTCTGGGTAATAAGCAGGTGGTCGTAATGGCCGGAAGATTTCATTACTATGAAGGATACTCAAGTGCGGAAATTGTTTTCCCAATTCGGGTGCTGAAATTCCTTGGTATACAACAACTGATCATCAGCAATGCTGCCGGTGGCGTAAATACTGCTTTTAGAGTGGGCGACTTAATGATCATCAAAGATCATATCAGTCAGTTTACCGTTAATCCCCTGGTAGGTTTTAATGAAGAAGCGCTGGGTCCGCGATTTCCTGATATGACAGAGCCTTATCGTTTATCGCTCATTGAGCGTGCCAAAAGCATAGCTGCACGCTTGAATATTCCTGTACAGGAAGGGGTGTATGTAGGGGTAACCGGACCAACATTTGAAACGAAGTCGGAATACAAAATGATCCAGCAGATTGGGGGCGATGCGGTAGGAATGAGTACGGTGCAGGAAGTGATCGCTGCAGTCCATATGGGCTTGGATGTATTTGCGATGAGTGTGATCACCGATTTGGGTATTCGTGAAGAAAACAATGTTATTACCCACGAAGAAGTGCTGCGCGAAGCCAATGCGGCTGAGCCTAAAATGACAGCCATCGTGAAGCAGCTGATCATGGAGCTCTAAGGCTACAATGCTGTTTTCATTTACTTTTACACGGGCTACGGCCCGTTTTTGCTGCATGAGATATATTTTATTCCTCTTGTTTTTTACGGCAAGCATTGCCGGAGCGATGGCACAGATGCCGGGCAGGGGCAATCTTTTGCAGAACATGCCGCGCGGTGGTGGTTTTATGAGCGGGGGAGGCGGCGGCACAAAAGACACGCTTTTACACCGCACAGGTTTGGAAGATTCGGTTACCGTTACCTATCGCTATTTGGATACCGCGCGTTTTTATTATCTCGATTCTTCTGTAAACGATTTTTCGCGTCGCTGGATACCTTGGCATCATGTTCATTTGGGAAATCACGGCAATGCTTCCAGATCGCTTTTGTTTACACCCAATATGCAGGCTGGCTGGGATCCGGGCATGCATGCGTTGGATGCTTACAGCTGGACCGTTGCCGATGCAAAGTTTTACAATACCACCCGTCCTTACAGTGAGTTGCATTATGTGCTGGGGTCCAAAGCCGAGCAGCAGATTCAGGTATTTCACACACAAAATATTCGTTCCAACTGGAATTTTTCCTTTCAGTACAGACTCATCAACTCCCCCGGCTTTTTTAAAAATCAAAAAACCAATCACAATAATTATCAGTTCAATACCTGGTATGTATCGCCCAACCGGCGATATGGTTTATATTTTCTGGCACTCGCCAATCAGTTGGGTACTTCTGAAAATGGGGGTATTACCTACGACTCTCTTTTAAAGCGCACCGATATCTTTGCTGATCGCTTCAATATACCCACCAAACTGGGTGGCGATGTTTTTGGTGCACAGAGTTTTTTGAGTACCAATATTACCACAGGTAATCTTTACCGCAACTCCACATTTTTGTTAAGGCAACATTATGATTTGGGAAAGAAAGATTCGGTAGTGAACGACAGTAATGTGGTACATTATTTTTTGCCGAGGCTCCGCTTTGAGCATACACTTCGATATCGCAGTCTCAATTATACATTTACCGATCAGCAGGCGGCTGCTAATCGGTATTTGCTTTGGTACGATTCTGCAGCACAAAAGCCCTTTCGCATCAGCGATGCATGGTCGGTAGTGGAAAACGAATTCGCACTCTATCAATTTCCCGATAAAAAGAATACACAGCAATTTTTTCGTGTAGGTGCGGGACTTCAGTTGCTCAGCGGAAAACTTTTTAGTGGTACTGAAAGCTTTAGCAATATTTATACTTTGGGCGAATACCGAAATAAGTCACGTAACCAGGTGTGGGATATCGCCCTTGCAGGAACACTTTATATGAATGGACTAAACAGTGGCGACTATAGCGTACTTGGCAGTATGAAGCGCATGTTGGGTAATAAAAGCGGGTTCCTTACCCTTGCTTTTCAAAATGTGAACAGAACACCATCGTTTCTTCATGACGATCGTAGTCACTTTAAACAATTCAATGCGGGCAACACCAATTTCGGAAAAGAAAACAGTACTATGCTCCGCATGCTGTATGAATGGCCCCGCCAAAAAATCTCGATCGGCGGTAGGTATTTTCTCATGAGTAACTATACCTTTTTTACAGATTATTTCCGCGCCCGTCAACAAAATGCACTTTTTAACCTGCTGCAGATAGAGTTGCAAAAAACTTTTCATCTTTCCCGTAATTGGCGCTGGCACAGCGAAATCTATTTACAGCAGGCCACCGGAAATGCACCGGTTAATGTTCCGCTGCTCTTTACCCGCAATAGATTATCTTTTGAAGGCGTTTTTTTCAAAAATCTGAATCTGGCTACGGGCTTGGAGATGCGCTATCATACTGCTTACAAGGCAGACGGTTATTCACCTGTACTGGGACAATTTTTTCTGCAACAGGAGCAAACCATTCGAAATTTGCCCGATATCGCTGCATATCTGCATTTTAGGGTACGGAGCTTTTATCTGTTTGCAAGAGCGGAGAATTTGAATAGCTTTCAGCTTGCCGGCGATCCCGGGTTTTTCAATAATAATTTTAGTGCTCCTAGCTATCCCATGCCCGGACTGCAGATTCGTTTTGGCATCTTTTGGGGTTTTGTTAACTGATTTTGTTCGTTTTTTTAGCTTTTAGCAGTAAATTTGCAGTGCATGAAAAAAATATTCATACTGGTCATTTCGCTGCTTTACCTGAGCATGAGCACAGGCATTGCATTGAATATCCATTACTGTATGAATCGCGTTGCTTCTGTATCGCTACATACGGGCGAACAGGATGAAGATGCCTGCGGAACCTGCGGCATGGGAAAAGCCGACAGTCATTGCTGCAAGGATGTAACCAAAGTGGTGAAGCTGAGCGATAATCACCAACCTTCCAAAATTGTATTCGCATTATTCAGTCTGCCTGCAGACCTGAATATTTTTTATACCGATTTAATTCTTCCCGTACAGGGTTTCAGTGCAATCCCCCAATTAACTTATTGGCCTCCGCCACCCAGGGAGCTGAATCAACTTTACCTCGCAAATTCTGTTTTTCGAATTTAGGCGCGCCCTATTTGATTTGTTTTTTTTCCCCTTCGGGGAAGTCGTTTATTTATTTTTCAATTTTAATTATTAAGTCATGAAACTTTATAAATCTTTATCACTGTTTACGATTTTGTTATTTACCATTTTCCAATTTGGTTTTGCACAAGGCAAAAAAGATCAGTCAACCACCATCAAAGTATGGGGCAACTGCGGAATGTGTAAGAAAACCATTGAAAAGACTGCCCTTGCCAATGGTGCAAGTGCTGCCAGCTGGAACAGCGAGACAAAAATGCTCGATGTACAGTTCGCATCCAATAAGGTAAATACCGAAAAAATTCAGCAAGCCATCGCTCAGGTAGGGTATGATACCGAAAAGTTCACCGCCAACCAGGAGGCATACAACAATCTCCACGAATGCTGTAAGTATGAGCGTAAGTCGGCCAATGAAGCAGTTGCCACTTCGCAGAATGATATGCAACATGCTGGCTGCGAAATGAAAGACGGCGCTTGTAAAAAAGATTGCTGTAAAGACGGTAAAGCAGGCAGTGGTAAAAAAGAAGGCCATGCTTGTAAAAAAGATGGTACCTGCTGCAAAGAAGGCAAATGCGAAATGGGAAAGGCTGCTTGTAAGGATGCCGCCCAGTGTAAGGAAAAAGGTTGCTGCAAATCTTAATGCCACAACATGAAACACTTTGTATTAGCGCTTGTATTGCTTGCAAGCGTTCAGGTGGCCAGTGCCCAATACACAAAGGCACGGTTGCAGGCAAGTGGTTTAACCTGTGCAATGTGCAGCAACGCCATTAACAAGGCACTCCAAACCTTACCTTTCGTTGAGTCCATCGAAACCGATTTAAATCTATCTGCATTTGAAGTAGTATTCAAAGGCGGACAGCAGGTCGATTTTGATCAAATCAGGCGAAAGGTAGAAGGTGCGGGTTTTTCTGTTGCACAACTTGAAGTATGGGCACAGTTTGACGGAATGCGTGTTCAAAATGACCGACATCTTGTTTGGGGAAATCAAGCCCTTCACTTTCTGAATGTGAAAGATCAGGTATTGCAGGGCGAGCAAAAATTCACCTTACTCGATAAAAATTTTGTGCCCGCCAAGGATCTGAAAAAATACAGCAGTTATACGCGTAAAGCCTGCTATAAAACAGGTGTTGCAGAAAACTGCTGTACCGATGATGGTATATCGCCTAAGGCGCGCATTTTTCATGTAACCATTTAATGAACGCTATCATTTATTACAGGGCAGACAAGCTGCCCTGTAATATTTTTTCATGATGGGGGCAATGCTCCTTCATATTTATATTCTTATGCGTATAATATTCATGCTTTTTGTTCTATTCTTTGCTGATCGCATCAGTGCACAGGAACTATATGTATTCTCGAATCCTGCTTCCAATAATCCGGCAAAGTCAATTGCTTTTAAGTTGTCTTCCAAAGTGCTGCGCGAAATACATGATGATGCCTTGGCTTCGAGGCATACGGCTGATGTGGCTTTCGGGTTGCATAAAAATCTGCAATTGAATACAGCGCTCACTTTTTCGGATATGTACTTTACCGATATGCGCTGGGAGAGTGCCAGGATTTATGCTAAGTACCGTTTTCTCAGTATTGACAATGTACACAGTCATTTTCGTGCAGCTGCTTTTGCCAAAGCTGCGTTTTCACGAAATCCGCTGGTTTATCAGGAACTCGATTTGGAAGGGGATAACAGCGGTATGCAAGGCGGACTTGTTTTCACACAGCTCATACATAAGTTTGCCGCTTCGGCAGGGGTTTCCTATCTACAGCAAATGGGACAATTTCATCGTATCAGCCTAGGACCTCCCTTCTCTTCGCAAGCAGTTCAGTACAATGTATCTGCCGGATATTTACTTTTTCCGCGGTCCTATCAAAGCTATGACCAAACCAATCTGAACTTGTATTGCGAAGTGCTCGGGCAAAAAAACTTGGATTTAAAGCGTTCTTTTGTTGACATTGCTCCCGCATTGCAGCTCATCATAAAGAGTACTTCGCGTATCAATGCCGGTGCACGCTTTCAGGTAGCAGGCGATGCCCATCGTATGGCACGCAACTCCTTTTTCATCAGTCTGGAGCATTACCTGCTTCAGGCGCTTAAGTAAAACCTGATGTTGTGCTTGCTTCGCTCAATACTTGATTTGGTTCGTAGTTTTTTTCGTAAAGATTGCTGTCGTTAAAATTTCATTTCCGCTTCGTATATTTGCCTAAATATAAATTTAGACAAGTCTAAAAAATATGAAGCTTTTTTTCCTTTCCCTGCTAGGTGCTGCAATCTTTCATAGCCCATCAACGGCCCATGATTCTCTAATCGTGCGTGTGAAAGATAAAATCACTGCATCACCTATTGCCAAAGCAACGATTGCTGCTTCAGCACAGCAGCTCCTAACAGATAATAACGGTGTTCTAAAGTTGCCACTAAAACCAGCAGCTTCAGAGCTGCGTATCAGTGCTTCTGGGTATCATGCCCAAACACTCGAGTTGATGCATCATAAACATGCATACGAAGTGTTACTACAGCCTCATGAATTAGGTTTGGATGAAATTGTGGTTAGCGGTACCCTCAGGCAAGTAAACCGATTGCAAAGTCCTGTTCCGGTAGAATCATATCCTGCACATTTCTTCCATCGTAATCGTACACATAATTTGTTTGATGCGCTTTCGCAGGTGAATGGCGTGCAGCCACAGATCACCTGTAATGTGTGCAATACTGGTGGTTTGCAAGTGAATGGATTAGAAGGCCCTTATACCATGGTGCTGATTGACGGTATGCCCATTGTAAGTGCTTTGTCAACCGTTTACGGCCTTTTTGGTATTCCCAGCAATATGATCAAGCGGGTAGAAGTAATAAAAGGTCCGGCTTCTACGCTTTATGGCAGTGAAGCGGTGGCGGGTATCATCAATGTGATCACCAAAGCGCCCACCCATAAGCAGGAATGGATCGTTTCGCAAAATGCAACTACGTATAGGGAATGGAATACGGATATCGGTTATAGTTTCAAGCAGGCAAAAGCCTCCGGGATGGTGAGCCTCAATCATTTTAAGTATGATCATCCCACCGATCGAAATGCAGATGGGTTCATGGATATTCCACTACAGCAAAGAACATCTTTATTTGGCAAGTTGATGCTCGACAGAAAGCATCAGCTGCCTTTCTCGTTGGCCGTTCGCTATATTTCGGAAGAGCGGAGTGGAGGACAAATGAACTGGACACGCAAATGGCGTGGAAGTGACTCAGTATATGGCGAAAGCATTGATACCAGAAGAGTTGAGTTGTTTGGAAATTATGGATTAAGATTTGGTAAGCAAAATTTACTGGTAGAGTATGCCTATAATTATCATCACCAAGATTCCTGGTACGGGAATACTTTTTATTTGGCCTCGCAGCATACGGCATTTGCCCAACTTCGTTGGGGTAAAAAAATTGGAAGCCATGCACTTACCGCTGGTGTACCATTTCGATTTCAGCGTTACGACGATAACTCAGTAGCAACCAGCGATGCCGTTACAGGTAAAAATCTTCCTGCACTGAATACCATTGCCGGATTTTTTGTGCAAGATGAATGGAAATTAAGTGAACGATTCACTGCACTGGCTGGAATGCGCCTGGAGCATCATCAGGTACAAGGACTTGTTTGGTCGCCCCGCTTAAGCTTGAAGTGGAATGCGGCAGAACATCATACCTTTCGCTTAGCTGCAGGAAATGGTTTTAGGGTAGTGAATTTGTTTACAGAAGATCATGCTGCACTTACGGGTGCAAGACAGCTTCTTATTGAAGAGCGCCTCAAGCCGGAGCGCAGCTGGAATGCTCATCTACAGTATTCCTCACAATACCATTTGGGAGATGCTGGTTTGCTTTCTGCAGATGCTGGTTTGTTTTACACACACTTTAGCAATCGCATTCTCCCGGATTATGATACCGATCCTGAAAAAATCATTTATAGAAACTTGGATGGCTTTGCAGTCTCCCGCGGTGGCAATGCTGCTTTGTTTTTGAGTTTGCGCAATGGTTTTCGTGCTAATACAGGGGTAACCATACTGGATGCGTTTGTGCGTGAAGAAGAAGCGGCAAGTATGCGCATTTTGTATGTGCCAACGTTCACGGCCAATTACGGCTTAGGGTATCAGTTTTCGAAGACTGGTTTTACGCTGGATTTTACAGGACGTACACTGAGCCCGATGCGTTTACCCGTTTTCCCAAATGATTATCGTCCGGAGATGTCGCCCTGGTATTCCATTTTAAATTTACAGTTAACCAAGAAAGTGGGCGACTGGCTGCAGCTGGTAGCCGGAGTACAAAACCTGCTCAACTTTATGCCCCGCGATCCGATTATGCGTCCTTTTGATCCATTCGACAGAACCGTAACAGATCCGATTACCAATCCGAATGGATTCACATTTGATCCATCGTACAACTATGCGCCACTCATTGGGAGAAGATTTCAGGTAGGGATTACGGTTACGCTGCGATGATTATTTTTCAAAAAATGCCACGGAACCGCCTACCCATTCTTTGTCTTTGTTGTAGCGCACCCCCACCATTTTACCCTTACTCAGTCGGGCGAGGTTGATAGCTGCATGCGGTCGCTTTTCACCCTCCGGCCATAAATACATGATTCTGATTTCAACTTTGGCAGGATCATCCGGTGTTTCTATCACTGCAGCATAATTTACTTTTCGTTGCAGAATATAATTTTCCGGATCTTCAATGGCTTCAAGTGCGGCAGTCGTTACATCAATCATTACTCCCTGACCGGCAAATGAAAACAGGGGCTTGAGTACATAGTTTTCAATATCCTTTGGAAGCTGTTTGATTTCATTTAAAAACCAGGTTTCTGGTACATAGGCATGGCGGATGAAAGGAAGTGTGTATTTGCTGATGCGATAAAACCAATTGGGATGCGGAATCCATTCTACATCAAGTGTATCTGTAATATCTATGAAAGGGGGAAGGGAAGCAGCGCTTGATTTTAAATCGTCAAAAATTAAGCGGTTATAAATGCGTTTAATTTGAATTTTCTGTCCTGCTTTCTCATAATACAATTTACTCCCTTCTTTGATGAGTTTACTGATGCAAACGGTTTCTATCCCTGTGTAATCTCGCGTAAAGGCAAAGTCGATCCGTGTTTTTTGTGTTTCCGGTTTTAGCTCGAGCAAAATCACTTCTTCCGGTACGTGATTCCCAATAATGATTTTCCTGAACTGTTCAACGAAGGTTTCTTTGGTATAGCCACTCAAAAACTGCGTTTGATTGTCTGGTATCGGAAAATATTTCCTAAGTAAATCGGGATAAGCGCATTGATAGGCAAAAAGTGATGGGAAGCCCTGCATCTCTATCAGCTGAGGTTCCAGCGCGCCTGATGCGTTGTTACAAACACCAAAATCAAAAGCAATCATGTGTGCATGCGGACATTCATTCGGCACATTTTCTTTTGCAGGGATGGCCGACTGCGTCATGCTTTTGAAGGAAGGGCTGCAAATCAAATCAATGATCGACTCACAGGCATCCAGCATTTTTACTTTAAATGCATTGTCAACAAAAACAGGTGTTTCGCAAACACGAAAATCGAGCTGTCCGGGATGCAGCGCTTCAAGCTCATTTAAAAAAGCTTGGTAGCTTTCTTTTGTAAAAGCCTCATTATATGCTTTGCGAAGCGCTGGTACCATGCTGCCTGTTTAAAAAGAAGGTATGCTTACCTTCAAATATATTAAGAACTTACGGCTTCTTTAGGTATCCCGGCAGATTGGTAAAGAAAGTTGGGGAGGATATGCGCATAGGTCCACATAATTTTATCGGGATCCTGTAAGTGCTCCAGCATATTCTTCCATTTTTCATAGCCATGGTTGGCAATAACAGTTTGCTTTTTTTCTTCTGTTTGCAAATACATGCTCATGCCCTGCGCATCGGCTTCCGGATGAAACTGTGTGCCAATGATATGTTCGTTAAAGCGAATGGCCATCACGGCTCTTTCCAGCGGCACATGCGGCCTGTCTTTTTCAATACATAATAATCTTCCGCCCATATTGCGAATAGCAGCATGGTTGGGTTGAATTACCTGAAAATCCCGACTATCCACCGCGTAAAAAGGATCTTGCAGGCCATCAAAAACAGGTTCCTCGTACTGGCTATGAATCAAATGCACGGGAAACACACCAAATGCAGTTGATTTTCGTGCACAAACATTGCCCAACTGCCAATGACGACATGCCAGCTGGAAGGAATGGCATATTAAAAAAACCTTCTTTTTATCTGTATTGTTTGGATTCTGGTTCCAGGCAAGTATTCCGTCGAGCCAACTTGTCCATGCAGTATCCCATTCTTCGCCCTGCGAGATTAAGGGACTTCCCGGGCCGCCACTTGAAATATAAATATCAAAACTATCGTCCGGCAAAGCAAGTTTGCTGCGTACATCAAATTCCTGCAGGGTAATTGCTGTTTCGGAGGAAGCTGCAAAAGCATGAATGGTATCCCGAATACAGCGCATGCCTTCATTGGGAGCACCATGATACAAATCCAATACTGCTACGCGCAACTGCCTTGCTTTGGAATCCCTCATGGGTGCAAACTTAGTAAAAAGCAGGGTGGAAGGACGAAATGCATATCCACAGTTGTTGATTGAAAATGATTATATGCCTGCTAAAAATTCACTTCCGATATAGTCTACTACACTAGTGAGATTTTTTGTTTCTTCATACACGTGCAATTGCCGATCGGCACCGGTGCCTTGTTCCAGCATTTTGCCAACCAATCCGATCGCATGTCTGCAGCCCAACGGATCCACTACATCATCCACAAAATCGAGTAACTCGTATATCAGCGCACGGGTATTTACTTCTTCTTCTTTTCCAAAATCAATCAGGTAGCCGTCAATGCCATATCGACTTGCCCTCCATTTGTTTTCATTGATCAGCGCTCGTTGGTATTGAATGAAGTTCATATTTTCCATACGCAGCTGATAGAGTTTGGCACAGATGCATTGAAACAATGCCGTAATAGCCATGGTTTCTGCTACGGTGAGGGGGATATCGCAAATGCGAAATTCTACAGTATTAAAGAAGGGGTGAACTCTTAAATCCCACCAAATCTTTTTTGCATTGTCGATACAATTGGTTTTGATAAGCAGGTTCACATAATTATCATACGATTCAATATTGTCGAAATATTCTGGAATGCCCGTACGCGGGAATTTATCGAATACTTTTGTTCGAAACGATTTATAGCCCGTTACTCTGCCTTCCCAAAATGGTGAGTTGGTACTGAGCGCATAAATATGTGGCAGAAAATAGCGCGCCGAATTGGCAATATGAATAGCCAGCTTTCTATTTTCCATGCCTACATGCACATGTAAGCCGAATATAAGATTGCTGCGGGCGGCTTCCTGCAGTTCGTTTACAATTTGACTATAGCGCACATGATCGGTAATCAGTTGGTCTTGCCAGTGACTGAAAGGATGCGTTCCGCTGGCCCCTACTGCCAAACCTAAATCGCCTGCAATTTGGGCGATGGTTTTGCGCAGCGTGGCTACATCTGCATAGGCCTCATCGATATTATTGCAAATGTCGGTGCCTACTTCCACCACCGCCTGATGCATTTCTGCTTTTACTTTGTCTTTAATAATTTTTTGTCCTTCCGAAACAATTTTCTGTTCATGGCTTTTCAGTGCACGGGTAGTGGGGTCAAATACCATGTATTCTTCTTCCACACCCAGCGTAAATTGTTTAAAGTTGAAATTAGCCATAGCAATGGTTTTACGTTCAGATCAGTGGTTGATGTTTTGCGCTGCGTTTAATGTACTCTCCCCAGGTAAGATTGTCGATTCCCGGCTCATGCGCTTCTGCTCTTTCAATGGCATAGGATGCAGCTGTTTCCACCACCCATTCAAAGTTCTCTTCACCTACACTGTTGATGTCTGCATCCGGCGCAGGATTACAAAAATCAATTGCATAAGGTATGCCATCGCGCACCGCCAGTTCAACGGTATTAAAATCGTAGCCTAGGTATTGATTGATGCGGAGTACAATTTCTTCCATTTTTTTGAGAAGCTTGGCGTCCGGATTAAAATCGCTCACATAGCGCAGGTGGTGCGGATTGCGAGGCTCGTAAGGCATGATGCGTACATGCTTTCCCCCGATGCAATAGCAGCGATAATATTGTTCAAAAATAATTTCTTCTTGTAAGAGCATTACAAGCTGACCGGTTTCTGCATGCTTTTCGAAGAATTCCTGCGCATCGTGCAGCTTATAAACATTTTTCCATCCACCGCCTGCAAAAGGTTTCATGTAGGCCGGAAAGCCAACATATTTGAAAATGCCTTCCCAGTCGAGCGGATAGGAGAGGTTTACAAACGACTGATCACTTGTATCATCCGGCAAATCTTTGGAAGGTAGGATCACAGTTTTGGGTACAGGCACACCAATTTTGGTGGCAAGTGCGTTGTTGAAAAATTTTTCATCCGCACTCCACCAAAAAGGATTGTTGATGACTGCCGTACCATCGATCGCTGCATTTTTCAGAAATGCACGGTAAAAGGGCACATCCTGCGATATGCGATCAACAATAACGGTATATCCACCGCCTTCACCCTGCATTACTTTGTCGATACTTACTGGCTCCGCCACAATACCTGCTTTTTGTTTGCGGTTGATGCGGTCAACGAATGCAGTAGGAAAGGAGCGTTCTTTGCCAAAAAGGATGCCGATCTTTTTCATAAATACCTGTTTGTGTTGCGAATTTGGTGCGTTATCCACCCACCTTAAATATAAACGCTAATTTTTGATCGCAGAAATCATTTTTACAATTTGATGCTGTTAAACAGAACCGTAGTATATTGGCACCTACTTCAAAGGAAAATGCATGCAAACCAGAATAAGTGTTTCGCCGGCGATTCAGCAGACCATCGATTCCGTTTTACTGGCGCGAATAGTGAAGATCGATTTTTTTACTGCACCTGAACTCCTAGTAAACGAAGCGACCCCCTTGCTATTGATCAACGACGGGCAGGATATGGAAAAGTTGGGGTTAGCAGAGATGCTTTTGGGAATGTATCGTTTCAACAGCCTTCGGCCGATACTTTGCGTAGCTATCCATGCAGGTCCTGATCGAAAAATGGAATATGGAACGGCTTCACAGCCCGATTATTTAGGCAGGGGAGCAAGAGCTGCGCATTACAGAGATTTTGTTATAACAGAGCTCTTGCCGCATATACAGCAACATTTTCGTGTGAAGCATTTTCGGGAAATTGCTTTCGCAGGTTTTTCGCTGGGTGGACTCAGCGCATTGGATATTGTTTGGCACCATCCACATTTATTTTCAAAAGCAGGTGTGTTTTCGGGATCGCTTTGGTGGCGAAAAAAAGCATATGAAGACGGGTACGATAACGATCGCGATCGCATCATGCATCAACTTATTCGAAAAGGTGCTGGGGCTTCGCATCTGCGTTTCTTCTTCCAGTGTGGGTTACTAGATGAAACTGCCGATCGCAACAACAATGGCATCATCGATTCAGTTGAGGACACGCGAGATATGATTCAGGAATTAAAAGCGAAAGGCTATACTGATGATCAGCTCCGCTACTATGAAATGAAAGACGGCGCTCACAATGTTGAAACATGGGCAACAGCCATGCCGCATTTTCTGAAATGGAGTTGGGGTAAATAGTTTTATACTGCAAGACAAGAAAAAACCCCGGTATTACCGGGGTTTTTAATTTCAAGCTTTATTTTTTGCTTAGAAGATGTAGCGAATACCAACCTGAGCGCTCCAGGTGCTGGCCAAAGAACGGCTAACCTGGAAAGGTTGTGTTGGAAGTTGACCACTCACCAAGCCCATACGATATGCAGGAACGCCATTTGTTACGTTTGCTAGCTGCAATGGGTTATTACCGCTGAAGGTATTGAAGAAGCGGTGTCCCCAATTCTTGTTCAGCATATTTCCGAAGTTCAGCACATCTGCCTGGAGGCGGATCGTATTCTTGCGGTTGCCGATATTGGTGAACAGGTCTTGCTGTAACTGCAGGTTGATGGTATGTGTAAAAGGTTGTAATGCACCATTTCTTTCAGCGTACTGTCCGCGGCGCTTGCGCAAATATTTGCTGTTATTGATAAATGCTTCGAGGGCATCACGCTGCTGCTCTACGCTGTAAGGTGTTGCACCCGTTATTGGCAGCAGGTTGATATCGTTACGATCTCTAGGGATGTACATGAGATCTTGGCTAATGCCGTCACCATTTACATCACCATTCACCAAGAAGCTAAAGTTATTTTGATTTCTAGCTTCGTAGAAAAGTGTAATGGTTGTTGCAAGATGCTTTACGTATTCCTTGCGGTAAGTTACCCATGCGATGAAGCGATGCGGTATAGCAAAACCAGAAGTTGCAAGGTCGGTTGTATTGGGTGTTCCAACAGCAGGGTTCGCTTGCCAAGTTGAAGTGGCCTGAGAACCGGAGTTAGATGTAACATCCCATGCTCCTGTGAAAGTATAGCTGGCCGAAGCGGTAAAGCCTTTGCTCAGCGCTTTATTAACCTGACCAGTTAATACAACACCTCCACCACGACTGATGTTTTCCAATACAATGGCAGTTGCTATGTTAGAGTATATACGCTGTCCAGCTGCAGTTCTGTTCGAATATGCTGGTCTGCCATCAGTACCAGAAAGACGCGTATCCGGCTCTCTGAGGTTTGCATTACGAAGGCGAATTGCATTTATATCTTTAGTGAAGATACCTTCGAATGAAACGCTCCAGCCATTGGTCAAACGCTTTTCAACCGCAATATTGGTTCTCCAAATTTGAGGGAACCTAAAGTTAGGATCGGTCAATACGATGTTTGCGTTATTAGGCACTGCACCAACGGTTGGGTTGAACAATGCGCGGTGTGCATCTAAATTGGGAGAGAAGCGAATCTGAGAAAGGATTGCAGGGTTGGTAATACCTGATCCTTGCTGGTACATGAAGCTGTTCGAAGGCATGTTGGTAAGCCATACGAAGGGGAAGCGGCCGGTAAATAAGCCGGTACCACCACGTACAATCATCGACTTGTCGCCATTTACATCCCAGCGGAAACCAATACGTGGGCTGAGTAACATGCGGCTGCGTGGCCAAGCGCCATTATTGTAATTCACTAATTGACCATCAGCATCGGGGAAGGCGAGTCTTGAAATGTTGGGGTTTTCCAGTGGCTGTTCCAAATATACAGGAACATCTGCGCGTAAACCAAGGGTCAATTTGAGCTTATCGCTCACGTTGATATCATCCTGAATATATGCAGCTGCCTGTCCTACTTTCAACTCGGCTGAGAAAATAGCTTCCTTTCCGGGAACAAGTGAGAATAAATAAGAGTAGAAAGCAGGTGCACGGTTATTGATAAAGTCATCCAGGCTATTAAATACATAATGTCCATGTGAACCTGGCATGAACATGTTGCCCACACGCTGATATTCATAGGAGCCACCCATGGTTATTACGTGCTTGCCTTTGTATAGTTTGAAATTGTTTGTAATTGAAGCGATGTCGTTATTTACCTGGTTATTGTTTGAGAAGGGGTCAGTACCAAACGACATGTAATTGCGACCATCGTTGTTGAAGATATCAACACCTGGCATGGTTACGCCATCGTAGCCACGTACCGCACTGATCTGTGAGAAAGTTGCAATCAATTGGTTTGCCCAGTTGCCCGATTTAGAGCTGTTTAATTCCAAGGTTCCTGAACGAACATTATCGTTAAAGAAGAAGTTTGAATTAGAGAAAGACATCGAGTTGGCGCTAAACCTGGAGTTGGGCAATGAAGTAATTGCACTTCCTCCAACAGGTGTAAAGGTAGAGGTGTTGGGAATGGATGTGCCATTCAATTGACGATCATCTGTACCGCGTGTTTCCTGATAACGCAAAGTCAGCTTATGTACTTTGTTGATGTTCCAGTCGATTTTTCCGAGGAACTTTCTGTTCTGTGTTTCGAAATTGGGGAAGTTATCAAATGCACCCGGATCATATCCAAATCTGGTGTTCAGATAGTTGGAGAGTTTGCGGAGTGAATCGATATGTGTGTTTGAAATGTTACCCTGACCGGATCCGCCGCGGGGAGTGAAAGTGATGCCGGGGCGGCTTTCTACTTCACGCTCGTAGCTGGCAAAGAAGAAGAGTTTGTTCTTAACAATGGGTCCACCCAAAGTGAAACCATAAATATTGTTGGTCTGCTCTGCAAGATTGGTAAGTGTTGTACCGCCAATTTTCTTTCCGTTCATTTGTTCTGAACGAGATAAATAATAAGCGCTACCCTTGAAATCATTGGTGCCACTTTTAGTAACCACGTTTACACCTGCACCGGTGAAACCACCTTGCCATACATCAAAGGGAGAAATGTTTACCGCAACTTCTTCTACTGCGTCCAGTGAAATAGGCTGGTTGCCACCACCGGGAAGCAAATCGCTGCTCAAACCGAAGTTGTTGTTCAGGTTTGCACCATCGATCTGAATATTGTTCATACGATTATCTCGACCTGCAAAGCTGGTACCGTTTGCCTGAGGGGTTAACGATGTGAAATTGGTGAGTGAGCGACTGATAGTAGGAATGCTGGTAAGCAAACGCTGACTGATGTTGGTAGAAGCACCTGTTCTCTCAACAGCTGCTTTTCTTCCGCCTGTTACCACCACTTCGGAAATCTGTTTCACATCTTCTCCCATCTGCACATTCAAATCGTAGGGTTCGCCGAGCAAGAGCGAGAAGCCTTCCACTTCAAACGCTTTTTGTCCCACGAATTCAACCTTCAATTTGTAAGGTCCGCCAATACGTGCGTTGGGGATGTTGAAAATTCCTCCCTTCTTCGAAACTGCATTATAAACAGTTCCGGTGGGCAGGTGTGTTGCAGTGATGGTGGCGCCTTCTAAAGCATTTCCACTTTTGTCTTTCACTGAACCCGAAATACTACTTGTCGTTACCTGTGCAACAGTGAAGAGGCTGAAAAAAACAGCGACTGTCGCCAACAGCAATTTTCTGAGCATTTGCATATGTTTTTGGTTTAACGCGGCAAAGAAACGACAAACTTTCCTTTCCTGCAGCGATAAATATTAACAATTCGTAAAGTCTTTCCACAAATCCTAAAAAATGCTCAAAATGCAGGGTTTTTAGGCCTGAAAAATGAACTAAAAAAGTCCCGCCGACCTTGTTTTGCTAACTTTGCCGCCAAATTCGACTTATGCTTGATTCCATAGAGGCCGCGCTTGAAGATATCCGTAATGGGAAAATGGTGATTGTAGTGGACGATGAAGACCGCGAAAACGAAGGTGATTTTGTGGTGGCAGCCCGCTTTGCAACGCCGGAAGTAATCAATTTTATGGCCAAACACGGGCGCGGACTCATTTGTGTAGCCCTTACAGACCAGCGTTGTCGTGAATTGGGACTGGAGCCGATGGTTTCCACCAATACCTCGCTGCATGAAACAGCTTTTACGGTATCGGTAGATTTGATCGGACAAGGCACTACCACCGGCATCTCAGCTTCAGACCGCTCTAAAACCATTCAAGCCCTCGTAGATCCAGGTACGCAACCTTCCGATCTTGCTCGACCGGGTCATATTTTTCCCCTTCGTGCCAAAAATGGTGGGGTATTGCGCAGAACGGGACACACAGAGGCGACCATCGACCTCGCCCGACTGGCGGGATTTGAATCGGCAGGAGTGCTGGTTGAGATTATGAATGAAGACGGAACCATGGCCCGACTGCCGCAGTTGCAGGAAATCGCTGCTCAGTTTTCGCTTAAAATCATTTCCATCAAAGATTTGATTGAATACCGCATGAAAACCGACTCGCTCATTGAGGAGGAAGTACGGGTGCAAATGCCCACGCAATATGGCGACTTTACACTGGTTTCCTTCCGTGAAAAAGAAACCAACAATCATCATATGGCCCTTATCAAAGGCAGCTGGAAAGAAGGAACCCCGGTGCTGGTACGTGTGCACTCTTCCTGCTTTACCGGAGATATATTGGGTTCGCTGCGCTGCGATTGCGGTGACCAGCTCCATGCTGCCATGCAAATGGTGGAAAAAGAAGGTCAGGGTTTAATCCTTTACATGAACCAGGAGGGAAGGGGTATTGGCCTTACGAATAAACTGAAAGCGTACAAGCTCCAGGAGGAAGGCATGGATACTGTGGAAGCCAATCTGCACCTGGGTTTTGGCATGGATGATCGTGATTATGGTGTTGGTGCGCAGATATTGAGACACTTGCAGGTAACGCAGTTGCGACTCATCAGCAATAACCCGCGCAAAAGAGCAGGGTTGCTGGGTTACGGACTAGAAATTGTAGATACAGTTCCTATTCAAATTACCCCTAATCCCCACAACGAAAAATATCTGCAAACCAAAAGAGATAAGCTGGGGCATGATCTTTTAAAGTAAAGCATCAATTGCTTTGCTGCCTGGCATCGATTTTTTTTCTGCTGGTGAAAATCTGATTCAGCAAATCAAACTCTTTTACATATGAGAGAGAAGTGCCGGCGCGGTTACTGCGCTGCCACTGTATATCAAATACATTTTTGTAAAAGCCAATCAAACGCAGTTTACCATCAGGAGTGATAAAATATTCCAGTGAAAAATCGGGAAGCACCTGATTGTTGCCAGCATTGTTTTGTGCACCTGCCAAATAGGTAGCGCCTGCTTTTAAAATGATTCTACCATTCAGTAATCGTTGCGTAAATCCAAACGTGCCAGTACCCAACACACCCTGGTTTGCCTGAAAGCCCATCGCCAGATTGGGATTGATGGTTACATATGGGTCGAAATTTTTTAATCCGAGTACTTTTTCAACGAAGTTGTTCAGGGTAGATGAAAGCTGCTGTGATAGAAACTGCGACACCGTTCCTGCTACACCACTTGCCACATTCGCGCCCAGCCAGGAACTGCCCTGGGTGGATTGCTGCGCACCGATGAAGCCGTTGAAAAGCAGAACGGACGCTACTTGTTTATTCATTTCATCGGGATTATCCTGAATGCTTTTTAACCCTGCCATGGTGAGCGGATTGTTGCGCCATGGATTGCCAGGTGGTAATTCAAAACGAAAGCGAATATTTGGATTCAGCAGCGTGTTGGTGAGTTCGCCTACAATCATAATATCTCCCCGCTCATTGCTTGCGCCTTGAATCGCCTGTTGCGGCAGATACACTTCTCTTGCTGTGTATTTTGCTTCGATGTTGATTTTTGCATTGTAGGGATCGCCATTCCAAACAATGGATCCTTTGTCGATGGTGAACGGCTTTTTAATAATGTATTGCCAGTTGAAAGTGTATTCGCCCCGCGTGATTTCATAGTTGCCGTTGATGGTGAGCGACTCGTTCGTACCTACGCGAATGTTCAGAAATCCATTTCCGCGGCCTCGTACAATATCGTTAGTGGTTTCATCCAATACGATATCTACACTCGCAAGCGGATTGGCAATGATGTCGAGATCTACAAGCAAGCTACTCACATCATTGACATCCGATTCTACCTCCATATCCCTTCCGTAGCGCCTAAACACTACATAATCTGCAGAGCCTGTAACACGGGTATCGGAAGTGATGAGCGATAGTTTTGAGCTGTCGGTAGGAGTTCCGCTGATTTTCAGAATCATATTGTTCAGCGGACCTTTGAGTGTTCCCGTAGCACGCGCAAATACGGTACCGTGAAAGAGCGAGTTGTCTTTTTTGGTGGTATTGAGTACCAGCAAACCACGCTGATCGTTTTCTGTTTTAAAGTTTAGATCAAAGCCCATATTTTGGAAAAACCGATGATAGATTTTTCCTCCAAAACGTGCGTAACGGTTCGTGGAATCCCGCAATCGCATATTACCAAAATCGATCTCTCCTTTGTTCAGTTGCAAATCAGTTTCTTCTAAAAAGTATTTACACTGTGTGTAGTCTAGCAGAAAAGATGCATTGCGCAGGCGAACGCTGCCTGTTAAATCGGGGCTATCTCTCAACCCCGTTAGCTGAATGGTGCCAGTGGCGGTTCCTTTTAAATCTTTTAAAATGGCATCTAAATAGGTTTCGAGCGGCGATAGTCTGGTATTACGTAATCGGATGGTATGACTCATTTGCGCATCGCTGCTGTCGCGCAGGTTGATGAAGCCCTTTGCGTCGAAATTATAATGTAGGTTATCAGATTCCAACTCATAGTTGATGGCGCTTGTAGCATCGTTGTAAACACCTTTGAGTTTGATCAAGCCAATGGAGTCGTTGTTGAAAATAAACTGCTCGGTGGTTAAGTTGGCTTCAACTTGCAGCTTGCCGAAAGGATTGATGATATTCACTCTTCCGGTAACGCTTCCTTCTAATCGGGGATCGTTGAAAAGGTAGGGGAGAAAATCACTCATCTGCAATTTGCGCATGTCAACTACAATATCTTCTGTATTGGTGATTTCTGAAGGATGTGTGTAGGCAACAATTTGTTGCTGTCCTGAACGCAGCGCAAAATCTTCTATGCTAAGATTGTCAGCGGAAACAAATACGGTAGCTGCATCCTGAATTTGCCAGCTGCGGTTATTGAAGATGATATCGGAAGGCTGCAGCTTAAACTCAATACCTTTTTGCGAAGTGGTGGCAACGGCATTGAGTCGTGCATCATTGATGGCCTGATTGGCGGAAGTGATGAGTTGAATGTTTGACTTATCGCCCGCGGCACTAATGCTGATTTCTGTTTTGGGCAAATGAAAGCTTTCCGTTAAATCAATTTCGTCAACGGTGCATTGTAAATTTAAATTGGCGAAATCGCCCTTTGCATTGAGCTGTAAAGTGCTGAAACGAACATCTTCTATGGTAAAGGCCGGAATGCTTAGTGAGGTTTCAATAGTATTTTTATCTAAATCTATTTGCCCTTCAATGCTGCTATAGTCGAAACCGCTGATGGGTATGTTGAAGAGTGCAACAAATGGGCTGATTTCCCTTGTGGTGATTTTGTAGCTGAATTCTTGATCTATTAAAGGTTTTGCAGGCGCTGCAATGTAAGATGGGTAGTAATTGTGCAAAAAGGATGTAGCAGCATTGGGCAAGTCTTTCAGATTAAAATTGCCCTTGAGTTGCGCATCAAATTCATTTGAATTGATCTCAAGTAGTTTGCCTTGGTTGTTGATGGTTGAAGTAACCCGAAGATGATCAAAGGATAACGGATTACCATTGCTGATGAATGCAACCGATTCAAGTGCCGCATTGCCGGTGAATGCATCGAAACCACTGGCTGCAATATCAGCTGAGAGCTTTCCGCTGAACCAAAGATCTTTTTTGCTGAGTCCGAGTGCCCGTAAATCTGCCTGCGCTATCAAGCCATTCAATATATATTCACCGGTATCGCTGCTTAAATCAGCCATACCCTTCATTTGCATTGCCAAGCTTGGATTATCAACAGACAGCTCTCCCGTTATACTTTTGTTTTCAATGTTTCCATTAGAAACAATGTTAGTAAGCGTTAGCTGCTTGTAGGTGAACGAAGCGATGTTGGCATTGAAAGCAGCACGCAGCGTATTGTAATTGAATCCACTTCCTTTGATGCTTGCTTCCATGCTCACATTGCTCAGAGATGGCTCTTTGAATAATCTCCCCAGTTCAAATGCTGTTGTTTGAAATCTCCCCGTGTAGCTTGGTTGTTTTCCGTGGGGCATTGCTAGTTTTAAATTGGCAGAAAGCTTGCCAAGATTGCTTTGAAATACTCCGTTGAGTGAGAAGTCGTTCCATTTACCCTGAAAAATACCTGTATATCTAATATTGCTTATCTGCGACAGATCGGGCTGTGTAATTTGCTTGAGCTGCGGAATCATGCGTACTGCCTCAGCGTAACTTGTTTGCAGTCGCTTTGCCTTTAAATCGATGAAGGTATTTTCAATATCTGGAAGTCCGTCCAGTGAAAGATCGCCTTCTAACCAGGTTGTTCTTTTATTTCGAATGCTGATGTTTTTTCCTTTCAGGTGATCAATGGTTCCCGCGGCTGTTCCGCTGATTTGCCATACATCGTTCCAGCTTTTAAGTTCAGGTGCAAAAAAGGAAAGGTCATTCGTTGAAAGTTTGCTGTCGATAAAACGTCCTTCCAGTGTAACATGATCAATGAAATTACTCATGTCGTGATTGAAGTCGCGATAGCGCATCGCGAAATAGTTTCCGAGGCGGCTTTCATTGGTTTCTAAATCGAGCTGATGAAATTCCATGCCCTTTGGATGCCAGTACAGCAGGGCATTGAGTCGTTTCACTTCAAAGCCGCTTTTTTCGATCGTGGTTGCTGAAATGTTCGCTTTTACTGTATCGTTTACAAACACTACATCTGCAAAGCGTGCCTGAATGGCTTTGAAATGAAGATGTTCCCCGTCAAAACCTTGCTGTGCATTACCTGCACCACGGATATCGCTTTTAAAATCGCCATTCCGAATGAGCAAGCGATCGATGTTCAGTTTTACCGATCCGTCGTTCCAGCTGATAGCGCTTGTGTCGCTATGATAAAAGGCATCCGGTTTTTTTTCTTTGGCAGGTCGGTTGCCATCATAATTTTCAATGGCAAATACCGGTCTTTCCAGTTCTAGCTTTGCTAAGTTGAAAATGCCTTTGCTCAGGTCGATGTTGCGCGGCTCCATACTGAGCCGATCGAGTGCAAGCGAAAGATTTTCGCCGCGCCAGGCATCTCTTTGCGAGAGACGAATGTGTCGCAGCTGCAGTTTTTTTAGCAAGTAGGTTTTGGTTGGCTTTTTAGACGATGCACTTTGATCGCCTCCCGAAAAATAATCTGCCAGAAACTGATAGTTCCAGGTGCTGTCGCTCCGATGCAGGTTTACATAAACATGCTCGAGCGAAATTTCTTTCAGCGTGATTTTATTTTTAACAAAAAACCAGTCGGTAATTTTTGTACCTATTCTTCCGGCATATAATAGTGTGTCTTTTTGCAAATCGCGCACCAGCACACCTTCAATGAGTGCACGGTTGAAAAGAGAAAAATCAACATGTCTTACCCGTACTTCGGTGCCCAATTCACTGCTGAGGTAGTTGGAAGCCTTGCGCACCAGCCAGCTCTGTATGGGGGAGAACTGAAGCAGCATCCAAAGCGATGCTACCAACAGCAGCAGGCCCAATGCAAAACGGGTTAATATTTTTCTGATCTTGATAGCCAAAGTAATATGGCTGTAAAATTAGCCATTGGCAGCCTTACCGCAAATTCGGTGCGGATCTTTCACAAAACGCAAACATTTAGTAGTTCTCAACAACAGCAACCAGTTGCTCAAGATCTTCATGGGTGTGCAATGCATTTACCACCACGCGATTCACAGGCTCGTTGCCAGGGAGGGGATAGGAAAATGATGAAATGATGATTTTGTTAGCCAGAAGATGTGCTGCAATGCCTTTTTTGTGCAGGGTAAAAATGGGCGTTCCTGAGTGCTTCACCGTTTCTATATTTTGCGTTAGCGTACGCAGATAAGTGATGTTATCGAGCAGCCGAAGCCGTTGTGTTGTAAAAATTTCCTGTGACTGTAACCAGGCATACACCGATGCCGGCGAAGGCGGGGTGCTTGCGCTGTAGTTGACATGATTTCTTACGCGGGAAACAAATTCATTCGGTCCGGCGATCATTCCGGCATTCATGTGGTACGATTTCGAAAGCGAAAAAACGAAATGCGGAATGATGTGAGCAGGTAAATCTAGTTGCGAACTGATGCCATTTCCTTCATCGCCCATCCAGCCAATACCATGTGCATCGTCGATCAACAATTGTATTCGGAATGCTGTAGGTGTATCTTTTAAAAAATTCAAATCAGTGATATGCCCCGGGGTGGGATAAATACTGTCGGCAAACAAGCTAAAATGCATTTCTCCGGCTTTTTTTCTTTGCGAAAGAAAATCGCTCCACGAAAAATCATCAGCCATTTGTATGATGCCCGGAATAGCGGTGGTAGATGGATGCGTATGAGGAAGTGCATAGATCGGGCCTGTTTTTGCGAGCACTTCAGCCGCTGTTCGTGATGCCAGATAGCCCGATGAGAAGCAAACGGCATCCTCCTGTTTTGTTTTTGCAGCCCAGCTGCGTTCAAATGCTTCGTACAACGACAGTGGTGTGTTGGAAATGCGCGAAGAGGGGTACACCATGCCAAACCTGCGAATGCCTTCCTGCAAGTGTTCGAGATAGGCGGGGTGATCGCCCAGGCCGAGATAGGAATAGCCCGAGAAGAAAAGATATTCCTCCTCATTGATGCGCGTGGTTCTGCCGGGCTTTTGTTGAAGGGTGATCATGCGGTTTTTAAAAACGTTTATAGAATGCTTTGCTTTAGGGTTGAAAACCTTCCGCGTGGTCATCGCCTCGGTTATCTGCTACGGCTTCTATTTTTCCTTTTTCAATTTTAATGAGTTCTGTTCTTCCAATGGCTCCGCGCTCTACTATTTTATATCCCATCTGCTTTAGTTTCTCCACCGTTTCCTGCGGAAATCCTTTTTCAACATACACTACATCGGGTAGCCATTGATGATGGAATTTTGGTTTCCATACTGCATCTTCACTGCTTAGCTTAAAGTCGATCAGGTTTACAATGGTTTGAAAAACCGAAGTAGGAATAGTAGTACCTCCCGGTGTGCCAATGATCAGGTAGGGCTTCTCGTCTTTTAAAACAATCGTTGGTGTCATGGAGCTGAGCATACGCTTACCCGGAGCAATCGCATTGGCTGTGCTGCCTACTGCACCATACATATTGGGTACACCCGCTTTAATACTAAAGTCATCCATTTCGTTGTTCAGCAGAAAGCCCGCTCCGCCCACTACCGTGCGACTCCCATAGCCTCCATTCAGTGTGGTAGTAACCGCTACTGCATTTCCTGCAGCATCATAGGCAGCAAGATGCGTAGTTTCTTCACTCTCAGGTGCAGGCATGCCTGCTTTGGTTTCTTCGCTGTTGCCGGCTTTACCTTTCTGATAATCCGACATTCTTGCTTTCAAATAACTTTCTGATGTTATCGCTTGCACAGGTACTTTCACAAAGTCCATATCTCCGAGCAGAGTTGCTCTGTCGGCATAAGCGCGGCGTTCCGCTTCCACCATCAGCTGTACTGCTTCAGCACTGTGAAATTCCATACTTCCGATATGGTAGGGCGCTGTCATTCCTAAAACTTGTTCAATGATAATGCCGCCACTGCTGGGTAATGGCATGCCAAGAATGGTAAATCCTTTGTAAGCGGAGCGCATTGCTTTGCGTTCTACCGCCTGGTATGCTTTCAGATCATCCATTGAAATCATTCCGCCACCTCTTTTCATTTCTGCTACGATCAGCGCTGCTGTCGTGCCTTCATAAAATCCTTTTTGTCCACCATCCCGAATTCTTTCCAATGTTTTTGCAAGGTCTTTTTGTATGAGTGTATCACCGGCTTTCCATCCGCCGTATTTTACAAATGCATTGGGCTGTGTATTGTACAGTACAAAAGATTGCATCGTCGCATTTAAAGCACGCGCTTCGCTTTCCGTAATCACAAATCCTTTTTCCGCCAGTTCAATTGCGGGTTGTATCAATTGTTTAAAGGGCAGCTTTGCATATTTCAAAGTCGCAAACAAACCCGCAACGGTTCCGGGTACTCCGCTCGCTAGGTGTCCGTTCTGGCTCAGCTGTGTTTGTGCATTACCAGCAGCATCGAGATACATATCGCGGGTAGCAGATGCGGGTGCTTTTTCGCGGTAGTCGAGCGCTACTGTTTCCCCCTTTGCTGAATAGCCCAGCAAAAAGCCGCCACCTCCGATATTGCCTGCACCGGGATACACCACTGCAAGGGCAAGCTGGGTGGCAATAGCAGCATCGAAGGAGTTGCCGCCCTGCTTTAAAATGGATACACCCACCTTGCTTGCCAGCGGATGGGCAGATACTACGGCACCTTGTTCGCAAACTACTTTGCGCTGTATATCATAGCGATAGGGGTTGTATTGGGCTTTGCTCATGGTTGCGCTCCAAACGCAACAAAAAAGAAACCAGGATTGAATCTTCATTGGAAATGATTGGAAATACTCAATATTAGTTCAATTTACCGATTTATCTCTTTTTGAAACTGGGTTTTAAAGATGATCAAATGCCCGCAAGAACCAAAACAATTCCTTTTGCAAAAGGGTCATCTCATCCGCTTGTATTATTTTCGAGCAGTTCATGGGCGGTAAAACCGATTGCCCTTGGTGCAAACTCAAAATTTTCTTGCATGAAAAATCTTTTGTTTTCCATTTTGTTTTTGGTGTCGCTCTCTGCAGTGGCGCAAATGAAAAGTCCTGATCAATTCCTGGGTTACCCCATTGGTAGTCGTTACACGCCACATTGGAAAGTCGTTAGCTATTTTCAACATGCTGCCGATGTCATGCCTTCCAAAGTGAAGCTGCAGCAATATGGACTTACCAATGAAGGACGACCCTTATTGGTAGTATTTATTGCAAGCGAAGAGAATCAGAAAAACTTGGAGCAAATCCGGCTAAACAATCTTCGCCTTGCGAATCATAGTTTAGATAAAATGGCTCCGCTCGAAAACATGCCGCCCATCGTTTGGATGAGCTACAATGTGCACGGTAATGAAACTTCTTCTACCGAAGCAGCGATGCTCACGCTTTATACCTTACTCGACCCTTCCAACAACAAAGCAAAGGAATGGCTGCGCAATACGGTGGTGGTTATTGATCCCTGTATTAATCCGGATGGACGCGACCGCTACGTTAACTGGTTCAACAGTGTAGTTGGGGTGAGTGCCAACCCGCGTATGGACACCCGTGAACATCGCGATCCCTGGCCCGGCGGCAGAACGAATCATTACAATTTTGATTTAAACCGTGATTGGGCATGGCAAACACAAACAGAAAGTTTGCAACGCATGAAACTGTATAATCAGTGGTTGCCACAGATACATGTCGATTTTCACGAACAGGGCATCAATGAGCCATATTACTATGCGCCAGCTGCTGAGCCTTATCATGATGTAATTACAAAGTGGCAGCGCGATTTTCAGACAACCATCGGAAAAAATCATGCAAAATATTTCGATGCTAATGGCTGGCTTTATTTCACTAAGCAACGTTTCGATTTATTGTATCCTTCTTATGGCGATACTTATCCCACTTATAATGGTGCCATTGGTATGACCTACGAGCAGGCCGGAGGCGGATCTGCCGGCTCGGCTGCCATCAATGAAGATGGTGATACGCTTACCCTGCACGATCGGATGATGCACCATTTTACCACCGGCATCAGTACGGTAGAAATTGCTTCACAAAATGCTACAAAGCTTACATCTGAATTCAGAAAGTTTTTCAATAGGGCGGTGTCTGAAGGCTATGGTGAATACAAAACCTATGTAATTAAAAATTTGCCCGGCGACGGGGAGCGCATTCGCTCGCTGCTCGCTTTGCTTGATAAAAATCTGATTCAATATCAAACTGCTAACGGTAGTGCAAAGGGGTATAGCTATCACAGCGGAAAGGAAGAGGCTTTTACAGTTGCTTCCGGCGATGTGGTAATTAATGCCGTGCAGCCCCGTTCTGCATTGGTGCAGGTTTTGTTTGAACCTCAACCGCGTCTTACCGATTCTGCCACTTATGATATCACTGCCTGGGCATTGCCTTATGCATACGGGTTAACTGCATATGCTTCCCGCGAAAAAATTGGAAACCTGTCTGCTTATCCTGCCGCTGCCAATATTCAAAACAACGCGGCGGATGCCTATGGCTATCTCATTCGCTGGGAAGGAATGCACAGTGCCAAGGCCGTTGCGGAACTCCTGCAAAGCGGCATGGTTTTGCGTTATGCTGAAATTCCTTTTGAAGTGGACGGACAAAAATTTGAGCGTGGCACGGTGATGGTACTTAAAACCAGTAATCAACAGTTTGGAAACCGTTTATGGCAAGAAGTTGCTAACGTGTGCAACAAAGCCGGTATCAAAGCTATTCCTGTTACCACCGGTTTTGTAGATAAAGGTGCTGATTTCGGAAGCGATATGGTGCGCCCTTTCAGAGCGCCACGCGTAGTGATGCTGACGGGTGAAGGTGTAGGCGCTAATGCAGCCGGTGAAATCTGGCATTTCTTCGATCAGCAATTGAAGTATCCGCTGCATCTGGTATATGCGAATGATATTGCGCGGCTCGACTGGCAAAAAACAGATGTGATTATTATGCCCGATGGAAACTATCGTTTTTTGAATGATAAAGCAAATGCCGAACAACTCCGTGAATGGATCGGTAAGGGTGGCAAATTGATTGCACTGGAAAATGCAGTCGCAGCACTTGCAAAACTGGATTGGGGATTGAAGCCGAAGAAAGAGGAAGAAGGTGATAAGGGATTGTACGATCCGCTTAAAAAATATGAAATGCGCGAGCGCGACTATATCAAAAACACAACGCCCGGTTCCATATTTAAAGTAGATCTAGATAATACGCACCCGCTCGCTTTCGGTTATCCTAAGTATTATTACACGCTGAAGCAGGATGGTATGATTTATGAATTTTTTAAAGACAACGGCTGGAATACGGGCGTGCTGAAAAAAGATGCGCAGCTGGCCGGCTTTGTGGGCAGCACTTTAAAAGGTAAACTCAAAGATGGCTTACTCTTCGGCGTACAAGACATGGGCAGGGGGAGTGTAGTTTACCTTGCCGACGATGTAATGTTCCGAAGCTTCTGGGAAAACGGAAAGCTCATGCTTTGTAATGCTGTTTTCTTTTGATATCATGTTTAAGTAGTGGATTGGTTTACCGGTTTTGTCCATAGGGTTAACCTTCAAGAGCGGTTGATTATTTTCGAGGGAATATGAAGCTTAGTTTTTTTAGATTTTTATTTATTGCAGGCTTGCTGTTGTTAAAGGCGCCGGCTGCATTTACGCAGCAGGCCGCGCCTCGAACGGATTCTGTTGCCCAGTTGGTTGCTGGTTTTATGAAGCAGGCCAATTGGAAAGCCGTTTATGCCTTAACAGATTCAGTTTTTCGATCAAAAGTGCCTGAAGGAATGTTTACCGGGCAAATGCTGCAGCTGCAGCGCACTGCATTTGGTAATTTTCATCACATCAAGTATGAACGGCGTAATGGATCTGTTCATTACTACAAAGCATATTTTGATGAAGGCCAAGTGATGCTGGTACTGGGTTGTACTGAACTTGATTCCGTCAACACTTTTGCATTGCGGCGGTATGCTGTTTCCGGACTTGACACTTCCATGCGATCAGATAATCCACTTCGGACTGAAATGGATCGTAAAGTAGATAGCGTTGTAAGAAACTGGCTAAAGCAATCATATCATGCTGGTATTAGTATAGGTGTTCTTCAAAAAGGCAACCGTAATTACTATGGGTATGGTGAAAGAGCGTTGGGTCGTGGGGAGATTCCGGGAAAGCATACCCTTTTTGAAATTGGTTCGATTTCAAAAACGTTTACAGGTATTCTACTTGCCCGGCAATACGAAACAGGCAATTTGCATCCCGACAGCTGCATCAGTTATTGGCTGCCCGATAGTTTAGTACGTATGCAATGGAAAGGGAAGACTGTTACAGCTACCATGCTTAGTAATCACACTTCGGGCTTACCATCTTTACCCCTAAATTTCAAATCACGAAAAGGGTATCATGAAGCAGATCCCTACAAGGGTTATACAGATACACTGCTCTATAACTACTTTACAACGTTTAAGCCATACAGAGAACCTGGTAAGAATTTTGAATACTCAAATATGGGCGTAGGTTTATTGGGCCTTTTGTTACAAAAGCAACTACGCCTTAGCTACGATGAAATGGTTAGAAAGTATATTACCGGTCCGCTGGAAATGCCCAGCACCGGACAATATCCCAAGCGTATTTACAACGTAGAAGCCACCACACCGTATAATGGGGTGGGTGAACCTACACAAAACTGGACCTTCGATGCGGCTTTTGCTGCAGCAGGCGCATTACACAGCACGGCTGCAGATATGTTAACCTACGCCAATTACGTGATGAAGCCGGGCAATGATTTGTTGGGTGCTGCGGTTAAACGTAGTTTAATCTCCACCCATATCATGGCACCAGGCCGACAAATCGGACTGGGATGGATGTTAGTGCAGATGCAGCAAAAAGAATACATTACACATAGCGGTGGAACAGGAGGGTACCGTAGCACGTTAATGATGCATGTGCCATCAGGTACGGCTGTTGTAGTGCTTACCAATACCGCTAATGACGTGGAACAGGTTGCATTGCAGCTCCTTAATTATTTAACAAACGGAAAATGATATGATGAATCGAATGCTGTTTGTACTACTGTTGGTGTTGCAAAATATTGCTGTTTTGGGCCAAGTGCCACCGGCATGGAACAGTTCAGAAGTATTATTACAAATAGAAAAGCTGAAAGTATTGGGTAGTGTTTTGTACATCGCTGCACACCCCGATGATGAAAACACCCGCTTGCTTTCCTACCTGTCTACCGAACGTAAATATCGTACCGGCTATTTAAGTATTACACGTGGTGATGGCGGACAAAATTTGATCGGCGATGAGCAGGGGGTGGAACTCGGTATGATTCGTACACAGGAATTGCTCGCTGCCCGGCGTATTGATGGTGCTGAGCAGTTTTTTACCCGGGCATACGATTTTGGATTTTCAAAATCAACGGAAGAGGCTTTGCGCATTTGGGATCAGGAAAAAATCCTCTCTGATGTGGTGTGGGTGATCCGAAAATTTCAGCCCGATGTCATCATTACCCGCTTTCCGCCTGATGCTCGCGCAGGGCATGGACATCATTCTGCTTCGGCTGTATTGGCGCAACTTGCTTTTGAAGCTGCAGGGGATCCTTCGCGATTTCCGGAGCAATTCAACCATGGTGTAAAGCCCTGGAAAGCAAAACGTCTGCTTTGGAACACCTTTAATTTCGGTAGCGCCAATACCACCGCGCCCGACCAGTTTAAATTGGATGTCGGAATTTTCAATCCCATCCTTGGAAAAAGTTATGGTGAAATTGCCAGTGAAAGCCGCAGTCAGCATAAAAGCCAGGGCTTCGGTGTTCCCAGGCAGCGCGGACAATCTTTTGAATTTTTCACGCATGTTGCAGGTGAACCTTTTCAAAATGACATTCTGGATGGGGTGGTGACTAGCTGGAGTAGGTTTAAGGCGGAGAGCATCAATAAAATGATTGATGAATTGATCCGAGCTTATAATATCACAGACCCCTCGGCCTCCGTTAAGCAACTCGTAGGTTTGTACAAAGCCATTGAAAAAGTTAATGATGGCGATTGGAAACATAAAAAACTGGAAGAACTGAAGCGGCTCATTGAAGCTGCTTCGGGGTTATGGCTGGAAGCCACTACGAGTCAAAGTTTTGTGGCAAACCAAGATTCGCTCCAAGTAAATTTCAATGCCATCGTACGGTCGAAGCTGCCTGTTACTTTGCAGCGCGTACAGCTTGATACAATTGCAGCGAGCCGAATCGATACTCTAGTCAGCACTGCGCTTGCGCATAATCTTGCTTTGAACTTTAATCGTCGCATTAAAGTGTTTCGAAAGGTTTCTGATCCATATTGGCTCGCGAAGCCCATGCTTATCGGCAGCTTTCAGGTTACTGATCAGCACATGATTGGCAAGCCATGGAACGATCCTGTTTACACTGCGATATTCACAGTAGATATTGCAGGAAATACTTTCGAGTTCAGCAAGCCGGTTTACCATAAGTATACCGATCCGGTGAAAGGAGAGCTGTATCAGCCGTTGGTGGTATATCCGCCCGTATCCATCAAACCAAATCAGTCTGTTTTGGTTTTTAGCGATACGGCACGAAAAAATTTAAATCTTCAGTTTACGGGTCACAGTAAACAACAGAATAAAGGTGCTGTACAAGTTGCTACGAATGAAAACTGGTCGGTTAAGCAACATGTTTTTGATTGGCAGCTTCAATACAACGAAGCGCTCACTAAGGCAGTGCAGGTTTTACCACTGCGAGCAACGCAGGAAACAGGCAGCTTTGTGCAGCCCGTAGTATCCGCTGCAGATGGCGGAAAGTATACGCAGCGTGTAAGAAAAATCGAGTACGATCATATTCCTATCATTACTTACTTCCCCGATGCGGTAAGTAAACTGGTATATGTTGATGTAAAAACGGCGGGTAAGCGCATCGGCTATATCAACGGAGCCGGTGATTTTGTTCCTTATTGTCTGCAGCAGATGGGATATCGGGTTGATATTTTGAAACAAGAAGATCTTACACCGGAAAACTTACGTCAGTACGATGCCGTTGTTACAGGCATACGTGCCTATAATGTAAACGAATGGCTAAGTGAAGCGTACGACGTACTCATGAATTATGTAAAAGAGGGAGGTGTAATGCTGGTGCAGTATAATACCAGCAGTCAGATTGGTCCGGTGCGTGCAAAAATTTCTCCCATCTCCTTTAATATATCCCGCAACCGTGTTACCGAAGAAGATGCAGATGTGCAGTTCTTGGATGCGCAACATCCACTGCTGAACTATCCGAATAAAATCAGCACCGAAGATTTCAAAGGCTGGGTGCAGGAGCGAAGCGTGTATGAAGCCGAAGCACTCGGACAAGGTTTTGTTTCGCTGCTTTCCATGCATGATGCAGGGGAGCCCGACAGAAAGGGGAGTTTGATTGCAGCGGATTATGGCAAGGGCAGATTTATTTATACCGGACTTTCATTCTTCCGACAACTGCCTGCCGGTGTACCGGGCGCCTATCGAATAATGGCTAACTTGCTTTCTAAACCTGTTTCACCTAATGCCCGCTAAGAAACGCATCGTAAGTATTGAAAAAGGACTTGCCATCGGCATCGGACTTGGTTTGCTGATCGGTTTGCTTTCCCGTAAATTGGCATACGGACTGCTGCTGGGTTTTATCATCAGCCTGCTGTTGTGGCAACTTACCAAACCTGCAAAAAATGAGTAAGGCACCTGTACCTTTTTTTCGGTCCTGGCAATCCTGGTATTTGCTGGTGATCGTTTTGCTGCTGCTTGAAATCGCTGCCTTTTATTTTATTACAAAGCTGTTTGCATGAATTTCAATGCGCTAGACTGGTCGGTATTGTTGGTTACGCTTTCTGTAATTATCGCATACGGCATCTATCGCAGCAGAACCGCTCGCAATTTGGATGGCTACCTCTTGGGTAATCGACAAATGCACTGGGGGCTGGTAATGCTGGGCATTATGGGCACGCAGGCAAGTGCGATTACTTTTTTAACAGCACCCGGTCAGGCTTATACAGACGGGATGCGTTTTGTGCAGTATTATTTTGGCTTACCCATCGCCATGGTGGTGCTTAGCATCACTTTTGTACCGCTGTTTCATAAGCTGAAATTATATACGGCCTATGCTTTTCTCGAAGAACGCTTCGATCTAAAAACACGTACGCTCACTTCATTTCTCTTTTTGCTTTCACGTGGTTTGTCGACCGGCATCAGCATTTTTGCTCCATCCTTGGTATTGCATAGTATGCTGGGTTGGGATATTTATGTCACCAACCTATTCATGGGCGGATTACTGATTATTTACACGGTGAGCGGCGGTGCCAAAGCGGTTGCCTACACGCAGCAACTGCAGTTTGTCATCATTTATGCAGCCATGTTCATTGCCGGTGCCTGGGCGGTGAATGCTTTGCCGGAAGGGATTGGTTTTACCGATGCGCTTTCCATCAGCGGTAAAGCCGGTAAGCTCAATATTATTACCAGTGGTGTAACGGAAGAGGGATTTAACTGGAAAGACCGCTACAATATCTGGAGCGGTATCATCGGCGGATTTTTCCTTGCACTGAGTTATTTCGGTGCCGATCAAAGTCAGGTGGGGCGCTATCTTACTGCCAAAGACATTAAAGAGAGCCGAATGGGCTTGCTGATGAACGGACTCGTAAAAGTGCCGCTGCAGTTTTGCATTCTCTTGATCGGAAGCCTCCTTTTTGCTTACTACGCGTTTTTCAATGCGCCCGTTTTTTTTAATACTGCGCAGGAGCAGCAGGTTTATCAGTCGCCCTATGCGGCAGAGTATCAGAAAGTAAAATCATCGTACCAGATTCTTCAGCAAAAGAAGCAGCAGATTGCAAAGAGCATTGCTGCAGAAGAAAAGTATGCCGATCCTGCCGCTGAAGCACAGCTGCGCAGCGCCTTGGTGAAAACAGAGGCAGATGCTGCTGCGTTGCGAACAGAAGCCAAAGCCATTATTGCAAAAGCCAATCCCGGTGCCGATACCAACGATACCAATTATATTTTTCTCCGTTTTGTGGGCGATACGCTGCCGCATGGGTTGGTAGGACTCATCATCGCCATTGTGTTTCTCGCAGCATGGGGCAGTATTGCCGCTGCCTTGCATTCACTGGCGTCCTGTACCATGGTCGATTTTCACCAGAAGTTTGCACGCAAACCGCTATCTGAAGAAGATGCTTATCGCTGGTCGAGAAGATATACCCTGATTTGGGGTATTTTCTGCATTGTAGTGGCTCAGCTATCTTATAACCTTGGCAACAGTTTAATTGAGGCGGTCAATATTTTAGGCAGCTGGTTTTATGGCACCATCCTCGGCATTTTTTTGGTTGCTTTTTATGTGCGTAGGGTACAGGCCAATGCTGTTTTTATCGCCGCCCTCATAACCGAAGGCATTGTAATTGGGGTGTACTTCTTGGATGTCATCTCCTTTTTATGGCTCAATGCCATCGGGGCCATCGGGGTGGTTGTGCTGGCGCTGATACTCCAGACCTTCACAAAAAAACAAGCGCCTGCCGTAAAAGCAGACGCCTGATTATTAATGTTTTAAAGCGATTACTTTAACTCTTGCTGAAGCTTTACATTCAGCGCTACATAATCCTCGTTTCCTTTCTGTTTGGCAATTTCCATTGATTTTTTAGAGGCAGCAAGGGCTTCTGCTTTTTTGCCCTGCTTTGCCAGTGCGCGTGCCAGCTGATAATGTATCCAAAAAGCTTCGGGGTTTTGCTGAACGGCTTTTTCAAACCAGCTAACGGCCATATTGATATCCTTACCGTTTTCCATGTAATAGCTGGCTGCAGCATAGTAAGGCTTGCTGTCGCTGTTCATGATCTGCTCGATCTGCTTCATCACTTTGCTGTCTACATCGGTAGTAATGGGAAGCGCTACGGCTGTTTTATCCCATATCAGGTGCAATTCGCAGCCATTGTCTTTGATATTAGCAAACTGAATAGTAAAAGTTTCAGTGGCGGAAGGTAGGTTGATGACGTTTGCTTTTACACGCACTACATCTTCGCTTTCCTTATAAGCAGCCGGAGAGGTAACATCTGTTTGCTTGCTGATGATGAGCGTCCATGCTGTTTCTCCGGGAATGCTAAGCAGTCCATATTTGCCGGGCTTAATTTTTACGCCTCCAATGGTGTATTCATCGCTGAAGCTCAGAATGGTGGCATTATTTGCGCCCGTACGCCAAACTTTGTTGTAAGGCACGAGGTCGCCGAACACCTTTCTGCCCTTCATGTTCGGGCGACTGTAATTAAGTTCAATGCTGCCCAGTCCAACATCCTGCTTAATGGTTTGGGTGGTGGAGGGCTGTGGTGTTT
>CAZDGV010000003.1:114565-121500 GCA_964505195.1 uncultured Chitinophagaceae bacterium
CTGCCCAGTCCAACATCCTGCTTAATGGTTTGGGTGGTGGAGGGCTGTGGTGTTTTAAGCTGCTGTGCAGATGCCTGCAGCATGCAGAAAGATCCGAAGACAAAGAATATCACTTTTTTCATACAACTATTTTTAGGCGGTAAAGGTAGGCAGGAACAACCCTCTATGCAATCTTTTTCGGTGTTTGATGGCTTCTTTAACAGATTAGTTTTTTCCAAAGCCGGGATGGTATTGTTCCAGCGTTTTTCTCAGATAAGCCCGATCGAGGTGGGTGTAAATTTCAGTGGTGGTAATGCTTTCATGTCCCAGCATCTCTTGTACGGCGCGTAAATCGGCACCGCCTTCTACCAGATGTGTAGCAAAGGAATGGCGCAGGGTATGGGGGGAGATGCTTTTGGTAATCCCGGCCATCTGTGCCAGCTCTTTGATGATCATGAAAATCATCACACGACTCAGCCCTTTTCCACGCCGGTTTAGAAACAGTATGTCTTCAAATCCTTTTTGAATGGGTACATGCACGCGTATATCATTCCGATAAATTTGAATATAGTGTATGGCATTGCTGCCGATGGGAACCAGGCGCTCTTTATCGCCTTTGCCGATCACTTTTATGAAGCCCACATCGAGAAAAAGATTGGAGATGCGCAGATTTACCAATTCGCTTACACGGAGTCCGCAGCTGTACAATGTTTCAATGATGGCTTTGTTGCGTCCTCCTTCGGGCTTGCTCATATCAATTTGCTGCAGCATCCCTTCAATTTCCTGATAGCTCAGCACATCAGGCAGGGCGCGTTTTAGTTTGGGCAAATCCAGCAGATCGGCAGGATTCACGTTGATGATCTGTTCCAGCAAACAATACTTGAAAAACTGTCGCAGTCCTGAAACAATTCTTGCCTGCGAAGTGGCTGTCATGCCCAACGATCCCAGCCACTGCAAAAATACTTGCAGATCTTTCATGGTGATTGCAGCAGGAGTTTGCAATTGCTGCTTTATCTGCATATACTGTGTAAGCATTTCAACATCGCGCAAATATGCTTCGATGCTGTTCGTGGCAAGCGATTTCTCCAGCTGCAAATAAGCTTTAAAGCCTTTTTTATATGTTTCCCACATGTATTGTAATATTTACCGAAGCAGCTGCTTTTTGTTCATGCTTTTTAATTAGTTTGCGCCCCGCATTAAAAATAAGACGAACGAACAAAACAATCGCATGCAACCCATTCATTTGCGCTCTTTCAAACAAAAAGCACGTCACCGTAAAAGGGGGATGCGTTCTTTTCTCACAAAGCTTGAAAAAAATCCTCCTCGTAAACTAGACGAACTTTCAAAACGCGTAGATGCTGAAGTGTGGCAGGAAACCGATTGCCTTACATGCGCCAACTGTTGCAAAACCATGAGCCCAACTTATACGCTCAAGGATATTCGTCGTATTGCAGAACACCTCAACATGACGCCCAAAGCGTTTAAGGATAAATGGCTTTACCAGGAATCCGATGGCGATTGGATGAATCGCTCACAGCCTTGTCAGTTCCTCGACCTCAAAACGAATATGTGCAGCATTTACGAAGTGCGTCCTGCTGATTGCGCGGGTTTTCCGCATCTCGCCAAAAGGAAAATGGTAGAATATATGCATGTGCATAAGCAGAACGTGGAGTACTGTCCGGCTACCTTCAAAATGGTGGAGAAAATGCAGGTGCTTGTAAAGCAGCTTTCCTGATCTTTCCTGTTTTATTCCGCTTTGTGTATTTCGCTGGTAAAGTGAAACTGAATATCGGGGTTGTTCTGGCGCTCGGTATTTAAAAACCATTCGCTCTGTGCCAGGTACACCAGATGTCCGTCTTTGTCTTCCGCAATTTGATTGGTTTTAAAACGCGTAAAGGCCTCCAGCTTGGCTGCATCTTCACTGGTTATCCAGCATGCCTTATAATAGGGTAGTGATTTGAATTCGCAGCTCGCGCCATATTCCTGTAGCAGTCGGTATTGAATCACTTCAAACTGAAGTTCACCCACGCAACCAATGATTTTTTTGTTGCCGCCAAATTGGGTAAACAGCTGCGCTACGCCTTCATCGGTTAACTGCAGCAATCCCTTTTCAAGCTGCTTGGTCTTCATCGGATCTTTATTAATTACTTCCTTGAACAGCTCCGGTGAAAAGGAGGGGATGCCGGTAAAATAAAAATCTTCGCCTTCTGTAAGTGTATCACCAATTTTAAAATTGCCTGTATCAAAAAGACCTACCACATCGCCGGGGAAGGCTTCTTCAATCACATCTTTTTGTCGCGCCATAAAAGAGTAGGGGTTGCTGAAGCGCAAATCTTTGTCGAGCCGCACATGGTGGTAGTATTTGTTGCGTTCAAAGCGCCCTGAGCAAACGCGTAAAAACGCAATCCGGTCGCGGTGTTTGGGATCGAGGTTGGCATGTATCTTAAAAACAAATCCGCTGAATTTGTCTTCCTGCACATCCAATGCGCGGGTGGAGGTTTCCCTGCTCTGCGGTACAGGTGCAATACGGATAAACGTATCCAGCATTTCTTTCACACCGAAATTATTTACGGCACTACCAAAAAACACCGGAGCCACTTTACCCTTGCGATATGCTTCCGCATCCAGTTCACCATGCACGCCATCCACCAGCTCCACATCTTCGCGCAGCGTTGCAGCATCTCTTTCTCCAATTTTATCTTCTAGCAGCTTGCTGCTCAAATCATCAATGCGCACCACATCTTCATCACTGGCTTTGGTGCTGGCGGTAAACAGAACAAGACTTTTATTATCTAGGTTGTACACCCCTTTGAAATCCTTTCCGCTATTAATGGGCCAGGTCATGGGATGCAAATGAAGGTTGAGCTCCTTTTCAACTTCCTCCAGCAAATCGAAGCGATTCTTTCCGTCACGGTCCATCTTGTTGATGAAAACAATCACCGGTGTATCGCGCATGCGACAAACCTCCATTAGTCTGCGTGTTTGTTCTTCTACGCCATTCACGCTGTCGATCACCAGAATTACACTGTCCACCGCCGTAAGGGTACGGTAGGTATCTTCCGCAAAGTCTTTGTGTCCGGGTGTGTCGAGCAGGTTAATGAGAATACCATTGTACTCAAAAGTCATCACCGAAGTGGCTACCGATATACCTCTTTGGCGTTCGATTTCCATGAAATCGCTCGTAGCATGCTTTTTAATCTTATTGCTTTTAACGGCCCCTGCCACCTGTATGGCACCGCCAAATAGCAGCAGCTTTTCCGTAAGGGTGGTTTTACCGGCATCGGGGTGAGAGATAATGGCAAATGTTCTGCGACGTGCTATTTCGTTTGAAAATTTCATGGGTCTACGTTTCATCAGCCGGCCGGTCATATACAGGCCTGCACTTAAAGTGTGCAAAGGTAAGTCGGCCTGCGCTACGCTCATCACAATTTTCGGGTATATGCCGGAATTAGAATTATTTTTGAGCATGCGAAAGACCTTTGAGATATTATGGAACAGCATGGTGTTTGCCACAGGTGAGTTGCGCAAGCACAAACTGCGTACTTTTCTATCACTGCTCGGCATCACCTTTGGTATTTTCTGTATCATCAGCGTGATGGCAACGGTAACCAGCCTGGAAAGGAATATTCGCGATCAGCTTAAATCGGTAGGAAATAATACCGTGTTTATCCAAAAATGGGCATGGGGTGGCAGCTCCGACTATCCCTGGTGGAAATACATGAGCCGTCCCAATGCACGCTACCGCGAACTGAAAGCAGTGCAAGACAAAGCAACGCTGGCACAAAATGTCGCGTATTTCTTTTCGAATTCGTTTAGTGTGGATTATAAAGATGTAACTGTAAACGGAGTGAGTTTTTACGGTGCTACGGAAGAGTTTAACGCTGTACAGCCTGTAGAAATTTCAGACGGACGCTACATGATTCCAAGCGAATTTTCACAGGGCAGTCCGGTAGCGGTAATGGGCTACAATGTGGCCGAGAAGCTGTTTGATAAGCCACTGGCTGCTTTGAATAAAACCGTTCAAATTAATGGGCGAAAAATCACGGTTATTGGCGTGATTAAGAAAGAAGGACAGAGCTTAATTGGCGGATGGAACTTCGATAATTTCATCATCATACCCTATCACTTTGCCAAGCAGGTTGCGAATGAAACCAATTCCGACGGTGCCATTATTGTGAAAGGAAAAGAAAAGATTGATGTAGCTGATGTAAAAAATGAATTACGCGGTATTATGCGCGGGGTAAGGCGATTAAGCCCCAAAGACGAAGACAATTTTGCACTCAACGATGTGAGCAGCGGCAGCAGTCAGCTGAACTCGATTTTCAACGGACTTACCATCGGAGGCATTGCTATTACCATTCTTTCATTCATCGTGGGCATCTTCGGTGTTGCGAATATTATGTTTGTTTCTGTACGGGAGCGCACCAGCATTATCGGACTGAAAAAAGCCATCGGTGCAAAGAATCGCACGATCATGTCGGAGTTTTTGATGGAGTCGGCTTTTCTGTGTGTGCTGGGCGGTATTTTGGGTTTGCTGATGGTATTTGGCATGACCTTCCTGCTTACCAAGGCCTTCGATTTTCAGGTAGTGATTTCGCTGAATCTTTTCATGAGTGCAATTATTGTATGTATTGTAACGGGTATTCTAGCCGGACTGATACCCGCTTTCATCGCCGCACGCATGGATCCAGTGGTAGCCATTCGCAGTAAATAAACAGGGGCTACCTTTGTGCATTAAATTCATCCTTTGCCCATCCGCATCCTAGCCATAGAATCTTCCTGCGATGAAACTGCAGCTTCGGTTTGCAGTGACGGATTTATTTTATCAAATGAAATTGCCGGACAAGATGTGCATCGTGCCTACGGTGGCGTAGTACCCGAGCTGGCATCAAGAGCGCACATCGAAAATATTGTTCCCGTGGTAGATGCCGCATTGCAAAAAGCAGGTTGCAAGCCCGAGGAGCTGCACGCGATTGCTTATACGCAGGCACCGGGATTAATTGGATCCTTGCTCGTGGGGGCACAGTTTGCCAAATCGATGGCACTTGCTTTAAACTTGCCTTTGATAGCCGTACATCATATGCAGGCACATGTTTTGGCAAATCTGATTGAAGATCCCAAGCCGAACTTCCCTTTTTTATGTTTAACGGTCAGTGGTGGACATACACAAATTGTATTGTGCAAGTCGCCTGCAGAAATGGAAGTGTTGGGTGAAACCCGCGATGATGCAGCAGGAGAGGCCTTCGACAAGGCAGCCAAGTTGCTTGGATTGCCCTATCCCGGCGGACCACTTATCGATCAGCATGCGCAAGCAGGCAATCCGCATCGCTTTCATTTTCCCGAACCGCAGATGCCCGATTTACAGTTCAGCTTCAGTGGGGTTAAAACAGCACTCATGTATTTTCTAAAAGCGCAAACGGAAAAAGCCCCCGATTTTGTTGAGCAGAATCTGTCCGATATCTGTGCCTCCGTTCAGCATACGATTGTAAACACTCTTATACATAAGCTTGAAAAAGCAGTTCAGCAAACTGGCATCCGTGAAGTTTGCATCGCCGGAGGTGTTTCAGCCAATAGCGGATTGCGCAATGCCTTTGCGGCAGCAGGCGCAGCGCATGGATGGAATACCTATATTCCTGCTTTTGCATATTGTACGGATAATGCCGCCATGATTGCCCTTACGGCCTATTATAAATTCCTGCAGGGCGATTTCGCATCCATGCAAGATGGTCCCAGTGCAAGAGCAAGCTGGTAAATTCATTTCAATTTTATTTGTTTGGCAAATACCTACTTTCAATTCAAGCAGTTTACCGTTCATCAGGAAAAGGCAGCACTGAAAGTGAGTACTGATAGCTGTTTATTTGGTGCCTGGTGTGCATCATTGATTCAACCCAGCGTTATTGCCTCAAAACAAATCCTGGATGTGGGCGCAGGCAGCGGTTTACTGATGCTGATGCTGGCGCAGAAAAGCAACGCTGAAATCCTTGGTATTGAAATTGATCATGATTCTTATTGGCAGGCCATTGAAAATCTGCAATCATCGCCCTGGCATGCGCGCATGAAAATAGTGGAGGGCGATGTACGCTATTTTCATTTTCGACAAACATTCGATTTGATTGTTTCCAATCCGCCTTTTTTTGAAGGCGATTTAAAACCGCTTCAACAACAAAAGCTCATTTCAAAGCATGCTGAAACCCTCACGCTTACAGCCCTGATAGAGGCTATTTTGCCTTTCATGCATGCAGAAAGTCGCTTTGCCTGTTTATTGCCTTTTCATCGGCATGATGAAATGATCAGACTTGCAGCAGAAAAGGGATTGTATCTGCAACGCAGCATGCTTGTAAAGCAAACGATGCAGCACGATTATTTTCGTAGTATGATGCTTTTTGGAAAAAAGGAGGTATCTGCTATAAATGAGACAATCGCAATACTTGAGGGCGATCAGTACACGACTGCATTTCAAATGTTTTTGAAAGATTATTACTTAAAGTTGTAGCTGATCTACAATTACAGTCCTGCGTACGTTTTCATGTAATCGTAGGGCTGGGTTAATTTTCCTGCTTCCAACATCGTTGCTCTTGTAATCACATCCGAACCATCTTTTACCAAATCAGGAATCACATACTTGATGAGCTGCTCGCCGAAATAGCGTGATGCATCGCGTGGCAGTTCATTGGGAAGGTTACCGATTGCCATGATATCGATGCTGTTTGGCAGGTAGGGCGCAGTTTTTTGCATGCTGTTTCGGTCAACACCATATACGGGATCTTCGATGGTGGTATCTCCCAGGTTTATCGGCACAGAGCCATGTGCATCGTTGGTGATATCTGCAATGGTTTGAATTCTGAAGGCGGGGCTTTTAATCGCATCGCTGCTGAAAAGCGGAGCAATTTCTTTTTCCCAATAAACCCCGTTCATAAGAATATCTGTATGTGCAGTAAAGGGCGCAAAGCAGCATT
>CAZDGV010000004.1:0-75323 GCA_964505195.1 uncultured Chitinophagaceae bacterium
GCATTAGCGTTTGCAGTCTGATTCTTGCATCGGCTTTGAGGCTTTAGCTTTGTAGTCCCGACAGGAATCGAACCTGTATCAAAAGTTTAGGAAACTTCTATTCTATCCATTGAACTACGGGACCGGTACTTCAAAAAGCAATGTAGGGCCTGCAAAAATAATGCTTTCATGCTGCTGCTCCATACGTGTGAATACCCTTTTTAGGCCTACCATTTCTTTTAAAGTTCCACTTGGTAGGTATTTTTGGTTTACCACAAAGGGCTTTAAGAAACCACAAAGAACACAAGGGAGGTAGGGCATGAAGAAACCACAAAGAACACAAAGGAATCACAAGGGACACAAGAGAGGCACAAAAGGCTCAAACACCTATGTTAATGGGGAATCCTTCGGTATTTACAAATAGTCAAATCATGCTGAAGCCAAGTTTACAGGCCGAATGATAGCCTGTTTTGCCCCTTATCCCTACCTTTGCAGGCCCTTCGGGATAATACACAGCACATGAAAATCCTCAACATATACGTTCGTTATCGCTTGCCACTGGGCTTCATTTTGCTGGTGGCGGCCGGCATCGTGCATTATTTTAGTGGCTTCTGGCCTTCTTTTATTCTTTATTTATTGTCGGTAATAAGCATTGCCGGACATTTTCTGTTTGGTCCGCTACGCCTCATCCAGGAATACATGGAATCCGGCGATCTGGAAGGTGCTGAGAAAATTCTTGCTACTGTCCGCTTTCCGGGCTTACTCATCAAGCCTGTACGCTCTGTTTATTTCTTCCTTAAATCGAATATCGCCCTCATGCATCAGAACTTCGATGAGTCGGAAGCGCTGATGAAAAAAAGCATTGCACTGGGCATGCCCATGAAGGAAACGGAAGGTGCTGCTTATTTTCAACTTGGCTCTATTGCCATGCAGAAAAATAATTTTCGCCAGGCGGAAGATTATCTGCGCAAAGCTTTGAAAGTGGGATTGCCCGATAAAGAAAACCAGGCTGCTGCCTACCTGCAGATGTCGAGCATTTACATGAACAAACGCGAGTTTCGTGCCGCAAAGGATTATTTCCGAAGAGCAAAAGCGCTCAATCCATCCACACCACAAATAGCGGATCAGATTAAGCAGATGGAGAAATATATTTCCCGTATGCCGGGCTAATTACTCTTTTCCTTTCCAGGCTCCAAAGCGTTCTACTACTGTTTTGTAGCGGAAATCGAAAATGCCTTCGAGCTGATTTTTTACAAAAAGCGCATTGGCAATATCACCCAAAGCCCAAAGCGGGTTTTCATAATGTATAATATCGGTCATTTCTACTCCGCCTTCAATAGCGCGGAAATGATGCTGATGGTGCCAGAAGCGATAGGGTCCGTAGCGTTGTTCATCCACAAAAAACTTCCCTTCTTCCACGTGGGTAATTTCCGTCATCCAGTAAATCGGAATGCCCAGCAACGGGCGCACTTTATACTCGATAATCTGCCCCTGATACATGCGTGGAGCCAAATATTTACTGATAATTTCAAACCGCAAATAGGTTGGGGTAATACTTTGCAAATTTGCAGGGTTGGAGAAGAAATCCCATGCTTCTTCCATACTAACCGGCATGCATTGAACTTTGTGTAAAGCGTAAACGGACATTGAAGAAAGATTTATTACATTACAAATGCTGTCGATAATTGTTGTAATCGTACCATGATGATGCAAAAAAGAGAACAATACACTGAGAAATTTCTTGAAATCTATCAAGCCCTGAACGAAAAGCAGAAGCTGGCTGTGGATACCCTCGAAGGTCCCGTGATGGTGATTGCCGGTCCTGGTACAGGGAAAACCCAAATATTAAGTGCGCGCATCGGTAAAATTCTCCTCGAAACAGATACCCTGCCCGAAAATATTCTTTGTCTTACCTACACCGATGCCGGCGCCCTTGCCATGCGCAGAAGACTGCTGCAGTTCATCGGCCCCGATGCCTATAAAGTGAACATCAGCACTTTCCATGCTTTTTGCAATGAAGTGATACAGGACAATCTCTCTTTATTCGAGAAAACGAAAATGGATCCTGTATCGGAGCTGGAAAAAATTGAGATGTTTAAAAACATCATCGATCATCTTCCCAAAAATAATCCGCTCAAGCGCTATCGCGGTGATGTTTACTTTGAAATTAAAAATATGGACCATCTTTTCAGTGCTATGAAAAAGGAAGGGTGGTCGCCGGCAGTGGTGCATAGCTGCATTGATCAATATATCGCTGATCTGCCCAATAGAGATGAGTATGTGTATAAGCGCAAGTACAAACAGTTTAATGCAGGCGACCTCAAACAGGAGAAATATGATGCGGAAGTAGAACGCATGGAAAAACTGCGTGCTGCGGTTGACCAGTATGAACCGTATCAGCAACTGATGCGTAAAAGGAATCGTTATGATTTCGATGACATGATTCGCTGGGTATTGCAGGCATTCGAGGAAAATAAATTATTGCTTTCGCAATATCAGGAGCGGTATTTGTATGTGCTGGTAGATGAATATCAGGATACCAGCGGCACGCAAAACCGATTAGTAGAGCTACTCATCAGCTACTGGGATCAGCCGAATATTTTTGTGGTGGGCGATGATGATCAGAGTATCTATCGCTTTCAGGGTGCTAACATTGAAAACATGCTACAGTTTGCGCGGGCCTGGCAGCGCGATTTGTATACCGTGGTGCTCACTAGCAACTATCGTTCCGTACAGCCCATTCTCGATGCCTCAAAATCGCTGATTGATCGTAATCAGGAGCGACTCATCAATAAAATGGAAGGGCTTTCGAAAGAAATGCTGGCGAGCAATCCGAACTATGTTGGTGTACACCATCCTCCCAGCTTACATGTTTATCATACTCAGCGCGATGAGATGATTGATATCGCACGCAGTATTCAAAAGCTGCTTCAGCAGGGCGTAGCTCCCGGTCGCATCGCGGTGATTTATAAGGAAAACAAATACGGCGAAGAGCTCGCTACCTTTTTTCGGCATATACAAGTGCCATACTACAGCAAACGCAGTTTAAATGTGTTTGAAATACCACTCGCAAGAAGAATCATCCTCATGCTGCGCTATTTGGCAGCGGAGCATGACGTGCCTTACGGTGGCGATGAAATGCTGTTTGAGCTCCTGCATCACGAGTGGTTTTCCATTGCTCCTATTGAAATTGCCAAGCTCAGCGTAGCTGCTGCTGAAAAGCGATATACCGATTTATCTTTTTCATTCAGGCGCCTGCTGGCTGAGCGGGCAGCTGCTCCGGCCGCAGATTTATTTACAAATACCATTACCGATGAACTGCGTAAAGCAGCTTCTGTGGTGGAAGCACTGATTGCCGCAGTACCGAATTTAACCCTGCAGCAGCTTTTTGAAAATACCATACGCAGCACGGGAATATTGGGGTACATCATGCGTCAGCCAGATAAGCACTGGCATTTGCAGGTACTCACTGCCGTTTTCGATTTTGTGAAAGAAGAAACCCGTCGCAATCCTTCACTCACGCTTGCACAATTCATCGGCATCATCGATTTGATGGAGAAGGAAGATATTCCCTTGCCTTTACTGCAGGTGAATGGTAGTGAAAAAGGAGTGAACCTGCTTACGGCACACGGTGCTAAAGGACTTGAATTTGAATATGTTTTTCTTGCCGGTTGCAATGCTGCTTTTTGGGAGAAGAAAAGAAAACCCGGAAGTGGTTATCGTTTGCCCGATACGCTCTTGCCTTCTACTGCTCCCGGTGGCGTAACGGAAAGTCATGAAGAGTTGCGGCGTCTTTTCTTCGTGGCAATGACACGTGCCGAACAACATCTCACATTATCGTACTGCAGATTTAAAAACGACGGAAAAGAAATGGAACCCTCGATGTTTGTTGCTGAAGTACAGGAGGCCATTTCAATGCCCGTTGAAACCAAAACACTTGCTACAGAAGACTTGGAGGCCTTTACTGCGCTGCAGTTTGAAACACCGCTCGCGCCCGAGCTGGCCGTACTGGAGGAGGATTTCATCGCCCCCATCATCGAAAAATTTGTGATGAATGTAACGGCACTGAACAATTATTTTAAATGCCCCTTACAGTTTTATTTCAATAACCTCATCCGTATTCCATCTCCCAAAAGCGAAAACACGGAGTTCGGACTGGCGGTACATCATGCACTTGAACAGCTGTTCCGCAATATGAAAAAGCACCCGGCCGAGCAGTTTCCTTCTTGCGAAGCACTGATTGCCGATTTCGAATGGTATATGCATCGTCATCGCGAAAGTTTTACGGCAGAACAATTTCATCGCAGAATGGAATACGGACGAGAAGTGCTTTCCAACTATTACAACCATGCCCTGCCCGGTGCCAATAAAATTGTTGCCATTGAAAAAGGCATCAAGAATGTTTTGGTAAAAGGAGTGCCTATCAAAGGGAAAATGGATAAGCTTGAGTTTGATGGCAAGCAGGTGAATGTGGTGGATTATAAAACCGGCGATCCCGATAAGGCCATTGAAAAACTGCAGCCACCCTCGGAAAAGCAGCCCTTGGGCGGAGATTACTGGCGACAGGCCGTCTTTTATAAAATATTGATTGATCAGGATCCGAAAAATGATTGGCAGGCGATCAGTACGCAATTTGATTTTGTGGAGCCGGATAAGAAAAAAAGATACCGCTCGGAAAAGCTGGTGATAACACCTGCAGATATTACAACCGTATCGGAACAGATCAGTTCCGTTTGGGAGCGTATTCAGCAGCGCGATTTTTATACCGGCTGTGGAAAACCGGAATGTCACTGGTGCAATTTTGTGAAAGAAAATAATATGGCCGTGGCGCTGCATGAAATGGAAACAGAAGCGCAGGAGCAAGAGGAATAATCATAGAAACAACCGGGATGAACACCCAAAAGCAGATTGCTTTGCATCGCATTGCATACTACCCCATCTGATTTTTTTCGGTTAAGTTTGCAGTGCATGGCATCGCTTCGCATTTTTCGTGCTTCTATTTCTATTTTGGCTTCGGCTTTGTCACTACTATTTTTTGTTTTTCTCGAAACAGGATGCGCCAATATTGTACCTCCGGGTGGCGGTCCGAGAGACAGTCTGCCTCCGGTATTAATTCGTGCCACACCTCCCGACTCCTCCCTCAATGTGAAAACCACCGGCATTCAGTTAGAATTTGACGAATTCATTGAAGCAAAAAATACGGCTGAGCAGGTTTTCATTTCTCCCTTGCCTCAGAAGCAACCGCTGATTGAGTACAAGCTGCGTGCTTTAAGTGTACGCCTTAAAGATTCCTTATTACCCAATACTACTTATATCATTGATTTTGGTCGCAGCATTGCAGACATCAATGAAGGAAATAAAATGAACGGGCTGCGCTATGTTTTTTCAACGGGCAGTCGCCTCGATACCAATAGCATAAGCGGCAATGTGGTGATGGCTGAAAACGGAAGTAGCGATAGTACCCTGCTTGTGTTACTGCATACAAGCGCTACAGATTCTGCGGTAGTAAAAGAAAAACCAAGATATATCACGCGCGTGGATGTAAATGGCAACTTCACTTTTAACTATCTGCCGGAAGGTATTTTTTATCTCTATGCATTGAAAGATGCCGATGGTGATAAGCGCTACAACCCCGCAACGGAAGCATTTGCTTTTGCCGATGCTCCTGTTACACTTCCCTCTGCGAATGCACCACAGCAATTGCTGGCCTATACAGCCACCAAAGTAAATGAGTCGCGCGCGGATGCCGCAGTACCCGTAAGCGGTGGACCGCCGGCCTTGTTATACACTACCAACTTGGAGAATGGTTTTTTGGGACTTACCGATAGTTTGCAACTGCGCTATCGATTGCCCTTGCAAAAGATCGACAGCGCCCGCATACAACTGACCATCGATTCTTTTGAAACGGTAAAAAATGTGTCGCTCACCTATGATAGTTCACGCAAATCCCTGCTGCTGCATACTGCCTGGAAGGAAGGAGCACGGTATCGTTTGCTTCTTAATAGCGACTATGCCCAAGATACTTCCGGTAAAAAAGCCATTAAAACCGATACGCTTGCTTTTACCATGAAGCGGGTTGCCGATTATGGAACGGTGCGCATACGGTTTCAGTCGCTCGATACCAGCCGACATCCTGTATTGTTGTTTTATGAAAACAACGCATTAGTGGAGCGGGTGCCGCTTCAGCGTACGGAATGGTTTTCGCCCTTGTTTAAGCCTGGCAAATACGATCTGTTCCTTTTGTATGATGACAACCGAAATGGTCGATGGGATCCAGGCGATTTCTTCAGCAAGCCCAAAAGGCAACCGGAACGGGTAGTGCCTTTGAAAGTATCGCTTACCGTAAAAGCCAACTGGGACAACGAACTTAAAATTGATCTGCAGCAGTAATATATTACCTCCGGTGATGCAGTTGCGGCAGTATCTATTTCTTACATTCGCGCTATGATATTTTCCTCCAGCTTGCTTGAAAATGCAGTGAATGAGTTTGCCAAATTGCCAGGCATCGGAAAAAAAACTGCCTTGCGTTTGGTGCTTCATTTGGTAAAAAAAGAGGAGCCTGCAGTTGCAATGTTTTCCGAAACCATCGCACGCATGCGGAAAGAAATTCAATTCTGCAGCAAGTGTAATAATATCGCCGATACTACCCTTTGCAATATTTGTGCAACATCCTCCAGGCGCCAGCAAATGATTTGTGTAGTGGAAAATATCAGAGATGTAATTGCCATTGAAAGTACGCAACAGTACAATGGCGTGTATCATGTGTTAGATGGGGTTATTTCACCGCTGGATGGTGTTGGCCCTGATCAGTTAAATATTGAAAATCTAATCGAGCGGGTAAAGCGTGAAGAGACCGAAGAGATCATTTTTGCTTTGAGTCCTACTATACAGGGCGATACCACGCTCTATTATATTAGCAGAAAGCTCAAGGATTTGCCCGTAAAAATTACCACTATATCGCGGGGCATCGCATTTGGCGGTGAGTTAGAGTATGCCGATGAAATGACGCTTGCCCGCTCCATACAGAACCGACAGGCCATTGAGCATTATATCGGCCACGAAAAGCGCTGATATCGTTGCTTTTACATATTTTTGCATCCTGTCAGGCGGATTTGTTTATTGTTCGGCCTGCAAAAAAACTGAACTAATAAACGCACAAAGCCTCCCTCGGTTTTCCCAGCGTTTATAGGTCAGCATTTAAACAAAAGTGAAACACTTTGTAACACCTTGTTATGCATCCATTAGCGCAATTATTAGCCAAGCGAATCGCCGTAATTGATGGTGCCATGGGCACTATGATCCAGCGCCACAAGCTGAGCGAAGAGGATTATCGCGGTGAGCGGTTTAAAGACTGGCCTTCTGATCTCAAAGGCAACAATGATCTGCTTTGTCTTACCCGCCCCGATATCATCAAAGACATTCATCTGCAGTACCTCGAAGCCGGTGCGGATATTATTGAAACCAATACCTTCAATGCACAACGGGTGAGTCTTGCCGATTATGGCATGCAGGACCTTGCATCCGAAATAAATCTGGCTGCTGCACAGTGTGCAAGAGCTGCCGTAGATGCATACCTCAGCACACATAAAAGGGAAGCGGGTGAATTTGGTCCTTTTGTTGCAGGTGCGCTGGGCCCCATGAACAAAACCCTTTCTTTATCTCCTGATGTAAACAATCCTGGTTTTCGCGCGCTCTCGTTCGATGAAGCCATGGAGGCGTATTATGAGCAGGTAAAAGCTTTGGTAGAAGGCGGAGTAGATTTGCTGCTCATTGAAACCATCTTCGATACACTGAATGCCAAGGCGGCCATCTATGCTATTAAAAAATATTTCAGCGATACGGGTAAGCCCGAACTACCCATCTCGATCAGTGGCACCATTACTGATGCCAGTGGCAGAACACTGAGTGGGCAAACCCTGGAAGCATTTTATATATCTGTAAAACATGCCAATCCGCTGAGTGTGGGGTTGAACTGTGCGTTGGGTGCACACGAAATGCGTCCGCATATTGAAGAGCTGAGTCAGCTTGCAAGCTGTTATGTTTCGGCATACCCTAACGCCGGTTTACCCAATGCTATGGGTGAATACGATGAGCGTCCGGAGGATACTGGTCATTATTTGGAGGAATGGGCGAAGGAAGGCTGGGTGAATATTGTGGGCGGCTGCTGCGGCACCACCCCCGATCATATCCGCCATATCGCCGAACATGTAAAGGGCCTCAAACCACGCGCGTTACCGGTAATAGATTCATCTATTGAAGGGTAACCACAAGGAGCACAAAGAGTATCACGAAGCACACAATGAGCGCAGAAAACACCATAGCAAAAAATGTTTTTGACGCCGGACTTAAAGTACACAAAGCATTAGGTCCGGGACTGCTTGAAAGCGCATATGAAGAGTGCTTGTATTACGAACTACTTAAAATGGGGCTACATGCAGAAAAGCAAAAGGCTTTACCACTGATATATGAAGATATCAAAATGGAGATCGGATATCGTGCTGATATATTTGTTGAAGGGAAACTGATTGTGGAGGTTAAATCTGTTGAAGCCTTAAATGATATTCATTTGGCTCAGATGCTGACTTATTTAAAAATTGCCAACTGTAAGCTTGGCTTATTGATAAATTTTAATGTATTACTTTTTAAAAGTGGGGTAAGGCGAGTAATCAATGGTACGTTGTGACCTTTGTGCTTTCCTTGTGCCCCTTGTGGTAAAATCATGAGTACTATCAAACCATATTCACGTTTCGCGGGGCTCGAGCCGCTGGTGGTTCGTCCCGAAACCAATTTTGTGAATGTTGGAGAGCGAACCAATGTTACAGGTTCAAAAAAGTTTGCGCGCCTGATAAAGGAAAATCAATACGAAGAAGCGCTCAGCGTTGCTCGCCAGCAAGTAGAAAATGGCGCCCAAATTCTCGATGTAAACATGGACGATGCCCTGCTCGACGGGGTACAGGCCATGACCACTTTTCTGAATCTGCTGCAGAGCGAACCCGATATTGCAAAGATTCCCATCATGATCGATTCGTCGAAATTCGAGATCATTGAAGCAGGATTGAAATGCGTACAGGGTAAGTGTATTGTCAACTCCATTTCACTCAAGGAAGGCGAAGAAAAATTCATTGAACAGGCAACCATCTGTAAAATGTTTGGAGCCGCTGTAGTGGTGATGGCATTTGATGAGGTTGGCCAGGCCGATACCAAAGAACGAAAAATTGAGATCTGTCACCGTGCTTACAAGATACTCACCATCCGCCTGGGCTTTGCTCCGGAGGATATCATTTTCGATCCGAATATTTTCGCAGTAGCTACCGGACTGGAAGAACATAATAATTATGCGGTTGATTTTATTGAAGCGACTGCAGAAATCAAAAAGCGCATGCCATTGGTGAAAATCAGTGGTGGCGTGAGCAATCTTTCTTTCTCTTTTCGCGGAAACGATCATGTGCGTGAAGCCATGCACAGTGTGTTTCTGTTCCATGCCATTCGTGCGGGCATGGATATGGGTATTGTCAATGCCGGTCAGCTGGTAGTGTATGATGAAATTGAGCCCCAGCTGAGAAATCTGTGCGAGGATGTAATTCTCAATCGCAACAACGATCAGAACGAGGCGACAGAAAAGCTGATCACGTTTGCCGAAACCGTGAAAGCCAAGGGCAAGGCGGAGGTGAAAGATGAAGCCTGGCGCAATGCCAGCGTGGAAGAACGACTCAAGCATGCTTTGATCAACGGGATTACTTCTCATATTGAGCAGGATACGGAAGAAGCACGACAACAGTATGCGCGTCCGCTCGAAGTGATTGAAGGTCCCCTGATGGCAGGGATGAACGTAGTAGGCGATCTGTTCGGAGCAGGAAAGATGTTTTTGCCGCAAGTGGTAAAGAGTGCAAGGGTGATGAAGAAAAGTGTAGCGGTGCTTACGCCCTTTATAGAAGCAGAGAAAAGCGAAGCCAGCTCTGCCGGGAAAATTTTGCTCGCCACTGTAAAGGGTGATGTACATGATATTGGTAAAAATATTGTGGGCGTAGTGCTTGGCTGTAATGGCTATCAGGTAATTGATATGGGCGTGATGGTGCCGGCGGATAAAATTTTGGATACCGCACAAAAAGAGCAAGTAGATATTATTGGTTTAAGCGGACTTATTACACCCTCCCTGGATGAAATGGTACATGTGGCACACGAAATGAAACGCCGTGGCATGAAGCAGCCTTTATTAATTGGAGGCGCTACTACCTCGCGCATGCATACTGCCGTGAAAATTGCACCGCAGTATGAAAATGGTGTAGTACACGTACTCGATGCATCGCGCAGCGTAACCGTAGCTACTTCACTCCTAAGCAAAGAGCAGCAATCAGGATTTCTGAATGACATTAGCCGGGAATACGATAAGCTGCGAGACGATTTCAATAATAAGAAAACGGTGAAGGAATTTTTACCCTACGCAGAGGCGGTAAAAAATAAAACCGGTATCAATTGGAGCGGATATCAGCCAACCGTGCCCAGTTTTACAGGTGTTAAAGTATTTCATCATCATTCTTTGGAGACCATTGCTTCGTATATCGACTGGCAGCCATTCTTCATTGCATGGGAGTTGCACGGTAAGTTTCCCCAGATATTGGAAGACGCTGTAGTGGGTGCAGAGGCAAAAAAATTATACGATGATGCGCAGCAAATGTTGCAGCAAATCATTCGCGAACAATGGCTGCAGGCAGAGGGAGTGATTGGCTTCTGGCCTGCCAACAGCGATGGAAAGGATTCCGTTTCCTTATTGCAGCAAGGAGCAGAAAACGAAATAGTATCGCTTCAGTTCCTTCGTCAGCAATCGAAAAAGGCTGCAGGACAGCCCAACTTTTCACTGGCCGATTTTATTGCACCGGCAGATGCAGGGGTACAGGATTATATCGGCGCTTTTGCGGTAACCATAAAAGGCATTGAATCCAAAATCAAAGCATTTGAGGCGGCACATGATGATTACAGCAAAATCATGTTGCAGGCTTTGGCAGATCGACTTGCAGAAGCTTTTGCAGAACTGCTTCATGAGCAAGTGAGAAAAGAATACTGGGGCTATGCCGATAATGAAAGTTTGAGTAACGATGAATTGATTCGTGAAAAGTATCAGGGCATTCGTCCGGCACCCGGCTATCCCGCTTGTCCGGATCATACCGAAAAGCACAAACTCTTTGCGCTGCTCAATGCTACGGAGCATACCGGTATTACCCTCACTGAGTCGATGGCTATGTATCCTGCCTCCAGTGTTTGTGGCTGGTATTTTAGTCACCCGCAAAGTCAGTATTTTGGCATTGGAAAAATTCAAAAAGATCAGCTGAAAGATTATGCGATGCGCAAAGGCATGACGCTTGATGAAGCAGAAAGGTGGTTGCGCCCGATACTCGAATAAGCATTTCCATTAACGCAGGTATTCCAATATGGCTACGCTCAGCATCATCTCTTACAACGTAAATGGTATTCGTGCGGCAATACGCAAGGGTTTTTTGGAATGGTTACAAACCAAGCCTGCCGATATCATTTGTTTGCAGGAAACCAAAGCATTAAAAGAGGATATCGATCACACTGCATTTGAAAAGCTGGGATACCACAGTTACTGGTTTTCTGCACAAAAAAAAGGGTATAGTGGCGTTGCGGTGCTTACCACTGTAAAGCCAGATCATGTGGTTTATGGCAATGGCCATGGTAAGAGCGACGATGAAGGAAGAGTAATTCAAATAGATATAGGGACGCTTCGCATTATCAATGCGTACTTCCCCAGTGGCACGAGTGGTGATGAGCGACAGCAATACAAATACCAGTGGCTCGACGAGCTGCAGCCATGGTTAGATAACCTGCGTAAAAAGCATCCCAAGCTAGTATTATGTGGCGATTATAATATTGCACATGCCGAAATCGATATTCACGACCCCAAAGGCAATAAAAAGTCATCCGGCTTTTTACCCGAAGAGCGTGAATGGATGACCCGCTTTTTTAAAAGTGGCTGGGTGGATACCTTTCGCACATTGCACCCGGAGCCGCATCGCTATAGCTGGTGGAGCCAGCGCTTTCCATCAGTACGCTTGCAAAACAAAGGTTGGCGTATAGATTATATTAATGTAACAGCGCCATTGCGCAATCAAGTGCTGGATGCAGAAATTTATCACGATATCAAGCACAGTGATCATTGTCCTGTTTATTTGAAACTAAAAATGTGAATGCCCTATGATCATATATAATGTTACTGTGAAAGTAGAATGGAGTATTCATGAAGCTTGGCTCGAGTGGATGAAAACAGAGCATATGCCTGACGTATTGGCTACAGAATGTTTTTACGATACTCGCCTCATGAGATTACTAGAAACAGATGATACAGAAGGGCCTACTTATGCTGCGCAGTATTTCGCAGCAACACAGGAAGCATATCTTCATTACATTAATACATTCGCACCTGCACTTCGTCGGGAGGGGATAGAAAAATGGGGTGACGCGTTTGTCGCATTTCGCTCAGTAATGCAAGTTGTGAACTAATTGTGGATAAGAAAAGATCTTCATTACACAGGTCCAAAAATTATTTACATTCCTCAAAATCCTTTGCTGGCAAGCCTTTCAGGCAATTTTCGCTAAAACCCTTATCAGTAAAGCGTTTCAGCTGTTTTGTATTTGTTCGGTGAAGATCCCTTTTTAAGAATGCTTTGGCTTAAAACCTTTATAGGTGCGGATTTTAGCCGATTTCCAACTCTGAAAAAAAAGGAAAAAAATTTTTGGCGATATAGTAAAGCGTCTATATTTGTTACACATTAAATTTTTCACTATGAACAAAGCAGAATTAGTTGCCAAGCTCGCTGACGATGCAGGCATCTCCAAGACCCAAGCCAACGCTGCGTTGGATTCTTTTGTTGAAGCTGTAACCAAAACTTTAAAAGGTGGTGGTAAAGTTACACTGGTAGGTTTCGGTACCTTCTCTGTAACCAAGCGTGCTGCTCGTACCGGCCGTAACCCTCAAACCGGTGCAACCATCAAGATCAAGGCTAAGAAAGTTGCTAAGTTCAAGGCCGGCAAAGAATTGTCTGCAAAGCTCTAACTGCGCAGATCTCTTGATTCGAAAAGCAGGAAACATTGTTCCTGCTTTTTTCTTTACTTTTAAACTTCAATCATAAAAACATTACTATGGGAAGAGGAGATAAAAAAACCAAGCGCGGTAAAATTTCAAAAGGATCTTATGGAAAGAGCCGTCCCGCCAAGCCGCAGCGTGTAAAAAAAGCAGCTGCAAAAAAAGCTGAAAAGTAAAATGATTTCTTTCTTGAAATGACAGGCATTTTTGCCTGTCATTTTTTTATGGGGCAAGACGCTCTATGTTCCAGTTCCCTCCCGTTTGAATACTGTATTGAATGCGGTCGTGCAGCCTGCTTGGGCGGCCCTGCCAAAACTCAACAATTACCGGTTTAACGCGGTAGCCGCCCCAGTGTGGCGGACGGTTCAGGTTACCGCTGGTAAATGCTTTTTCCATTTCCGCTACCTTTTTTTCCAGCCATTCCCGGCTTTCAATGGTGCTGCTTTGAGGCGAAGCCCATGCACCTAGCCGACTGCCTTCGGGGCGTGAATGGTAATAGACATCGCTTTCTTCAGTACTTGTTTTTTCAACCAGTCCGATAATGCGCACTTGTCTTTCAAGCTCTTTCCAAAAAAACAGTAGCGTCGCTCTTGGATTTTCTTCCAGTTGTGCTGCCTTTTGACTGTTATAGTTGGTGTAAAATACAAAGCCACGCTCGTCAAATCCTTTTAGTAGTACTGTTCTTGCAGTAGGAAGTCCGTCTACCGAAGCTGTTGCCAGTGTTACTGCATTTACCTCTTCAATCTCGGCCTGCAGGGCTTCGTTCCACCAAATGGAAAACTGTTGCAGCGGATTCGCTTGCACATCCGCTTCGCTTAAAGCATGCATGGCATACTCTTTTCGGATATCGGCTATTGACATAGGGGATTTTTTTACAAATCTACATGCGCGAAAGAGAAAGCAGCGTTTTTTTTAATACCCTATAGGCAGCACATGCTGTTGGAATAAGGACTGCCATTTGCAATTAAAATGCCTGAAAAATGCTCTAAACGGTTAGCCCGTTACGATGGTACCAACGTTTTCGCCGGTAACTACTTTCTTCAGATTGCCCGGTTTATTCATATCGAAAACAATAATGGGTAAATTGTTTTCCATGCAGAGCGTGAAGGCGGTCATGTCCATTACACGCAGGTTTCCATTTAGGCATTCTTTGAAAGTGATGCTTTCAAATTTGGTTGCTTTAGGATCTTTTTCGGGGTCAGCCGAATAAATGCCATCTACTCTGGTGCCTTTTAAAATAACATCTGCTTTAATTTCAATGGCACGCAGTGAGCCTGCAGTATCCGTAGTGAAATAGGGGTTGCCGGTACCAGCTCCAAAAATTACCACTCTTCCTTTTTCAAGGTGTCGGATCGCTCTGCGGCGGATATAAGGTTCTGCTACCTGTTCCATTTTAATGGCGCTTTGCAAACGGGTATAAACACCTGTTTTTTCCAAACCAGATTGCAAAGCCATTCCATTGATCATCGTGGCCAGCATACCCATATAGTCGCCCGTAGCGCGTTCAATGCCGGTTTCGCTTTCGTTCATGCCCCGATAGATATTACCGCCGCCAATTACAACGGCAACCTGAACGCCCAAATCGGTAATTGATTTAATATCCTGTGCATACATTGCAAGTACTGCAGGATCAAGTCCGAAATTTTTGTCGCCCATGAGCGATTCGCCGGAAAGTTTGAGCAGAACGCGTTTGTAACGTGGCAGCATAGTTGTTGGTATAGGGGGTTTAAAACACGCTTACGCGGCGAAGATAAATGCAACAGGCTGATTAAAAAAATACCCCTGCGTTGGCAGGGGTTGGGTTTATTCGTAAATCCGTTCGATGGCGTCTTTGTATTTTTCCATGATCACTTTCCGCTTCAGCTTTAGGGTGGGTGTCAGCTCGCCGCCGTCCACCGTCCATTCTGAAGGTACGAGTTCAAATTTCTTCACCTGCTCAACATGGTTAAATAGCAAATTATACTCCTCTACTACCTGTTTGTACATTTCCAGCACTGCAGGGTTGCGGAGCAAATCATCGTTGCTTTTGAAATCTATTTGCTGATTGCGTGCCCATTCTTTTAAGTTTTCAAAAGCAGGTACAATCAATGCGCCTGCAAATTTTCTTTCAGGTCCCACCACCATCATCTGTTCAATGAATTTGCTTTCCTTCATTTTGTTTTCAATGGGCTGGGGGGCAACGTATTTACCGCCGCTGGTTTTGAAAATTTCTTTTTTCCTGTCGGTGATCTTCAGGAACTTATCTTCTACCATAATGCCAATATCCCCTGTGTGGAAATATCCTTCGCTGTCGATCACTTCTGCCGTGAGATCCGGACGTTTATAGTAACCCATCATAACATTATCGCCGCGACAAAGAATTTCACCGTCTGCAGCCAGCTTCACTTCCACATTGCGTATTACAGGCCCTACAGTACCAAAGCTTCTGTTTTTTTCATTGTAGCGGTTTACTGAAATTACAGGAGATGTTTCTGTTAGTCCATACCCTTCCATAATGGTGAGTTTACCTGCAGTAAACACTTTGAGCAGGCGTACCTGACAGGCAGCAGCACCGGTTACGATGGCTTTTACATTTCCGCCAAGTCCTTCTCTCCACTTGCTGAAAATGAGTTTATTCGCAATAGCCAGTTGCATGTTGTACCATAGACCCTGGTTTTTATTGATTTCAAATCGGCTCGCAACATCCACTGCCCAGAAAAAGAGTTTGCGTTTGATGCCGGTAAGTTCTTGTCCCTTGCCCATAATGCGCTCATATACTTTTTCAAGCAATCGGGGTACGGTACTGAATACAGAAGGTTGTACTTCTTTCAGGTTATCACCGATCTTATCCAGATTTTCTGCATAATAAATCGACACACCATGAAAGAGGTACAGATAGGTAACCATCTTTTCAAAAATATGATTCAGTGGAAGGAAGCTTAAAGCCCTGTCGTTGCCGCTTAAAAACTCATTGAATATTTCACTACAGTTGAATACGTTGCTTAAAATATTTTTATGGCTAAGCATTACGCCTTTGGGTGTGCCCGTAGTGCCGGAGGTGTAAATGATGGTTGCCAGATCGTTGCCGCTCATTGCAGCGGATGCTTTTTGTACCGCGGCATGGTCGGCTTCATTACCAATTGAAAGCAGATCTTTCCAGTATAATGCTTGTTGTACATAGCTGAATGTGTAAACTGCCTGCACGCTCGGCACATTACTGCGAATACTTTGCACTTTTCCGTACAGTTCTTCATCGCCGGTAAATACCAGCTTCACGGCAGCATCGTTCAACACAAATTCCAATTCATTTACACTCAGTGTAGGGTAGATGGGTACCAGTACTGTGCCTGCCATTTGCGCAGCCAAATCTAAAAACATCCACTCTGGGCGGTTGGCACTGATGACTGCAATTTTATCGCGGCCTTCAATACTCATGTCGTTGGGACCAATGCCCAGATGTGCCAGACCTGCTGCAAGTTTGCGTACGATTTCGCTTACTTCTGCAGTGCTGTATTTACGCCAGATGCCGCCTTCTTCTTTGGCAGCAAACATGTCTTCTTTGGCGAATTTTTGAGTTTGATACTCGATGCAATCAAACAAACGCTTTGGTTCCATAAACAAGCAATTGGGTAGGTGATCAATGAATGGGAAAGTTAAGGATTCCCTTGCAAAAAATGCAAGCTTGTTGAGGAAGCCTGCCGAGGAAGAAATGTGGTTTAATTGCTTTGATAGTATTGTCCTACAGGCAACTTAAACACCCTTCCTCTTTGAAATCCGGAAAATGCATTGTAGGCCTCCGTGTGGGTTTTCGTCCAATTGTCGAAAGCCGCAAGATTGCCCGCTGCTGTGAATATCCAATGATTATAGGCTTCAAACATGCCTTCTTGCAGCAGCTGACGGTGCAGGTCGAATAGCCGATGCGGAAAGCGGGCAGCATATTGCCGGTCCCAATCGAGCAGAAAGCGGGTACGTACCGCAATCAGTGTTTCCGTATTTACGCCGGTTGTGGCAAGATTGCCATGTTGTACCAGTGTGCTGTAAAAAGCTTGTGCAAAGGCACTTTTGCTACGCGTTGTTTTTGCTTTGTTTTCTTCCGTAAACAGCTTTTTGTATGCTTCAAGCAAGAGGTTTTTTATTTCGGCAGTACGACTCGAATAACTCTCCATGTTTACGAAAATTTCGCCGTAGATCAGCGCCCATGCTTTGTCGGTGCTCATGAAATAATGCTTTGCTGCATGGTAGTAGTTGCCGGGATAGTTGGGATCGTTGCGAATACCGTTTTCCCATTGACTAATGGCGCTGAAATCTTTTTGTTTCCACAAAAGATCGCCATATTCTGCGTAGAGCGGTCCCGCATCAGGAAATTTTTTGATGCCCTTGCGGTACATGCGATCGCATTCCTTTACTTCTTCCAGGGCTTTGTAAATGTTGCCTGCAATCTGAAAAGTCGGCACATCGGCATCGTCGCGCTCTACCAGCGGCTTTACGGTTTCCTTTGCCTTGGTAAAATCACGCTGCAGGTAATAGGTCATGCTTAGCTCCTTGAGTACCTGTAAATTATTGGGCTCCTGCTGAAGTGCTTTGTTCAGTACCAGTGCAGCATTGGTAAAATCGCCGCTGCGCAAAAACTGTCTTCCGGTTTCGAGCAGGGTAGCTGCATTATTGTTTTGAGCATACAATGCATTGTTTGCAATGATCAGCCAGAAAAAAAGAAAGCGATATTTCATCATGCGCGGTCAAGTTACAGCGTAAAATTTGAAATTGAACGGATGCAATTTGAAATTACTAGAGGATTAACCTTTGTTTATGAGATGCGTGAGCAGTCCATCGCGCAGCTTTGGTTCAAACCAAGTACTCTTGGGCGGCATTACATTGCCGGCATCGGAAATATCAAACAGCTGATCCATGGATACCGGGAAAAGGCTAAAAGCAACTTTCATTTCTCCACTGTTTACGCGAGCACTCAGCGCTTCCAGTCCGCGAATGCCCCCTACAAAATCAATGCGATTATTGGTGCGGGGATCGTCGATGCCCAGCACTTTATGTAAAATATTGTTTTGCAATATGGTAACATCCAGTACACCGGTAGGATCGTTGGTGTAAGTGCCGGGTTTTGCCTGCAGTTTATACCAGTTGCCGGAAAGGTACATGCCGAACTCATGTGGTTCAGCCGGCTTGAAGGGTTTGTTGCCTTGAAGCGTTACTTCAAAATCGAATTTGATTTTTTCAAGAAAGGCAGCCTCATCCATGCCATTCAAATCGGTAACCAAACGATTATAATCCATGATGGCAAGCTGATTGGATGGGAACAATGTAGTGAGAAAAAATCTTGATTCCAGCGTAGATTGATTTCCCAGCGCTGCATGTACTTTGGCAGCAGAAGCCGCGCGATGGTGACCATCGGCAATGTAGCTGGCAGGAACCGAGGTTTTAAACAGCTCGGTAATGGTTGCAATGATATGATCATCGTTCACCACCCATATACGATGTTGTATTTCATCTTCTGCAACGAAATCGTAAACAGGTGATTTTTCTTCTTTCCATTGTTGAATGAGTGCATCCACTTGAGCAACGGCACGATAGGCCAGAAATACATTGCCTGTTTGTGCGCCGGTAGTTTTGATGTGGTTGATGCGGTCCATTTCTTTTTCAGGACGTGTGAATTCGTGCTTTTTAATGAGCCCTTTTTCATAATCCTTGATGGCGCTGCAGCATACCAATCCGGTTTGTGCACGACCATGCATTACCAGCTCATATATATAATAACATGCCTTGCTTTCTTGAAATAATACATCGCGTTGTAAAAATGCATCTAGGTTTTCCTTGGCTTTGGAATACACCTGCTCGCTGTGTATGTCTGTATCTTCAGGAAGGTCTATTTCAGATTTCGTGATGTGTAAAAATGAAAAGGGATTGCCTGCTGCCTCTGCCTTGGCTTCCTTGGTGTTTAAAACATCATAGGGGCGTGATGCAACTTGCTTGGCATACTGAGCTTGTGGACGAAGTGCTTTAAAAGGAGCGATGGTAATCATAATATATACGTACTAACCAGCTGCAAGATTACACAAAAAAAGTGAGGGTTCGTGGTAAAGTATTATCCGTGACGCTGCGCGAAGTCGGTAAGTAGCGCCGACAATACCTGCGTAGCTTCAAGCGAAACGGCATTATAAAGACTTGCACGAAAGCCGCCTACGCTCCGGTGACCTTTGATGCCGTATATGCCGTTTTGTTTACATTCGTCTAGTAGTTTTTTTTCTAACGCTGCATCTTGCATTGTAAATACCACATTCATTTTGCTGCGGTCTGCTTTGGCAATGGGTGCGGTGTAAACAGGACATTGATCGATGGTTTCATATAACAGTGCAGCTTTTGCATCGTTGATTTTTTCAATGGCCGCAATGCCGCCCTGTGTTTTCAGCCAACGCAGCGTAAGCATGGCAACATACACCGCAAAAACAGGCGGCGTATTCAGCATGCTTGCTTCTTTAATGTGGTTCCGATAGTCCATAATGGAAGGCACATTGTTGGTAATGGATGCAACCCAAGATTTTTTCAACACCACCATTGTAACACCTGCTGCACCCATATTTTTTTGAGCGCCGGCATAAATCATATCGAAAGCAGAAAACTGCATGGTGCGACTGAAAATATCACTGCTCATATCTGCCACCAGGGGAACACCGCTTGTATAGGGGATTTCATGCCATTGTGTTCCAGCAATGGTTTCGTTGGTGGTGATATGCAAATAAGCTGTGTCGGGCGAAACCGATAATGTTTTGGGTATGCTTCTAAATGCATCTGCTTTCGATGAGCCAGCAATTTCAACTGTTCCAAAATGCTTTGCTTCGGCAATGGCTTTTACCGACCAGGTGCCGGTTTCTGTATAGGCTGCTTTTTTATCGGCAGATAAAAAATTCATGGGTAGCTGCATAAACTGAGTGGTGGCTCCGCCATGCAGGAATAATACTTCATGTTCTTCGCCTAATTGCAAGAGTTCTTTCACAAGTTGTCGGGCTTCCTCCATCACTGCAATAAAAGGCTCAGTGCGATGGCCGATTTCAAGCAGCGATAAGCCCATACCGTTAAAATTGGTTATCGCTTGCGAAGCAGCTTCCAGCACTTCAGCCGGCAGCGCCGACGGTCCTGCGTTGAAATTGTAAAGTGTCGTTTTTCCCATTTTCCTATTTGCAGTGTGAAGGTACTTTAATCGCAGGTTTTACCGAAAGCTTTCCCTTTTTTCCATGCTTCGTTGAGTGTTTCCATTGCTTTTTGTTCGGCTGCATCGAGTGGTTTAGAAAGTAGCTGGTTCAAATTTGGCTGACCTGCATTTACCCATGCAGTAAACCAAAAAGAAGCTACAGCGTGTATGCTCTGTTTCATGCGCCGCTCCACCATTCCGTTCAGCATGTGGTGATAGGCAACGGTAAAATCAGTTGAGTAGGTTCTTGTAACGATGCCATTCCTTGTTTCAAAAGCATATTTGCGATCGGGTGAAAATTTTGCCGTAAGCAGTTTTTCACTGTTCAATACCGTATCGGATGCGGCCGCACTTTCCAGCACCCTGTTCCAGATCCAGTTGAGCGGATCACTGATATATTCGGCTTTCCCCATCCAAAACTGAAAATGTTGTTCTGCCAGCAGCTCCGGTACGCGACTTTCCCAAAAACCGTGTATGCCGCGTTGGTTGGTGAATTGTCCGTTGTGATTGCTACATGCATGCAGGGGTACATGCGCATCAGAAATATAGTGCCCAATTTCTGCAGATAGTTTTAATATACGTTGCGCATCTTTTTCCCGGAATGCTTTGGTGAGTCGCTGCTGCATGGTTTGCACCCACCATGGAACGATGCCGTAAGTACGAAGCGTATCTTCTGAAAATTTGGCTACAGCACTGTCCCAGTTGCGCGGGAGGGCTTCAAAGGGGTAACTTCCGTAATGATCTATATCAATATAATGTCGCGGTCCCTCTTCTGGAATGGCATATCTTCTCTTGTCGGGATCTACTGCATGCTCGGAAAGGAAAGCAATGTTTTTTTTGAAGAAGCCCATCATTTCGGGGGGGAGCAGAAATACAGCCATCTGGTTGATCTTTCGATGTCCGAAAAACCCCCAGCAAAAGCAGGGCGAAGCCCAAAGCAGGCTTGCCATTATCAAAAGAACTTTTTTCATAACAACTATGAATTCAGCATGCTGGAAGACAGGCAGCCCATCTTCATTCTGCTATGTCATCTCTTTGGTTTGCTCGTCGGCAAACTTGGTTAGTCCGCCGCTGATGGCAAACTTCATCGCTTCAGATGGAGTAATCTGTCCCTCTAAAAAGCGAATGCGATTGGAAGGAATGAGATATACATTCCCTGCAATGGAATACGACATGGGAACATACACGGCCACATAATCCTTCAGTCCAAAATCAGCCATATCTTCCTGCGTAAGAAAACCCACACGCCACACATCATTATCGTCAATATTGGCCAGCACCGGCTTGTTGAATTTCTTTTTTTCACCTGCAAACGCTTCAAAAAAATCTTTTACCGTGCTATAGATAAATTTTATTCCAGGGGCTTTTTCCAGCCAGTGGTCGAAAAAATGAAAAATGCGCGACTGAATAAAAAAGGTACTTACATATCCAATGAGGGTAATGGAACCCAAAATAAGCATGAAGCCTAAACCATAGTTCTGCACTTTTACCTTGCCTTCGGGGTCAGTTTGGGTAAAGATGGGAATGAGGTCGTCTAAACTGGCTACCACCCAATAAATGGCATAGGCGGTCACCGCTACGGGTGCAATTACCAGCAAACCCTGTAAGAAATAGTTGAAAATTTTCTTGGCAATCCCCGGTTTTTGCATGTAGGCTCAATTTGGCTTCAAAATTAGCAGATTCGGCCCCCGTCCGTTAGGGAAAGGGTAAAAATTTAACCCGGAAACTTTGGCAACGAAAAAAGTTTCTGTAGTTTTGCGCCTCTTTTTACATGGAACCGAAGATCAGAATAAAGAAAAAAGCGCATGAATTGTTCATGGGGCTGGGCATTCGTTCCGTTTCGATGGACGTTATCGCTACTCAGCTGGGCATGAGCAAAAAAACCATTTACCAGTATTATGTCGATAAAGATGAGTTGGTGAATGCGGTAATGGATGATGAAGAACTCCGCATGCAAACCGATTGCACTTCCTGCAATATTGGCTCCAAGGATGCCATTGATGAAGTATTCAGAAATATCCGACTGATATACGCGCAGTTTTCACAAATGAACCCCATGGTGCTGCACGATTTGGAAAAATTTCATCCGAGCGCTTTTGGTCGGTTTTTGAAAATGAAGAATCAGTTTCTGTATCAAGTCATACATTCTAATCTGTTGCGAGGTATTGATGAAGGCTTATACCGTCGTGAAATTAATGTGGATGTACTTACTAAATACAGACTAGAATCGATCATGTTGCCTTTCAACATTTTTGTTTTCCCTCCGGCAAAATACAGTTTGGCTGAAATTTCCAGAGAGATGACGGTGAATTTTCTTTTCGGACTGGCATCTCAAAAAGGTTATGAGCTGATCATAAAATACAACGCTGAATTTGATCCTAAACAAGTAAACTATGAAAATGCTTAAATCACTCCGGTGGTTATTGGTTTTAGTTGCAACGCAGTCTTTCTTGAATGCAACTGCACAGCAAAGTATAAAAGTATCTGTGGAAGAAGCTGTTGACTATGCGCTGAAGCATACCATTGAGTTGAAGAATCTTCAACTTGATTATGAAAACGCAGTCAATCGAAATCGTGAAATTACCGGTGGTGCCTTGCCGCAGGTGAACGGATCGGTGCAACTGAGCAGATTATTTGCCATTCCTGTAACGCCACTGCCCGATTTTATTACACCTCAGGTGTATGGGGTACTGGAAAAAGAAAAAGTAAAAAACTCCGGAACCGATCAGTTGATTACCGTTCCTAACCAGTCGCCTGCTATTATTCCTGCTCAGTTTGGTGTGCCCTGGAATGCCCAAGCGGGTTTTACGGTACAGCAACTGTTGTTTCAGCCTGATGTATTTGTTGGCTTACAGGCGCGTGATGCAGCATTGGAATATGCAAAAAATAACATTGCGGTATCGGAAGATAAACTGCGGGAGACGGTAATGAACAGCTACTATCTCATTCTTGTAACTGAAAAGCAACTTACGCTGGTAAACGATGGTATTCGTCGCATTGAGAAACTGCAAAACGATATTGAACAACTGTATAAAAACGGGTTTACGGAGAAGATCGATATTGATCGCACGCGTGTTGCACTCAATAACCTTCGTTCAACCAAAGCGCAGCTTGAAAATACGTCTCAAATCGGATACGCCTTGCTTAAATTCAATATGGGGCTGTCGCAAAAAGATACGCTTTTGCTCACCGATCAACTCAATCCTGAACGAATCAACCTTGATCTGCAGGATGAAGCATCTTTCAACTATGAGAATCGCAGTGAAATCAAATTACTTCAAACTGCACAAAAACTTCAGCAGCTCGATGTAAAGCGAAATAAACTGGCCAATGCTCCTACCATCGCCATGTTTTGGAATTATAATCGTCAGGCATTGCGACAGGAATTTGATTTCTTTAAGTCGGGCTCGGCGTATCCCTGGTTTCCCGCTTCTATTGCCGGTCTGAATATGCAAGTACCCATTTTCGGCGGGCTACAAAGGCATTATCGTACCAAACAGGCCAATGTGAAACTTCAACAACTGAACAATACCATCAACTTAGCCAAACAGGGAATTGATCTTCAGTTGGCGCAATCTAAAATCAACTTTAAAAATGCCATGCTTGATCTGGAGGCGCAGCGTAAGAACATGGAGCTCGCCAAGCAGGTATATGAACTTTCAAAGAAAAAATACGAACAGGGTGTAGGCAGCAGCTTTGAAGTACTCGATGCTGAAAATGCAATTCAAACTGCAGAGAGTAATTATTTCCGATCTCTGTACAATGTCGCAATTGCTCAGATAGCGTACAAGCGCGCTCTGGGAACATTATAATACAACATGATTAAAAAAAGGATTATGAAAACACAACTTACATATTTTGTATTGGCCGGCGCCGTTTTACTAAGCGCCTGCAGTAGTGGAGGTGATGATCTCACTACCAAAAAAGCTGAATTGGAAAAACTGAAAAAAGATCAGGGAGCCCTTGCTCAAAAAATAGAAGCATTACAGCAAGAGATCAGCAAACTGGATACCGCTGCGAAACTGCAAGAAAAATCAAAACTCGTGGCAGTAACATCGCTGCAAACTGCCGACTTCGCTCATTATATTGATTTGCAGGCTCGGATTGACGCCGACAATATCTCTTATGTGGCTCCGCCCAATGGTATGGGAGGGGTGGTTACTGAACTGCATGTGGTAAAAGGACAGGCAGTGAAGAAGGGACAGCTGCTCCTGAAAATGGATGATGAGCTGCTGCGTGCGCAAATGAAGCAAATAGAAACACAAATAGCCTTTGCAAAGGATATTTACAATCGTCAGAAAAATTTGTGGGATCAGCAAATCGGCACAGAGGTACAATTGCTTTCTGCCAAGAACAATGTGGAAGCATTAGAAAAGCAAATGGCAACACTTAAAAAACAAATCAGTTTGTTCACCGTTACCGCACCGGTTGCGGGTATTGCCGATGAAGTAAACATTAAAGTAGGGGAAACTTTCACCGGCTTCGGGGCTACCGGTCCGCAAATACGTATCGTAAACACCAATACGTTAAAGGTTGTAGCAGATGTGCCTGAAAACTATTTAGGCAGAGTAAAAGTAGGTACTGCATTGGTGGTTGAAGTGCCAGATGCAGGAACCAGCTACACTACCAGCATTAAGCTGGCGAGTCAGGTGATCAATCCCAATTCCCGAGCATTCAATATAGAAGCTGCAATACCCGGTAGTTCAGGTGTTCGTCCCAACCAGGTAGCGGTAGTTCGCATCAGAGATTATTTTGTACCCGGTGCAATTTCTGTTCCTGTAAATGTGATACAAACTGATGAGAACGGGAAATATGTGTATGTGATGGAAAAAAATGCCACAGGTAACTATGTGGCAATTAAAAAACCGATTACCGTTGGGGAGGCTTATGGCGATAAAATAGAAGTGAAATCTGGTTTAACCGCCGGCATGCAACTCATTACAGCGGGGTATCAATCTGTTTACGACCGACAGATCGTAACTACGGCAGCTAACTGAAAAATCATCATCTCCGCGCATTAAAAGGCGCGGTAAAAATAAAACGGTATGTCTGGCAATTTTCTAAATAGTATCAAAGATCGTTTCAAAGAGTTTCATCCCACTAGCTGGAGTGTTGACAACCGCACTGCGGTATATCTGATTACCATCATGATTACCCTTTTCGGTTTGTATAAATTCAATACACTTCCCAAGGAGCAGTTTCCTGATATTGCAGTACCAACCATTTCCGTAAGTACGATTTATGTAGGAAACTCACCTGGGGATATTGAAAATCTGGTAACTCGACCTATCGAAAAGCAGATAAAAAGCATCAGCGGTGCAAAAATCAACAAAGTACAATCCACTTCACAACAAGATTTTTCACTCATCATTATTGAGTTTGATACGGATGTAAAAACAGATTTGGCTAAGCAGAAAGTAAAGGATGCCGTAGATAAGGCGAAAATTGACTTACCCGCCGATCTTACTACTCAGCCCGATGTGCAGGAGTTTGCCTTCAGCGAATTACCCATCATGTATGTAAACGTGAGTGGTGATTACGATGTGGTGAAGTTGAAATCCTATGCAGAAAAAATGCAGGATCGATTTGAGGAATTAAGAGAAGTGACCCGTGCAGATATTGTAGGTGCTCCCGAACGCGAAATACAGGTAAACGTTGATCCCGTTCGCATGGCAGGTGCACGCGTAAGTTTCAATGATATCGCAAATGCTATTCGCAATGAGAACACCGACGTGAGTGGTGGACAAGTAGAAGTGGGCGACATGAAGCGCACCATTCGTGTGAAAGGACAGTTCAGCAGTGCTTATGATTTAAATAATATCATTGTTAAGAATGTGGCAGGTGCGCCTATTTATCTGCGTGATATTGCTTCACTGAAAGATACCGTTAAAGCAAAAGAAAGTTTTGCCAGGTTGAATGGTAAAAATGTAATTACGCTGAATATTGTTAAGCGCTCCGGCCAAAACCTCATTACTACAGCCGATAATGTGAAGGCAGTAATTGAGCAAATGAAAAAAGACGATCAGCTTCCCCGTGATCTGAGTATTACGATCACCGGCGATCAAAGCAAACAAACGCGTACTTCTTTCAATGAACTGGTAAATACAATTATCATTGGATTCATACTGGTATTGCTGATCCTCATGTTCTTCATGGGGGTAACCAATGCTTTCTTTGTGGCACTAAGTGTGCCATTGAGTGTATTTGTGGCCTTCCTGTTTTTACCTGTTGCTGATGGACTGGTGGGTACGCAGGTAACACTCAACTTCATCGTGCTTTTTGCATTACTTTTTGGTTTGGGCATTATTGTAGATGATGCCATTGTGGTGATAGAAAATACACATCGTATATATAATAATGGGAAAGTGCCCATTGTGCGTTCTGCCAAAGAAGCGGCCGGCGAAGTATTTATACCAGTACTGGCGGGAACCCTTACCACGCTTGCTCCTTTCTTTCCATTATTATTTTGGAAGGGCATTATCGGAAAGTTCATGATTTACCTACCCGTAATGCTGATTTTAACCTTGGCTGCTTCATTGATTGTAGCCTTTATTATGAATCCGGTTTTTGCGGTGGATTTTATGAAGCCCGAGGGGAGATCATATGATGAGCCCAAAAAAGCCATTTTCAGAAAATGGTATTGGTGGACCTTTTTAGTAATTGGTATATTCTCACATCTGTTCGGCTTTCACGGAACTGGAAATTTCTTCTTCTTTTTACTGATTGCCGGGGTTGTAAATCGCTATGTGCTGCGTGATACCATTTACTTTTTCCAGGAACGCATCTTGCCTGCTTTAATGAATAGCTATGAAAAGTTGCTGCATTGGGCATTGAAAGGAAGACGTCCTGTTTATCTGTTGGTTTCTTTGTTTATACTTTTCCCGATTTCTTTGATAATGATTACGTTGCGGGGTAATCCCACAACTTTCTTTCCTAATGGTGATCCTAATTTCATTTACGTATACCTCAAACTTCCGGTGGGTACCGATGTGAAATATACAGACTCTGTAACACGTGTAATCGAACAAAAAGTTTATACTGCATTGGAGGCCGAAAAGCCCGGACAACCCGGCTCCATTGTCGAAAGTATCATTGCCAATGTTGCAGTAAGTGCAAGCAACCCTCGGGATAATAACCGTAGTACCCAGGCCAATTTGGGTCGTGTTCAAATTTCTTTTGTAGAGTTTGAGCAGCGGCATGGAAAGTCAACCGGTCCCTACATTGATGCCATTCGAAATTCAATCAAAGCCATCCCCGGCGCACAAATCAGCGTTGAGCAAGAGCAGGCTGGTCCGCCAACAGAGCCGCCCGTAAACATTGAAGTGGCAGGGGAAGATTTCGATAATGTGTCCAAAACAGCCAGACAGTTGCTGAATTATCTCGATACTAATCGTGTAGAGGGTATTGAAAATCTGCAGATGGATGTAGAACTCACTAACCCGGAAATTACGCTTCAAATTGATCGTGAACGTGCATTAACGCAAGGATTGAGCACCGGACAAATTGGCTTTGAAGTACGCACTGCCGTATTTGGCAGGGAAGTTAGCAAGCTGAAGCAAGGAGAAGATGAGTATAAAATTCAGCTACGTTATGCCGATTTGCAGCGTAACAATATCACCGACCTCCTGAATATGAAGATCACTTTCCGTGATTTTAATACCGGGCAAATTAAGCAGGTACCACTCAACACGGTTGCAACGGTTGATTACTCCAACACTTCCGGCGGGGTAAAGCGTAAAAACTTCAAACGCACCATTCAGTTGCAAAGCAATGTTACCGACATGTCGCTTGTAGCAAAAATCAATGCTGACCTGCAACAGAAGATCGAAGATTTTAAAAGTAAAACCACTCTGCCAGAAGATGTGATCATTCGGCAGAGCGGTCAAAGTGAGCAGGAAGCAGAAACCCTTTCTTTTCTTGGTTTTGCGCTTGTTGCAGCACTCATGTTGATTCTGATTATTCTCGTGTTTCAGTTTAACAGCTTGAGCAAACCTTTCATTGTGTTAACAGAAATTTTCTTCTCTATCATAGGTGTATTCATTGGATATGCACTTACCGGTAAAACCATCGCTTCTATCATGGTGGGTGTAGGTATAGTGGGACTAGCAGGTATTGTAATTAAAAATGGGATTCTGTTAATTGAATTCACCGATGAGCTGCGCGGAAGGGGTATGCGTACCCGCGAAGCAACCATACAAGCGGGAAAAATTCGAATCATCCCGGTATTGCTTACTGCGCTTGCAACCATGCTGGGTTTGTTGCCTTTGGCGGTAGGTTTCAACATCGACTTTGTATCATTGTTCCAGCACCTCGATCCCAAGATCTTCTTCGGTGGCGAGAGTGTGATATTCTGGGGGCCGCTCAGCTGGACCATCATCTATGGTTTAATTCTGGCTTTCTTCCTTACCCTGGTAATGGTGCCCAGTATGTATTTGATTTCCGAGCGCTTGCGCAGGCCCATGATAAAGTTTTACGGTACGCGCTTTGTGGCTTTGTTTGGTCTCACAGGCCCGTTGTTCTTCCTTTTTGTAGCTTTCATGTATCTCATCAGAAAAATACAGGGTAAGAAAGTTTGGCTGGGTCACCCCGGTAAAAACAGTATTTAAGTTTGTTGTTTGTCTTAATTGGTTCAATACGCCCCCTGCATTTGCAGGGGGCTTTTTTTATTCCATTCATGCGAAAGCTATGATGAATGAATTAACATATCCTTCCTCTACATTATGTGCTTCTATATTATTTTCGCTAAAAATTATAAGCTATGTCTCAAGCACATGAAATAGACTATCGCATTATAGGTGAAGAAATGCAATATGTGGAAATCGAACTCGATCCATCAGAAACAGCCATTGCAGAAGCTGGAAGTTTTATGATGATGGATGACGGCGTGCAAATGGAAACCATTTTTGGCGATGGAAGTCAGCAGCAACAGGGTGTGTTAGGAAAACTTTTTTCTGCAGGTAAAAGATTGCTCACGGGGGAAAGTTTATTCATGACTGCATTCACTAATCTGGCACAGGGAAAAAAGCGGGTGAGTTTTGCTTCGCCTTATCCTGGAAAAATTATTCCACTGAATCTGCAGCAACTTGGCAGCCCCCTTATTTGTCAGAAAGATGCTTTTCTCTGCGCGGCAAAAGGTATTTCGGTAGGAATTGCCTTGCAGCGAAAACTGGGAACGGGATTGTTTGGCGGCGAGGGTTTCATCATGCAAAAACTAGAGGGTGATGGCATGGCATTTGTTCATGCGGGAGGTCATGTTTTTGAACGCACGCTGCAGCCAGGCGAATTATTAAAAGTGGATACGGGTTGCGTAGTGGCATATACCCATCAGGTAGATTTTGATATTCAGTTTGTGGGAGGTATAAAGAACACCATTTTCGGTGGCGAGGGTTTATTTTTTGCTACGCTTCGCGGACCCGGAAAAGTGTGGCTGCAAACCTTGCCGGTAAGTCGTTTGGCCAGTCGCATTCTCAGCTATGGTAGCGTAAATAGAAAAGAAGAAGGCAGTCTGCTGGGCGGCTTGGGCAACTTGCTTGATGGTGATGGGTTTCGCTAAGCGATAAATTCATATTGTTTTGAGCCGGCGGAAGCCGGCTTTTTTGTGTTTGCATATTTCATTCATCGTATATTTGCGATAATAGATTAATAGAATGGCAAATAACAAAAAGGATATTTTTTCCGAAAAGGATCAGTCTTTGGCAAGCTTCGCCAAGGCACTTAGTCACCCGGCTCGTATTGCAATTTTGGAGGTATTGGCAAAAAATAATGAATGTATTTGCGGTGAAATTGTAGAAGTGTTACCCCTTGCACAAAGTACGGTATCAGCGCATCTGAAAGCATTGAAAGACGCCGGACTCATCAAGGGTACAATTGATGGGCCAAGAAGTTGTTATTGTATTAACACAACGGCCTTTGCAAAGCTCGAAAAACAGCTAAATGCATTCATGAGTAGGGTTCAAAAAAATACTTCGCAACGCTGTTGTTAAACCTTTAAAATTTATAGCATGACGGCTAATAACTGTGCTCCGGCTGCAGAAAGGAAAAAACTAAGTTTTCTTGATCGTTATCTTACCATTTGGATTTTTATCGCAATGGCGCTCGGTGTGTGGATAGGGTTCCAGTTTCCTCAAGTTGCAGAAACAATGAATGCTTTTTCAAGCGGAACTACTAATATTCCATTAGCGATAGGATTGATTTTAATGATGTACCCTCCGCTTGCAAAAGTGCGGTATGAAAAAATGGGCGAAGTGTTTAGGAATACCCGTGTATTAAGCGTGTCACTATTTTTAAATTGGGTAGTAGGTCCAATACTAATGTTTCTACTTGCGGTTATTTTTTTGCACGACCAGCCCGAATACATGGTGGGTCTTATCTTGATTGGTCTTGCCCGGTGTATTGCAATGGTAATTGTTTGGAATGAACTAGCGGAAGGCAATCGAGAATATGCTGCCGGTTTGGTTGCCTTGAATAGCATTTTTCAAGTGTTGTTTTATAGTGTTTATGCCTATTTCTTTATTACAGTGTTGCCTCCCTATTTTGGTATAAGCAGCATGAATATTAGCATCACCATCGGGCAAATTGCCGAGTCGGTTGCTATTTACCTGGGCATTCCATTTGCGGCCGGCATTATAACCCGCTTTGTACTGCTTTCTTGGAAGGGAGAGGAATGGTATCAAAAAAAATTCATAGCAGCCATTTCTCCCATCACACTGATTGCGCTTCTTTTTACCATTGTGCTCATGTTTAGTTTGAAAGGGGAAACCATTGTTCAAATTCCAACAGACGTGCTTCGTATTGCATTGCCATTGGTCATTTATTTTATCATCATGTTTTTAGTAAGTTTTATAGTTGCTAAATCAATGGGTGCTGATTATTCTAAAAACGCATCCATTGCGTTTACTGCTGCAGGTAATAATTTCGAATTAGCCATTGCAGTTGCGATTGGAATATTTGGAATGAACAGTGGGCAGGCTTTTGCAGGCGTGGTAGGTCCGTTGGTAGAAGTGCCAGCGTTGATTGCATTAGTGAATCTTGCTTTTTATTTACGCCGTCGATTTTATAGTAATACTGAAAAGGTTCAATCATAAATCATTTTCAATGAAAAAGAAGCTTCTTTTCGTTTGTGTTGAAAATGCAAACCGATCTCAAATGAGTCAGGCTTTTGCAAAAATATACGGTGGCGATGCTGTCGAGGCATACAGCGCAGGCAGTCGCCCGAGTGGTGTGGTAAACCCGAAAGCTATTGCCGCGATGAAAGCAATCGGATACGATTTAACTACACACGATAGTAAAACCCTTGATGAAGTGAAGCAATATGCACCGTTTGATGCAGTAGTAACCATGGGTTGCGGCGATGCTTGTCCGTGGATGCCTGCAAAGGAGTTTATCGACTGGCAAATTCCCGATCCCAAGCATATGGAGCCAGAAGCATTTAACCAGGTGCGTGATTTCATTGGAGAAAAAGTAAAAAACTTAGTTGACGATATTATAAAAAAAGCTTGATGTGATCATCAAGCTTTTTTATATCGCAATCAATAATTGATTCCTTATTTTCTGCTATTCAGTTTTGCAAGCAGTCTCAGTATTTCCAAATACAGCCACACCAGGGTAACCAGCAATCCGAAGGCGCCATACCATTCCATATACTTGGGAGCGCCCATAGCAGCACCCTGCTCAATCATATCGTAATCGAGCAGAAGATTCAGCGAAGCAACGGCAATCACTGCCAGTGAAAATACAATTCCAAATGTGCTGCCGCTGCTTAAAAAAGCAAACTGAACATCAAAGAAGCTGAGGATCCAGGTAAGCAGATAAAAAATAGCAATCCCTGCAGTAGCAATCATCACTACCGATCTCAACTTCTGTGTTACGCGAATCAGCTGCAGGCTGTATAGTAAGTACATGCCCGCCGCTACACCGAAAGTGATGAGTACGGCGTGCATGATGATATCGGGATATTTTTCCTGAAATAAAAAGTTGAAATAAGCAGATATCGCTCCCACAAATAAACCCTCCAATATCGCATAAGCAGGGGCCAGGTATCCGCTCCACTGCTTTTTGAAGATGATCATGAGTGCTACGCCAAAACCACCCAATGCGCCAAACAGCATCAGTGAGCCGATGTTCTTTCCTGCATTGAACCAGTTCCATGCAAAAAAAGCACCTGCCATTACCATCAGCATCAGAAAGCCGAATTTGTTCATGGTGCCGCGCACCGTCATGGCATCGCCCTGAGATTGCGATAGGGTTTGTTCGAAAGATTTTTCACTGAGGGTAGGGTTTCCCGACTTGAATAGGTTCATGGTTTAATCATTTGAAATATGAAAGTAAGCAATTCTGCAGAATATGCCTTGCCGTAAACCTAAACGGCAGTGCTCCCAATCTTTTTTCCCTTTGCAAATCGGCATGTCAAATTTTCATTTTTGATGTATAAGATATGATTTGCATCAGTCCTGTCTTTTCCTTAGCTTTCCTCTTTAAATTTGATCATCACGATTTTAGTTACGCCATGATAAGAAAAGAAGAACAGCTACAGGATGTAGTCATCAAATTTGCAGGTGATAGCGGCGATGGCATGCAGCTTACCGGCAGTCAGTTTACCAATAACTCTGCATTGCTTGGTCTTGATTTGGCCACCTTTCCCGATTTCCCTGCCGAAATACGTGCACCGCAGGGAACCCTGCCCGGCGTAAGTGGTTTTCAGCTGCGTTTTAGCAGTAATCCTGTATTCACTCCCGGTGATTTGTGCGATGTGCTAGTGGCTATGAATGCCGCTGCGCTTAAAACCAATTTAAAACAGCTCAAGCCCGGCGGAAAAATCATTGCTAACACAGATGGGTTTGATGCTAAAAATTTAAGGCTTGCCAACTATGCCGATGGCGTGCATCCCTTGGAAGATGGCAGTTTAGATGCATACGAAGTGATTAAAATGGATGTCACTAAAATGACCCGTGAGGCACTCAAAGATTATACCATGGGCACGAAAGAAAAAGATCGTGCAAAGAACATGTTTGTGCTTGGGTTTCTATACTGGATGTACAACCGAAACATGGACAGCTCCATCAAGTTTCTGCAAGACAAGTTTGGTAAGAAAGAAGAAATTCTGAACAGCAATATCGCAGCGCTACGTGCAGGCTTCAATTTCGGTGATACAACCGAAACCTTTACTACCCGCTATAAAGTGGAGCGTGCTAAAATGGAGCCCGGTGTGTATCGTTCCATCATGGGAAATCAGGCCCTTGCGTATGGCTTAATCGCTGCATCGGAAAAAAGTGGGTTGCCCTTGTTTTTGGGTTCCTATCCCATCACCCCTGCATCGGATATTCTACATGATCTGAGCAAGTACAAAAATTTTGGCGTGCGCACTTTTCAGGCAGAAGATGAAATTGCTGCCATCGCTTCTGCAATCGGCGCTAGTTATGGTGGCTCCTTAGCAGTAACCACCAGCAGCGGTCCCGGTATTGCTCTGAAAACAGAAGCTATGGGATTGGCCATGATGCTCGAAATTCCATTGCTCATCATCAATATTCAACGCGGTGGTCCTTCCACCGGCTTGCCTACCAAAACAGAGCAGAGTGATCTCATGCAGGCATACTATGGTAGAAATGGTGAAGCACCGATTCCGGTGCTGGCTACATCCACACCCAGTGATTGTTTTGCTGTGGCATATGAAGCAGCGCGTATTGCGGTGCAGCATATGACGCCGGTGATTTTATTGAGCGATGGATATATTGCCAACGGTGCCGAACCATGGAGATTTCCGCAATCTGCCGATCTGGCTCCTATTGAAGTGAAGTTTAAAACCGCGCTTGACGACGGAGAAGAAAAATACCTTCCCTACAAGCGCGATGAAAAACTAGTAAGACCATGGGCTGTTCCGGGAACGGCGGCTTTGGAGCATCGTATTGGCGGACTGGAAAAACAGGATGTAACGGGTAATATCAGTTACGATCCCGATAACCACCAGCACATGGTGAAAACCCGCCAGGAAAAAGTAGATCGCATTGCCGATTATATTCCATTGCAAACCATTGAAACGGGTGTTGAAAAAGGGAAGTTGCTGGTATTGGGCTGGGGAAGTACTTACGGGGCCATTAAAACAGCCGTGATGGAACTAAACGATCAGGGGCATGCAGTTGGCCATGCGCATCTGCGTTATTTGCGGCCATTCCCAAAAAATCTTCGTGCGATACTGAATAATTTTGAAATGGTATTGGTGCCGGAAATCAATAACGGACAGCTGGTGAAAATTATTCGCGATGAGTTTTTTGTAGATGCAAGGGCCTACAATAAAATTAAGGGCGTACCCATCACAAAAAGTGAGCTGATAGAAGAGATCAAGCGGATGCTTTAAGTATGATGAAGGTTGTTCTGCTTTTTTAACCGGATTGCCCTTCTCCTATTCTTTTTTGTTGCCTTTGGTAATGCTTGCAAAGATGTTGCAGTGCACATGCTGCGCATTTTGGGTTGCGTGCCAGGCAGGTGTAGCGCCCGTGCAATATTAGCCAGTGATGTGCTTTGTGTACTTGCTCTGCAGGAATATGTCGTACCAAATGTTTTTCAACCGCCAGTGGTGTTTTTGCAGTTGAGGGTACTAGGCCTAAACGGTGGCTTACACGAAATACATGCGTATCAACCGCCATATTGGGTTGCTGATCAATCACGGAAGTGATCACATTCGCCGTTTTACGTCCAACTCCCGGAAGTGTTACCAATTCATCCACTGTTAGTGGCACGCTTCCATTGAAATCAGCAACCAGTTTTTGTGCCAACGCAATGAGGTGTTTGGTTTTATTGTTGGGGTAGGAAATGCTTCGGACCAACGGAAACAGCTTTTCGAAATTTGCCTTGCTAAGCGCTTCTGCGTTGGGGTATTGTTTGAAGATGGCCGGTGTGGTGAGATTTACTCTTTTGTCGGTACACTGTGCCGAAAGTACAACGGCTACCAGCAGCTGAAAAGGATTGTCGTATTGCAATTCTGTTTCAGCAACAGGCACATGTTCATTGAAATATGCAATGATTTGTTGGTAGCGCTCTTTGATTTTCATAATCTATGGCGCATGCAAATTAAGAAGATCCGTTGGATCGAAAATCCGTTTTCAACAACTGGGAGCTGTTGTGGTATGTGCGTACTGTAAAATGTTTAGGATGCTTTCCTTGCGTGGTGAGTACTGAAGTTTTTCGAGTTGGAGGGCTGCTTTTCTGAGGACTTCAAATTTTTCCCGAAGGGTCCAGTCGTTTTCAAGCGCCGCCTCAATACTTGCGTTTTCAGCTAAGGAAGTTTCTTTATAGAGGTACTGCAGCAGATTTTCAGGTGTAAATTTCGTTACCATAAGCAATCCTTTGGTTGCATCTGCCGGCTTTCACCGGTCGGATAGCTTATAAACGCAGAAGCGGGGTTCTTATTGTAGTAAAGGGTAAATTATTCTTCAAAAACGAAGAGATCCTCGTTTTCTCTTTTCATATAGTACTTTTCCCGGGCCAGTTTTTCATAGGCTTTGGGATCTAGGCGGCGGCTTTCCAGCTCTTTGCGTGCATCTTCAATTTGCTGCTGCAGCACTTGAGTGCTTTCTTTCAATTCGCTCAGTTTTGAAAAGCGATGGTATTGAGTGATCAGATCGTCGCGATCGAAAAATAACATCCAAGCCATAAAAGCAATGATGGCCAGTATGTATTTATTTTTTAGGAAGGAAGGAATATGGGCGATTTTCTGTATCATAATGTCTTGTATAGCATCTTATTATTTACACATCTCCTCCGGCTGCTTAACTGTTCGACATCAAAATTAGTATTTCCCAACCAAAGAAATACAGATGCTTTCAAATGGCTTTTGAAAGATGCTAAAATTGTAAATGTATTTTAGGATTTGCTTTGTGTATATAACCGGTGCATTTCGGTCATATGCGGCAGAGTAAGTACGGACAACAGCACAAATAATGCGGGTAAGCCATTGTGTTCAAGCCATGCACCTTGTCCCAGCCATGCGATGACAGCCAGCAGCAGTACAGCACCCAGCGTGGGTATGAGTGCTTTTGCCAGTACCTTGTTCAGTTCACTTTTTGCAAACACTTTTTCACGAATATGTGTAAGCGCATTCATGCTGTGCCAGCCTGTAAAATACAGAACAAAACCTGTGATTAAACTGGTGTAATTCAAAATGAACAGGAATGCCAGAAAGAACAAGTATGTTAGAAAGCTTATTGGGTTGTTCTTTGGTGTGAGCAGTAGCATCAGGGCAATGATAACAAACCATGCGTAGTGCGGAACGACGGTTAGCCATTTCATAGCAGTGCCAGCAATAGCACTTTCTCGAGAAACGATCTTCGTCCAGTACAAAAGTGTTGCATGATCGTGCATGAGCAGCCATAGTGTTATGGCTGTTCCATAGAGCATTGTAAGCAGCGGAGATGTGTTTTTTGATCCAAAGCACGCCAGATCGGTTTCTCCAAAATGCCAGGCAGTGATGATAAGAAAAAATAAAAAAGCAATACCCGGCTGCAGCCACCATACTAGCAAATAAGCCCCGGCTGTAGCAATATAAGTGATGAGAAAAGGAAGAAGTTTAAAGCGGTTCCTTGTAGTACCGGCAACAAAATGATCGAGGGAACCATGCGGAACACCGGCAATCATGATGCAGATTGCTGCGAAAATGAATTCTGCTTTGGTGTCTTTCCACCATGATGCGCTCAATGCAGCCAATACTGCCACCAGCAGCAGTATAATGCTATGAATTCGTATTCTGTTCAAAGTACTTTCCAAATGCGTTTTATAAAAGGCCACCAGGGTAGCTGAAAAAATATTTTTACTTCATCCATCAGGCTGCTGTCTTCATCCAGGAAGGTAAGAATTTCAGTGATGGATTGGCGTTTGAATAGCTGTTTAAAAATGGATACTGCTTTTTCAGGGTTTTCGCGAATGATGCAAAGTAAGAGGCGGTCGTAAAATCGGAATCTGGCATGTCTTTTTCTTCTTTGTAGTTGCTTTCCCATGCTTGCTGCTATCAGCGCAGCATCTTCCGTCATACGCTGAAAAGCGTATCCGGTGCTGGCTTTAATCATACCGGCCGACTGGCCAATGAGGTAATGATTGGGAAGGGTTGTGGCTGGCTTTTCTTCAATTAGTGGAATGCTGCCGTTTTCGGAGTGGGCTATTTTGAAACCCGCTCCAAAATGATGTACTATATATGCTTTCAGTTCTTTTTCATAAGCATCGGTGCTTAAGGTTTCGGCAGAGTAGAACGTACATTCAACCAAGGCTTTATTGGTATCAAAAGGCAATACATAAAAAAAGGTGAAGCCTTTTCCTTCTGCTGCGGAAAAATCCATCAGCATAGCTTTGTTCGGGTCAAAAGCGGGCTGATCGTATTCTATAAACCAGCCATGGAAATGTTGCTTAAGTCTGTTGCTGTTATTCGCAACGGGTATATTGGTGAAAAGCTGGCTGCAAGTGTATGTGCTTGCGCTGGTTTGCAGCTCCCAGGTGCCGTCGTTGTTGCTGTAATCCAGCATCGTTTCATTGCGAAAAGAAATATTGGGATAACGCGGGAAGAAATCTGTTTGAAAAAAATGGTCAAAATCTTTTCCCCGAATACAGCAATACGCGTAAGGAGCAATTTGCTCTGTTTTGTAAAAATGGTTTGCCGCAAAAGAAACCTGATTCCACTGCTTGCATATCAGCTGCTGAAAAGGATGTTCGTGCTTGTTCCAAAAGCACCAGGTTTTGTCGGAAATCTTATTTTCTGATTCTACAACTAAGATATTCCACTTCCTGAAATCGGGTTCTTGGCTAAGAAAATACAATAAAATGCGGCCTGCGGCTCCGCCTCCGGCAATCAGTATATCGTAGTGGGTTTGCTGCATGGGCAAAAAGAAAAGGCTTGCCTTCGCAGACAAGCCCTTTCAGTTGTGAAGCAATTAGGCAGCAGCTTTGCGAGAAAGTGAGTAGATCACTAAACCGAAGCCGATTTTGTTAATGGCGTCACCAATGTTGTAAATGATATCCATGGGCAGTCCGAAATCAAGCTGCATTCCAAAGAGACCACCGGGGGTTCCCTGAATGTAACCGATTGGATAAATGGCCCAACCTACTAGTACAAACCATGCAAGTGTTTTCACAGCGCTGGCTACGGCAGGTGAAGTGGCGCCGGCGAGTTTTGCAACATCTCCGAACCACACCAGATAAACAATGTAGAAATAAGCAATGCCTGAAGCAAGACCCCACTGCCAGCTGTGTGCTTTGTCAATGGTTTCACCGAAGTAACCGGTTACCAGCATCACAACAGAGGCAAGGATGAGCTTCCAAAGCAGACTAACTTTTGCACCAGCTTTTTTGGTGATGAGATAAAACTCAACACACATCAAAGGCACGGTAAGCAGCCAGTCAACATAGCGGAAGAAGGTAGGAGATTGACCACCTGTGTCCAAATTGTAGCCGCGCATGTAATAATAATGCACAGCTGCAATGAAGGTGATCAAGCCAGAAACGAGCACTGAAGTTCTCCATGCTTTTTCTGTGTTTGCTACCTCAAAGAAGAAAAACACCGAAGCGGCCATCATGGCCATGGTACCGATAAAGAACGTAAAGGCAACGTAGTTGTCTTCCGCAATCGGGGTAATGTCCAGCAAGAAAGTCTGCAACATACTTATTGGTTTTGGTTTAAAAAATGGTTTAAGTTAGAGTACAGTTGTGTTTAACATCTGCGCCCTTATCCTTAAACATACGTATTAAAACGATGCATAGTTCAAGTTGCAGCTTGTTTTTTGGGGTAATCGAGGGTGAAATCGATAAAAGGCTTATTAAGGCCGACAAAATGGATGAGCAGATTTTCACCCCTGTGCAGCACGCATGTCCTTTGTGCAGGCAATTAATACAAAAAAATACCTAGAGCAGAAGACAATCTGAAAATACTGTAGCTAACGAACAGCTGTTTGTTGTCCAATCCAAGCGGAGTCTTACTTACCAAACTTGATTTTCCCTTTGGGGTAGATTGCGTTTTCATCCAGCATTTCTTCAATCCGCAGGAGCTGATTGTATTTCGCCATTCGGTCGCTGCGCGATGCCGAGCCTGTTTTGATTTGTCCGCAACCCAATGCCACAGCCAGGTCGGCGATGGTGGTATCTTCGGTTTCGCCGCTGCGGTGGCTCATAATGGTAGTATAACCCGCCTGCTGCGCCATTTGTACGGCATTGATGGTTTCGGTGAGGGTGCCGATTTGGTTTACTTTAATAAGAATGCTGTTGGCAGTGCCTGATTCAATACCGCGTTTCAGAATTTTGGTGTTGGTAACAAAAAGATCGTCGCCCACCAGCTGACAGCGCTTTCCGATGGCTTCGGTAAGTTTTTTCCATCCATCCCAATCTTCTTCTGCCATGCCATCTTCTATAGAAACGATCGGGTATTTGTTTACCCATTCGGTCCAGTAGGCTACCATTTCATCGCTGCTGATGCTTTTGCCGGGATTGCTCTTGTAGAATTTGTATGAACGGGAGGCATCATCGTACATTTCACTGGATGCAGCATCCATTGCAATGGCAATTTGCGTACCGGGTTGATAACCGGCAGCGCTGATCGCTTCCAATACGGTTTCAATCGCTTCTTCGTTGCTTTGAATATCAGGAGCAAAGCCGCCTTCGTCTCCCACATTGGTGCTATATCCTTTTTTCTTTAGAACCGACTTCAGATGATGAAACACTTCCACGCCCCAGCGTAAACCTTCGCTGAAACTATTTGCTCCCACCGGCACAATCATGAATTCCTGAAAATCGATTTTATTATCCGCATGCGCTCCGCCATTCAAAATATTCATCAGCGGCATGGGCAGGATGTTTGCATTCACCCCTCCGATATAGCGAAAAAGTGGAAGTTGTGTTTCTTCGGCGGCAGCTTTAGCAACAGCCATGCTTACTGCCAGTGTTGCATTCGCACCCAGCTTGCTTTTATTTTCGGTGCCGTCGATTTGCAACAATAATGCGTCAATATAGGTTTGGCGCGTAACATCAATGCCAATCAGTTGCTCGGCAATAATTTCGTTGATGTTTTTTACTGCCTTCAGTACACCACGCCCCAGGTAGCTTTGTTTATCGCCATCGCGCAGCTCTACTGCCTCATGTTTGCCCGTACTGGCACCGCTTGGAACAGCGGCACGGCCCAGAATGCCGTTTTCTGTAACCACATCTACTTCTACCGTAGGATTGCCCCGGCTGTCGAGGATTTGTCTAGCATGGATATCGGCAATAAAACTCATAAAAAAGGATTTTGATTTTCGATTATTTGCGCTGCAAAGAAACGCCATTCATTGGAAGCTTCAAAGCTTTGCAGACAGTTTAATAGCTTGCACTAACAGGTGTTTGTGTAAGCTTGCGAAACACTTCTTCCAAGCTGCTTTCGGAGGTGCCGAGCGAGTTGATCGTTAAGTTTTGCGCTACCGCTAAATTGAGTAACTGTTTGCGCAAAGCATCTGCATCGGTACAGCTTATTTCCCAGCTGCCGTTTGCTGTTTGTTGTATCGATTTAGCGTTGGAGAGCTTTTCTAACACTGAGGCTTGTACTTTTTCTGCAAACTCCACCCGAACAATTTGTTGTCGTTGTGATTGCTTTAAATGCGCAAGCGTATCATCTGCCATGAGCTTTCCCTGGTGTATGATGATCACTCGATCGCAAATCGCTTCCACCTCTTGCATAATATGCGATGAAAACAAAATGGTTTTTTCCTTTCCCAGCCTTCGGATAACTTGTCGAATTTCTGCAATTTGATTGGGGTCCAATCCCGATGTAGGCTCATCTAGTATCAGCACTTGCGGATCGTGTATTAGCGCAGCGGCTAATCCAACCCGCTGCTGATAACCTTTTGAGAGCTGTCCGATTTTTTTATGGCTTTGTACGCTGAGCCCAACTTCATCCATCACATGATCAATGGCTTGCTTTTTATTTTTCAAGCGATGCAAATCGGCAATAAAGCCCAAATATTCGCGAACGTATAAATCGGGATATAGGGGGTTGGATTCGGGCAGGTAGCCAATTTTTTCCTGCACCGCAAGCGTATTTTGCGCTACATCCATGCCACAGAGTTGCACACTGCCGGCATCGGGCTGCCAATAGCCTGTAATCATTTTCATGGTGGTGCTCTTTCCGGCTCCGTTAGGTCCCAAAAATCCGGTAATCTCTCCTTTTTGAACGGAAAAGGAAATTTGGTTTACTGCAGTTTGGTTGCCAAATTTTTTGACCAGATTCCGCACCTCGATCGACATATACTTCAATTTGATTCAAAATTAACGCAAAATGCTGCGTGGTCGGTATGCAGAAGAAACAAACAGAAATCCCCTGCTGAACAACAGGGGATCTTAAACCAATCTTATTTACAGACAATGTGACAACAATATCTTAAACAATACAATAGACTGTTTTCGAAAACATTTCGCTGCATAGAACACGAAACATTTTTCAAACTTCTTTTCATAGCTTTTGAAAGTCGTTTTAACGCATGAATGCTTACATTTATACCCCTCTAAATTGCTTTTCATGTCGTATCCCTATCAAATTAAGTCGTATGACCAATACCGCGAGGCTTATCACCGCAGCATTGAATCGCCGGAGCAATTTTGGTCTGAAATAGCCGATCATTTTCAGTGGAAGAAAAAATGGAGCAGCGTGCTCGAATGGAATTTCACAGAACCTCGTGTTGAATGGTTTAAGGGTGCCACGCTGAATATTACAGAAAACTGCATCGACCGCCATCTGGCAACGCTCGGTGAAAAGCCTGCCATTATTTGGGAGCCCAACCATCCTGATGAACGGGTTCGGGTGGTAACTTATAATAGACTGCACAAGCGGGTATGCCAGGTGGCGCAAATGTTAAAAAACAATGGCGTTAAAAAAGGCGATCGTGTTTGTATTTACATGGGCATGGTGCCCGAGCTGGCTTATGCCGTGCTGGGATGTGCCCGTATTGGCGCGATTCACAGTGTAATTTTTGGAGGCTTTTCTGCTCAAAGCATCGCCGATCGTTTACAGGATGCTGAAGCGGAATATATCATAACCTGCGATGGTGCCTTTCGTGGCGGCAAGGATATACCGTTGAAGTCGGTGATCGACGATGCGCTGATCGGAAACCAAAAAGTGAAGAAAGTAATTGTATATACCCGCACCCGCACGCCGGTATCCATGATCAAGGGTCGCGACCTCTGGTGGGAAGACGAAATGGAACATGCCGAGCATCAAATTGAGCGGGAAGGTAAAGTGTCTTTTTCGGCGGAAGAGATGCAAGCGGAAGATCCGCTTTTCATTCTATATACATCGGGCAGTACCGGCAAGCCCAAGGGAGTGGTACACAGCACCGCAGGATATATGCTATGGACCAACTACACCTTTTTAAATGTATTTCAGTATCAGCCGGGCGATATACATTTTTGTACAGCCGATATCGGCTGGATTACCGGCCATAGCTATATTTTATATGGTCCGCTCAGCGCAGGGGCCACTACGCTTATGTTTGAAGGCATTCCTACCTTTCCCGATGCGGGACGTTTTTGGGATATCGTTGATAAACACAAAGTGAATATTCTTTACACGGCACCTACAGCCATTCGCAGTTTGATGGGCTTTGGAACCGCACCGCTGGAGGGCAAAGATCTTTCTAGTCTGAAAGTGCTGGGTACCGTAGGCGAACCCATTAATGAAGAGGCCTGGCATTGGTACAACGAGCAGGTAGGTAAACAACGGTGTCCTATTGTTGACACCTGGTGGCAAACCGAAACAGGCGGCGTCCTCATTTCCAATATGGCCGGCATCACACCGGCAAAGCCCAGCTGGGCTACCCTTCCTCTGCCGGGCGTGCAACCCCTCTTGGTCGACGAAAATGGTAAGGAAGTAACGGAAAGAGATGAACACGGAATACGAAAAGGAAATCTTTGTATTCGCGCACCCTGGCCGGCAACCATTCGTACCACCTATGGCGATCACGAGCGCTGCAGGCAAAATTATTTTGCCACCTACCCCAATCTCTATTTTACGGGCGATGGCGCTTTGGAAGATGCCGATGGTAATTTTCGCATTACTGGCAGGGTAGATGACGTGCTTAATGTAAGCGGCCATCGTTTAGGAACAGCTGAAATTGAAAATGCAATCAATATGCATGCGGGTGTAGTGGAAAGCGCAGTAGTGGGTTTTCCGCATGATGTAAAAGGGCAGGGCATTTATGCATTTGTTATTTACGGACAAATGCATCAAAACGATTCTGATCTTACCCGAAAAGATATTTTACAAACCGTTACACGTGTAATTGGTCCCATTGCCAAACCTGATAAAATTCAGTTTGTAAGCGGACTTCCCAAAACCAGAAGCGGAAAAATTATGCGACGCATTCTGCGCAAAATAGCAGAAGGTGCCACCGATCAATTAGGCGATACCACCACACTGCTCGATCCGGGGGTAGTGGATGAAATAAAAAACGGCAGACTATAAATGTCTGCCGTTTGGGTGTGATAAGGTTTATATTAAAGATCGCCGAGGCGCAAGCCAATGGAATAAGGTGTTTGATCTAAGCCATTGCGGTGAAGCGGCGTAAGTGCATAGCTGCCATACACTGTAACCGGTCCCAGATTTAATTCTCCGATTGCCGAAACGCGCCAGGGGTTGAGATTGAAATCGTTTTTAAATTTTTCCTTGCCGCGTTCTTCGCTCACCAATTTTTGTCGAGATGCATACAAATAACCAACACTCATTCCTGCACTAAAGCCCAATGGATCTTCCTTTTTTGGATTAAAGTTAAAATGAAGCATCACGGGTAGCGTTACGTACTGAGTTACCAGCTTGTTTTTTTCAAAGTCTTGAATATCTGCATCTCTAGCAATGTAATCCCTCGGGTCAGAGAAATAACGGATATTTTTTTGGTATCTAAAGTTATTCATCTCAACACCAAGCCCGTATTTCAGATTTACTACATGTTTAATAATGTTGATCCGCTGCATGAAAAACCAGAGGTTTACATTGATCGATTTTCCATTACGCAGATCAAGCTGATCTGCTGTGCCGTCAGGGAAATAGCCGTTGGGCCCACTAATGGATGGCAGTGCATAATTGCTGCGGTCTGAAACATTATTAAATCCAATATCGAGCATTAGGAAATTGGTAGCGATATTCTTTTTTGTTTTTTTATTATTCTCAATCTCAAGTGTGAACACCTTTGTAGCGGAGTTACTTTTATCATTCTTAGTTTTTGTCGAATCACTTATGTAAACATGAGTGTTGTCTTCATCTGTTTTGCTTAGCGGGCTGATTAAAAAGTTGGTTGCTTTTTGATGAATTACAATTTTTCCTATGCGAATGATGTTGGAATCAATATAAACACTGGTTGTGTCTTCTTTTGAAGTGTATTCTTTCAGCTTCCTGATAATTTTCCATACCGATTCGCTCGAATCGCTACCGATATTATTTCTCCTTGTCACCACATAGGCATTGGCCTTTTTATACACCGTGATGTTGCCTACTTTAACAATGTTCGTATCAATGATGATGCGGGTTGTGTCCTGAGCTACTCCGGACAAGCTGCAGATCGCTGCTAATAAAAAAAGGACGACTTTTTTGAACATGCTTACTTGTTTTTGATTTATCGGTTATCTTTTACAGTAAAGAAAAACAGGCTTACTTTATCGCTTTCCATATGCAAGGGTACCCTTCTTTCGATATTGCGTTTTATTTGACGGAAAAGCCCTTTGATAGCGCTTGGACGGGCAGAAATTTCTTCTGCATCGATTTCGTTTGCTTTGAAGTCATTTTCAAGTTCATTCGTTTCTGCTTGTGAAAAAGATGTCGCATCATTTGTTGCTAAAGATGATACGCTTGATGCTGCAGTAATGTTACGCTCCTGTGGCAATATTTCTTCTATGCTGAATTTTTTTGAATCTGATGCATCGTTTGGTATAGGAGCTGTATTTGCCGAAGCAACGGACTGATTATTTTTTACAAGTAGTGTCGGCACTTCAGTCGATGGCTTATTTATGGAAGAACTTGTATATTTTACGGGTGTGGTTATGCGCGTATTTTTTGTATTCCCCGAGGTGCCGGTTTTTGTCTGTTTTATCCCAACGATCTCTTTTTCATCAACTCCTTGTAAGGTATCCGGATGATCTGCTGAAGATGTTTTTGATACAAAAACAGGTGTCAGCGGTTCCTGCTTATTGAGCATAAGCCATCCGGCTGCAATGATAACTCCAGCAACTGCTGCTGCTGCGGCATAACGGATAAAACGATTGAACAGCAATGGCCTCGGTGCCGATTTTTCGTCTTTGTACAATGCTGCCTTATCTTTTAAAACGATTTCTTTATCTGGTATGCAGATGGTGTTTTCAAGTTCAAGCAGAGATTGTTTTAGTAATGCATCCTGTGTAATCTTTTTTTCCAGCGCTTTTCTGGCATCCGATGTCAGTTCATTGTCTATGTATAGTAGAAGCGCTTCATCTGTTTCATTTTTAAAAAGCGATTCTTTGAAAGACGCGCTGATATTGTTGTCGTCAATGCATTTTGTGGCAAAAAGCAACTCCAGTTCCTTGTTTAAATCCGGATTTTCAGCAATGAAAGCTTCCACTGCCTTTTTTTGTTTATTTGAAAGCTCATTGTCTGTGTATAGCAAAAACCACTCCTCGTAATTCCCACGGTGGATTTGCTCCCCCCCGCCGGAGGGGTGATCACTGCTAAAGAATATGGTTTTGTTAAATGACATGTTCGATGCTTACAAGATAATTTTTTAACTGCATTCTTGCTCTGTGCAGGTACACTTTTACCTGTGTTTCGTTGAGTCCGGTAATTTTCCCAATCTCTTCATAGGTATAGCCCTCATAATCTTTCAGTAGCACCAGGCTTCTTGATGTTTCATTGAGCTTTGAAAGCGCTTCGTTCAACACCTTCTTCAAATTTGAAACGGGTTTTTCACTAATCTTTAGCCCCTCCGGCATCGTTTCCTCCAGTTGAATACGTTTGTATTTCCGAATATGATCAATCATTTGTCGGTACGCAACGGTAAACAAATAGGTTTTGCTGCGAAGGGGATCTACCTGTTCTCGATGCATCCACAATTTTTCAAATGCAGTTTGAACCACATCCCTTGCGTCTTCTTCATTGCGCAGATTCTTAAGTATAAAACGATAAACATTATCCGCATATTTATTTACACATTCGTTATACTCCGCAGTGGTCATTTGGCTATTCTTGACTGGTTTTGTTTCCGGCTACGATACTTATACGTTTTTCAGGACAAAATGTTACAGTTCAAATATCCGAACTGAGAAATAACGGCTGTACCTAAAAAACCAGCATATTCGAAGTTTTCAAGATTTTAACAAATCCATAAACAGATATTTACCTGAGTTGGCCATATTCTATATAATGAACTGCAAAACACGGTAACTTTGCCCAGCAAAATCTGTTGATGCATGAATGAAAAGCTTGTCCATCGAATACAGGCCGAATTAGAAGAGATCAGAACGGCCGGTTTATTTAAAACAGAAAGGATTATTGAGAGTCCGCAGGGCGCTGAAATTGTGGTAAACGGTAAGACGGTTCTCAATTTCTGTGCAAACAACTATTTAGGGCTTTCTTCGCATCCCAAAGTAATTGAAGCTGCTAAAAAAGCCATCGATCATCGCGGCTTTGGTATGAGCAGCGTGCGCTTTATTTGCGGCACCCAAGACATTCATAAGGAGCTGGAAGCAAAAATTTCTGCATTTCTCGGTACGGAAGATACCATTCTGTATGCAGCAGCTTTTGATGCCAACGGCGGGGTATTTGAGCCCTTGCTAAGTGAAGAAGATGCCATCATCAGCGATGCTCTCAACCATGCATCTATCATCGACGGTGTGCGTCTATGTAAGGCCCGTCGTTTTCGGTATGAGCATAACAATATGGCAGATCTGGAAGCAAAGCTGCAGGAGGCATCTGATGCCCGCACCCGACTGATCGTTACCGATGGCAGTTTCAGCATGGATGGCACCATTGCACAACTCGATCGCATTGTTGAACTGGCAGAAAAATATGATGCAGCTGTAATGATCGATGAATGCCATTCCAGTGGTTTTTTAGGAAAGACCGGTCGTGGTACACATGAATACCGCGGTGTGATGGGGAAAATCGATATCATCACCGGTACCTTGGGTAAGGCGTTGGGCGGTGCCAGCGGCGGATTTACCAGCGGCCGTAAAGAAGTAATTGAAATGCTGCGTCAGCGTTCTCGTCCTTATCTGTTCAGCAATACCCTTGCACCCAGCATTGTAGGTGCTTCCATTGCCGTACTTGATTTGCTGAGCGAAACCACCGAACTGCGCGATCAGCTGGAAACAAATACCAAGTATTTCCGTGCGAATATGACTGATGCCGGTTTTGACATCAAGCCCGGTGATCATCCTATTGTTCCTATCATGCTATATGATGCAGTGATAGCGCAGCAATTTGCTGCCAAACTATTGGAAGAAGGTATTTATGTGATTGGATTCTTTTATCCCGTAGTGCCAAAGGGACAAGCACGGATTCGTGTGCAGCTTAGTGCAGCACATACCCAAGCGCATCTCGATACTGCCATTGCTGCTTTCAAAAAAGTAGGAAAGGAATTGGGGGTCATCAAATAGATTGGACGAGGGTTAATTATAAAAAACGAGTTATGCGTTTATCATACTATACTTTTTTTATCGGATTGTTTTTTTTGAGTGCCTGTAACCTGAATAATATCAGCAGCGACAATAATATCAAGCCGCTGTTTGAAAAATACCAGGCGAAAGGCAGTTTTGCTATGTTCGACAATGCGCAGGGTGAATTTACATTGTATGATACCGCTTACTATCGCAAGCGTTTTTCGCCTGCATCTACTTTCAAGATTGTGAACGGACTGATTGGCTTGGAAACAGGGCGCATATTTGATGAAAATATGGTTATTCCCTGGGATGGCGTGGAAAGATCGATACCCGATTGGAATAAAGACTTAACCATGTCGGAAGCTTTTCAGGTATCTTCTGTACCTTATTTTCAGGAAGTAGCCAAGCGCATTGGTCGCGATACGATGCAATACTGGATTGATACACTCGGCTATGGCAATAAGGATATCAGCGGACCGATCGACTCTTTCTGGTTGAATCAAACCCTCAAAATTTCACCCGACGAGCAACTCGGTTTGGTAAAGCGTCTATATTTCGGACAGCTTCCTTTTCAGAAACGCACGCAAGAGATAATGAAAAAGGTGATGCTGCGAGAGAGTAATTCGCTCTACAAGCTCAGCTATAAAACCGGGTGGGGTAAAAATGAAAAAGGAGAAGAACTCGGCTGGGTGGTTGGCTGGATAGAAGAAAATCGCCATCCCTATTTTTTTGTATTGTTGGTGGAATCGCCTGATCCCAATTACGATATGGTTAACCGTCGCATGGCTTTGCTGAAAGACATCCTAAACCACTATGAGTTTATGCAGGGCAAAAAATGATGCTGCCCTGCTGTTCAAGCAAGGATGATCGTTGCCCTAACAAGCGCTGTTCATACAACCATCGCGGCTTTTCTTTGTTACCTTTACATTGCCATCGATAAAATCATGTTCCATGCAATTGTACTGTCCTTCGCTCACTGCTTATCAGCGACTAATTACTAGAGAGGTTAAGATCGGAGACTTGTACATGGGCAATCCCGGCGGGGGTATCTCTCATCCTATTCGGGTGCAAACCATGACCACCACCGATACGATGGATACGGAAGCAACCGTTGCACAGTCTATCCGCTGCATCGAAGCGGGGGCAGAGCTGGTGCGTATTACCGCCCCTTCACGAAAAGAAGCCGAAAATTTACAACAGATCAAAGATCAGCTGCGTAAGCGCGGATACCATACCCCATTGGTTGCCGATATTCATTTTACTCCGAATGCAGCTGAAATTGCGGCGCGGATTGTAGAGAAGGTAAGGGTGAACCCGGGCAACTATGTTGACAAGAAAAAATTTGAACTCATTGAATATACGGATGCCGATTATCAGGAAGAGATCGATCGCATCAGAGAGCGTTTCACTCCGCTGGTACAAATTTGTAAGTCGTACGGTACTGCCATGCGCATCGGTACCAATCATGGCTCCTTGAGCGATCGAATTATGAGTCGCTATGGCGATACACCCATGGGCATGGTAGAAAGTGCGATGGAGTTTTTACGCATCGCCCGCGATGAAAGCTTTCATAACATCGTTCTCAGTATGAAAGCCAGCAATCCGCAGGTAATGGTGCAGGCATATCGATTGCTCATTAAAACAATGGAGGAGGAGTTTGGTACTTGTTATCCTTTGCATTTGGGGGTTACAGAAGCAGGCGACGGAGAAGACGGAAGAATAAAGAGTGCAGCAGGCATCGGAACATTATTAGAAGACGGTATTGGCGATACGGTAAGGGTGAGTTTAACCGAAGATCCGGAATTTGAAATTCCCGTTTGTCGCGATCTGGTAAAGCGATATCATCAGCGTTCAGAACATCTTCCCATCCCTGCTATTGAGAAATTGCCCTATTCGCCTTTTTCCTACAAGCGAAGAGACAGTTTTGCTGTAGATAATATTGGAGCCGGTCAGGTGCCTGTGGTGATTGCTGACCTGAGCAAAATAAATCATATCACCCCGGCAGATCTGCAGCATATAGGTTACAGTTATGATGCAGCTACCGATAAGTGGAGCATCAGTGATGCTGCAGCTGATTATATTTTTACCGGTCATCAGCAACTCGATTTTGCATTGCCCGGTACACTGAAAGTGATTGTGTTTCCCGAAACATGGAAAGCATGTGCCACCACGATTGCCGGTGAGGAGAAATATTTCCCGCTTTTTATGGACAGTGGCTTTGCACAGGCAGCGGCTGTGAGTGAGAAGATGAATTTTGTGATGCTCGATTGCTTTAGTGATGCAACACCTGTAAATGACTTTACCTTTTTAGATGCTGTTGCGAATGATCCGCGTGTGGTGCTTTGTTTACGATCATCCAATTTGCATGCCATGCCTGCAGTGCGCCGGATGTTTTGTACACTCATGCAAAAAGGCATACGCAACCCGGTGGTGTTGATGAGCGATAGTCGCTGGCAAACAGCAGATGAACATTTAATTCATTTTGCTACTGAATGCGGCGCATTGCTGCTTGATGGAATGGGCGATGGCATTAGTTTAAGCATACCAGATACGGCAGCAGAACAGAAAGAAGGTATCAATGCCAGCGGGAGGAATTATCTCAACAATGCTTCGGTAGAGCAGTTTTTAAATCAAACGGCTTTTGGTATTCTGCAGGCCTCACGTACACGCATTTCAAAAACAGAATATATTTCCTGCCCATCCTGCGGACGTACGCTTTTTGATTTGCAGGAAACCACTGCTAAAATCCGTTCCGTTACCCACCATCTGAAAGGAGTAAAAATTGCCATCATGGGATGTATCGTAAATGGCCCGGGTGAAATGGCCGATGCTGATTTTGGTTATGTTGGAAGTGGACCGGGAAAAATTACATTATATAAGGGCAAGGAAATTGTAAAGCGCAATATTGAAAGTGAAGTAGCTGTAGAAGAACTCATACAGCTGCTGAAGGAATATGGTGCATGGGTAGATCCTGTTACAGCCTGATGTTCATTTAGAGAGAGGAATACTTTATTCAAGAAACGACGCAATCAGCTTTTCCATTTTTTCGATCTTTTCTTCGTTTACACTGTAGCGAATATGTTTTCCATTGCGATGGGTGTTTACGAATCCAGCCCTGCGCAAAATAGCCAGGTGCTGAGATGTTACCGATTGTTCCAATCGCAAAGCAATGTAAAGCTCCGTTACCGTCATTTGCTTTTTTTCAAAAATCATTTGCAAGATTTGCTGACGCAAAGGATGGTTGATTGCGCGTAGCGTCACTGCTGCTTTACGCAGTTGCTGTACGCTCATCTCTAGCTTTTCCTGACTAGGGCTGGTATTTTCTACAGGTGTTGTCATTAACAATCCATCTTATTTATAAAGTAAAGCAATCTTGCCGATATAGATTCAGCTTTTCGATTCCTTTTTCGCGGGCGTATAAAAATCTTTGCTGTACTGTGGTGCTGCATAAGCCAATGAGCTAAATTGCTTTTTGTTAAACATCGATTCAGCCATCGTTGCCATATCGGCAGCTGACCAGCTATCTGTAATAAAGCGCGCATTGGAATCTTTGCAAATTGTTTTCCATTTGTCTGTACCGCTACCGGTAAAATGAACAACAGATTCTGAAAGCCATTCTTGGTAAGATGCTTCGTCAAGCAGCTTTGGTTGTGGTGCTTCCAGGCATTCAAGCGCAGCATTATATACAGCGCTGAATACTTCCATTCGTCTCGCATCAATCATAGGTATGATCAAGTCGTTTTTTCCGATGGCAGCATTACTCACTGCAGCATACGCCATGATTGCTGTTGTAGGGATCGTCAAGAGTGGAATATTCAGTGCATAACAAATGCCCTTGGCAGATGCCATACCTACGCGCAATCCGGTGTATGACCCCGGACCTTCACTTACACAAACTGCTGCTATACTTTTTATATCGAGTGAAAGCGCTTCAAGCAGTCCAGTAATGGCCGGTTGAATAAAAGCAGCATGATCTTTTTGTATTTCATTGCGTTTCATGCCTAGCACTTTACCGTCCTTTGCAATGGCAACAGAGGCATGAGTGGTGGCACTATCAATACAAAGTAGAATCGACATGCTGCGTTATTGAAGCAGCGAAGCTGCGGGTGTGTAAATGGAATTTTCAGCAGCAAGTGCCTGAAGCAGATTGGCAACATGTTGCTTCCCAATTTTTTCGCACCATGCAAATGGTCCCAGCGGGTAATTGGTGCCCAGTCGCATAGCCGTATCAATGTCTGCCGGTAATGCAATATCTTCTTCCGCAGCTAAATAAGCTTCGTTAATGATGCATGCGATGATACGCGGCGTGATGAAGCCGATTGTATCGGGCAACCAATTTCCTTGGATGCCAAATCTTTCCAAAAAAGGAGTAAAAAAGGGTTGATGGGATACGGAGGCACTTATTTCAAGCGGAGCTTGATCATTAGCACCTGGCCACCAATTGTAGCGTGCAATGGGAGCGTTGCCAACTTGTAACTCCTGCAGCGTATAGCAGGTGCTTCCAATGAGCACAGGGATATTTTTTTCCTTGTAAATATTTATCCTTGAAGGATGTTGCTCCAAAAATGGATCAATGATGAAGTCGGCATCTACTCCTTCAGGTTGTGCGGCAACATGAAAGCTACATCCCTCTGCATGCAAAGGTTTGCCCATCCATTCCGACACAGGGTTGTCTGCTATCACGAACACTTTCATGCTTTCTTATTGCTTTTCATTGCAAAAATAGGGGGATTCACAGCCTTTCGCTAAACTTGCATCACAATCTCATTTATGGAAAAAACAATTATACAAACCCATCAGGCACCTGCGCCCATCGGTCCGTACAGTCAGGCAGTAAAAGCTGGAAATATGCTTTTCATATCCGGACAAATTGCCATTGATCCGCAAACCAATGAACTTAATAATTCCGACCTGAATACTGAAACACATCAGGTAATGAAAAATCTTTCAGCCGTGCTTGCTGCGGCCGGACTGGATTTAAGTAACGTGGTTAAGACCACCATTTTTCTCAGTGACATGAGTTTGTTTGCTGCGGTGAATGAAATTTATGGTGGATATTTTACAGATCAGTTTCCTGCACGGGAAACGGTGGCGGTAAAAGGGCTACCCCGCAATGTTCATGTGGAGATCAGTATGATTGCTGCTATTTAATATGCGCAAACCTAGATTCTGATTTCTTCTCCCTGCTTGTCGTAAAACTGGTATTGGGTAAGATGAAAGCCCGTATTTGATTTTAAACGAATGCTTTGCTTGAAGCGCCAGCTCCATTTCATTCGCTTGGAGGGGAATCCTTTTCTTAAATATGCTTCTAAAATGGGATGCACCATTACCGTGAGACCATCATGTTTTTGCATGATGAGGTAGCTCAGGTTCTTTTCAATTTCATCTTCCAGAATAAGGGTAGATGCAACTTTGCCGGTGCCTTCGCAGCTCGGGCACACTTCCTGCGTGTTGATGCTTACTTCGGGCTTCATGCGCTGACGTGTAATTTGCATGATCCCGAATTTTGAAATCGGCAGTATGGCATGCCGTGCACGGTCGCCTTTCATCAGCGTTTCCATTGCATCGGCCAGCTTGCGTTTGTTTTCAGGCAGTTTCATATCTATGAAATCCACCACGATAATGCCCCCTAAATCGCGCAGCCGCAGCTGTCTGGCAATTTCTTCCGCCGCCTCCAAGTTGGTTTGCAGTGCATTTTCTTCCTGGTTGCTTCCAACACTCTTGTAACCGCTGTTTACATCAATTACGTGCAGCGCTTCGGTATGTTCTATAATGAGGTATGCGCCACTGTTAAGATTTACGGTTTTGCCGAAAGCAGCTTTTACCTGCTTGGTAATGCCAAAGCTGTCGAAGATGGCAGCACCGTTTTGATAGTAGCCTACGATGTCGGCTTTTTCAGGAGCAATTTTTTGAATATAGGTGCGAGTGTCGTTGAAAATATTTTTATCGTTTACAACAATGCGATTGAAATCGGCATTGAGTAAATCACGCAGAATGCTGGTGGTTTTATTTTGCTCACCCAGAATTTTGGCGGGTGCAGTTGCATTTTTCAGGTTTTGCTGAATTTGCTTCCACATGAGCACCAGGTTATTGAGATCTTCATGCAGCTCTGCGGTATTTTTTCCTTCTGCAGCCGTGCGCACTATTACACCAAAGTTTTTGGGTTTGATGGCTTCAACAATTTTTTGAAGTCGTCGGCGCTCATCGCCTGAATGTATTTTTCGTGAAACCGCTACAATGTCATTAAAGGGGGTAACTACCACAAAACGACCAGGCAGGGAAATTTCGCAACTGAGGCGTGGGCCTTTGGCTGCGATGGGTTCTTTCAAAATCTGCACCAGCACATTGGGTTTTCCACCCAGTACTTCTCCAATTTTTCCGGTCTTAAGAATTTCAGGTTCGTTGCCAAATTTTCCGAAATCAAATGATTCCGGCTGCTTGTCGGTCATGGCAAGCTGCGTAAACTTGAGAATGGAACGGGCGTAGGGACTTAGGTCGGTATAGTGGAGAAACCCGTCTTTTTCAAAGCCCACATCAACAAATGCGGCATTCATTCCCGGCACAAGCTTTTTCACTTTGCCAAGGTATAGGTCGCCCACGGTAAAACTTGCATCATGCGTTTCCTGATGCAGTTCTACGAGCTTTTTGTCTTCCAACAAAGCAATTTCCACGCCGGACGGCGCAGACTGGATGATCAGTTCTTTATTCACCGGAACGTCTTTAAGATTCTACCATCACCTGATCAGGAAGGAAAGGAAAATGCAGATACTGATTTACAAGCATGTGATCAGCTGCATAGCAAAGGTGACAGCGCCCTGCATGGGCAGGGCGTCATCTCAAACAGAAGATCTTAGCGATTCTTCTTTTTGTGACGATTCTTGCGCAGGCGCTTTTTGCGCTTGTGCGTGGCTATTTTATGACGTTTTCTTTTTTTACCGCAAGGCATACTTAATAATTTTAATGTGATCCAATTAATTTATAATGTCTTGATATGATCTTCAATTCTTTGCATCATATCGGGATTGCTTCTGAATTTCCCTTCCTTTTCAAGTCGCTGAACAGTTTGCGTAAAGCGAATAAACCATTTTTTGGCAGCCGCTTTGTCGCCCGTTCTTTCTGCCGCATCGGCCAGGCGAAGCAGGGCCTCCATATTGTTTGGCTCCAGCTCAACCACTCTGCTAAACCTTTCCACCGCTTTGGGCCATTGCGCCGAAATGAAAGCACCCATACCCAGCATATAGTGGGCGTAGGCGTTATCGGGGTTTTTGTTGGTTACCTCACGAATGAGGTTGATGCCTTTCATTGGCATTTCACCCGGATTCATCGCACCGAAAAAATAACAGCTGCCTAGTCCAACAGCAGTAGAATCATTTTCCGGATTGCTTTCATAAGCCTTTTCAAACAGCGTTCTTGCTTCCTTTGCCATCCAAACTTGCAGTGGTAATTCCTCAACACCCTGCAGTTCTGTTAACAGCAAATGGGCTGCAAAGGTGAGACTTTTCTCTGAATTTTCCAATTTAGCGGCTTCTGCCGTGTATTTGGCATAGGGCACGAATATGCCCACGCTGTCTTTCCAAAACCTGGCCAGCATATGAAAAGCATGGATTTGTTGCTGTTTTACATCGCCCCGCACAACACTGTTTTCAAGCTCCATCACCCTTTTCAGCTGTTCCGGCTTTAATTTCTGCTTGGCAATGCCCAGCATGGTGGTAAAATCCATTGCGCCCTCTGCGTTTGCGTCGGCACTATGGTCGTGTCCGTCGTCGGGGCTATGGGTTGTTGCAGCCGTATCGGCAGGTTGTTCTTTTGTGGTGGGGCCGAATGCGTAAAGCAGAATCACTGCCAGTATCGCTGTTGAAATAAAGATAATTTGTTGCCGCTTCATCATAAGGGGGCAAAGCTACGCGGAAACAAGCGTTCGGCGCTCGTAAAAAGGTAAAGAAAATCCTAAAAGGAAGGGGCTTATCCGCCGTTGTGCTTGTTCTTCACTTCTGCAACAAACTCTTTTGCAGGTTTGAAGGCAGGGATAAAATGTTCTGGAATGTGTACAGCGGTGTTACGCTTGATGTTACGGCCAATTTTGGCAGCACGCTTCTTGGTAATGAAGCTGCCGAAACCACGGATATAAATGTTTTGGCCGCCAGCGAGCGAATCCTTGACTTCTTTAAACATGGTTTCCAAAGTAACCAGCACATCCACTTTGGGGATACCGGTTTTTTCTGAAATTTGATGTACTAAATCAGCCTTTCTCATGAGGGTTTTAAGAATTTATGACCAGCTCAGCAGCGAAAAAATAGCGACTGAAGGTCTGTTTTTGATCAGTTTCCGGAATAAAGCTAAGGGATTATTAAACAAAAAACAAGAAAATTTTATTGCAACTTGTTGAAAATGAGAGCTAATATACACGCCATTCTATTTAAATTTACCCTTTAAAAACTTAAACAAAATGCATCTCATTCCGCCTGTCCGCCTACGCTATTTCAGGCAAAAACTGTTACAGTGGCACGAGCGGGATAACAAAAGGCAGATGCCCTGGAAGGGCGAGAAGGATGTTTACAAGATTTGGCTGAGCGAAATTATTTTACAGCAAACAAGGGTTGAGCAGGGGAAGGATTATTACCTGAAATTTATCACACAATTCCCTGCCATTCAACAACTTGCAAAAGCACCTTTGGAACGGGTGTATAAACTTTGGGAAGGTTTGGGCTATTACAACCGATGTAAAAACCTGCATCATACCGCACAAACAGTTGCGCGCGAAATGGGCGGGAAATTCCCGGATACTTATGAAGGGTTGCTTGGCCTAAAGGGGGTAGGTCCCTATACGGCTGCTGCCATTGCCTCTTTTGCTTACAACCTGCCCCATGCGGTGGTAGATGGAAATGTTTACCGACTACTCAGCCGTTTTTTTGGCATTGCCGAGCCCACCGACAGCAAGCAGGGACAGGCGTTGTTTCATGCCTTGGCACAGGATTGCCTGCATCCTCAAAATGCGGCTTTGTACAATCAGGCGATCATGGATTTGGGTGCAACAGTTTGTAAACCTGATCTGCCACAATGCAATGTTTGCCCGCTTCGGCGCAAGTGCGTTGCTTACGAGCAGGATTTGGTTTCCGAATTACCTTACCGCACCAAGCAAATACAAAAGCGCGACCGATGGTTTGTATTTTTTTCATTGCATCATAACAATCAGATGGCGGTTAGAAAAAGAGAGGGCAAAGACATCTGGTATCATTTAAATGAACTTCCTCACTACGAGGCCGGTTCGCAAAAAGATTGGGAGCAGTTTATAAACCAGGAATACAAAAGCTGGATATCATCCCATTATGGCACAATTCATAGCGGCTTATCCGTTTCTGCTGCTTATCGTCAACCGCTTACACACCAGCATATTCATGCCGTATTTATACAGTTAAATCTAAAGCAACCGCTGCCCCACCTTCGGAAAAACTGGCAATGGGTAAACCCTGCAGCACGCTCCCGTCTTGCTTTTCCGAAAATCATCAATCAGTTTCTCACCAGTAAAGAAATGATGAATAAGCCGGCGGATGGTTGATGGATGGCTGAAATAATTGTAATTTTAAAGAGATGCTTTTCGGCATCTTTAAAATCATACCATTATGAGAGGCCTAAACAGAGTGATGCTGATCGGCAACCTGGGCAAGGATCCCGATGTTCAAACGCTGGAAGGAAATATCCCGGTAGCTAAATTTCCACTGGCTACTACCGAAGCATTTAAAGACCGTAGCGGTAAACAGGTATCGCAAACGGAGTGGCATACGGTGGTGTTGTGGCGCGGACTGGCCGAACTTGCCCAAAAATATCTGCATAAGGGTAGTTTGGTTTACATAGAAGGCCGATTGAAAACAAGAAACTGGGAAGACAAAGAAGGGCATAAAAAATATGTTACCGAGGTTATTGGAGATAACCTGATTATGCTCGATAAAAAAATGGAAGGCGCCAAAACGCAAGATGCACCCGACAACTTAACAGGCTTTCATGGCGATGATCTTCCGCCCCTTGGTGAACCCTCCTCTGATCTTCCTTTCTAATACAAACTGCGGAGTTAATACCTTTGCAGCAACCTCTACATAGCGTTATAACTATGTTGGTTACTATTTACGATTCAAAACCTCTTGCATTGGATTACCTTTCGGAAAGCATTCAACCTATTCTGGCTGTCAATCAGTTTCTGCTGAACATTAACGGACAGGGATTCACTTTCTTGTTTATCTTTTTTTTAGGGCTGATATTTTTATCCTTTGTGGTAAGCGGCGCTGAAGTGGCTTTTTTCTCACTGCAGCATAAAGACCTCAACATGCTTAAAACGAGAAACGATGCTGCTGCGAAAAGAATTGTATCCCTGCTTGAGGAACCCAAGGTACTGATGGGCAGTTTGCTCACTGCCAATACTGCCTTTAACATGGCCATCGTGCTCATTGCCAGTTTTCTTATGGATGAGTTGATGCACTTTAATCATCAATTGTTTTTGGTTGGCTTGCTGATAAAAGTGATTGTGATTGCTTCCCTTTTATTGCTTTTTTGTGAAGTGCTGCCCAAAGCATGGGCTACGCAAAACAATATTCTCTTTGCCTATTTCGCCAGCTGGTGGATAGATTCCGTGGTGTATCCTTTTTTCAAAAGTATCGGTCGCACTTTGATTGCATATTCCGATGCAGTTGAAAAAAGATTAACCCGTTATCCGCAAACTTCTACCCGCTCCGATGAACTTGATTATGCCATTGACCTGATGAGTGAAGAGGAAGCAACGCCTGCTGAAAAACAGATTCTCAAAGGCATTCAAAAGTTTACGAATATTACCGTGCGGCAGATCATGAAATCCAGATTGGATGTAAGTGGTTTGGAAGCTGCTCTGAATTTTCGTCAGGTAGTTAACCGCGTGGAAGACTTGCATTACAGTCGCCTTCCCGTGTACCGCAATAACCTCGATGAAGTGATCGGTATATTATATACCAAAGATCTGCTTCCTTTTTTGCAGGAAGATGATCATTTCGATTGGCATCGTTTGATGCGTACGCCCTATTTTGTTCCTGAGCAGAAACTCATCAACGATTTGCTCAGCGAGTTTCAGCAAAAGAAAACCCATATGGCAGTGGTAGTAGATGAATTTGGCGGAACCAGTGGCATTGTTACAATGGAAGATATTCTGGAAGAAATTATCGGCGAGATCAAAGATGAATTTGATGAAGATGAATCCGTCAATAAAAAAATGGATGAATACAATTTCATCTTCGAAGGCCGTACCATGATTCACGATGTTTGTAAAATGATGAACTTGCCTGCAGAAACCTTCGAGTCGGTACGCGGTGAAAGCGAGTCGCTTGCAGGATTGGTTCTGGAGCTGGCAGAGCGATTGCCCGAAGTGAATGAGGTGATTGCCAGCGGCGATTTTGAATTCACCATACTGGAAACCCGAAAAAACCGTTTGGAAAAAATTAAGGTTACGATTAAACCGGTCAATCTCTAAAAAATGCAGCGCACCCTATTTTCTTTACTGATCATTTGCCTCTTCGCTGCATGTGAGCAGGTGCCCAATCCGCGACCCAAGGGTTATTTCAAAATTGATTTTCCCGAGCATACTTATCGGGTGTTCGACAGCACAGGCTATCCTTATCAATTTGAATATCCGCAATATGCACGGGTGGTTAAGGATTCTGTTTTTTTCGACGATGCGCCTGAGAATCCTTACTGGATCAATGTGGACTTCCCTGATTATAAGGCCAGGCTACACATAAGTTATAAGCAAATTGGCACAAAGCAACAGCTTGAAAGACTTGTGGAAGATGCGTTTAAACTCACCTCCAAGCACACGCTTAAAGCCAGCTCTATTGAAGAGGAGCAAGTTCGTCTATCACCCAACGTGCAGGGATTTGTTTTTCATGTGGGTGGTAATGCGGCAACCGGCAAGCAGTTTTTTCTTACCGATTCGGTGAAGCATTTTCTGCGCGGCGCATTGTATTTTGATGTTGCTCCGAATGCCGATTCGCTTTTACCCGTAAGTGAATTTTTGTATCGTGATATAGAGCATTTAATGAAAACCTTGCGGTGGAAGAACTAATTGGTATAAACTGTTTTCCAAACTGAAACAATATGATTGTAATTGACAATATCATTATCAGCGATGAAGTAATAGAAGAGCAGTTTGTGTGCGATTTGAACAAGTGCAAAGGTGGCTGCTGTGTGGATGGTGATGCCGGCGCCCCATTAACGGATGCGGAGTTGGATGAAGTGCTCGCTGCATACGATCAGGTTAAGCACATGCTTACACCGCAAGGCATTGAAGCCATTGAAAAGCAGGGGAAATACCTGTTTGATAAATCTTTTGGTTGGGTAACACCTACCATCAACCATTCTATGTGTGCCTATGGCATAAAAGATGAGAAGGGTATCGTGAAATGTGCATTTGAAGAGGCATATAATCAAGGTTTGATTAAATGGAAAAAGCCCGTTTCCTGTCACCTGTTTCCCATCAAAATCAAAAAAAGTAAATATTCGCAACAGGAATATGTAAACTACGAGCCGCGCGAAACCCTTTGTGCGCCCGCCTGTGCCCTTGGTAAAAAAGCGAAGGTGCCGGTATATGTCTTTTTAAAAGATGCGCTGATTCGCAAATACGGCGAGGAAGTGTATTCCTTAATTTGTGACATTGCAGAGCGTTATTATGCCGACAAAAAGAAATAGCATCGTACATTTGAAACCATGAGTGTATCCGCATCCACATTCAAAGCAAAGAGTGCCGTAAAAGCTGCCGACCTTGAGCATCGGCGAAAAATCAATTTCAATATTGGTAAGTATAACAGCAAAGTTGCGGAAGGCAAAGAACAGTTTACCCAGCTGATGCCTGCAAGAGAGCGGGCAAAAAATATCCGCTGGCGTGCCATCGAAACACTCGATCAGCAATTAGAAACTTTTGAGCTGCAGTTTACACGTAATGGTGGTAAGGTTATATGGGCTGAAAATGCACAGCAGGCCTGCGATGAAATATTGAAGATTTGTCGCGCCAAACAATGCAAAACGCTTGTGAAGAGCAAAAGCATGGTTACGGAAGAGATTCACCTGAACGATTTTATGCAGCAGCATGGCATTGAAAGTGTGGAAACAGATTTGGGTGAATACATTCAGCAGCTCGATGGGGAGCCGCCCTATCATATTGTTACCCCCGCCATGCATAAAAGCAAGGAAGACGTGGCCAAGCTTTTTGCTGAAAAGCTGGGCACTGATCCGCATGCCACTCCTGAGCAACTTACTTTAACGGCGCGTGCTATTTTAAGAGAAAAATATGTTCAGGCTGAAGTGGGTGTTACTGGCGCCAACTTTATTTTGGCCGACGTGGGAGGTATCGCCATTACAGAAAACGAGGGTAATGCCCGACTTAGCTGCGCATTTCCTAAAACACATATTGTGGTGGTAGGCATAGAAAAAATGCTGCCTTCTATACAAGACCTTTCTTTATTCTGGCCTTTACTTGCTACCTATGGTACCGGACAGCAAGTAACGGTTTACAACAGCATTGTTACCGGACCGCGTAAGAGCAGTGAACATGATGGTCCGGAAGAAATGTATGTGATATTACTCGACAATGGTCGCACCAATGTACTGGCGAATCCCGCCGCGCGCGAAAGCTTGTATTGCATTCGTTGCGGCGCCTGTCTTAATGCATGTCCGGTTTACAAAAATGTTGGCGGACACAGCTACGGCACTACTTACAGTGGCCCGATAGGTAGTGTGATTACTCCGCATTTGAAAGATTTGGATGAATACAAACATCTTAGTCATGCTTCATCCCTTTGCGGTAACTGTACCGAAGTGTGTCCGGTCCGCATCAATTTACATACGCTCCTTCTTGAAAACAGAATGGAGGCAGTAGCTGCCGGTCATGCAAGTATTCCTGAAAAAGCTGCCTGGATGTTATGGAAGCAGGCAGTGCTACGCCGCCCTTTGTTGAATATTGGCGGTGGCGCTCTCAAAAATAAAGTGGTGAACAAGCTCTTTACTGCCTGGGTGCAACACCGGGGCGAACTTCATTTTCCGGAAAAGAATTTCAATCAGCTCTGGAAAGAGCGGCGCTGAGCATGCTGCTTTACGCGGAACATATTACAGCCCGACTGCAATATATCGTTGCTTATTTGGAGCAACATCTTTTTGAAACACCTCTTGCAATTACACAGGATGCAGAAAGTTTTCTGCAGTACAAGGGTCCCAAGATCAATTACAGTAAGAAAAAGATTTGCAAGAACGAATGGTTTTTACAACCTGCCGGACTGCTGGAACAAGAAGGAATTGTAAACCTTGTTCCAACGGTAGATGAATATTTACAGCGCATTGTTTTGTTTCCGCAGCAGCAATCCGATCACCCCTTCGATATTTTTTCAGCGCTGTTTTATGTGCTGAGTCGATATGAAGAATATTTGCCTCATACCAAAGATGCATATGGTAGGTTTAGTCATGAGGATTCCCTGGCATGGAAGCATCGTTTTTTAAATATCCCGCTGGCAGATCAATGGATGGCTGATTTTAAAACAGCTTTACAACAGCGCTTCCCCGACATAAAGTTTAGCAATCCTTGTTTTTCTTTTAGGCCCACATACGATATTGATATTGCCTGGAGTTATTTGCATAAAGGGTTTATACGCAATATGGGCGGTATGCTAAGAGACTTTGCTCGTTTTGATTTAGTTGCCGTTTCAGAAAGAATTGCTGTGCTTTTGCGCAAGCAATCTGATCCTTTTGATGTGTATGATTGGCTCGAAAACGAGCATCGTACAAGAAAACTTCGGCCGATTTATTTTTTTCTGCTTTCTAAGCTGCAGCATCCGCTTGATAAAAATATTCCTCCTCATCAGAAAGCGCTCCAGCTGCTTGTGCAGCAAATTGGAAAAAGCAATCAAATCGGCTTGCACCCCTCTATGCACAGCAATGAAAACAATCAAGCTTTGATGCAGGAAGTTGAAATGTTTAAACAGATTTCAGGTAGTTTACCTCTTTACAGCAGACAGCATTATCTATATTTTTCTTTGCCACATACCTATCAAAAGCTGTTGGCAGCAGGCATACGTGAAGAATACAGCATGGGTTACGGAACAGTAAACGGATTTAGGGCATCTACCAGTAAATCTTTTTATTGGTACGATTTGCAAAATGAAACTGCTACTAATTTACTGGTTCATCCCATGGCATTTATGGATGCCAACGCATTCTACGAAAGTAAAAGCACTGCGGAAGCAGCATTACAGGAATTAAAGGAATTGTATGTATCGGTGAAAGCAGTGAATGGAAATTTGATCACGGTGTTTCATAATCATATTCTTGGAAGCGCTTCTGCGTTCCGCGGCTGGTGGAATATGTATCTTTCTTTTTTAGATTATGTGTCTGAATAGCGATCTGTTTCCATTGCTTTCACTGACTTGTTTTTTCGGTAGGCATTGTTCACCATAAATACGCCATATATCGTAACAGCGCCGCCGATAGCCAGGAGGATGGTTAGCTTTTCATCGAAAAACAAAGCGCCCAGCAGCATGGCAACCACAGGATTAATGTATGCATAAATTGAAGCCTGCTCGGTGGGTAGGTGTTGCAATGCATAAATAAATGCGATGAAGGATAATACTGATCCGAAGACTACCAGATAGGCAATGGCAAGCCAGGATGCAGTCGGTATTTGCTGCAATGGGATAAAAGATCCGCTGGCATAGGAAGCGCCCAATAAACTGGCACCACCAATGGTCATTTGAATACCCAGTCCGAAGTAAGGATTGAAATGCACTGCATTTTTTTTCGTGTAGATGGTGCCAAAGGCCCAGCCCCAGGTGGCGATCAGAGAAAGTAAAATACCGAATCGAAAATCGGGCTGCAGAAAATCATGCAGGTGCTCATAAAAAATAATACAAACACCTGCAAAGCCAAGCAGCATACCGATGATTGATTTCATTGGCATGCTTTCTTCTCCTTTAAAAAAGCCAATGATCACAAGCCATAACGGGAAAATTGCACCGATGATGGAGCCGAGTCCTGCTGAAATATATCTTACACCCCAAGTGCTGAGTCCATTTGCAATGATAAAGTTCAACAGCGCAAGCACGAGTAATGGAAGTATTTGCTTTTTAGTTGGCCATGCTGCTCCTTTGTAAAAGAAAAAGCTCAGGTATAGAATGCCTCCGAGCAACTGTCGCATGCCGGCCATTTGCAAAGCAGGCATATGCAATACGCCTTGTCGCGATGCAATCCAGGTAGTGCCCCATAAAAAACAAACGGCTGCAAGGGCAATAAGGGCTTTGGTATGGGTGCCTTTCTTATGCAGGGAAAGCGGATGATATTTTTGCATCCGTTCTAGTATGTTGGTGTGATTTGAAATGGTTGCAGCTGAAATATTTTTAAACTCAGTGTTTAAAATGGCGTGTTTCGGTGATCACCATCGCCAGATTATTTTCTTTACAGTAGGTAATTGAATCGTTATCGCGAATAGAGCCGCCAGGTTGAATAAATGCAGTAATGCCGGCTGCATGTCCCATTTTTACGCAATCATCGAAGGGGAAAAAAGCATCGCTTGCCATTACGGCATCTTGCAGATCGAAAGAAAATTGTTTTGCTTTTTCCAATGCATGTCGCAGTGCGTCAATTCTACTGGTTTGTCCGCATCCTTTGCCGATGAGCTGTTTGTTCTTTACCAAGCTGATGGCATTCGATTTGAGGTGCTTACAAAGAATATTGGCAAATTCCAGATCTTCTTTTTCGGAAGCAGTTGTATTGCGCCCACCACTTTCTTTCCAGGCAGCATAATTCACAGCATCCGCATCCTGTGTTAAAATGCCATTCAAGAGCGAGCGTTGCATGCTTTTATTTTGTGGTATATGTTTCAGTTGCAGCAATATTCTATTTTTCTTACTGCTCAGAAGCTGCAGTGCTTCTTCTGAAAAAGCTGGCGCGATCAATACTTCAAAGAAAATTTCCTGAATGGCTTCTGCTGTTGCTTTATCAATAGCACCGTTGCTTACCAATACGCCGCCAAAAGCACTTTCCGGATCTCCGGCCAGCGCTGCTTTCCATGCGTTGAGTGTAGTGGTAGCGATAGCTGCACCACAAACATTGGTGTGTTTGATGATGGCAAAAACCGTTTCTTGTTTTTCATTGCTTTGAAACTCTCCAATCAGCTGAATGGCCGCGTCAACATCTACCAGATTATTATAGGAAAGCTCTTTTCCGTTGCGTTGTTCAAACAACTCGTTTAAGTTGCCGAAAAAGCTGGCCAACTGATGTGGATTTTCACCATAGCGCAAAGTCTTTTTTTCTTTGTTGAAAGCGGTTTCAATATGCGCATTGTGAAAATAATTTGAAATGGCTTGATCGTATGCCGTGCATACATCAAAAGCTTTAATGGCAAAAGCACGACGCTGTTCTTGGGTGGTAGCGCCATCCTGTGCTTCTAATAGCTGTTCCAAAACGGCATAGTCTTTTTTGGCTGCAATCACCACTACATCGCTGTGATTTTTTGCTGCACCGCGGATCATGGATGGACCGCCCACATCTATTTTCTCAATGATCTGCTGTTCGTCGTTAGTGCTGGCAACCGTTTCTTCAAAAGGATACAGATCCACCATCACCAAATCAATGGCAGGGATTTTGAATTGCTGCATTTCCTGCACATCTTTTGTATGATTTCTTCTGCCAAGGATGCCACCAAATATCAACGGGTGCAAGGTTTTCACTCTTCCGCCCAAAATAGAAGGGTAGCCGGTTACCTCTTCAACGGGAATAACAGGTATGCCCAGCGACTCAATGAATTGCTGTGTACCGCCGGTAGAATAGATGCTTACATTATGACGGTGAAGTAATTGAACCAGGGGGGCAAGTCCATCTTTATAATAAACTGAAATAAGGGCCGACTGGATTTTCTTCATGGTTTTCGTTGCTTTTTAAAAGTTGATGGCTTGCCAGCATAGTGGCTGATGGGCGCAAAGGTAAGCGGCTATCTTGTGAGAACAAAAGCTCCTTGCTGCGCGGTGGAAAAAACCTTGATGTTGAGTTGCATGGCTTCTTTTTGCCAGCGTTGTACCCGCCAACTGGGATTGGATCCGTCCATCACCACCCACTTAGGTGAGTATATCTTTATCAAATCTGCCAGTTTTGATTTTGCCCCTTTGCCAATGAGCAGCACATCAATCGAGACACTTTTGGTTATACCATACGGGAGTGGCTCACCTTTATATAGTACGAGGCGCATATTGCCAAAGCTGAAGCTGTTTTCAGTTTGGTGTACGTATGACAAGGAGGGCCCCCAGCGTAAACCATGCTGTATGCGCGAAGCTTTCAGATGAAAATTTTGCAAAAACCCTTTTTTTAAAATTGCATCATCGCCTACACACAAAAACTGTTTACCGTGTATGAAATCGATGGCAGTATACCCCTGTATATGATACACGATGATTTTTTGCTGATGCTGTTGTTGATATGTACGATAAGCATGTAATACTGCAAACAGCAATGCACAACAAAGCATTGCGCCGAAGTATTTTTTATTTGCTTTTAAACTCCATGCAACGCCCAGGCCAATGCATCCGTACAATAGGATTGCTTGAGGCCATGTAATATAAATACCATCTGTTACAGAAAAGCGAAAAGCATCGATCCAAATAATGTATTCGTTCAAATAGTACAAACAGACATTTACGGCCTTGCCTATCCAAGTTGCAAGCATTGAAAAGGGAGTTGCGGCTACCAGCAAAATCTCTCCTATCAGAACAACGCTTCCCAGCGGCACGGCTATGATATTACTTAGGAGAAAAAGATTCGGAATTTGATGAAAGTGATATATGCTCAACGGCAGGGTGAGTAGTTGTGCTGATATTGTTACCGCACACATTTGTCCTATTTTCTGCAGCAGTCTGTTTTCGGGTAGCCAAAGATTAGCGATGGGTTTGTAAAGCATCAAAATACCCAGCACGGCTGCATAGGATAACTGAAAGCCGAGATCCCAAAGCAGAAAGGGCTGAAAACAAAGCATACAAAAGGCAGATGCTGATAAAGTATTGTACACATTCGTTGTTCTTCTTAGTGTTTCTGCTGCTGCCATGAAGGTGAACATCAGCGCAGCTCTAACTACCGATGCCGTTGCGCCAACCATGATAGTGAAAGCCCATAGAAAGGCAATGGTGATAAAAGGCGATGCTTTTGAAACATACTTGTATTTTCTAAAGGGACGAATCAACAGAAGAATAATTCCATAGATTAGTCCCAGATGCATACCTGAAATGGCGATAATATGTACTACGCCTGTATTGCTGTACATCTGCACCAATCCGCGATCCAGCTCATCGCGATAGCCAAGCAGCAATGCTTCTGCCACCCCTCGTTCCCTTTGATGAGGAATGTATTGTTGCAATGTTGCTAATGCAGTTTTTCGTGCTTTATATAAAAATGCGACTACGCTATTTTTCTGTTGCTTATCTGCAACGCTGTATTCTTTCTCCGATAAATAAAGCTGATGTGTAATGCCTTTAAAAAGCGTGTAACGTTTGTATTGAAAGGCCCCGGGATTCGCTGCATTTGCAATGGGCTGAAGCGGCTTGGCGGTTACAATTACCGTTCCGTAGTCGAGCTTTTGCAAATCAGCTGTTTTTGAGAAATAAAGAATCGCTTTCCCTTTTTGTGCTTTCCAATGCTTCCCGTTTTGAATGGCAAGGATGGATGCTTCTGTTTTGTAAGAATTGGTTTTTTTACTCAGCGGCTCATTCAATACCAATTTTATGATGCCTGTTTTATTTCCAATCCATTGCGGATGGTGTTCCATGTTATGCAGCCAGCACAAAATAGCCCCTGCTGTTGCAAAGCAAAAGCTTGCAGCTATACCGCGCAGCCACGACCAGCGATACTGATGTTGGAGCTCTAATTTTTGCAACCAGAGAAATACAGATAAATTAATAATGAAGATTACAGCGGGTACCTTCCAGCCAATTTTTAATTCCCATCCAATCCATATGCCTGCTAACAGCGGCAGCAGCAAGCGGAAAAAGGGCATGCTTTTCCAGAAAGGAATTTCATAAGGTAGCACATCGAAAAATAGAAAAAACCTTCCTGAAAGGCAAGCCTTAGCAGCATGATTATTTACTCAGGTGCATGCTTCTTTCCTTGTATAGCTGTCGGAAGTAGGGGTCGCGGAGGTCTTTGATAAAGCGAATGGCTTCACCTGTGCTTTTCATTTCGGGGCCAAGCTCTTTATTTACATTGGGGAATTTTTCGAAGCTGAATACGGGCTCTTTGATAGCGTAGCCGCTCAGCTTTTTCTCGAAGGTGAAATCTTTCAGCTTGTTAGCGCCCAGCATTACTTTGGTAGCAATATTGAGATAGGGAATTTGATATGCTTTTGCAATAAACGGTGTAGTGCGACTTGCCCTTGGGTTGGCTTCAATTACATATACTTTTCCGTCTTTAATGGCAAACTGAATATTGATGAGTCCGCGAATACCCAATGCTTCTGCAATGCGTTTTGCATAATCTTCCATCGTTGCTACAATCAGCGGACTAAGATTGAATTCGGGCAGTACGGCATGACTATCACCGCTGTGAATGCCCGCCGGTTCAATATGCTCCATCACACCCATTACATGAAAAGTTTCACCATCGTATATCGCATCGATTTCTGCTTCCTGACAGCGGTCAAGAAAATGATCGATGAGAATTTTATTGCCCGGTAAATGCTTGATCAAACTCAGCACGCTTTTTTCAAGTTCTTCGTCATTGATTACAATCCGCATGCGCTGTCCGCCTAGCACATAGCTGGGGCGCACGAGCACCGGATAGCCTACTTCTTTCACCACTTCCAATGCTTCATCGGAGCTGTAGGCCGTGCCATATTTGGGATAGGGGATATTGAGTTCTTTCAGTAAATCACTGAAGCGACCGCGGTCTTCCGCAATATCCATGCTGTCGAATGAAGTACCAATAATCTTAATTCCTTTGTTGTGCAGACGCTCTGCAAGTTTCAAAGCGGTTTGTCCGCCCAGCTGCACAATTACGCCATCGGGTTTTTCCAGTTCAATGATTTCCCACAAATGCTCCCAATAAACCGGTTCGAAGTAAAGCTTATCGGCCATATCGAAATCGGTACTTACGGTTTCGGGGTTACAGTTAACCATGATGGCTTCGTAGCCGCATTCTTTTATGGCGAGCAGTCCGTGTACACAGCAATAGTCGAATTCAATGCCCTGACCGATGCGGTTGGGACCGGAACCCAGTACAACAATTTTTTTTCTTGTTGAAGGGATGGATTCGTTGTGTGTAAGGGTCTTGCTCATGGATGGAAATCTTTTCTGCTTGCTTTTAAGTGCTTTTTATAACTGGATTCAATGCATTATTCAAAGGTGCTATAGAAATACGGTGTTTTTGCTTCAAATTCGGCACTGCAGGTATCCACCATTTTGTAAACCCTTGTTATGCCAAGCGCTTTGCGTTTTTCATACAATGCATCTTCGTTGCCGTCTTTCATAATGCGACAAATCTGTTCATCGCTGAAGCCCATACGCTTTGCATCGCGCAGCACATCATGTGTAAGGGTTTGCATATTGTATTTGGCAAGCTCTTTTTCGAAGTTTACGATGTCCTGTATCTGGTAAATAAACCAACGATCGATACCGGTAGCTTCTACGATGGTTTTCACGCTTACGCCTGCCATGAGCGCATCTTTGATGCGGAAGATGCGATCCCATTTCGGGATTTTGATATATGAGATCAGCTCTTCTGCATGTTTCAAACTTTGTCCGTAATAGCCGAGCCCCACTGCGTTGTTTTCCAAACTCTGACATGCTTTTTGGATGGCTTCGGTAAAACTTCTTCCGATGGCCATCACTTCGCCCACACTTTTCATTTGCAAACCGAGGCGATCATCTGCTCCTTTGAACTTATCAAAATTCCAGCGCGGCACTTTTACAATTACATAGTCGAGCGCAGGCTCGAAGTATGCAGAAGTAGTTTGTGTGATTTGATTTTTGAGTTCATCCAGTGTATAACCGATGGCAAGTTTCGCAGCAATTTTAGCGATGGGATAGCCGGTGGCTTTACTTGCGAGGGCGGACGAACGACTTACACGCGGATTGATTTCTACGGTGATGATTTCTTCTGTTTGTGGGTTGAGGGCAAACTGCACATTACAACCGCCGGCAAAATTGCCCAGGCTGCGCATCATTTTAATGGCCATGTTGCGCATTTGCTGAAAAGCTGTATCGCTGAGGGTCATCGCCGGTGCCACCGTTATGCTGTCGCCGGTATGCACACCCATGGGGTCGAAATTTTCTACCGTACAAATGATTACAACGTTATCATTCTTATCGCGCAGCAGTTCCAGTTCAAACTCTTTCCATCCCAGCAGTGCTTTCTCTACCAGCACTTCGTGTATGGGCGATGCTTTGAGTCCGCGTTCCAAAGCGGCATCCAGTTCTTCTTTCACATGCACAAAGCCGCCACCGGTGCCGCCCAGAGTGAAAGAAGGGCGTATAACCAATGGAATACCAATTTGCTGCGCAAAATCTTTTCCTTCCAGTAATGAGTTGGCCACTTTCGATGGTGCAACGGGGATGCCAATTTGCACCATCAGCTGACGGAATTTTTCCCTGTCTTCCGCAGTGTCGATGGCTTTTACATCTACACCAATCAGTCGCACATTGTATTTCTCCCAAATGCCCAGTTCGTCTGCTTCCTTACATAGATTGAGTGCGGTTTGTCCGCCCATGGTAGGCAGTACCGCATCAATTTTGTTTTCTTCCAGTATCTGTTCAATGCTTTCAACAGTAAGTGGCAATAGATAAACTTTATCGGCCATCATGGGGTCGGTCATGATCGTAGCCGGATTGCTGTTGATGAGTATCACTTCGATACCTTCTTCGCGAAGACTCCGTGCTGCTTGTGAACCGGAATAGTCGAATTCACAGGCCTGTCCGATAATGATGGGTCCCGAACCGATGATAAGCACTCGCTGGATGGAAGTATCGCGGGGCATGGGGAGGATTTGCGGGCAAAAATACCGTTTGATGGGTAATTAACAGAAGGTTTTTTCACCCGTCCCTTATCCTGTTCTTTCAAAGGCAATTTTATCGAAGCTGCTTTCGGTTATTTTTGCAGTCATGTACAAACCCATTGTATTGTTTATTGGCTTTCTGGCATCTGTTGCCCTTGTTTCTGCCCAGTCGTTTCCGGTTAAAAATTATCCCCGCGATGCTTTTCGCTACCCGCTGGATATACCCCTGAAACTCAATGCCAATTTTGGTGAAATGCGTCCCAACCATTTTCATATGGGGCTTGATTTATTTACTGAACGCCGCGAAAACCTGCCTGTTTATGCACCTGCCGATGGATGGGTGTCGCGCATTAAAGTAGAGCCGGGCGGCTTTGGCAATGCCATTTATGTGAGCCACCCGAATGGCTTCACCACTTTGTATGCACATATGAATACGTTTCTGCCCGAAGTAGCGCGTTATGTGAAACAACAGCAATACGCGCAGGAAAGCTGGCGGGTGGAGTTGCAAATACCGGAAGGACGCTTTCCTGTAAAAAAAGGAAGCTTCTTGGGTTACAGTGGAAACACCGGCGCATCGGCAGGGCCGCATGTGCATTATGAAATAAGGCGTACCGTAAACGATGCATGTGTGAATCCGCTGCTGCTGTATAAAGTGTATGATATTACACCACCTGATATAAGCAGGATTGCAGTGTACGATCGCAACCAAAGTACTTACGAGCAACAGCCAAGAATTTTTCCTGTTGTACATGCCGGCGGAACACATACGATAACTGGTGGTACGATTACCGTAAGCAGTAACCGTATCAGCTTTGCGCTGGTTGCAACCGATCGCGTTACCGGTGTACCGAATAATAATGGCATTTATGAAGCGACAGTGTGGATGGATGACCAGCCCATCAGTGGTTTTCAGATTGATGATGTGGACTATCTTCAAACGCGGTATTTGAATGCGCATATCGACTACCGTATTAAAACCAGCGGTGGCGCTTATTTTCAGCATGTCACGCCGCTTCCCGGCGACCGACTTCCTATTTATCAAACTTGGAAAGATGATGGCATTATTTATCTCCGTGACACAGCGGTGCATCGTATACAAATAGTGGTGAAGGATGCAAATGGCAACGCAACGCCTTTGCGTTTTAATGTAAAATGGAATGGACAGCGCAGCTCAAAAGTGAATGAGCGCGATGGTCGCTATTTCTTTCCCAATAGCATCAACGTTTTTGAAAGAGAAGATGTGCAAGTTGTCACTTCAGAAAAATCACTTTACGACGCCATTCGTTTTCAGTATGCAAAAAAAGCATCTGCAACTGGCTATTCAGATGTGCATGGCTTGCACACCCCACTCATTCCCCTGCACGATTATATTGCCTTTCGTATCAAACCCAACAAAAACATACCCGATGCTGCTTCCGATCGTGTGATTATGGTAAAAGATGCAAGGGGCAAAACGGATGTGGTGAAAGCTTTCGAAGTAAACGGTTTTTATGAAGCAAGGTTTCGTGAGTTTGGCGCATTCAGACTCGAAGCTGATCTTACTGCACCAACGATTACAGTTGCGGGTGTCTTAAACGACGGAGTACTTACGGCAGGCGGAAAAATTGTTTGTACCGTAACCGATCAGTGGAAGAAGATCAAAAACTTCAGGGCAACACTCAATGGCAACTGGGTTATGTTTTCAAACAGCGGCAGCACCTGGCGCTATGCGGTAGATGAAAAATGCCCGCCCGGCAATTACGAGTTGGTAGTTACAGCCGAAGATGAAGCTGGTAATATTGCCACAAAAATTATTCAGTTTACTCGAAAATAATCGGTAGAAATATGTCGAAATCAGTAAAAACAAAAAATAGTAAGTCGGTAAATAAATCTGCGAAAGTAGCTCCCGCGAAAAAATCCGCTGTTGCTTCAAAGCAAACTAAAACAGAAGGCCATACCCATCTGAAACCTGGTATGAAAGCGCCTGCTTTCAAAGGGGTTGATCAGCATGGAAACGCTTTGCGTTTAGCAGATTTTAAAGGTAAAAAGTTGGCCCTGTATTTTTATCCGCGTGATATGACGCCTACTTGCACCGTTCAGGCCTGTAATTTGCGCGACGACTTTTCATTGCTGAGAAAAAAAGGAATTGCCGTGCTAGGTGTGAGCATCGATGATGCCAAGCGGCACCAAAGTTTTATTGAAAAACATCAGCTTCCTTTTTCACTGCTCGCAGATCCCGATGCAGTGGTGTTGCAACAATACGGTGTATGGGGCGAGAAAATGTTCATGGGAAAGAAAATTATTGGGACACACCGCACTACATTTTTGATTGATGAGCATGGTGTTATTGTGCATATTTTGCATAAGCCCAACAGTAAGGATCATGCAAAAGAAATCATTGCTGCTTGGGAAGCAACAAAGTAAAAGAAGATGAATTGGCCATGATTACTGACCCTGTGCCAGTGAATAGGCTTTCTTGCCGCCCCACATATTCAATACTTCGCTGGAGCAAATTTTGAAATCTTGCATCACTAGCTTGTAAAGTGTTAAGATATCGGTTTGGGTTAAAGGCACTTCTCCTTCGCTTTCAAAGCGGCAGCGGTACTGGTTTACCAGGTTGGTAAATACGCTTCCTTTGGGCCACACCTGTGTGCCGCGGTTGCTGATGGTTACCAGCTTGAATAAATCGCCGCAATGTTTTAGTAATTTCTCTGCAACTTCTTTCGGTTGCTCCGAACTTTCGATGAACAGATCCACGCCCACCATTACTTCTTCTTCCATTTCCTTTGTCATGATCAAAGGATTTTTTTCCAGATGAAACTGGGTAGGTGTAGCGGGCTTATCTTCCAATATAGGCTTGGGATTATGTGTTGGTTGCTTACCAAAGTTGCGGATAATCTGCTCTGCAAATTCCGTTGTATTGCTGGCGGGACTGTTCTTGTCTCCAAAATCACCGGTACGCACGCCACTTTCCAGCGTATAGAGCAAAGCGTTTTCAATCATGGCTGCCTTTTGCATAAGGCCCAGATGCCGCAGCATTCCAAAGCCACTCAAAAGCAAAGCGGTGGGGTTTGCGATATTCTTCCCTGCAATATCCGGTGCGGTACCATGTACTGCTTCAAAAATGGAAATATGATCACCAATGTTGGCACTCGGCGCAAAACCCAATCCACCTACCAGTCCGGCGCATAGGTCACTAACAATATCACCTTGCAAGTTGGTAAGCACTACTACATCAAACAAATCAGGGCGGCTCACCAGCTTCATGCACAGATCATCTACAATTACATCATCGGCTTTGAGGTGCGGATAATCTTTTGCCACATCATAAAACACCTCTAAAAACAAGCCGTCGGTAATTTTCATGATATTGGCCTTGTGACCGCAGGTAATGCGTTTGGCGCCTTTTTTACTCGCCATTTCAAAAGCATATTTAATTACCTGCATACTTCCCGGGCGCGTAATAAAGCGTCGGCTTAGTGCCACATCGTGTGTGAGCATGTGTTCAATACCACCGTAGGTGTCTTCAATATTCTCCCGCACAATGGTAATATCAATGGGAATACCTGCTTTGCTGAAAACGGTATCTACGCCATGCAGTGTTTGAAAGCTGCGTTTGTTGGCATAGGTATTCCAAGTTTTGCGGGCGGTAACGTTTACGCTTTTTACGCCCTTGCCTTTGGGGGTTTCCATCGGCCCTTTGAATAAAATACCGAGCGATTCAATGGTTTGCTGTGCTTCCGGCGTCATGCCGTTGGAATGGCCTTTGTCGAATACCCACTTCCCCATTTCTACCGTTTCATATTGCAGCGGCACTTCGGCTGCATTAAAAATATTCAGTACGGCATCCATGATTTCCGGACCAATTCCATCTCCTTTGGCAACAGCAATTTTTGTCATGTGTAAGATTTTCAGATAAATACCGGCATTTTCGCCGATCTAAGCGGGTGCAAAGGTAAGGCCGGGTGAAGAACTTAGAAAGCAGAAGGAGTTATTATTTCGCTAAATGACCCAGCTTACTTCTTGAAAACTGAATCGATATTCCTCATTTCCTCGTACAATGAGCTTTCCATCTGCACCTACGCCGGCAATTTTTCCTTGAATTTGAGCTGTTTCGTATTGCAGGGTTGCGATGCTGTCTTTTTTCCAGAGCTGATGATTGTATTCCTGAAGCAAATTTTCAAAACCGCTGGTTTTGAGCCGGAAGATTGCATCCTTTAAGGCATTGGCTAGCTCTTCGGTCAAGGTGTTGATCTCATAGGGTTTGCCCGTTATTTGTAAAAAAGAAACCGGATTACCTATCCCCGATGGGAAACTGCTTTGTTGGACATTTATTCCTATTCCAATCACTGCCCATTTCCAGGTCTCACCTCTCAGAATATTTTCGATCAGGATGCCGCCTGCCTTTCTGTCACGCCAAAACAAATCATTTGGCCATTTGATCTTGGTTTCTT
>CAZDGV010000004.1:75423-105570 GCA_964505195.1 uncultured Chitinophagaceae bacterium
CCTGCCTTTCTGTCACGCCAAAACAAATCATTTGGCCATTTGATCTTGGTTTCTTCTTCACCAATATAGCGTGCAGCCCAGTTCCGAACGGCCACCGCCGTGGTTGCCAGCAATTGAAAATACGCACCGGGGGGAAGAAAATCGGCTTCCATGATGTACGACATGGTAATTGCGGTGCCCGGTGGGGTAATCCATGATTTACCCCTTTGTCCCTTTCCTTCCGTTTGGTGCCGCGTGCTGATTACCATGCCATCTTCTGCCTTTTCATCACGAATCAGCTGCATGGCATAGTTGTTGGTGCTTTTAGTTTCGTCGAGTTCTATCCGACCTGCAACGGTTTTTTTAACGGGCATGGTTTGGGGAGAATGATTAATTTTGAGCAAGATAATGCGTTCATTTCACTGAACTCCGTTTCCTGCAAGGAACCACATTCAACGAACAAAAAAACAGGAGCATTTGAGTACATCACCCGTGTTAAACTCCAGAGCGAAGGAAAAAGTTGTTGCACGTATCAACCGAAACAGCAAACTCTTTAAAACGATTCTGCAAGCGCTGACCGATAAAAAGGCTTCCCATATTGTGAGTTTGGATTTGCGAAAAATTCCAGAAGCGGTGGCTGATTTTTTCGTGATTTGCGAAGCCACCAGCACCACACAGGTGAAAGCAATCGCCGATCATGTTGAATATGCAGTTCGGCAGGCATGCAATGAAGCGCCCTATCGCCATGAAGGTACCCAGGCCCTGCAGTGGGTACTGGTCGATTATGTAAATGTGGTGGTGCATATCTTTCAGCCCGAAACCCGCAAGTTTTACCGGCTGGAGGAAATGTGGAGCGATGCATCCGTGCTGGAGCACAACGATTAAAATACCGGCGAATGCAACATTTCGCTGCACAAATGCATTAATGCTATAGATCAATCAATAATTCAGGATAAATTTTAACAAGATGAGTTTGAATCAACCGGGAAGTAATATGGATGGTAACCAAAAGAAAGATCCGCGTAAGGGTTTTCGCTTCAATATATACTGGCTGTATGGCCTTATTGCTGCTGTATTAATTGGCTTCAACCTGTTCCGTGGCTTCACACCCGATGCACTTCCAACTTCAAGGGAAGATTTTATCGACAGCATGCTACTGCAAAATGATGTTGCCAGTTATAAAGTCATTACCAACAAGAAATTAGTAAGGGTAACACTTCGCCCAAGCGCAGTAAATAAGCCTTATTACCAGCGCAAATTTGCCGAAGCGCCATATAAAGTGAAACCTGAACAAGGGCCACAATTTCAGTTCAAGGTTACCGATGTAAGCAACTTCGATAAGCAAATGGATGAGCTCCTCAAAGCCAATCCTTCCATTACGCGTCCGCGCAGTTTTGCCGATGAGGAAGAGAGCATTTTGCCTTCGCTCATCAGCTTGCTTTTGCCAGTGTTGGTATTGGTGGGTTTGTGGTTCCTGCTCATGCGCAAGATGAACGCAGGCGGCGGTGCTGGTCCCGGCGGCGGTGGTATTTTCAATATCGGAAAATCACGCGCACAGCTATTTGAAAAAGGCACTAAAGTGAATGTAACATTTGCTGATGTGGCCGGACTTGATGAAGCCAAGGTGGAAGTGATGGAAATTGTTGATTTCCTGAAAAATCCTAAAAAATATACGGCACTGGGTGGCAAAATTCCCAAAGGTGCTTTGCTGGTGGGTCCTCCCGGAACGGGCAAAACCCTTTTGGCCAAAGCCATGGCAGGCGAAGCACAGGTTCCTTTCTTCAGCATCAGCGGAAGTGATTTCGTGGAATTGTTTGTCGGAGTAGGTGCCAGTCGCGTGCGTGATCTTTTCAAACAAGCAAGAGAAAAGTCGCCCTGCGTCATTTTTATTGATGAAATTGATGCGATCGGTAGGGCAAGAGGCAGAAATGCCATTGTAAGCAACGATGAAAGAGAAAATACGCTGAACCAGCTGCTGGTTGAAATGGATGGCTTCGGCGGCGATACCGGCATCATTATTCTCGCTGCTACCAACCGTCCTGATGTACTGGATAGCGCATTGTTGCGCCCCGGTCGTTTCGACAGACAAATATCCATTGACCGCCCCGATGTAAAAGGGCGTGAACAAATTTTCAAAGTGCATCTCAAACCCATCAAGGTTTCTGAGTCACTGGATATACATAAGCTCGCAGAGCAAACCCCCGGCTTTGCAGGTGCTGATATTGCCAATGTGTGTAACGAAGCTGCACTGATTGCTGCGCGAAAAGGCAAGCAAGGTGTTGAAATGAGTGATTTTCAGGATGCCATCGATCGTGTTATCGGCGGATTGGAAAAAAAGAATAAACTCATCAGTCCGGAAGAAAAAGAAATTATTGCTTACCACGAAGCAGGCCATGCCATCTGCGGCTGGTATCTCGAACATGCTTATCCGTTGTTGAAAGTAACCATTGTGCCTCGTGGTACCGCTGCACTCGGTTATGCGCAGTACACTCCGAAAGAGCAATATCTCTACAATACCGAACAGCTGGTTGATCAAATTTGCATGACCCTGGGTGGCAGAGCGAGCGAAGAAATTTTCTTCGGAAAAATTTCTACCGGTGCGCAAAACGATTTGCAGCAGATTACCCGCATTGCATATTCAATGGTAAGCGTGTATGGCATGAACGGCAAAGTGGGTAATATCAGCTTCTATGATCCGCAACAGGAAAACACTTTCGTAAAACCATACAGTGAGCGCACTGCTGAAATGATCGACGAAGAAGTGCGCAAGCTCATTGATGAAGCATACGTACGTACCAAGCAATTGCTAACGGAGAAAAGAGGTGATGTAGAAAAACTAGCAACCGCCTTGCTTGAAAAAGAAGTGCTTTTCCAAAGCGATGTCGAAGCCCTGATCGGTAAGCGTCCTTTTGAACAGAAAAAACTACTTGAGCAGGAAGCGGTGATTCATCATCCCATGGCTGAGAGTGCTGCACCAACTACAGAGGATGCAACACCTTCACCTGATCCTTCACAGGAAAATTCATAAGAGGCATCATGAACGTTTCTCCTTCCAAAGAGAATATATTGAAGAAAATAAGACAGGCACTGAGTCATCCGGTGCCTGCTCCTTTTCCGCAACCTGATGGAAATGCAAATGTGTTTCATGCTTCGGAAGAAGATTTGGCCGTACAGTTTGCCGATCATTTTACCGCATTACAGGGCAAATTTGTTTTTTGCAGCGATGAGGGCGAACTGGTGCAGCAACTACAACAACTGGTCGCATCCAGCATGTGGAAAGCAGTGGTTTGTCGCGAGCAGTCTTTACAAAGCATGCTACAAAGCAAGGGGTTCGACTTTTCATTTCATGATAATTTATCGGATTGCGATGCAGCCATCACGGGTTGTGAGCTGCTGGTAAGTCGCACCGGAACCATGGTACTGAGTACTGCTAATGAAAGCGGTCGTACGGCCAGCGTGTATGCTCCTGTACATATTTGCATAGCTTACACCGAGCAACTTGTTTACGATTTAAAAGATGCTATTCAGCAGCTGCGCGAAAAGTATGGTGATCAGCTGCCTTCCTTCATCAGTTTCGCCACAGGACCCAGTCGCACTGCAGATATTGAAAAAACCCTGGTAGTAGGAGTGCATGGTCCCAAAGAAGTGTTTGTGTTTTTGATAGATAAGCCCAGGCCATCCGGTTTCTGAAATGCATTCACATTGCTTTAGTAAAATTGCTTCGTACATTTAGGGTATGTCGTCCCCTGTTTATGCTTTATTCGTTTATGGTAGTTTGCGAAGCGGCTTTCACCATCCTGCATTTGCATATATCAGTCAGTACTTTCACTTTGTAGCCGATGCGCGCGTACGCGGCAAACTTTACGATATGGGTGATTTTCCGGCCGCTTGTCCAACTAACGAAGATCGTTGGATCGTTGGCGAGTTGTACTATGCCAAGAGTGAAGATGTGTTCGATTGGGCTATTTCGCAGCTGGATGATTATGAAGGGCTATATCCCGAAGCCGGTGAGCCAGCATGGTATCGTCGTGAACTGACAGAGGCACAACGCAGCAGCGATGGTGCAATGGCGCAAGCATGGATTTATTGGTATAATGGCGATGTGCTGGGGAAGCCACTCGTAGAGAGCGGAGATGTAATCGCTTATTTTCAAAGCAAACACAAGTAAACTTTTATTCACTTACACTCGCAGTTATCTTTGTAGCATATACATGACAGCAGGTAAAAAAATATATTTCCTCTCCGATTTTCACCTCGGCACACCTGATGCAGAAAGCAGCTTGGCAAGGGAAAAAAAGATCGTCGATTTCTTGAACAGCATCCGTCATGATGCTGCCATGATTTTTATTGTAGGCGATATGTTTGATTTTTGGTTTGAGTACCGCAAAGTAGTGCCCAAAGGATTTGTGCGCTTGTTGGGTAAGCTGGCCGAGCTGAGTGATGCAGGCATTTCCATCTCCTTTTTTGTGGGCAACCACGATATGTGGATGCGCACGTATTTTCAGGAAGAGCTGGGCATACCGGTATATTTTGAACCGAAGGAATACGAGCTGATGGGGAAGCGATTTTTAGTTGGACATGGTGATGGTCTGGGCCCCGGAGATTATGGATATAAACTGCTTAAAAAACTTTTCCGCAATCCGCTTGCTCAATGGCTTTTTGGAATACTTCCCCCTTCTGTTGGATTGGGCATTGCCAATTATTACAGTCGCCGCAGCAGGGCTGCTACCGGTGCGGAAGACGATCGGTTTTTAGGCGAGGAAAATGAATGGCTGCTGATGTACTGCAAAGAGGTGTTGCAAAAAGAACATTTTGACTTTTTTGTTTTTGGACATCGCCATCTTCCCATCGATTTTCTGCTCAACCCCGGCGCATCAGAGCCGAGCCGCTATCTCAATTTGGGCGACTGGATACGCTACGATAGTTATGTGGAGTTTGACGGCGTAAATGCTGTGCTGAAATATTATAAGCCATGAAGCAGATCTGCCTTTTGCTAACAATCTTCATCTGCACCGGCAGCATCGCGCAGGATAATATTGTGTTCCGTCTCGAAAAAACCATCAATGGTCGCTTTGTAGATTTTCAGGCCGATCCCCTGGGCAATTATTATTTACTTGATGAACAGAATCAGCTGAAAAAACTCAATCCACGCGGCGATTCAATGGGGGTATTTAACGAAGTGCGCCGCTATGGAAAACTCAGTTCCATCGATGCAAGTAATCCGCTTAAAGTATTACTCTACTATCGCAATTTTTCCACGATCGTTGTACTAGATCGTTTTATGGGTGTTGTAAATACCATTGATTTGAGAAAAGCAGGTGTCTTTCGTGTGAAAGCCATTGCGCAGAGCTACGACAATCAGATTTGGGTGTTCGATGAACAGGAAAATAAACTCAAGAAGGTAGATGAGTCGGGCAATACGCTCACGGCCAGCGTGGATTTTCGCATGTTGTTTGATGAAGTTCCCACCCCAACGCAAATAGTAGATCAGGAAGGATTTGTATATCTGTATGATCCGGCGAAAGGTGTATATGTGTTTGATATTTATGGGGCATTTAAAACCAAACTGAGTTATCCCGCATTGAACGCCTTTAGTGTAATTGGAAAAACCATCATGGGTATCAGTGAAGCAAAGCTGCTATTTTATACCATGGGTACGCTGAGTGAAAAAAGCGTTTCGCTGCCGGCAGAGCTCGATGGGAAAGAGAAAACAGTAATTCGTCCGGGAAAATATTATGTCTTAAAAGAAGGGGAGATTCGTTTGTACCGTTTTTAAATCATTTGTATCGGTAATACAACAAATGCTTAATCAATCTTTTATTGCAGCGAGGATCTCGCCCAGCTCCTGATCATAAACACCATACTTTCCATATTCAACTACCCGTCCCATTTCCTTTCCTTGTTGCATCACCAGAATGGTGGGTACTTTATCGATATTGAGTGCTTCGGATAGTTGCGACAATGTTTTTTTGTTTCTTTCTACTCCAATCAGCGTAACAGATGTTTCAGGAAATGCGGCTGCATCCATGAGTTTGAAGAGTTGTGGCATAATGATCTGCGAATCTTCACACCAGGTTCCTCCAAACACGATCAGGTGAACCTTTCCTTTGAGGCGCATCAGATGTTTCACTGCATCTGCATTGGGCTTGTACCAGCTGATGTTGTTGCGCATCCATGCAAAGCTCGGCTCCTGTTCCAGATTTGCTTTACTTAACAAGCCATTGAAAATTTTTACACCGGAGCTGTCTCTTACAAGGTATTGCGATCTTGCTTCAGCGGGCATCAGGGCAGTTGCCACAATCACTAAAAGGAAAACTTGTTTGAGCATGTTCTAAAATAAATGCTTTTGAAAAATGAATGGAAATTCAAAGATGCAAAACAAAAATCAAGTTAACAAGGAATTGCTGCGGTAGGATCAGAGATCGGCGCGGATACTTTGCAGCAGCGCTTTGAGTTGCTGTAAACTTTGCACCAGGGTAAAAGTATTTTCAGCATCCTTTCGCCCTTTTTTAAGAAATGTTTTAGCGCCTTCCAGCGTAAACTTTTTTTCACGCAGCAGAAACTGAATCATCTGCAGGGTTTTTACATCTTCGGGACGGTAAAACCGATCCCCTTTTTTATTTTTTCTTGGCTTAATGACGGCGAACTCAGTTTCCCAATAACGCAGTAGCGAAGGATTTACATTCAGCATAGATGCCACTTCTCCGATGCTATAATAATGCTTTTGAAACAGTATGTCATCTTCGGGCACCTGTACCATGCTCATTTCTTCCGCTGCCGCTTTCAAACTTTTTCTACCGCGAGAAGATTTGGGTAAGGGCTGTTCCGATGCTTTCGCTGGCGCTGGTTGCTGCGGCGCATCAAATTCAAATGCTATTTGCTGAAAGGATGCCACAATGATTTTCTTCTTTCAAATGTCTGTAAAAAATAACCGTCCGATAAACGAAGTTATCCACTAATCAAAACTCTGGTTGCTTGCAGCAGCCATTTTCAGGATGCGATCGAATTGCTCAGGGCTGAGATCATTGTAAAAAAAGTAAATCGGATCCACGGGGTTGCCGCGCTTATGCACTTCATAATGAAGATGAGGTCCGGTGCTTTTTCCGGTATTGCCCACCCAGCCAATCACTTCACCGCGCTTTACCCTTTGTCCGCGCTTTGCTTTAATGCGGTACATATGTCCGTAAAGCGTTTCATAATTATAGCCATGACTAATGATGACATGATTGCCATATCCGGCATCGCTGTAGCCCGAAGTGGTTACCACTCCATCGGCTGTGGCATAAATGGGCGTGCCCTGGGGTGCGGCGAAATCTAATCCCGCATGCATTTTGGTTGTTTTGTAAACCGGATCAATCCGATATCCAAAACCCGAAGCGATCCGCGATAAATCTTTATTGCTCACGGGTTGTATGGCCGGCGTGGCCGATAACAGCGCTTCCTTGTTTTTCACCATTTCTTCGATGGCGGCAAAAGAGGTTAACTGTACGCCAAGGCGGCTTTTGAGCGTGCTGATCTGCTCCACAATAGAGCTGTTCAGTTGGCTGTTGCTAAGCCGCGCAATCAGCTTATCTTCTGCTTGCCGCTGCATCATTTTCGATCGGGCGCTGTCGGGCAAGGGGTTGGCTTCGAAAATAGAGCGATATACCTGATTGTCTCGTTTTTCAATTTCCTTCAGCTCCTGCTGCATGGCTGCAATTTCTTCCTGTAAAATCTGATAATCTTCTTTCAGGTCTTTGTTTTCCTGACGCAGTCTTTGTTCATTTGCCGAAGGGAAATAGTAGTAAGCCAGCTGAGTGAATATAAATCCTGTAACCGCCACCGCTGCAATGAAACCAAAGGTACGCAGCAACTTTACCCGCAGGGGGGTAACCAGTTTTTCGTACCGGAGGGTATGGGTGTTGTAGAAATACTTTACTTTTTTCATTTCAAGGGCGATTCAACGGGCATGCCGCAGTTTGACTTACCTTTGTCGGCCTGCAGTCCAATGCCTTCAAAGATAGGTGCAGACTGCTCAAAAATCAATTCAAATCAAGGAATCTCATATGATGAGCTCTGCCGATATACGCAAAAAGTTTCTGGATTTTTTTGCATCCAGGCAGCATACCGTTGTTGCATCTGCGCCCATTGTGGTAAAAAATGATCCTACGCTGCTGTTTACCAACGCGGGAATGAATCAGTTCAAAGACTATTTTCTGGGCAATCGTCCTGCCCCGCATGCACGCGTTGCTGATACGCAAAAATGTTTGCGTGTAAGCGGAAAGCACAACGATTTGGAAGAAGTAGGAGTAGATACTTACCACCATACCATGTTTGAAATGCTGGGTAACTGGAGTTTTGGTGACCCCGATCGTCCCGAGGTGGGCTACTTCAAAAAAGAAGCCATCGAATGGAGTTGGGAGTTGCTCACGGAAGTGTATGGTATTAGCAAAGACAGATTGTATGTAACCGTTTTTGAAGGTGATGCCAAAGAGGGTTTGCCTAAAGATGATGATGCTTATAATTTTTGGAAGCAACACATTGCAGCAGACCGCATTTTGTTAGGTAATAAGAAAGATAATTTTTGGGAGATGGGCGATACCGGTCCTTGTGGACCTTGTACCGAAATACATGTCGATTGCAGAACAGATGATGAAAGAGCAAAGGTTGCCGGTGAAACACTCGTAAACAAAGATCATCCGCAGGTAATTGAAATCTGGAATAACGTATTCATGCAGTTTAATCGCATGAAAGATGGCAGTCTGGTACCTCTGCCTGCAAAACATGTTGATACCGGTATGGGTTTGGAGCGATTGGTGCGGGTGCTGCAAGGCAAACAAAGCAATTACGATACCGATTTATTTACCGGCACCATTGCAGCGGTTGCACAAATCAGCGGCCGGCAGTATGGTTTCACCGATTCGAAAGCGGATATCGCATTTCGGGTAATTGCAGATCATATTCGTGCTATCTGTTTCACCATAGCCGATGGTCAGCTTCCCTCTAACAACGGAGCCGGCTATGTGATCCGTCGTATTTTACGCAGAGCTGTACGCTATTACTATTCTTATCTTTTATACAAGCAGCCCTTGCTTTTTCAGCTGGTGCCACTGCTGGCAGATCAGTTTGCGGAAGTTTTTCCTGAGCTGAAAGCGCAGGTTGGTTTTGTGCAAAAAGTTGTGCGCGAAGAAGAGGAAGCATTTTTGCGCACACTTGAAAAAGGATTGAGGCGCATGGATGATTTGATAGCAACTGCTGCTGCTAAGGATGGAAAAATTGTGGGCAGTGATGCTTTTGAGCTGTTTGATACCTATGGCTTTCCGCTTGATCTTAGCCGACTCATTGCTTCGGAACATCAGCTCAGTATTGACGAAGCGGGCTTTGAACTTGCCATGCAGCAGCAGAAAAACAGGAGCCGTGCTGCTACCGCCATCGATACAAGCGATTGGGTGATGGTGCATGAAGCTGAAGGAGAGGGTTTTGTCGGCTATTACCAACAGGAAATTCAAACGCAAGTATTGCGCTACAGAAAGGTGAAAGCAAAGGGAGCTGAGCAATTTCAAATGGTGCTTTCTTCCACGCCTTTTTATGCAGAAAGCGGAGGCCAGGCAGGCGATACCGGAACCCTAGATTTTAATGGGGAGCAGATTGCAGTAACAGACACGAAAAAAGAAAACGACCTCATCATTCATTTCACCGATAAGCTGCCTGCGCAAATTGATGTAGATGTAACAGCACGGGTAAACGGTGAAAAAAGATTGCATACTGCCTACAATCATACCGCAACGCATCTGATGCATGCGGCACTTCGCCAGGTGCTCGGTAATCATGTAGCACAGAAAGGATCATTGGTGAACGAAAATTATTTGCGTTTCGATTTTTCACACTTTGCAAAAATGACCGACGAAGAGATCAGAAAAGTGGAACAGCTGGTGAATGAAAAAATCAGAGCAAATATTCCTGTTGTAATTAAGGAAATGCCCAAGGAAGAAGCGCTGAAGCTGGGCGCCATGGCATTGTTCGGCGAAAAATACGGCGATGTGGTGCGTGTGGTTATCATTGATCCGAATTATTCGGTTGAATTATGCGGGGGAACACACGTTGCAGCAACGGGCGATATCGGGCTTTTTGTAGTGCAGACAGAAACAGCAGTCGCTGCGGGTGTAAGAAGAGTGGAAGCACTCACTGGTGCAGCAGCTTTTAACCACTTAACGGAACAGCAACAGCAGCTGCAGTCTATTGCACAATTGCTGAAAGCAAAAGAGCCACAAAAAGCAGTTGAAAAAATGCTGCAGGAAAAGGCACAGCTGGAGAAAAAACTGGAGCAGCTTGAAGCCGCTCAAATTGCGGCAATGCAAAAGGAGCTGCTGAACACATGTGTGAAGCTGAATGATTTTCACTTTGTTGGAACCCTGCTGCAACTCGATAGCGCAGATGCACTCAAGCAACTTTGTTATCAACTGCGTCAGCAATGTGATGTTGTAGTACTTGCATCGGCCATCAATGGAAAAGCGGCGGTAGCCATCGGTATTTCTGATAAGGCTTCTGCGCAGTTCGATGCAGGCAAGCTCATCAAAGAATTGGTTTCGCCGCTGATTCAAGGTGGTGGCGGCGGACAAAAAACCCTGGCTACTGCAGGCGGACAGCAGGTTGCGCAGCTAGATGCAGTGATTACCAAAATCAAAGAGCATGTAGCATCGGTTTAGCGGAGTTAATGCATTTGTAAAAAATCAACACACAAAAATCTTTCTAATAGTTTAGTTCGTTTTTAAACATCTAAAATCAGTTCCATGTCTAATAAATTCTTTTTTATTCCTGCTTTATGGCTGCTGGCTGCCTGCAATGGCTCCGGTGATAAAAACTTTACCGTAAAAGGAAATATTCAAGATGCACCTGCAGCCATGGTGTATCTCGAGCAGATCTCTTTTGAAAATATGCCTCCGCAGGTGGTTGATAGTGCAACCATCAAGCAAGGCGCATTTTCACTCAAAGCCAATGCAAAAGAAGAGGGTTTGTATCAGTTGCGTTTTTCAGTGCAGCCATCACCGGTGATTTTGCTGATTAACGATGAAAAAGAAATCGATTTTACAGCTGCCTGGCAGCAACAGCAAACTAATTTTAAATCTGAAGGCGCATCTGCCAGATTAAAGCAGCTGCTCGATACGATGGGAGCAATGCAGCAGCAAATGATGATGATTCAGCAAGAGCTTTCGCTGACGGCAGAAGGAAATCAGCAGCAGCGCGATAGTCTGCAGTCTGCCATGATGGTGCGTGCTCAAGGCATTGGAGAAAAAATGCGTAGTCATTTAAAAGGAGTTGCTGCAAACGATGCCAGTCCGGCTTTGGCGCTCTTTGCAACGGCCATGAATATGGGCGGTGATCCGATTGAGGCTTCAATCAGTACCAATCAGTTGGCAAAGCGTTTTCCCAAGCATGGTGGCGTGCAAAAAATTGTGAAAGCCTTTGATGATAATATGACAGCTATGAAGCAGCAAGAGCAGGCAAAGAAAAATAAGCCCGATGTGGGTGCGATGGCCCCTGATATTACTATGCCTGATGCCAACGGTAATCCCTTTTCGCTGAGTAAATTAAAGGGTAAATATGTACTGGTTGATTTTTGGGCCAGCTGGTGCGGACCGTGCAGAGATGAGAATCCGAATGTAGTGGCAGCGTATCAGCAATTTAAAAATAAAAACTTTACGGTGTTGGGCGTATCGCTCGATAAAACTAAAAACGACTGGCTGGAAGCCATTCAAAAAGATAAGCTTACCTGGTATCACATCAGTGATCTCAAGTTTTGGGAAAGTGCAGCCGTCGGCCTCTATGGCTTCGATGGTATTCCTTACAATGTACTAGTAGATCCGCAGGGGAAAATCATTGCTTCCAATCTGCGTGGTGATGCGCTTTCACAAAAGCTGGCGGAAGTATTAAAGTAAAATGGTTGCAGGAAAGATGATGGCATTTATTGCTCCTGCGCCATCTTCTCGGTGTTCTCTGCAAACTGCAGTGCATTGATCAGCTCCTGGATATCACCATTGATTACCTCATCTAAATTGTATAGCGTTAGCCCGATGCGATGATCTGTTACTCTTCCCTGCGGAAAGTTGTATGTGCGTATTTTGGCCGAGCGATCGCCTGTGCTCACCAAACTTTTTCTTTGTCTTGCAATTTCTTCTTCCTGCTTGCGTACCTGTTCTTCGTATAATTTAGTACGCAGCATTTGCATGGCTTTTTCACGGTTGGCCAGCTGGGTGCGTTCGGTTTGACAAATCACTACTGTGCCTGTAGGCAGGTGGGTGAGCATTACTTTTGTTTCAACCTTGTTTACGTTCTGTCCGCCTGCACCACCGCTGCGCGCTGTTTCCATTTTCACATCGCTCTCTCTCAATTCAAAATCAATTTCCTCTGCTTCCGGCATCACCGCTACGGTTGCAGCACTGGTATGTACGCGGCCACTTGCTTCGGTAGCAGGCACACGCTGAACACGATGCACGCCACTTTCAAATTTCAAAGTACCATACACGTCATCGCCGGTAACTTCCAGCTGTACTTCTTTATAACCGCCCACTGTGCCTTCGTTCTCGCTCAGTATGGCAGTTTTCCATCCTTTTCTTTCGCAGTATTTGATGTACATGCGCAGCAGTTCACCTGCAAACAGACTGGCTTCATCACCCCCTGTGCCGGCGCGTATTTCTAGAATGACATTTTTCTCATCCTGCGGATCTTTGGGAATCAACAGCTGACGAATTGCTTCCTCCATACGATCCTTATTTTCTTCCAACAGGGGTAGTTCTTCTTTTGCCAACTCTCTCAGTTCATCGTCTTCGCCATTCAGCGCATCGCGATAGCTTTGAATATCATTGATCACGGCTCTGTAAGCATCTGCTGCTTTTACAATGCGTTCCAAACTGCGGTATTCTTTGCTGAAGGCACTGAATTTTTTATTGTCGCCCACCACTTCCGGGTTGGTAAGTGCAATGCCCAGTTCTTCAAAACGTGCTCTGAACGCCTCCAGTCTGTTGAGAATTTCCATAAGGCCGCAAAGGTAATAATTTCAGGGAAGGGCGACTGCTTTTGGCGTTCTGCCTTGCATGTTTGAGATTTGCGTTATGCGCCGCATTACTGCAGATATGATTTTCGACGGAAAGCAATTCCATCAAAGCCGCATGGTTTTGTTGCTGCACGATGATGGACGCATAGCGAACCTCGTTCCTGCTGCTGAAGCAGGCGGTGATGTGGAATATTTTAAGGGACTGCTCATGCCGGGCATGGTAAATGCGCATTGTCACCTTGAGCTTTCACATATGCGCGGCGTTATTCCTCCACATACCGGCATGGTGCCTTTTTTAGTGCAGGTGAGTCGGCAAAGAAAAGTTGAACAAGAGGCCGTACAGCAAGCGATGCGTGATGCCATTGTTGAACTGGAAAACAGCGGTGTAGTAGCGGTGGGAGATATTTGTAATACCGCCGATAGTATTTCTGTAAAAGCAGCATCCAACATACGCTGGCATAATTTTATTGAAGTATTTGCATCTGATGGCAAGATGGCAGCAGAGCGTATGAACGCTGCCTTGCAGGTGCAGCAGCAATTTCGCGCACTAGTTTCGCAGCATCCTGCTACTGTTACACCACATGCGCCCTATAGTGTTTCACCGCCGCTTTTTACATTATTACAAGAAGCAATCGGTGATGCTGTTGCTACGATGCATAATCAGGAATCGGCTGCCGAAAATGAACTCTTCATGCAGGGTAGTGGCGACTTTTTGCAACTCTATCGGCAGCTGAATAATCAAATTGATCCGTTCTGGCCATCAGGGAAAAGCAGTCTGCAGTCCTGGCTGCCTTCGCTTCCCAGGCCCAAAAGGTTAATGTTGGTGCACAATGTGCATATCAGTGAGGCGGATATCGACTTTGCACAACAACATGCAGCGCAACATCAACAGCAGCATTACTATTGTGTATGTGTTCGAGCGAATCAATACATTCAAAATGAAGTTCCGCCGATTGGCTTGCTGCGCGATAAAGGATGTACGATGGTAATAGGAACGGATAGTCTTGCCTCAAATCATAGTTTGAATATGCTGCATGAGTTGCAAGCTTTACAGCTTGCTTTCGGTAAGCAGGTTACGTTAGAATCATTATTACGCTGGGCAACCTTCAACGGAGCAGCTGCCCTAGATATGGATGATGTTTTAGGTTCATTTGAGCCGGGTAAACAGCCCGGTATAATGCTGATGCAGCAGCTGCAAGATCATGCCATTGTTTCGGAAACCACCATTCAACGCATTGACTAAGCAGCTTTATGCGGAGAGGACTTCCTGTAATATCTGCGCTGATTTCATTTTCCCAAATTCTGCAATATGTAACGCATAGTACAGCTCTATTGCTTCCAGCAATTTCCGGCGTTGCTGTTGCTGCAGGGTAATTTCATTGAGTTCATGCGGTTGCATTACTTTCAGCAGCTCGGCCAGCGATGCTGCTGTTTCGCCTTCAATATAATAGGCATGTTGCGGCGGCTCACTTACAAAAGAGCCCTCTTTCAAATCGAGCAGCGTACTACTGTTCGCCATTTCATCGTTGATGCGAAAGCCAAAAAAGCTGCAGAAGTGAAGACCGAAGTAAAGCGGATAGTTTGCTAGAGTGCTTCTTTCGGCTTGATCAAGATGCTGCAAGGCATCTTCCATAAAGTGAAAAAGTTCAGGATGATGTTCCGGCTGTCGCAGGCATTTTTGCATCAGCTCGGTCATATACAACAGCACACTGTGTTTTACCACATCGCTCAGTGTATGTCGGTAAAGCCATGCCCATTTAAATTCTTTGATGCGCTGCAGCTGCTTGAGTTCGTTATGATACACTACCATATCGAGCACGGTACCTGGCTGAAAATAATTGGCTTTACCAGGCCCTTTTTTACTGCTTGTGCGAACGCCCTGCACCAAGTACGACTGCATGCCGAATAGTTCGGTATAAATACCGGCAATAATGCTTGTTTCGCCGTACTTCACGCTTCTCAGCACAATGCCTTTTGTTTTATGTAGTGTACTGCTCACTTAGATCGTTATTGAATAAACACAATGCGGGCAACGGTTTTTTCTTTGTTCCAATCGTCGGCTACCAGCACTAGATATACACCGCTTGCAACGCGCTCCCCGCGCAAGTTGCGCCCGTTCCAAACGGCCTGTCCGCCCAAGGCCCTGGTTTGGTGTACCAGTCTGCCATTCATCTCCGTAATTTTTACCACTGCATTATTTGCTACACCGCGGATGGCAATGGTGCCACCAAAACCCGGCGGTACCGGATTGGGAAATACGATTACATTTTCATTCACTTCTTTTCCTGCGGTGGCAGTACCTCTGTAGCTGCAAATGCCTTTGGAAGTTGAGAAATAAACTTCTCCGCTGTTTTGATCAATGGCGATGCGAATGATTTCATTGCTTAGCAGCGGACTGTTGGCAGCGGTAAAGTGTTCTATTACTTTTTGTCCGTCGGCACTGATGAGCCAGATTCCGTTGCGCGATCCAATCCATTTGCGATTGGCGCCGTCCACTGCCATTGCAGTGATTTCTTCATTTTGAAAAAGCAGTCCCGCAAAATTATCCTGCTGCACAATTGGCTGAATGGCATCACATCCGGCTGGACTAAACAAGGCATCGGGGCATTGAAACACGGCCACGCCGCGATCGGTGCCCACCCACACGAATCCATCTTTGTCTTTCACCATACAATTCACGCGATTGCTTGGCAGATTACCATTACCTCTTCCCGTTTGCAACCAACGCCAGCGGTCATCGCCGGGCTGATCGATGGAGCTGCCATGGTTGTAAAGAAAAATACCATTGCCCTGTGGTACTTGTATCCATTTTTGATCTGCATCATCAATGAGTATTCCGCCCACCATGTTGTCGCGAATAAGAAAAGGCACACGAAAACTGCGCCATGTGCCATCCGCTTTTTTTAATACCAGGTTATTGCTTGCTCCGAAATTGCTGATCCATAAATTATGTGCCGCATCCATGGCCAAGCCGCCAACGCGGTAGCTGTTGGGGTCGCCAATGGTTTCACCAATGGCCGATCCCTGTTTGTAAATGCGATATTGTGTAGGGGAATTGTAAGCAATGAGCCCGCCACCGAATGAACCCGCGTAAATAGTATTGTCGCGGCGGTCCACCGCTATGCTGATAACGTCTAGTACACTATCCATCCACGGAAGCGTGTTGCGATTATAGTCTTTCCATGTGTCATTGGTGAAAGCGAAAAATCCTGTTCCGTTGTATTGATAATTCCAGGCCTGATTGATACTGCCGCCCGCCACATAAAGCGTATTGTTTTCAAAGATCATTTCACCATCGAGATTGCCGTAGGGTGAGTTGATTTTATACTGACTGAAACTGTTACCGTTCGCTTTTACCAAGCCCTTGCCATAGTCTGCAATCCAAATTTCATTGCCGCGTTTGGTTGCTTGCGAGGGCACTTGCAGTGCAGTGTTGTTTTGAATGATGGTTTCAATACTGCCGTCGGGCCGCAATACCAACACTCTTCTTTCTTGCCACTGGTTTTGTTCTTGGCAAACCAATAGCGCGCCATCTGCTTCGTTTACATTCCGCCACGACCAGCCATCGGTATAAAGTATTTGCCAGTTGTTTCCGTTTTGACGATACAATACATTGAATTGCTGCACCAGCACCTGTCCTTGCAATAGCGATACGGTTTGTAAGGGGCCTGCGGGTAAACCCTGTGCAGCTGCAACAGAAGTCCAGTTGCGAAAATCAGAAAGGTTTGTGCCGTTGATAGGTGCGTATTTTAGTCCTTCTTCCGTTGCAGCATAAATGCGATCGTTGTTGATGGCAACGCAGTTGACTTTAAGCTGGTTTCCATTGCTGCCGATGATATAAGTATCATCGATTTCATAATTTTTCAGATCCACTTTAATAATTCCGATACCGGTAGAGAGGTAGGCCATATCGCCTGCGAATGCACAGTGGTAAACCGTTTTATCACCCGCTACATTGCTGCGACGGATATAAGGGATATTGAAGATATCGTTACGATACAGCACATCAATATTGCTGTTGTTGTATATGATGATGGTTTTACCTGAAGCGGCATGATGCTTAACCAGGCGAACGCCCACATCATTCAATCCGCTGATTTTTGAGTAGCGCTCGATGAGTAGATCACTCCGCTGAACTGAAAACACGCCAAATTCTGCACTGCAGTAAACTTTGTCATCTGCCATGGTAACTGTAATACCATTGCCAAAAGAGAGGTGTTCTCGCCAGCGACCAACCGGCTGCATTTGAGCGTAGGAATTTGCATAAAACATGCAGCAAAGGAACAAGATGCGGATATCGGCTTTCATCACCGTCAAAAATACTCGTTTTTTATCCTTGCTTTTGGGGCTTTCACTGTAAAATGGCGTTTCTTTGCCGCCAACATCGATTCTCAAAGTAACTGCATCGCTCATGTGGCAACACTTAGGTAAATGGGTAATAAAATATCGGTTGGCAATGTTGCTTGCCGTATTGCTTTCCACCGGTGTGATGGCTTTTTTTGCTGCAAGGGTGCAGATGAGTTACGATTTCGCCAGAGCCATACCGGTTAGTCACCCCAAATACAAGGAATATCAGGCCTTTAAACAGCAGTTTGGGGAAGACGGCAATTTGCTGGTGCTTGCATTCCAGCACGATGATTTTTTTAATCTGGCTTTGTTCAACGATTTTTCGGCCATGCATACATCGCTGCGCAATGTGCCCGGCGTAGAAGATGTGCTGAGTATTCACGAAGCACTGCAATTGCAAAAAGACAGTGCATCGGAACAGCTTCGTGCGGTGCGAGTTTTTCAGGCACCGTATCTTAACCAGTCGGCACTTGATAGTGCTGCAGGAAAACTTTCACAGTTGCCCTTTTACCGTGGGTTGCTTTACAATCCCGACAGCAAAGTATATATGGTAGGCGTGCGCATCAATAAAGATGTGTTGAACTCAAAGAAGCGCAATGCTACAGTGGAGGGAATTTTAAAACTGTCATCTGCTTTTGGCAAGCAACATAACCTTGAGGTACATAGCAGTGGCTTGCCCATGATACGCACGGTGATGAGTACCCGCATTGCCGATGAAATGAAACTTTTTTTGCTGGGCTCTGTGCTATTATCTGCGTTTATTTTGCTTTTGTTTTTCCGTTCATTCAGTGCTACTCTGCTGAGTATGGCAGTGGTTGCGATGGGCGTGGTTTGGAGCATTGGCACCATGGTTTTGTTTGGTTATAAAATTACCCTGCTCAACGCACTCATTCCGCCCTTGATTGTAGTGATTGGTATTCCCAACTGCATTTACTTTCTTAATAAATTCCATTCTGAGTATAAGGCCGGTGTTCCAAAGAAGGATGCGTTGGTAAACATGGTAGGCAGAATGGGCATTGTAACCCTGTTCTGCAATATCGCTGCCGCCATTGGCTTTGCCGTGTTTGCACTTACCGAGAGTGCTATACTGCGGGAGTTTGGGGTGGTGGCAGGTATTAACATCATGGTGCTGTTTGTGATTTCATTTTTATTTATTCCCTCCGTACTCAGTTATCTCCCTGCACCCAAACGCCGGCATATTAGATACCTCGAAAACAAGGCGCTCACGCGCACACTGGAAAAAATTGAAACTTGGGTGTTTCATCATCCCAAATACATTTACAGCATTACCGGTTTGCTTACTCTGGTAGCACTTGTAGGAATTTTACGACTTAAAACGGTGGGATATATTGTTGATGATCTGCCGCAGACAGATAAAATTTATACTGACCTTAAATTTTTTGAAAAGCATTTTGGTGGGGTGATGCCTTTGGAAATTGTGATCGACACGCGCAAAAAACGTGGTGTTACGCGCAATCTTGAAAACTTAAATCGCATTGATTCGCTGGCAGCATTTCTTGCTGCAAGGCCCGAGATGGCGCGGCCGCTGGCGCTTACCGAGGGATTGAAATTTGCAGCACAGGCATACCATGATGGCGACAGCAATTATTACGCCATGCCCGGCTCATTCGATTTTGTCTTTCTCAGCAGTTATTTACGCTCGAGCAATAGCGGTGACAGTACAGGCAAAGGAAATAGTTTTACCAGGTTGTTGAATTCATTCATCGACAAGGAGGGTCAGTTGGCGCGCATTAGCGTAAACATGGCTGATGTAGGCAGCGATAGTTTGCCTAAAATTTTGGAGACCGTACAGCGAAGAGCCGATGCGTTGTTTAATGCCGATAGCTTGGCCTATGCCGCTGAAATTGCAGGCGGCACTGTACAAAAAGATGTCATTGATTCCGCACGTTTGCAGCGTAAGGCAGGCATTCAGCTTACCGGTACCAGTGTAACCTTCCTGGAAGGAAGCCGGTTTATCATCAACGGTCTGAAAGAAAGTATTTTCTGGGCCTTCCTGCTGATAGCGGCTACTATGCTTTATTTGTTCCGTTCCTTTAAAATTCTAATTGCCTCCCTCATACCCAATATCATACCCCTTATCTACACAGCCGGACTCATGGGGTGGATGGGGGTACCCCTCAAGCCGAGTACCGTACTGGTATTTAGTGTGGCCTTGGGCATAGCAATCGATGTTACCATACGCTTTCTGGTCAACTATAAACAGGAACTTCCTCATTATCAGCAACTTGTAGAGCCAACAGTAAAAGGAACCCTGAAGCATACCGGTATTAGTATAATATATACATCATTGGTATTGGTAGCCGGGTTCATCATTTTTTGCTTTTCCGGTTTCGGAGGTACCCAGGCCCTTGGCTGGCTGACTTCTTTCACGCTTTTGGTGGCCATGGCAACCAATTTGGTGTTGTTGCCGGTGATTTTGATGTCTTTTTCAACGCATAAAAAATTATAAATCAACAAACAAAGCAGCATTTTGAATCATGATGCTGTCTCAATATTTTTTGATTATTTAACATATCACCATTAATTTGCAATTCTGTCTAAGATTTTTGGCGAGAAATCGCCACATAATATCGATGATAGTATTTAGATCGCTGTTAAATTTTAATTTTTAAACCTAAACGAGTATGAGAAAACATGTACGATTGCTCTTTGCGATGCTCACGATTTTTACCGTGCAGGTATTCGCGCAAACCAGAACCATAACAGGTAAGGTTACTGATAAGGACAGCGGCCCCCTGAGTGGAATTTCTGTTACAGTAAAGGGCACTTCAACAGGTACCGTAACACGTGCTGATGGTACTTTTACACTAACGGTTAACCAAAATGCCCGCACACTGGTGATTTCAGGGGTTGGTTACACTACCCGTGAAGTAACTGCTTCCGGTTCTTCAGTGAATGTTCAACTGGAAGAAGACACCAAGGCGCTCGAGGATGTGGTAGTTACGGGTTATACAAAAGTTAAAAAATCCGAATACGCCGGTGCCGTTGCGCGTGTTACCGGAGAGCAGATCAGGAATGTTCCCGTAGCTTCTTTCGATCAATTGTTACAGGGTCGCGCACCCGGTTTAAGTGTTTTGTCTGGTAGTGGACAGCCTGGTTCCGCAGCGACCGTAATTTTGCGTGGACCTACTTCTATTACAGGTGGAAGCGCACCGCTTTATGTGGTGGATGGAATTCCTGTGGAAGCCGGTGTGTTTCAGGGAATTAACCCCAACGATATTGAAAGTGTAGATGTATTGAAAGATGCATCTGCTGCAGCGCTTTACGGTTCTCGTGGTGCTGCTGGTGTTATTGTAGTAACTACTCGTCGCGGTCAGGCAGGTAAACCTAAGTTTACATACTCTGGTCAGCGTGGTGTTACATTGCGTCCCGATTTTAACTACCCCATGATGAATACCGATGAGCTACTGAAAGCTCAGGAGCAATTGGGCTTTATTTCTAACGGCGTAACTGTTCCCGGTTGGGTATTGAGTCCGCTTAACCCTGCAAATATTGCTGGTGGTTCTGGGGTTCAGGCCCTTGCTGCTCAGCGCTTGGATAGCATTAGAAATATTCGCACTAATTGGGATGATATCTTCTTCCGTGATGGTGTTTTCGAGCGTCATGAAATTTCTGCCAGTGGTGGTACGGGCAAAACCCGCTTTTTCACTAACCTGGGGTATTATGGTGAAGATGGAATTACTTACAGAACTGATATGCAGCGTTTGACATGGAGAAATAACATCGATTACTCCGATGATAAGTGGGTGATGTCATTTTCTTCGAATCTAGGTTATACGAAAAGAAATTTCCAGCAGTCTGATGTGACTAATAGTACAAGAAACCCCTTCTTTGCTACTCGTCTTACTCCCGGTTATATTCCGCTCTATCGCCCAGGAACCAACCAGCTGAATGTTGGTATTGGTAATCAGTTTGCAGGGCCAAATACATACGAGCGTACAATGCTTTATGATTTGAACTATAATGATCAGTTGAAATTGGTTACTTCGGCGAACATGAGCTACAAGTTCAATGAGGCGCTTACTGCTTCAGTACTTGCAGGTGCCGACTTCCGCGAAACACAGGGTACTTCTTTCTCTGATCCCCGCGCATTTGATAATACGGTTTCTACAGATATCCGTTTCCGTACAGGATCTATGTCGGAATCTCTTTCCCGTTTCCTAACCTACAATGTACGCGGTACACTGAATTATAGAAAGACTTTTGCTGAGAAGCATGAGATCGACTTATCAGGTGTGGGTGAATACATCAAGGAGAGCTTTAAGTCGTTGAGCATGACCGGTTTTGGTATCGATCCTCGTCGCCCAAATACATTGGCAGGGATCACTCCGGGAAGCGTACAGAACCAATTAGTTGCCAATATAAGCGGCAACCGCAGTGAGCGTGCTTATGCTTCTGCTATTGGTTTGGCACGATATACATACAATAAAAAGTATACACTGAACCTTTCTTACCGTTATGATGGTTCTTCAATCCTTCCTGAAGTTAACAGATACCGCTCCTTCTATTCTGCAGGCGCCATTTGGGACATGAAGAAGGAAAACTGGCTGGCCAATGCTTCCAAAGTAAATGAACTGACTGTTCGTGCTACTTATGGTCTTTCTGCCAACGCCCAGAATTTCCCCTTCGGTGATTTCGGATACTTGCCGCAGTACAGCCTCGGTGTGGATGGTGCCGGTAACCAAACGCTCGTTGTAAGTGCTTTAGGTAACCCCTTTGGTGATTGGGAGTTTACTTCACAAACTAACATTGGGGTTGACTTTGCTTTCTTCAACAGGCGCATTTCAGGTAGTGTGGATGTGTATAACAAGCTTACCGAAAAAGCATTCGCAAGTCAGTCGCTTTCACTTACCACCGGCTTCGGATCTATTCAGTCAAATGCTGCTAAAATCCGTAACCGTGGGGTAGAATATTTGGTAAACTTCGATGTGGTGCGCAACAGAGATTTTACCTGGACACTGAATGTAAACGGTGCTTACAACGAAAACGAAGTGATGAGCCTCGGTCAGGTTGCCAACTTCCAGCAGGGTACTTCACTTATCACCGTTGGATTGCCTCTAGGCAGCCATTGGGAAGTAGGTTGGGCCGGTGTTGAGCCAGCTTCAGGTCGTCCGCTGTTCCTTGATCTTTATGGTAACGTAACCAATACTTACAGTACTGCCAACCGCGTACAAAACTTCGGGACATTCTATGCTCCCTGGATCGGCGGTTTTGGTTCTACCCTCAAATACAAAGGTTTAGTATTTGAAGCGTTCTTCAATTATCAGGAAGGTGCAACTCGTTTAAATAACCTCGAGTTTTTTGTTGAGAATCCAGGTGGCTTCCTGCCCGCTCAAATTGGTCAGGCTCAGGCAATGCGTTTCTGGCGCTTTCCTGGCGATATCACCGCCAATGTTCAGAGCCCCTTATTCCAAAATCAGTTTTCTTCAAAGTACATTCAGGACGCGTCTTTCCTTCGCTTGCGTACGGTTACTTTGGGATACACAGTACCCAAAAACTTTTTGGAGAAAATCAAATTTGTTTCCAGCGCACGTCTCTATGCAACCGGCCAAAACCTGTTGACATGGACTAATTGGAAGGGCTATGATCCAGAAGATAATAACAATATCTCCCTGTCTGAATTCCCCAATCCCAGAACTGTTACCGTGGGTCTTGACATTACATTCTAACTGATTAAATCATGATGAAAATGAAAAATAAAATATTTATAATCGGAATGCTCGCAATGTCTTCGGTTGTATTTACGGGTTGCAAAAAGGAGCTCGACTTATTGCCAACCGACAGCATCGTTGAGGCCAATGCCTTTCAGAGCGTAGCAGATTTACAGCGTGGTTTGAATACCGTTTATGCTCGTTACAATAACTATGAGAACACAATGTTTCTAGGTTCTGTAGCGAGTGATGAGGCTAAATTTGGTAGAGACAATGGCGGACAGGGACAATTTGTGTTCCGTTACCAGTACAATGCTGATCCTACTACGGGCGGTGATGCAGCTGCGGGTTGGGGTGGTTTTTACAGTATGCTCGAATTCTGTAACCGCACCTTGGGAAAGATTGATGAAGTGCCTGCAGCAAATTCAGCCGAACAGGCTCAAAAGCCTATTATTCGTTCTCAACTGCTCGTATTGCGTGCGGCTGCACATTTTGAACTGCTGATTCGCTTTTCACGTGGCCAGTACAATCCTTCAGATTTATGTGTGCCTGTTCGCACTTCATCTGGTGAATTGTTTATTACCCCCGCCCGTAATACTTCCGGTGAGGTGATGGCGCAAATTGAAGCAGATATTGCTAGCGCCTTGGCACTTATGCCTGCTGTTACGCCGGCAAACTTTAATGATGTCACTTTCAATAGAATCAATACTACTGCGCTGCTAGCGCGTATTGCACTCTGGAAGCGTGAGTGGCAGCGTGCTGCTGATTTTGCTAATACTGTGATAACTTCAAGTGTAAGGCCGCTTGCTTCTACTGCTGCTGCTTTTACTGGAATTTGGGATGACAGCAATCTCAGTTCGGAAGTATTGTTCCGTATAAAGCGCAATTCACCAGGTATTGGTAATACATGGCTCACCACAGGTAACCTGATACATTTCAGTCCTACCGATAAGCTACGTGCTGCATATGATGCAACCAACGATATTCGCTTTGCTACTTATATCGGTCAGAGCGGAACCGCATGGTTCATCAGAAAGTATCTCGGTTCTGTGTTGGGAGGCCGTATTAATGACGTTAAAGTGTTGCGTATTTCTGAGATGCATCTTATCCGTGCCGAAGCACTTGCAGAACTTTCAGCTGCTGCAGGCGATGCGAATTTTACTGCTGCCGCAGCAGAGTTGAATCTGCTTCGCAGCCGTCGTATTACCGGATATGTGAATCAAAACTTTACAAGCAGACAGGAATTGATAGATGCCGTGCTTAACGAGCGTTTCCGTGAGCTATGCTTTGAAGGTTTCCGTTTTTGGGATCATAAGCGTAGAGCACTTCCCATCACACGCCTTGCTTCAGACGTAGATGGCACGAATTGGCTTACTTTGCCGGCTGATAATTTCCGCTTTGCAATGCCTATCCCTGTCGGAGAAATTCAGGCCAATCCTAATATGGTGCAAAATCCTGGTTATTAACTCTATTAAAAATTAAGTGCAATGAAAAAATTACTCATCATATGTACATTGGCTGCTGTCGGTTTCAGCGCCTGTGAAAAGAAAAACGACGATCCCAAGGTGTTTGCCAGCGTGGCCGTGATTCATGCATCTCCCGGTTCTCCTGCCGTTGAAGTTTACAGGGATACGGTAAGAGCACGTTTCTCAGTAGGAACCATTGGCTATCTTGCTTCATCAGGATATTTAGGTATTGAGCCTGGTCTTCGCAGACTGGAAGTAAGAACCGCGGTTGCTCCCATTGCCACTGTGCTTACACGCAGCGGTGACCAATTCAATGCAGGCGATATCTATTCTTACTTTGTATATGATACTGTAACGAACGGAACAGTTCGTTCGTTTCGTGTAAAAGATGATCTTACGCCTCCCGCTGGTCTAACCACCAAAGTGCGTTTCTTCCACCTTGCGCCCAATGCGCCTGCAGTGGATGTAACCTTTCTGCGCACGGGTGTTGCACCGGCAGATAGTGTAACGCTAACGAACCGTCCATACGTTGGGAATGCGCCACAGCAGTCGCAGCTCGACAGTTGGGCAAATTTCACTACCATGCCTAGCGGAAACTATCAAATACGCGTAAAACTCGCTGGTACTCAAACAGTTGTATTAGCTGCAAATACCAGTTTCGGCGCTAACCGTGTCGCTACTGTGTTTGCTTCAGGAACCGCCCGTGGTGTTGCGCTGGGAGCAGGCGTACACCGAAACTTTTAATTTTTCAAACGAAATAAAAAAAGGCTGCTAAATGCAGCCTTTTTTTATGTGCGTGTGTCTTTTTTGTGCAATTATGCTACATTTTGTAAAATTGCAAATCATTCTACTTCTTAATCTATTAAGATCTGAACTTTTACTTTTTTATTATTTAAAACCTAAGCGAGTATGAGAAAACTTGTATGTATGTTCTTGGCGCTTCTTATCAGCTCAACGCAGCTGCTGGCGCAGGAAAGAGTGGTTACGGGAAAGGTAACCGATGAAAAAGACGGAGCTCCTTTAGCCGGAGTTTCGGTATCTATTAAAGGGAGCAAACTTGGTACAACAACCCTGGTAGATGGCAGCTTCCGAATCAGTGTTCCGAATGATGCGAAAACATTGGTTTTTTCTTTCATTAATTATGGTACCAAAGAAGTGTCTCTTACTGGAAAAACCGATGTATCGGTTCAGCTAATCAATGAAGAAAGAGCCATGTCGGAAGTAGTGGTTGTGGGTTTTGGTACAGTGCGCAAGAAAGATGTTACTGCATCTGTTGCAACCATTGGTGCCGATAAAATCCGTAACGTACCGGTACAAAGTTTTGAACAGGCCCTTAGTGGTAAAGCAGCCGGTTTGAATGTAACGCTACCCAACGGTGTGCTGAATAACCCTCCTGTTATTCGTGTACGTGGTGTGAACTCCATACAAGGTTCTTCATTTCCGCTGGTAGTAATTGACGGTGTTCCTGTTTTTACAGGAGATATCTCCACCAACCTCAGTGCCAACAACGTATTGGGTAACCTTAACCCTGCAGATATCGAGGATATTCAGGTGTTGAAGGATGCTGCCGCTGCTGCGATTTATGGTAGCCGTGCTGCAAATGGTGTTATGATTATCACTACCAAAAAAGGAAAGAGTGGTAAAGCAAAAGTGAATTATGATGTTTGGGCAGGCTGGACAAAGCCTTTCAAACTTTTTGATGTGTTGAACGCTCAAGATTATGTAAACATCAAAAATGAAGCAATCCGCAACCTCAATGCTCCAGTTTTCTCTGGTCACGTGCCTGGCGCACCGCTGTTTTTTATGGATACGATTAACGGCAGACCGGTTGACACTAGATGGGCAGATGAAGTTTACCAAACAGGTTTTCAGCACAATCATAACCTGAGTGTTTCCGGTGCCAACGCTGGTACAAAATATTTTTTCAGCGTGAACTATACCGATCAGCAGGGTATGATTCAAACCAATAACTTCAAGAGATATCAGATGCGTATGAACCTTGAGCAAAAGGTGAACAACTGGTTGTCTGTTGGAGGTAATTTCAATTTCAGCCGTGGTGCTACCACATCTCCCAGTACCGGATCATTGCCCGGCACTCCGTTCAATACCGCCGGCGCTGCACGTTTAGCCTTTGTAACTGCTCCCAACGTATCTCCATATTTGGCTGATGGTCGCTACAATATTATGGGCATCGACAATCCGACACTTCGTAACTCACTCAACCAGGTTGGCCGTAACAGGAACCTGATCAACTCCGGTTTCCTGAACCCTGCCATGATTCGTGACTTAAACAGAATATCTTCCATTTCTGATCAGTTGCAGGGAACCATTTTTGCAGATCTGAAACTTGCAAAGGGACTTACATTCCGCTCTCAGTATGGTGTAAACTGGACAACTACAGAAGATGTAACCTTCTACAACAGCCTCCATGGCGATGGTATTCAAAATACCTCCACCACTTCAGACGACGGTTTGGCATTTAACATTCTTGGCAAGTACAATGTCTCAAACTTCCAGAATTACCTGACTTATAATTTTAATATCAAGGACAACCATAATTTCAACGTAACTGCAGGTTCTGAAGAGCAGCGTAATTTAATTGACCGTTGGGGTTCGCAGCGCTCAGGTCTTACCGACCAGTTTTTTAATGAGTTCCAAGGCAACTATACCATTAACGACAACCCTCCTGGTAACCTCATCACCGAAAACTACCTGCTTTCATTTTTCGGTCGCGTAAACTATAATTTCAAGAATCGTTACTTCTTCAGTGCTACAGTTCGTCGCGATGGATATTCTGCTTTTGCTGAAGGAAAGAAGTGGGGTAATTTCTATGGTGGTTCTGCTGCCTGGAATGTTTCAGACGAAGCATTTTGGAAGGGAGGCATTACCAAGGTGCTTAACTCTTTCAGATTACGCGCCAGCTACGGTCAGGTGGGTAACCTCTCTGCCGTAGGAAACTTCGCAAGTCTTTCTACATTCGGTTCTGCTCAGTATGGCTTGGGTTACCCCACGCTGTTCTTCAACCAGGCCGGAAACAAAGACCTTACCTGGGAAACTTCAACCAAGTTTGATGCAGGATTTCAGTTTGGATTATTCAATGACCGCATCACCGGTGAATTCGCCTACTATAATACCGACCTCACCAACCTGATTATCAGTCGCCCGCTTCCCTCTAGCATGGGTGTACCTGGCAATTCAATCACTGCGAACGCAGCCAGCATGTTCAACCGTGGTATTGAGTTGACATTAAATGCCAAAGTGATTGAAAGCAAGGATTTCAGCTGGAGCACAAGTTTCAATATCACCACACAAGAAAATGAAGTGACTGCACTAGCTCCTGGCGTTTCGGAAATTATTGGTACTACACAGCTCGAGCGTACCAATATTACCAGAGTGGGTATTCCTATCGGAAGCTTCTTTGTGGTAAAGTCGGCAGGGGTTGATCCCGCTACCGGACGTCGTATTTTCCTGGATGCACAGGGTCGTCAGGTATTCTTCAACTTTGCTGAGCCTGTAGCTACTCGTTGGCGCTATGCAGACGGTTCTGTTGCTCCTCCCATCAGTCTTGCTGCAGATGGACAGGTTGCAGGTAGTGCACTGCCGACAGCTTACGGGGGCATTATCAATAATTTCTATTACAAAGGCTTTGATGTTACTATCGATGCGTTCTACAGCTTAGGCAACTATGTATACTTTGGTTCACGTGCAGGTATGCTCGATCAGCGTTTCTGGAACAACTTCCAGGAAGTGAAAGATCGTTGGACCAAGCCAGGGGATGTTACCGATATCCCCCGTATCGTATACAACGATAACATATCAAACGGTTCGGCCATTCCCATGGATATCAACCTCTTTAAGGCTGACTTCCTCCGTGTACGTTCACTCGCACTCGGTTATACCATGTCCAGCAAAGTTGCAGAAAGGTTAAGTCTCGGCAGCATCCGTTTCTATGTGCAAATGCTGAACCCTTTCCTGATAACCAATTACCCTGGTGTTGACCCTGAAATCAGCGTGAACGGTAACACCGCTCTTACGCCCGGTGTGGATCGTAACACCGTAGGTCAGGCTAGAACAATAACCGTTGGTTTGAATGTTGGATTCTAATTATTAAAAATCATTTAGTATGAAAAGCGTATCAAAAATTTCAAAATACATTTCTGTAATTGCCCTCAGTGCTACCGTACTGACGGCATGTAAGAAAGAATATCTGAGTCCGATCCCTCAGACAAACCTATCCGATGCAACGGCGTTCTCTTCGGCCGACAGGATTCAGCAGCAGGTTTTCGGTGTTTATGCTGCCGTGAAGAGTGGTCAGTTTCTTGGAGGCAGAGGCCTGGTGTACCAGGATGTTAGAGGGGAAGAATGGATTAACGTAACCAATAATGGTGTAACTGCCGTGGGCGTTTGGAACTTCTCCATCCTTTCAAATGATAACCAGGTTGAAAATATGTGGTCTGCTGGTTATGGGGCCATCAACCGCGCCAATGTGGTACTGGAAGGAATCGATGCCAATCCAACGGTGATTTCTGCTGCACGTGCCGCCGCATTAAAAGCAGAAGTACGCTTTTGCAGAGCATTGAGTTATTTTTATTTGCAAAGCCTTTATGCACGCAGACCGTTTAATGCCGATAATGGCGCAGGGCTAAGTGTACCTCTTCGCCTTGTACCGAATAAGAGTCCTGAAGGAGCCAATATGGCAAGAGCTACCCAAGCACAGGTATTCAATCAAATTTTAGAAGATCTGAATTACGGTGTTGCCAATTTGCCCACTACCTATGGTGCGGTAGGCGACAGCAATGTTACCCGTGCCCACAGAAATGCCGCGATTGCAATGAAAATGCGTGTGTTCATGCATATGAACCGCTGGGATTCAGTAATTGCTATGGGTAATCTGTTGGTAAGTGCTGCTGCTCCTTTCCAGTCGCCCAATAATATTACCCATCGCCTGGCACCAAGTGTGTTGAGCCCGTTCCGCGCTCCTTATACCAATGCTGAAAATATTTTCAGTCTGCCGATGAGCAATACAAATTCGCCTGGTGGCCAGAATGGTTTAGGACAGTATTGGACAACAGAATTTGGACTTAATGGCACTGGAACGAGTATTCTAGCAGATGCCACTTGGTCTGCTACTGATACACGTAAAACAAACTTCCTGATCCCTCAGGCTGGAACAACACCAGCGCGCTGGACCAAGTTCAACGACGATTTGAACAACTATGTTCCAATTATCCGTTATGCTGAGGTGATGCTCAATTTAGCTGAAGCATTGGCCCGTCAGGAACCCGGAACAGCTGTGAATGCACGCGCACTCGCACTGCTGAATGCTATACGTCAACGTTCAGATGCCGCGGTAACATTTAACCCTGCCAGCAAGCAGCAGTTAATTGATCTTATTTTGAATGAGCGCCGTATTGAGCTGCTGGGTGAAGGATTCCGCTCGCTGGATATCATGCGCCAGGTAATTCCTTTCCCTGCAAAGGCATCAGTGAGCGCTGTTCCTCCAACATCATCTAGTTATGTATGGCCCATACCTGCAAGTGAATTGCAGCTTAATAACCTGATGGTTCCTAACAACTAATTAAAGATTTCTCAAACTTTAAAAAGAGATGGCATTTGCCATCTCTTTTTTTTGCCCTTTCTGAAAAATTTAACA
>CAZDGV010000005.1:0-2228 GCA_964505195.1 uncultured Chitinophagaceae bacterium
CTTTTTACTCCCACATACCCCCAACCATGTGCATCTCTTCTCACTAAAATAGTAGGACTATTGGGTTGTCCGGGAATATTCACCTGGCTAACATCAATGGTCATTGCAGCGGCAAACTCAATTCGGGCTTCAAAAATTCCAAAGCCCTCCCTCAGGAGTGTCCACCTTCCGTCGCGGATGCGTAATTCTTTTCTGCAGTTTGGATTTTGCGGAAAGGGAATAGATTGTACTTGGTTTCGGTAGGTGACAGGGTTATAATTTCTGTCTGAAATGCTAACTGCATAATTCTTGGCCTCAAATGGCAGGTTACCACTTTCAAAATCCGACTGCTGCAAACCGTCGTCATAGGTGACGATGTAAGTCGGACTACCAAAAGCATAGTCATCATCTACGTATACGGTGTTTACATAACCGCCTTGCTGGTTGTAAAGCGCACCATAATTCCATTGCTCTGTAACAAGCGGGTGGTGTGTAACTGCATAATTGATTTTCATTTCCGGACTCCAGTTTTCCGAATACGGATAGTAAATCATGTAGGGAAGCCCATTGGCATGATGCGTATTTTGATTACCTGTTCCATCCAAACTAATCGAACTCTTTGGCTGAATATCAAAATATTTTGCAACCTGCTCAACGGATGTAAACTTTTTGTCAGCAAAGCGACTTTGATTTGGAAAATCGCCGCTGATAAAAGTTCCTGCAAAAGCATCTCTGAAGCGAAATAAAAAATCAGGATTTACTCCCGGAAGCGAGAGTGTGAACGGATCAAATATTTCCTGAAAGGACAAAGATTCGTCGTTTCCTGATTTTGCGAGTTTTGCAGCAATAAAGGAATTGAATTCTTTCCTCAATGCAGGCGATTTTGAAAATACCCCCTGCAGTACCAGAGAAGCGTGTTCAAATTTTGCTACCGCTTCCTGCTCTTCTTTAGAAAGCACTTTTAGCGGACCTGCATTGTTTTGATCTTTTTTGTCGGAAGAACGAAATTCTTTTTTACATGCCACCATCGACAATAAAAGAACTCCGAGCATCCATGGAAACCTGTACGATGTTTTCATAAAGCTTGATTTGATAGGTGAAAAAAGGTGTTTCATAAGTGCAACGGCTTGTACCGTCTGGTTTAACATAAGCTCGGATTTCTATTTTGTATACAAAAGCGTTTTAAATGCGTTAGTTGTTTTTATAATCTTGTGAAACGAACAAGGTGATCGTTTCCGATGTCTGCTTCGTAATATCTAATTCTCTTTTTTTGAGATCCACTGCTGTCATGAATTTTTCATAAATAGATTTTTTGTTCGCATCGCATCAGAATTTATAAGTTAATGATGGTGTTAGTGTAATAGCTTCCGGGTATCCGAGCGAAATAGCGTAATAAAAGCGAGATTTTATTCCTAAGTAAAAGTGGCTGTCGATTTTAGTTTCAAATTGCAAACCAACAAATGCGCCCCCCTGTTCTGCCCCACTATTTTTAAAATTACGCTCCTCTAGCCCAAGGCTATAAATGGACGCATCTATTTCTTGTAGTGCCGATCTATAATAGAAAAGACCAGTACTAATATTGAAATTACTTTTCTTTTTAGTGAATGTGCGTTCTAAAACAAGTTGATAAAAATCATTAAAATGCCTGATTGTAAAATCTTCAATATATATAGGTATATTATCTGGCGCAAAATTGATTCTTCTTTTATTTATAGAACGGTTATACCCAATTCCCACATTTAATTTTTTACCAAGGGAATATTTTAACTCAATACCACCAATTGTACCAACAAATCTTTTCTCATAAAAAGCGTAGCTAATACCCGGTATAATTCTTTCTTCATAATCTCTAACGCCAAAATTTCCCTGCGGGCCGTACTGAATTTCAATTTTTAGCTTTTTGTCTTGACTATAACAAGATAACAGGATGCCTGTGAATAAGAGATAAAATAAAGATTTTTGATACATGTGTTTGAAATGCTTTATCTGTAATTATAATCTTGTGAAGCGAACAAGATGATTGTTTCCGGAGCATCTTCCTATGTTCTGCGCTTGCGATCCTTTAAAAGGAATCCGGGTTACCACATTGTTCCCGCAGCCTGCCCCTGTGTATGAACTTCCTCTGTTCATTGCGTAACAATAGCGATTCTGAAAGTAGGCATAGCGCACATTGTACCCCTCAATAATGTTGACATCTATTTTTCCTGCATTTTCATCTCCATCACTTTCAAAATCCGTTTGAGCATCTT
>CAZDGV010000005.1:2328-17315 GCA_964505195.1 uncultured Chitinophagaceae bacterium
AGCATCTTCCTCATTATTGGTTTGCAAGAGCTCCATTGTTTTGGTTATTCATAACAAAAAATTTAAGATTTTACGTTGTTTGTATTCGTTTTAAAAAGAGTAAAGTTGTTGTAACGATTGATTTAAGGACTCCCTAACCATTCACTAATTAATCTTGATCGCTCAAGTAATGGCAATACGATTGTTTTTCTGTTTTTAGATACAATTAGTGCACCAGCACCAACCTGCTTAAAATTTTCACTGAATAAATTATTTAAATATGCTGTATAAGTATTTCGCTCTGCTTTTGTTTTAAGTTTATTGGGAAAAAAATGGTTTAAGACAAAATGCTTATCTGGCTTTAATAAATCAATAATTCTTTGCGACGAATACTTTTTATTATTAGAGGAGTCAAGTAATAAAACAAGTGTATATCTGTTGCGATATTTTATTAATGTATCTTTTATACTATTTAGATCTTCAATATTTCCAGCACACCAGGCAGCAATAGAATATATCATCAATGGTTTCTCACTGGTAGTAAACAATTCGTCTAAAATCTTGAATGATTGACTCAGTGAGATTTGATAAATATTCATTAAAAAGATTAGGATTAGCGCTTTCATAATCTTACAATTAAAAGAGTGTGATTTTCAAAAGCTAATTGTTTAAACTTTGCCAGTTTACACTTTCAGTAAATGATATTTTTAATGTTGATGAGTTTTTGTTAAACACCATTCTTGCCCTTTTTACTCTTTCATTAAAAAGGTTGTTAATGGTATATACAGAAGCCTTTTCTGAATTAAGTATGTTCTCTGACTCAATCTCCTCTTCATAGTTAGTGGTTCCACAACGAAATCCTATTCCACATAAACAAGGAGTAGTCACAGGTTCACCACCACAAGTGAATTTTTTTTTCTTAGCAATTCGAATTCCAATATCACTCGTTTCAACCACTTCAGCCGGATTCTTTAAGATTTGATCTTTTGAACCGTTCGTTTCTAATTCTTTATAGCTTTTTATTTTAAGTACCACTGTACCGAAATCATTTTTGCTCGTTTTTATTTCATAGATACCAGCCTTTACTACTAATTTGGACAAGCCCAAGCGCGCGCACAGAATTTTTGAGAACTCAAAATCTTCATCTTCCAAAAATCTTATTATTTCTCCATCTTTAGTTTTTATATACTCTGCAATCTCAAACTTTGAATTAATTCTCTTTTCTTCTTTGTTGCAGGAATACATTAGCAAAAGGCTCATACTAAAGACAATCAAATTATTTTTAGTGTGTTTCATATTTCTGGTTTTTATAATAAAAAGCGACTTTTAAATAGTAGTTATTTTATAAATCAGAGTATAAAGATTGAAGAAATATTTGATCGTGTCAATAGCAAAACCACTGCATTTTTTATTGCGTATTTTTACTATAACATCAAGTATAAATACGGTTTCATTTATGTTCATAACATACTTTGTTAAGCTATTAAGCCATGCTGATATAACTTCATTCCTATCTTCGTTTATAAGAAATTCTCATCCGCGCATGAAAAGAATATCATTAGCAATCATATTTGCTCTCACCTCTTCTGTACTTTTTGCACAACGCATTCCATTTAATCAAGCATTAAAGCAATCGCTTCATAAAGTAGTATTCGATTTCCCTAATGCATTTCAATCAATAAAGGGTGAACCGCTTCCCTCAGAACTGGGCGCAATTCAGTATCAATCGCAACATGCGCTGAAGGGGTCCTTGGAAAATAAAATCATTGGTTATCCTTCCGCCAAAAAAACGGAATGGTCGTTTGAGAGTAAGTTATTGGTGACAGATAATTTCACGCAGTTCAGAAACACCTATCATGCTTTGTATCAAGAATTAAAATCTCCACAGCTTTTAAAAAAAGAAGGACTAAAATATCGTCCTGAAGCGCCCTATCTGGCTCCCACAGAATCATTGCGACAAATCAGCAACCTTTTTCGTGTACAAATACAAGATGATGTGTACACCGATTTGGTGATTGATTTGAGTGGTATGTATATCGACTTTAACTGGGTGATATACTTGCGCGTATATGAAAAACAGGATCTTTTGGGGAATCAATAAGCAACTGCCTACTTCAACAAAAAACTAAGTGGAATATCTAATCTTTTTTTCCAACTGTTTTCGCTATGATCCGCACCCGGATCATATTTTGTAATCCAATTCTTTTTGTTGTAACCTCTCGCTTTCATCACATCATCAACGCGGCTTTGAATGGGTGGGTAAAGTGCATCAAGTGTTTGGTCGCCGGTATCGAAATAAATTTTATGATTTTTTGGATTAGGTAAGGACACTTTCAAGTAGTTGATAAATGCATCCGGAAGCGGGTTGTTTTCTAAACTAAAAATGCCGGGCCAGTGTGTTGATAAACAAGCAGCACCACCAAATATTTCGGGATACTCACATATTGCATACATGCTTATCAATCCACCCATGCTGCTGCCAGCAATAAATGTATTTGCTCTGTCGCTATACGTTGAATATGTTTTATCGATAAACGGCTTCAACTCTTTCACTAAAAAACGGAGATAATTGTCGGAATTGATTTCAACACCCTGAAACACAGATTGTCCGCTGTTGCGAACAGCTGTGTAAAGCAATTCTTTTTGATTTGTGTTCAACGATTCAAAAGGCTTTTGTGGAAAATAATCGGCATGCCTTGTGGAGCCGCCATTCCAAACTCCCACAACAATACAGTCGCGGATTTTATTTTTTTGCTTTAAAAGCGTAAGTGTTTCATCTATTCCCCATTCCTGTTTGTTCCAGGTGGTATTGGCATCGTATAGCATTTGACCGTCATGCATATACAGGACAGCATATCTTTTCTTATTATCGTATTCTTCCGGTAGCCACACATCAATGTGTCGAGCGGTGACAAATGCCGATGAAAAATTTTCATGTCGTATAATTTTACCTGATATAGGAACGGGTAATTGAGCAGCCGCAGTAGATGATATAACAATAAATAACAGGATGACCCAGTATTTCATATGTATACGTTTTTAGCAAGTTCTGTAAACCTACGGAATAAAAAAAGCGGCTCAAAAAATGAGCCGCTTTTAAATAAACCATCAACTAGTTTTACTTTTTCACCGGGTCTCCGTTGATATCCAGTTCAACAATTTCATACCCCATTTTTTCTACCCCGGGCAAGATCTTGGTTTTATCTCCCACCAGCAAAATATTCATTTTGTTGATCTGGATCCATTCTTTCGCAAGGGCATTGACTTCTGCTGCAGTGATGCTATTTAAAATTTTAATCTGCTGATCAGCAAAATCACCGGGCAGCTGATATTCCAAAATGCGTCCAATAAAGCCGGCTTTCTGAAAGCCAGTTTCATAACGCAGTGCATCGCGCTGGCCAATAGCATTCTTCATAAAAACGAGTTCTTCATTGGTAATGCCTTTTTCTGCATAGTTTTTAAGTTCATTCAGCACTTCTACCAATGCACTGTCGGTAGCTTCTGCTTTGATGCCTGAGCTAAACTCGAAGCTTCCGGTGTATTTGTCGCCGTCGAAACCACTGCGTGCACCATAGGTCCAGCCTTTATCTTCCCGCAAATTCAAATTAAGGCGACTGTTGAATGCCCCACCCAACGGATAGTTCATTAAACCGCTGCGATAGTAAGAACCGGTTGCATCGTATTTTAAATTGGTTACTCCACCCACACGAAACTCTGTTTGAGCTGCTTTTGGAATATGCACAACATATATACGCGCTTTTTCTGGTGCAGCTGCAGCAGCTGGCACAGGTATTTGCACTTTTTTACGTGGCAACTTATTGAGGAAAGAAAGTTTCGGTAAAATTTCTTCCTGATTAATATCTCCCACCACTACTACATTTAAACCTTCTGAAGTCATATTGGCATCGTAGTATTGCTGAATATCCTCCACTTTCATTGCTTTAACGGTAGCTTCTGTACCTTCTTCTGAAATTCCGAGGATGGTGTTTCCATAATTCAATTTGGCGAAGACCATATCAGCAATTACACTGGGTTGTGATTGCATTTGCTTAAAGCCTTCTACTGCTTGTCGCTGAATGCGCTTGAAATCATCTTCATTAAATTTCGGCATCAGCATTCTTTCTTCCAGCAGGGCAAGTGTTGCGTCCAGATTTTTCTTTAGCGTTTGCATTTGAAAGCTGATACCATCTTGGCTGCTTGAAACGCTAACGGAGCTACCAAGCTTTTGCAGTTCGCGACTCATTTCTTCTGAGCTGCGCTTCTTGGTGTCTTCATTCATCATGGTAGCAAAGAAGTCGGCCAGTCCCGCTTTATCAAGCTGATTTCCCTGCATCAAATGTCCACCCGGCATTTTAATAGAGAGTGTAACAGTGGGAAGCTCTGCGTTTTTAGTGCCGATCACCGCTGCTCCATTATTCATTTTGGCAGTCCAGAAAGCGGGTACTTTAATGGCAGGGTTGGGTCCGTTACCGGGCATTTTGCTGCGGTCGAACTTGTCTGTTGCTTTTGCATACTTCAATCCGTTGTATCCATAATCGGGAGCAACATATTTACTTGAGTCGATGGTGTGATTGTTTTCTGCTACAATCATCTTCTCCTGTCCTTTCGGCACAACGCTGAGTGTAACACCTTTTGCATTTTTGATGTATTGGTTGTAAACACGCATTACATCTTCTTTGGTAACCGATTCATACATTTTCAACAGTTCTCCAATCTTGTTCGGATTACCGGTAAAGGTTTGGAAAGCCGCCAGCTGTGACACTTTACCGCTTACGCTTTGCAAGCTGTTTACAAGCTGTGATTCAATGCCGCCTTTAAAACGTGCAATATCTTCGTCGGTGATGCCTCTTACTTCAAAACTATCCAGTGCCTGACGAACCAGATCGTTTGCCGATGCCAGCGATTTTCCGGGCATAGGCACAACGATAAACCAAAACTCACCACTCAGTTCTGAAAGCTGACTATTTGTACTTGCTTCAAGCGCTTGTTGTTTTTTTACAAGCTGTTGATACAAAATAGAATTATTTCCCTGCCCCAGCACCTGCGCCAAACAAGCAATGGCTGCCATATCGGGATGATAGTTGGGAACTGTAGAATAAGCTTTAAGCATGATGGGAATGCGTGCGTAATTGTCAACATAATGAACGAAGCGTTCTTTATCAATTACGGGCAACATGCTGGGCATGTTTTTTACTTCCGGTCCGCGAGGAATGCCGCCAAAATATTTTTCAACCAGCTTGATTACTTCTTTCGGATTTACATCTCCGCCAATGGTTAATGTGGCGTTGTTGGGACCATACCAGCGCAAGAAAAAGTTTTTAAGATCATTTACATCTACACGATCGAGATCTTCTACATATCCGATGGTTAGCCAGCTGTATGGGTGGCCATAGGGGTACATGTTTTTTGAAAGATATTCTTGTGCAAGGCCGTATGGTCTATTATCGTAATTCTGTCCGCGTTCGTTTTTTACAGTTGAACGCTGTACTTCAAACTTTTTCTGCGTTACAGCATCCAGCAAAAAGCCCATTCTGTCGGCCTCAAGCCATAACATTTTTTCAAGCTGATTACTAGGCACCGTTTCAAAATAATTGGTGCGATCACGATTGGTAGTACCGTTAAGTGTACCGCCCGCCTCAGTTACGATTTTAAAATGCTGCTCATCCGCTACATTGTCACTGCCCTGAAACATCATGTGTTCAAAGAAATGCGCAAAGCCGCTTTTTCCAATCTCTTCTCTTGCCGAACCAACATGGTAGGTAACATCTACATGTACGAGCGGATCGCTGTGGTCTTCGTGAATAATCAGCGTTAGTCCGTTTGCAAGTACATGCTTTTCGTAAGGAATCACCATTTCGTTTCCTTTACGAACGACTTTTTCAATCAGCTTTGTTTGTCCGAAGGCAATGGATACCGATAGCAACAAACCCATTGCCAGCAACATTTTTTTCATTTTCATTTGTATCAGGTTTTAAAAAATTCAGGATTTCTGGACTTTCTCGGTCCAAATTCATTTTTAGCCCCCCAAAGTAAAGCCATATAGTATTGCGAAGCAGCGTAATCAATTGTTTTTATCGAAAAATTTCACCTGCGGCAAAATAGACGGACCAGCGTAAAGCTAAATATATGCTGCGCGATAAAATGTTAAAATAAAGGAGGGAATACACCTTTTATATCTATCCGGGTTTTCCGGCTATCCTGCCATGGCTATCAATCGCTTACAATAATAAAATAACTTCGTAAGCAAAGGGTAACAATGAGATGGAATAAAAACATCATATTACTTGCGGTGCTTGCTTTGATCGTCTTGATGATCTGGGCTTTTCATACGCCCGACCTGCCCCTTGATACCCTCAAGGAAAAATATACCAATACCGCATCTCGTTTTGTTGCCATTGAAGGCATGCAGGTACATTATCGCGATGAAGGTCCGAGTACCGATAGCATCCCATTGTTATTACTCCATGGAACGGCCAGCAGCTTACATACCTGGGATAGTTTGATATTGAAATTTCCTCATAAACGCATTATCCGGCTAGATCTTCCCGGATATGGCATTACCGGTCCGCACCCGACAGCAGATTACAGTGCTCAAATGTATATGCGGGTACTCGATACACTCACTAGCCGGCTTAAGATCGACTCGTGTATAGTGGCCGGAAACAGTTTCGGCGGTTTACTGGCCTGGCAATATGCGTTAGATCATCCATCCGTAAAAGGCTTGGTGCTGATTGATGCAGCAGGTTTTCCTAGCAAAGTAAAAGGAGGAAACCTCGGTTTTCGCATTGCGCGTATGCCCGTATTGAATCAACTCGTGAAATACTTTTCGCCCAAAAGGCTATTTGAAAAGAGTTTACAACAGTCTTTCGGCAATCCGAATGCAGTAACCGATGCATTGGTTACCCGTCATTATGAACTCACCCTTCGCCCGGGTAATCGAAAAGCAATCATCGATCGGTTTTCTACGAAGGAAAAAATAGATACAACCCGTTTGGCAGCATTGACTATTCCTGTTCTTGTTCAGTGGGGTTCGTTGGATCAGGTGATTCCCGTGGAAAATGCATGGCGCTTTCACCATGTCTTACCCAATTCAGAATTGGTAATTTATCCCAAGCTGGGACATGTACCCATGGAGGAGGATGCTTCTGCGCTTGCGCGCGATATTCAGCAATGGCTCAGCAAAATGTAAAAATTAATAATCGACTACCTGCTCTTCAATCCTTTCAGGTAATGTTCTCCACCCATACTGCTGATTGCGCAACTGTGGCTCAAAACCTGCTTCACTGATAGCTTCTTGAATAGACTTATAGGTAAACCGATGCGGCGCACCTGCTGCACTTACTACATTTTCTTCCAGCATAATACTGCCAAAATCATTTGCGCCGGCATGTAAACAAATCTGCGCAGTTTTCTTTCCTACCGTAAGCCAGCTGGCCTGAATATTTTTTACGTTTGGTAGCATGATGCGACTGATTGCAATCATGCGGATATATTCATCGGCGGTAGTTAAATTATGAACCCCTCTTATTTTGGTGAGCAAGGTATCTACATCCTGAAAAGTCCAGGGAATAAAGGCCAGAAAACCATTTGCATCTTCCGGCTTTCTTCCCTGCACTTCACGAATTTTTTCCAGATGCTCAAAACGCTCCTGTAAACTTTCTACATGACCAAACATCATGGTGGCGCTGGTAGTAATATTGAGTTTGTGTGCCTCATGCATAATATCGAGCCATTCCTGTGCACCGCATTTTCCTTTGGAAATCAATCTGCGCACACGATCCACCAAAATTTCCGCACCCGCGCCGGGCAAAGAATCCATACCGGCATCTTTCAGTGCGCTCAGCACTTCGCGGTGTGTGCTTTTTTCAAGCTTGGTAATATGTGCCACTTCTGGAGGACCCAGTGCATGCAGTTTTACATTAGGATATAATGCTTTGAGCTGTTTAAACAGGGTTGTATAAAAATCAAGACCCAACTCAGGGTGATGGCCGCCCTGCAGCAACAACTGATCCCCACCCCAGCGAATGGTTTCTTCAATTTTCTTTTTGTAGGTTTCTATATCGGTGATATAGGATTCGGGGTGACCGGGCACCCTAAAGAAATTACAAAACTTGCAGTTGGCAATACAAACATTGGTGGTGTTCACGTTGCGGTCGATTTGCCAGGTAACTTTTCCATGCGGCACTTGCTTTTTACGCAGCTCATCGGCAACAAACATCAATTCGCTCAGGGGCGCATGTTCATGTAAAAACATACCCTCTTCCGTGTTTAGCCATTCAAACTTTAATGCCTTTTGATACAGATCTTGTAAAATCATAACTCCTTTTCCTTTTAATCGCTCACAAAACTAAATAAACAACCCCTTTCGGTAGAAATTGTTCATGCTTGTTCAACTTTTGCAGGAATGCGATTGTCTTAACCACATAGAATGGTTAATTTGAGTGCCATGGTTTTCTTAAGGATCTTAATCTGTGTTGTAGCTCTCAGCTTCTTTCAGTCTGTTCGTGCCCAGCAAGCCGAGTATCCTGTTGCAAAACTGCTCACCCGTTTTCGCTTTGAGCAGCTGAACGGCGGCATTATTCTTGTGCGGGCAGCATTGAACAATATTCCCGATTCACTCAATTTCATTCTGGATACCGGCAGCGGAGGTATTTCACTGGATACATCTACGGTGGTGGAGTTTCAGCTGCCCATCGAGCCAAGTGATAAAACGGTGAAGGGAATCGGCGGGGTTAAATCGCTTCATTTTTTCAAGGGAGGAACATTGCATTTTCCGGGTTTGGATGTGGCGGAGCTCGATTTTCATGTAAACGATTATAGTATTCTCTCTGAAGTATATGGCATACGCATCGATGGCATAATCGGTTATTCTTTTTTTCGCCGCTATGTGGTACAAGTGAATTTTGATGATCAACATATTGCCGTGTATTCACCCGGCAGCTTTTCGTATCCTCCGCGTGGCACATTTTTAAAACCTTATTTCACCACCATTCCCATCACTCAGCATTCCATTTCAGACCAAACTACTGCAGATGCTAACTTTTTCTTTGATACGGGCGCAGGCCTATGTTTGATGCTGGCAGATCAGTTTGTGAAAGACAGCAGTTTTTTCAATCGGCGCAAAAAAGTGGTTGCCACACAGGTGGAAGGATTGATTGGAAAGATCTCCATGAACCTTTCCGTAATACGGCAGGTAAAAATTGGAAATGCCCGTTTCAGAAAAGTACCTGTTCATATTTATAAAGATTCGATCAATCTCTTCAGCTATCCATCATTAGCCGGGCTGATTGGGGGCGACTTGCTGCGACGCTTTAATCTGATTATCCATTATCCTGAACGCACCATTTATCTTACGCCCAATAGTCACTTTACCGATCCGTTCGACTATTCCTATACAGGCATGAGTTTGTACTTTATTAATGGAAAAGTAGAAGTAGCCGAGGTACAGCCCAATTCGCCTGCAGAAAGCGCAGGATTTCTTTCGGGTGATATCATTTTCGGTATAGAAAACAATTTCAGCAACAATATTCAGCAGTATAAGCAATTGCTACAGCAAACGGGGCAAAAGCTGCGGATCATCGTTTTCAGAAACGATGTACCACGACTGCTTGAACTGAAAGTGGCTAGTATTAAAAGATAGTGCTGCCATCATCTTTTTTACCGAATTTTACACGCTTTATTCATACACACGATGATACATTTTGAAAGATTTACGCTCGATAATGGTTTAACAGTGCTGGTACACCGCGATGCATCCACGCCCATGGCGGTGGTTAATGTACTTTACAATGTGGGTGCGCGCGATGAGGATCCGGAAAAAACAGGCTTTGCACATTTGTTCGAACATCTCATGTTCGGGGGCTCTTTACATATAGAAAGTTATGATGAACCGCTGCAGCTTGCAGGAGGTGAAAACAATGCATATACTACCAACGACTTAACCAATTATTATTGTCAACTCCCTGCCGAAAATCTGGAAACAGCTTTTTGGCTCGAAAGCGACCGCATGCTCAGTTTAGCATTTAGTAAAAAGAGCTTGGATGTACAACGTAAGGTTGTTTGCGAAGAGTTCAAGGAACATTACATCAATAAACCCTATGGCGATGTGTGGCATACCATGCGCTCACTTGCCTATCAGGTACATCCATACAGGTGGATGACAATTGGCAAAGCATTGAAGCATGTGGAAGACGCAACGCTGGATGAAGTAAAAAAATTCTTTTTCAAACATTATACACCCTGTAATGCTATTTTGGTGGTGGCGGGTAATGTTCAAACCGAACAAGTGCGGCAGCTGGCGGAAAAATGGTTTGGTCCCATACCTTCCGGCACGCGCTATGAACGTTCGCTTCCCACCGAGCCCACCCAAACTGCGGCCCGAAAATTAGAAGTGAAGGCAGATGTGCCACTCGACGCATTTTTGAAAACCTGGCATATGAGCGGACGCATTGATCAGCGATATTATATGGCCGACCTGATTACCGATATTTTGGGTGGTGGTGCATCTTCGCGTCTTTATCAGAAACTGGTGAAAGAACAGCAACTGTTTAGCAATATTGATTGCTATCATTTTGGGAGCATCGACCCCGGTGTTATTGCTATTGATGGTAAACTGGTAAAAGGCGTGCGCATTGAAGATGCAGAAAAAGCAGTGGAAGCCGAGTTGGATAAAATGCGTGGCCAGAAAGTAAGTGAAAAAGAATTGGAGAAGGTGAAAAACAAAACAGAAAGCACCATCACTTTTGAAGATATGAGCGTAATGAGCAGAGCCAGCAGTCTTGCTTTTTATGAATTGCTGGGAGATGCATCTTTAATGAATACTGAACTGGAAAAATATCAAGCCATTACCGCTGATCAACTCATGGAAGAAAGTCAACGCATTTTTGCAAACGACAATTCCAATACACTTTATTATCTGAGCAATCAAAAGAACTAATTACATGCCGCAATCTTCAACGCTTGATCGCAAACAAGCACCTCATATAAAAGATGCTACTTCATTTGAATTACAACTGAAGCCTTATACACATTATACACTTGATAATGGTGTGGAGGTTTACGCCGTACATGCCGGAACACAGGAAGTACTTTCACTTGATCTGGTATTTTATGCCGGCAATGCATACGAAACGCAGAATTTAATTGCTGCATCCACCAATTTTTTGCTCAAAAATGGCACCAAGCATAAAACTGCTTTTGAAATAAATGAGCACTTTGATTATTACGGAGCTTATTTAAGCAGAGCCTGCTACAACGAAACAGCTACCATTACACTTCATTGCTTAACCAAGCAGTTGCCTGAGTTGTTACCTGTGGTTGCTGAACTGATTACAGACGCTGTTTTTCCTGAAGAAGAACTGCAGATTTATCAGCAAAATATGAAGCAGCGACTGGAAGTAAATCTGCGCAAATGTGATTTCGTTGCCACGCGACTGATTGATGCTTATGTTTATGGCGAAAAGCATCCTTATGGTATTTACAGTGATGCAGCGGATTATGATCAGCTGAACCATGCTGCGCTTCAGGCGTTTTATGAACAGTACTACCGCAATGGCCGTTGCATCATTTTCGTTGCAGGATATCTTCCGCTCCAAATTGCAGAAGCTTTGAATGCTAGTATTGGACAGCTGCCTTTGAATCAGTATCAGCACACTGAAACCGTTCATCCGCTGATGCCTGCAACACAAAAAAAGTATCGTGTGAACAACGATCCGGCAGGCGTTCAGGGAGCCATTCGCATGGCAAGGCCTTTTCCAACCCGTCATCATCCCGACTTTCCCAAAGTGCAAGTGCTGAATGCGCTCTTTGGCGGCTTTTTTGGGTCAAGACTCATGAGCAATATTCGGGAAGACAAAGGCTACACCTACGGCATACACAGCTATATTCAAAATCATATCAACGATACAGCTTGGATGGTGAGTACAGAGGCAGGAAAAGATGTATGCGAAGCCACCATTGAAGAAGTTTATCGTGAAATGCAATTATTAAGAGAGGTTCCGGTAGATCAGGAAGAACTTCAGCTGGTACGTAATTACCTAATGGGAACCATTCTGGGTGATCTGGACGGCCCTTTTCATATTATCGGTAGATGGAAAAACATCATTTTGAATGGACTCGATGAGCAATATTTTTATCGCTCGGTAGATGCAATCAAACACACAACAGCCGAAGAGCTGCAGGAGCTGGCAAACAAATACCTCCAGCCCGATGCTTTTTATGAATTGGTGGTAATTTAACGCAGGCAGCTAGTTCGTAATTACACCAAAGAGTGGCTATATAGGCAGCATAAAAAAACCTATCTTACAACTGCATGAAATTCTTGATTAAAATACTCATCACTGCAGTGAATGCCTTTTTGCTGGCCTATCTGCTGCCCGGCATTGAAATTCATGATTTTTTTACAGCTATTGTGGTTGCGCTGGTCTTATCTTTTTTAGATGCCATTGTAAAACCCATCCTTATCCTCTTTACACTTCCTGCTACTATTTTTACCCTTGGTCTTTTTCTTTTTGTCATTAACGCACTGATTATATTGCTAGATGCCTACTTTGTAGGTGGCTTTGAAATCAGCGCTCCCAAATTCTGGAATGCGCTCTTATTCAGTATCCTGCTTTCTTTTGCCAATTCTTTTGTACATCGGCAAATGCTGAAGGAAGAAAAAAAGAAATGAGCATGAATATGCTACAGCCAAAACTTGTTTAGGCTTTATCGACTAAGATCACTCGGAAATACGCAACTTTGTAATCAACAACGAAGAACAAATGGATTTCCTGCGTCAGAATTTACAGAACAGTGATTTGCTGCATATATATCGTCAGCTTCTGTTTCCGCGTATGATTGAGGAAAAAATGCTGGTGCTGTTGCGACAGGGAAAAATCAGTAAATGGTTCAGCGGTATCGGACAGGAAGCCATCGCCGTAGGCGCTACCATGGCATTGCAGAACGATGAATGGATTTTTCCTTTGCATCGAAATTTGGGTGTGTTTACTACGCGCAATATGCCACTGCATAAACTGTTCATGCAATGGCAGGGAAATCAGGAAGGATATAGCAAAGGCAGGGAGCGCAGTTTTCATTTTGGGAGTCGTCCCCATCATATCTGTGGAATGATCAGCCATTTGGGTCCGCAACTCACCCTGGCCGATGGCGTAGCGCTTGCATATAAATTGCGGAAACAAGAAAAAGTTGCCCTTGCTTTTACCGGTGAAGGTGGCACGAGTGAAGGTGATTTTCATGAAGCCCTGAATGTGGCTGCGGTATGGGATTTACCCGTAATTTTTATTATAGAAAACAATGGTTATGGTTTGAGCACCCCAACGCAGGAGCAATATCGCTGCGCTTCGCTGGTAGAGCGCGCAAGGGGCTATGGCATGGAAGGTGTTCAAATTGATGGGAACAATATTCTTACCGTACTTGATACAGTGAAAGGCGTTCGTAAATATTGTATTGAACATCAAAAGCCCTATCTGATAGAATGCATGACCTTCCGTATGCGGGGACATGAAGAAGCCAGTGGCACCAAATATGTTCCTTCACATTTGTTTGAAACCTGGGAGCAAAAAGATCCTGTAAAAAATTTCGAGCAATATCTTTTACAAGAAGGAGTACTGCGTAAAGATGACATAGATGATATACGTGCTCAAGTAAAACAACATATTGAGCAAGAGTTGCAAATTGGATTCAATGCGGGTGCTATAGAAGTAGATACTCAAAAAGAATTGGATGATGTGTTCGCTCCATTAACGGATAAAGTAAAGTCTTTGCAGCAAAAAGGAGCACAGTTAAGCAATCAATTTTCTACTGCCGGAAAGGAAAAGCGTTTTATCGATGCGATCAAAGAGGGTTTGCAACAGAGCATGGAACAAAACCCCGAGTTGGTATTAATGGGGCAAGATATTGCTGAATATGGAGGCGCCTTTAAAATTACCGAGGGCTTTATAGATCAGTTTGGTCGGGAGCGCGTGCGCAATACACCCATATGTGAGAGCGCCATTGTTGGTGCAGCGCTGGGACTTAGTTTGGAAGGGAAAAAGGCGATGATGGAAATGCAGTTTGCCGATTTTGTTTCTGTTGGGTTTAATCAGATTGTAAATAACCTCGCTAAAATACATTATCGCTGGGGGCAACATGCCGATGTGGTAATACGCATGCCTACTGGTGCGGGCGTGGGTGCCGGTCCTTTTCACAGTCAGAGTAACGAGGCCTGGTTTACGAAAGTGCCCGGACTCAAAATCGTATATCCTTCCACTCCTTTCGATGCAAAAGGATTGCTGATAGCTGCTCTAGAAGATCCCAATCCCGTGATGTTTTTTGAACATAAAGCTCTTTACCGCAGTGTAAGCGGACAGGTGCCGGAAGATTATTATGCTGTGGAAATCGGAAAAGCTAGACAGGTGCGCAGTGGTGATGATATCAGCATTATCACCTATGGTGCCGGCGTACATTGGGCAGAAGATTATGCTGCTGAACATCCTGAAATATCTATTGACATCACCGATTTACGTTCCCTCGCACCGCTTGATTATGAAGCAATTCGTGCAGCGGTGCAAAGAAGCGGTCGCGTGCTGGTATTACATGAAGACACGCTAATTGGCGGCATAGGAGGCGAAGTGGCAGCATGGATTGCTGAACATTGTTTTGCATGGCTTGATGCACCTGTAATGCGCTGCGCATCCTTGGATACCCCCATTCCTTTCAGCATTGAACTGGAACAAAATTTTCTCGCAAAAGCTAGACTGCATGAAACTGTGCAAAAGCTGATGGAGTATTAAGCTTTTTGAGTTGAACCACCAAGGCACTAAGACACAAAGGGACACGAAGTGAATCTGTTGAAATTTATGTTTTACAAGCGCTTCTTAGTAACGAACTCCAAACCTTAAACCTTCAACCTCTAACTTTAAACCTTATTACATCTGCTTTTTAAAATATTTCTGCTCCATTTCAACAAATCGCTGATACAACAACTTGGTTAGCTCACCCGGACTGCCTTTTCCAATCGGATTGTCATC